>NZ_BOPC01000027.1 GCF_016863555.1 Micromonospora qiuiae | reverse complement strand
GTGCGGCCGGTCCCGGGAGGCCGGCCGCACGCCGATGCGGGTCAGCCGACAGCGGAGGGTGCAGGCTGCAGTCGGCGCTGCCCGCGATGCTCCGGGTACGCCACCGGGCTGCCGCCCAGGGCCACGCCCCGGCACCAAGGCTTGCGCGCCGGGCAACTCCGTTTCGTCGGTACGGCGGTGTCCGAGCGGCCGGGACACCGCCGTTACGGCGAAACGGCGCTTGCTGCCTCGGAGAGCAAACGGACCTGTCGTCAGCCGTTCAAATATGCGAGCACCGCCAGCACCCGGCGGTTGTCGTCGTCGGACGGCGGCATGCCCAGCTTGCTGAAGATGTTGTTGATGTGCTTGCTGACCGCCTTCTCGGTGACGAAGAGCCGCCCGGCGATCGCCGCGTTCGACCGCCCCTCGGCCATCAGCCCCAGCACCTCCCGCTCCCGCGCCGTCAACTCCCCCAACCGGTCGGCACCCGCGTTACGGGCCAGCAGCTGCGACACCACCTCGGGATCCATCACCATCCCGCCCGAGGAGACCTGGCGTACCGCGTCGATGAACTGGCCGACGTTCGACACCCGGTCCTTGAGCAGGTAGCCGACTCCCCCGCCCCGGTCGGCGAGCAGTTCCCGCGCGTACAACTGCTCGACGTGCTGGGACAGCACCAGGATCGGCAGCCCGGGAAACCGCGTGCGGGCCGCGAGCGCCGCCTGCAGGCCCTCGTCGGTGAAGGTGGGCGGCAGGCGTACGTCGAGCACGGCGACGTCGGGTCGGTGCCGGGTGAGCGCCGGCAGCACGGACGGCCCGTCGGCGACCGCCTCGACCACCTGGAAGCCGTACGCGTCGAGGATGCGGGTCAGCCCGTCCCGGAGGAGGGCGAGATCCTCCGCGATGACAACTCGCACGGCAGCTCCATGGTCACGACGGTGGGTCCGCCGGGCGGACTTGTCACGGTCATCGTGCCATCGAAGGCGGCCAGCCGGCGTCGCACACCCGCCAGACCGCTGCCGGCGTCGAACGCGGCGCCGCCGCGCCCGTCGTCGCCGACCTGAACGCGCAGCAGTCCGTCCGAGTGGGCCAGACGAACCCAGGCCCGCCCAGCGCCACTGTGCTTGGCCACGTTGGTCAGCAGCTCGGCCACCGCGAAGTACGCCGCGGACTCCACCGCCGCCGGCGGGCTGCCGGGCAGCTCAACCTCGACCTCCACCGGCAGGACGACGGTGAGCGCGAGGGCCCGCACCGCGCCGTCCAGGCCACGTTCGGCGAGCACCGGTGGATAGATTCCGCGTACGAGATCACGCAGCTCGACCAGGGCCTGGCCGCTGGCCTCCTGTGCCTCGCCGAGCAGCCGCGCCGCCCTCGCCGGATCCTCGGCCAGCAGTTCCTCGGCCAGGCCGATGCTCATCCGCAGCGCGACCAGCCGGGCCTGCGCCCCGTCGTGCAGGTCGCGTTCGATACGGCGCAGCTCGGCGGCCTGCGTGTCGATGGTGTCGGCGCGGGTGGCGGCGAGGTGACGCACCCGCAGCGCCAACTCCTGCGCCCGGGTCGGGGCGAGGAAGAAACCGGCGAAGCGGAAGTGCAGCCACATCAGCCACGGCGCGACGGCCAGCCCGCCGCCGAGGAGCAGCCACCCCTGCGGCACGGACAGCCACGCCTGCACGATGTTGTTCATCGGCCAGAAGACGCCGTAGCCGTACCAGTCGATGGTGAGGTAGAGCAGCAGCGGCACCAGCAGGACGCCCTCGAGGCCGTAGAACGGCAGCACGAAGGCGAGCAGGCACGCCCCGCCGGTGACCGCGCCGGGAATCAGCCAGGCGAAGTCCCGCCAGGTCGCCGCGTCCGACGCCACCCACCGGAACCGCCGCCAGGTGCCGAGCGGAGCGTCGGCCGGCACCGGCTGGTACGGCGACGCGATCGGCGCCCGGCTGGACCGGCTGAGCCGGCGTTGCAGCGTCAGCGACCAGCGCACCAGCACGGTCACCGCCGGGAAGAGCGCGAACCCGATGCCGAACACGGGGATCAGCGCCAGCGACACCACCGACAGCACGAACAGCGCCACGTTGGTGGCCAGGCACAGCAGCGCCACCGCCGCCCCCTGCATGGCGGCGGTCAAACCGGGCCGCACCCATCGCCACACCACGGCACGTACCGAGCTGTCCATGATCTCATTCTCCGCCAGCCCTTCCCCGAGATCGGTGGTGCTACCACCACCTGGCGAACGGGTCCTGACACTCCTGACCTCGGGCGCGTACCGCCGAAAGATCAAAAGCATGACCAGGACAAAGAAACCCGTGCTGGCGCCCGGCCGCCGCAGCAAGTACGCGCTGCTCGTCTTCTGGCTCGTCCTCATCGCGGCGGCCGGGCCCCTCGCCATCAAACTGACCGAGGTGCAGGACAACGACGCCCTCGGCGCGCTGCCCGCCACCGCCGAGTTCACCCGTGCGATGCAGCGGGCGGAGGAGGCGTTCCCCGACTCGCAGAAGCCCCTCGCCGTCGCCGTCTACGCCCGCCAGGCCGGGCTCACCGACGCCGACCGCGCCAAGGCCGAAGCCGACCGCGCGGCCTTCATGGCGTACGCCGACGGCAGCCAGGTGCCCCCACCGGTGCCCAGCGAGGACGGGCAGGCGCTGCTGCTCTCCTTCCCGGTCGCCGGGGACGCCGAGCAGCGCGCCGACGCGGTGCGGGCCATCAAGGACCGCCTGGCCACCGACACTCCGACCGAGTTGAAGACCGCCCTGACCGGGCCGGCCGCCGCCGAGGACGACGTCTTCGAGGCGTTCGAGGGCATGGACGGCGCGCTGCTGCTGGCCACCGCCGGCACCGTCGCGTTGCTGCTGCTCATCACGTACCGCAGCCCGGTGCTGTGGCTGATCCCGCTCATCACGGTGGCGCTGGCCAACCAGCTCGCCAGCGCGGTGGTGTACCTGCTGGCCACACACGCCGACCTGGCCGTGGACTTCCAGAGCCAGAGCATCATGACGGTGCTGGTCTTCGGCGTCGGCGTGGACTACGCGCTGCTGCTCATCGCCCGCTACCGGGAAGAGTTGCGCCGGCACGCCGACCGGCACGCGGCGATGGCCGTCGCGCTGCGGCGCTCGATCGGCGCGATCGCCGCGTCGGCGGCGACCGTCGCGCTCGGCCTGCTCTGCCTGCTCGCCGCGGACCTGCCGTCCACCCGGGGACTCGGGCCGGTCGGTGCGGTCGGCATCGCCGCGGCGTTCCTCGCCATGACCACGCTGCTGCCGGCCGTGCTGGTCATCTTCGGGCGGTGGCTGTTCTGGCCGTTCGTGCCCCGCTACTCGCCCGACGCGGTCGGGCTCGACGTGGCGGCCGAGCACGGCGTGTGGCGCCGGATCGCCGGTTTCGTCGGGCAGCGGCCCCGCGCCGTGTGGATGGGCACGGCCGCCGCGCTGGTCGCCCTGAGTTTCGGCATCGGCAACTTGAGCATCGGCCTGCCCGGGGACCAGACCTTCACCACGCAGGTCGGCTCGATCACCGGCCAGCGGATGATCGAGGCGCACTACCCGAGCGGCACGGTCGCACCCGCCGAGATCCTGGCCGCCGCCGGCCAGGCCGACCAGGTGGTGGCCGCCGCCCGTACGGTGCCGGGGGTGGCCGAGGTGGGCGAGCCGGAAACGTCCCCCGACGGCCGGTGGGTACGCGTCGCCGCGGTCCTGGCCGACACGCCGGACAGCGACGCGGCGCTGGACACCGTCGGGCGGCTCCGCGACGCGGTGCACGCCGTGCCCGGCGCGCAGGCGCTGGTGGGCGGGGACACCGCGTACCTGATCGACGAGGAACAGACGGTAAGCCGCGACAATCGGACAGTCGCGCCGCTGGTGCTCGCGGTCGTCTTCGTCGTCCTGGTGCTGCTGCTGCGGGCGCTGGTCGCGCCGCTGCTGTTGCTGGCCAGCGTGGTGCTGTCCTATGTGGCCGCCGTGGGTGCCGCCGGGCTGATCCTCGACACGATGGGCTACCCGAAGTTGTTCGTCGGGATCCCGCTGCAGACGTTCCTGTTCCTGGTCGCGCTCGGCGTGGACTACACCATCTTCCTCGCCACCCGGGCCCGGGAGGAGACGGCACGGCTCGGGCACCGGCAGGGTGTGCTGCACGCGCTGACCGTCACCGGCGGGGTGATCACCAGCGCGGGTGTGGTGCTGGCCGCCACCTTCGGCGCGCTGAACGTGCTGCCGCTGGTGCCGTCGGTGCAGATGGCGGTCATCATCAGCGTCGGGGTGCTGCTGGACACGTTCCTCGTGCGCAGCCTGCTCGTCCCCGCGCTGGCCCTGGAGATCGGCTCGCGTACCTGGTGGCCGGGCAGACCATCGTCACCCGCCGGGCGACGCGCCGAGCGGCCGGTCCGGGAGCCCGTACCTCTTGCCTGATCGATCCCCACGTGCACAGGATACGAAAGCGCTCGATCAGCGTGCGTGGATCCGTCGGCACCGGTGCGCGCCGGTGCCGGCCGGGTCTTTCCATCGACGAGGAGGTTCCATGGCACGTCGCCGCCTTGCGGGGATAGCAGCCAGCGCCATCGTCCTACCGTTGCTCTCCGTCGTCGCCCAACCGGCGGCGGCGTCGGCCGCCCCGGACGGGGTGGCGGCGAAACCGGCCCCCGCACCGGCCGCCGGGCTCGCCAGCGACGTCCGCGAGCTCACCCGGAAAGACTTCACCTTCAACGGCAAGCCCATCGACACGGCCACCCAGTACCAGCCCCGCGCCCAGGCCCGCAGCCAGACGAAGGCCGCCGCCGAGACGCCGCCGGTCGGGACCGTACGCCAGTGGATGGCGCTCGACGACTACCAGGGCATCATCTACCTGAAGCCGTTCACGCTGCGTGGCGTGGGCGACAACATCGAGGTGTGGGTCGCCAACGACACCGAGTTCCCCGAGGGTGACTGCCGCCGGCAGATCCCGAACACGACGACGATCACCGACCAGCAGGTCGCGCACCTGATCAACGAGTTCGACACCAACATGTACCCGAAGTCGGTCGCCGCGTTCAGCACCCCACCGGAGCGGGACGGCAGCAACGCGCTCTTCCCCGGTGACTTCACCGGCGCCGGCAACCGCACGGTCACGCTCGTCGACAACGTACGCGACGACAACTTCTACGAGTTCCCGGCGTACCCGAGCTACATCGCCGGGTTCCACTTCTCGTACTTCAACGAGATGCTCGACCGCAACATCATGACGGTCGACGCGTTCGACTGGGCGCACCGCACCGGCGCGAACCCGCCGAACGAGCCGACCGACGACCTGTGCACCAGCCGGCCGGGCCGCCCGAGCCTGTACGAGGGCACGTTCATCCACGAGTGGCAGCACCTGGCGCACTACTACGCCGACCCGTTCGAGACGGTGTGGCTCAACGAGGGCCTTTCCGACTTCGCCCAGACGCTCGGCGGCTACGTCGACGCCCGGGCCCGGGTCGACCAGCCCGGCGCGGACGGCCACATCTACTGCTTCCAGGGCTTCGGCATCGTGAAGACGGACTACAACACCAACCCGCGTGACTGCGGTGGTCCGGAAAACTCGATCAACCTCTGGAACGAGGGGAGCACCGCGAGCGGCGTGCTCGCCGACTACGGCAACGCCTACTCCTTCTTCCTCTTCCTCTACGACCGCTACGGCGCGGACTTCATCTCCCGCCTGCACCGCGACGGCGACCTGCAGGGGTTGGCCAGCCTCGAGGCGGCGCTGAAGGCCGAGGGCGTCAAGGACATGTACGACGTGATCCACGACTACCAGACGATGAACCTGGTCGACCGGGTCGTCGGCAACTCCAAACTCGGCATCATGCTCGGCCGCGACAAGCGCAAGGTCACCACGGCCAGCCTGAACGCCACCGTCAACCTGGACAACCCGGCCTCGTACGCGACCCCGGGCGCGGCCCCCAACGGCGCCGACTACGTGCAGCTGCGCAAGGCGAACGGCAAGCCGCTGGGCCGGGGCGACCTGCGCTCGATCAAGTTCCAGGGCGCGAAGACGCTGCCGGCGATCCCGCTGGCCTGGACGACGGTGAGCAACGACCCGGACCGTCCGGGCAACCCGGTGCTCTGGTCCGGCAACGCCAGCAGCACCGACGCCGCCGCCGTCACCCCGGTGACCGTTCCGGCCGGCAACCCGACGCTGACCTTCCTCGCCAAGTACGGCGCCGAGCCCGGCTACGACTTCGGCTACGTCAGCGTCTCCACCGACGGCGGCAAGACCTACACCCCGATCTCCGGTGACAAGACGGTCAGCGGCCCGCTCGGCCCAGCGCTGAACGGCACCACCAACGGCTTCGAGCCGCACTCGTTCGACCTGTCCGCGTACGCCGGGCAGCAGGTGCTGCTCAGCTTCCGGTACGTCAGCGACGGCGGCGTCAACGAGGGTGGCCTGCGCATCGACGACATCACCGTGGGCGGCACGCTGGTCAGCGACGGGTCCAGCCTGGCGCCGTTCGACTCGCCGTCGGAGATCTCCCCGACCCCGGTGGCGAACTGGAACGTCCGGTTCGTCGGTCTCGACGAGAAGAACAGGATCGCCTACCAGCACGAGGTCGACGGCAGGTCGAGCTTCACCCTCGGCGCGGGCCCGACGCTGGCGCTGCTGGCCTTCCCGAAGGTGGTCGCCATCGTCGCGTACGACGAGCCGACCGAGCAGGTGACGCAGTACGCGCCGTACACGCTGACGGTGAACAACGTCGTGCAGCCCGGCGGCGCCCCGCTGAGCTGATCGACGCCCGACCAGGACTCCCGGCGCCGCGACCTCGGCGCCGGGAGTTCCTGTCCGAGGGAAGGTGCGGCAAACCGGCGCCGCGGGGCCGCCCGGGCCCATAGCCTGACGGCAAGGACATGCGTGGGTGGTGGGTGGTCGTCGTGCGGGCCCGCCGGATCCGTCGGAGGAGATCGTGACCAACGCGATCGGTGACGCCCTTGAGGGCGTACAAGAGGTCGAGCTGACCGTGACCGGCCGCCGGACCGGGCGGCAGCTTTCCCGGCCGGTGTGGTTCGTGCAGGAGAACGACAACGTCTTCCTGGTGCCGGTGACCGGCTCGGACAGCCAGTGGTACAAGAACGTGCGGCAGATCCCGGTGGTCCAACTGGCCGCGAACGGCACGTCGTTGAGGTCGAGCGCCACCCCGATCACCGACGCCGACCGGGTCGACCACATCGTGGCGATGTTCCGCGACAAGTACGGCGCCGACCAGATCGCCTCGCTCTACCCCAAACACGACGTCGCCGTCCGGGTCCCTCTCGGCTGAGCGCCTTACGGCCCTGCCCACAAGACACCGCAACTCGCGGTCCTGCGCACGAGACGCCGCAAGTCGCGGTCTCAACCGGCCCGGAAACCCCAACATGCCGCAAACCGCGCCTCCCTCACGGCCGGACACACCGACATGCCGCAACCCGTGCCCTGCCTGATCACCCCAACACCGCAACATGCCGCAACCCGCGTCGCCCACACCCCCGGCACCACGCCCCAGCACAGCGGCCACCTCGCCCGGGACCCACCTCGCCGCCGCCGCCCGGTGCCGACCTCTCCTACGCAGCCTCACCGCAGCCCTTGCAAGGGGCGCGAGCCGATGACCCCTGAATACCGCCATTCACACTGCCCCACGGCAGCCCCGGGAAGGGACGCGGGAGGCTTTGCTCTGCTTCAACCGGCGCAACGGCTTCGGCGGCAAACCGTTGCGTAGGTTGAAGCAGAGCAAAGCGGCCACAAACACGGGTGAGGACCGGGCGCGGCAGCGCTGACGCTAACCACAGCGCCACCGACAAAATTCTTGGCAGGATACTTGTCGGGATGGAGCAGCGGATCATCTGATCACACTCGGCGTGACCGACCTGGCCCGGTCCCGGGCCTTCTACGAGCGGCTCGGCTGGCGCGGCCAGGAGGTCGAGCGGACCGTGTTCTTCCAGGCCGGCGGGCTCGCCGTCGTACTGTGGGCGCGGGAGTCGCTGGCTGCGGACGCCGGGGTCGAGGACGCTGGCGCGGGCAGGTTCACCGGAATCACGCTGGCGCACAACGTGCGCGAGCGCGACGAGGTGAATCGAATGCTGACCGCGGCGGCCGAGGCGGGAGCGCAGATCACCCAGCCGGCCCGCGAGACGTCGTACGGCGGGTACGCCGGCTACTTCGCCGACCCGGACGGCCACCTCTGGGAGGTCGCCTGGAACCCTGGCCTTCCCCTGGCGGCCGACGGCACCATCACCGTTCCCGGCTTCGGCGCGGCCTGACCGGCGAAACGGCCAGGTCGCGACCGGAGCACACCACCGGCGGCCGGTGCCGGGCAGCCCCGCTGGCCGGTGCGAGCCGCCAGGACGCGGGCCGTGCCAAGTTAGGCACCGGCGTGTCATGCTCTGCGCAGCAGTCTCACGACATCGAGGGGTCGCTGTGCAGTCGAATCGGGATCGGCGTCCCCTGGCGTTCGGCGTCGTGCTGCTCGCGCTCGGCCTGTTCCTGCTGCTGGGCAGGGATTCACCCAGCGCCGCGAGGGCCGCCCTCGCCGGGGCCGCGCTGGCCCTGGGCGGCGGGGCCCTCCTGCGCTGGCTCAAGCCGATGCCGGCCCGTGGCCCGGCCATCGATGCTCCCCTCGGTCACCGGTTCACGGGCACCCGGGAAAATCCCCGGGCGGACTTCGAGGTGGCCTTCGCCACCGCGCTGCGCGGCTACGACAAGCGCCAAGTGGACGAGTTGGTCGGGCTGGGGCAGAACGCGCTCGCCACCGACGTGCCGACGCAACGCAGGGTGGTCAGGACGCAGCTCGACACGGCCCGCGCGGCGCTGCCCATTGCCTTGCGCGGGTACGACATCGCCGAGGTCGACGCGTATCTGGAGCGGCTGTCGGCAGCCCTGGGCGGCGAAGATCCGGGTTGAGTCAGCGGTGGCGGGCCAGGGTGAGCAGCATGAGCAGCGATCCGGCCGCCGCGCCGGACATCACCACGGCCATCGGCAGGGCGCTGCCCTCTCCGGCGAGGCCGACCAGCGGCGCGGCGCCGGCCGCGACCACGGCCTGGATACCGCCGAGCAGCGCCGCGGCGGTGCCGGCGTGGGCGGCGTGCCGGTCCAGGGCCAGGGCGGTGCCGTTGGGCATCACCAGCCCCAGCGAGCCGATGAGGACGAACAACGCGACGATCACCAGCGCTGGGGCGTCGAGCAACGCCCCGGCGACCACACCGAGGCCGGCGAGCAGGCCGACAACGAGACCGACGACGAGCAGCGGGCGGGGGTCGTACCGGTCGAGCAGCCGGGCGTTGAGTTGGCCGACGGCGACGAAGGCGAGGGCGTTGACGCCGAAGACCAGGGTGAACGCGCCGACGGAGAGACCGAAGACGTCCTGCAGGACGAACGAGGAGCCGGAGAGGTAGCCGAAGAGTCCGGCGAAGGCGAGGCCCTGGGTCAGCGCGTACCCGAGGTAGACGCGGTCGGTGAGCAGGCTGCGGCCGGCGGCGGTCGCGGCGAGACCGCCGGTGGCCCGCCGGGTGGCCGGCAGCGTTTCCGGTAGCCGCCACGCGACGGCGACGGCGAGCAGGGCACCGACGACGGTGAGGGCGACGAAGATGCCGCGCCAGTCACCGAGGCGCAGGATCAGACCGCCGAGGGCGGGGGCGGCCATCGGGGCGAGGCCGAAAACCAGCACGAGCCGGGAGAAGTACTTCGCGGCGGCGCGGCCGGCGTAGAGGTCACGGACGACGGCGCGGGCGACGACCGTGCCCATGCCGCCGGCGAAGCCCTGGAAGAAACGCGCCGCGGCGAGGGCCGGCGCGGACGGGGCCAGCGCGCAGACCAGCGACAACAGGGCGTACGCGCCGACGCCGACCAGCACCGGACGCCGCCGTCCCCACCGGTCGCTGAGCGGGCCGGTGACGAGTTGCCCGAGGGCCATGCCGACCAGGCAGGTGGTCAGGGAGAGCTGGATCTGCGCCTGGCTGGCCGCCAGGTCACGGGTCATCTCGGGCAGCGCCGGCAGGTAGGTGTCCAGCGACAGCGGCCCGATCGCGGTGAGGCTGCCGAGCAGCACCAGCAGCCCGAGGGCGGCCCGACCGGTGGGTGCGGCGAACCGCTCCGGCGACGACGCGGCCGGCGCGGCAGTCTTCGACATCCGGCCAAGATAGCCCTGCCTGCGCAGACGCCCCCACGCGAGCGTATGCGCTGTTCACCCGGTCACGGCCGGCCCGACCGCCGCACCACGGGCGAACCGCCGCCGCGGGGTGCGCGGCGGCGGTTCATCCGGTTCATCCGTGGCAGCCCGATCGCCTCGGCGCTAACCGGCCAGGTCTTCCATCTCGGTGACCCGGCGGACGTCGACCTCCAGGTCGTGGCCGGACTCGATGAAGACGTCGACGAAGCGCTGGCCCCACTGCATCGCCTCCGCCTTGTCCCGCACCTGAAGCAGGGCGAACCCGGCGATCAGCTCCTTGGTTTCGGCGAACGGCCCGTCGGTCACCGTCTTCTTGCCATCGGTGACGGTGATCCGGCCGGCGTCCACGCTGCTCGGGCGCAGCCCTTCACCGGCGAGCAGCACGCCGGCCTGGTTCGCCTCGGCGATGAAGGCACCCATCCGGGCGATGAAGGCCTCGTCGGGCTGCCACAGCTCGGGCTTGTTCTCGTCCAGCTTGTGCATGAGCATGAAACGCATCTGATCGGATTCCTTCCATCTGATCTCGTTCGCCGGCCGGTCGCCGGTCTGCCGTGCCGGTTGTTCGACCGGCCTTCACTGACGCGTCGAGCGACCCGACCGGGATTCGACATGCCGGCCAGTTTTTTTCGCAGAAATTTTTCAGCGCCTCGGCGGCAGCCCGGCGGCACAGTCGGCGGCCCGCTCCCGCAGCAGCGTCCGTTCCCGGACGTTGCCGGTCAGCTCGGCCGCGCGGGTGAACTCGGCGGCGGCCTCGGCGTAGCGGCCGAGCCTGGCCAGCAGGTCACCGAGCACGGCGGGCAGCAGGTGGTAGCGGGCCAGCGCCGGCTCGTCGGCCAGCGGGCGGGCCAGGGCCAGACCGGCGGCCGGGCCGTCGGCGAAGGAAACCGCCACCGCCCGGTTCAGCTCCACCACCGGCGACGGCGTGACCCGGGCCAGCTCCGCGTAGCTGGCCGCGATCCGCGCCCAGTCCGTCTCCTCGGGGGTACGCGCCCGCGCGTGGCAGGCCGCGATCTCCGCCTGGAGGGTGTACGGGCCGGCCTGGTCACCTGTCGCGCGGGCCCGGTCCAACGCCGTCCGGCCCCGGCGGATGAGCAGCTGGTCCCAGCGCCGCCGGTCCTGTTCCAGCAACAGCACCGGCTCCCCGTCGGCGTCGGTGCGCGCCCTGGTGCGGGACGCCTGGATCTCCAGCAGCGCGGCCAGCCCGTGCACCTCCGGCTCGTTCGGCATCAGTGTCTGGAGCATCCGGGCCAAACGCAGCGCGTCCTCACAGAGCGCCGGGCGCAGCCAGTCGTCCCCGGCGGTCGCCGCGTACCCCTCGTTGAAGATGAGGTAGGTGACCTCCAGCACGCTGGCCAGCCGCTTCTCCCGCTCGGCCGCGTCGGGCACCTCGAACGGCACCTTCGCCTCGCTGAGGGTCTTCTTGGCCCGGGTGATCCGCTGCGCCATGGTGGGCTCGGGCACCAGGAACGCCCGCGCGATCTCCTCGGTCTTCAGCCCACCGGCCATCCGCAGGGTCAGGGCCGCCCGGGCCTGCGGGGTCAGCACCGGATGGCAGGCGGTGAAGACCAACCGGAGCAGGTCGTCCTCGATCCGCTCCTCGAAGGCCGCGTCGAAGTCCGGCGTGAACGTCTCCTCGCCGAGGTCGCGGCCGAGTTCGGCGACCTTGCGGTCCTGCACCTGCCGGCGGCGGATCCCGTCGATCGCGCGGCGCTTGCCGACCGTGGTCAGCCAGGCGCCCGGGTTGGCCGGTACGCCGACCTGCGGCCACTGCTCCAGCGCGGCGACCAGCGCGTCCTGCGCCAGTTCCTCGGCCCAGCCGACATCGCGGACCAGCCCGGCCAGGGCGGCGATCACCCGCCCGGACTCGATCCGCCACACGGCGTCGATGGTCTGGTTGACCTCGGCGACTCCCATGGCCATCCATCACACCAGGCCGGTCCATCCCCGACTCGCCGGGGTGGCACGTGCGTTCAGGCCAGCACGATGCGGCGCACGCCGCCGTGCCGGCCGCACGCCCGCGGGCTGCCACCGGCCAGGCTGACCTTGCCGTTGGCGCACTCCACCAGGTAGCCCCGGCCCTCCCAGAACCCGGGTACGCAGTCGAAGTGGTCGCACACTTCGCTGGCCGGCTCGCGGATCTTGTCGCCGCCGCAGAAGCCGTACCCGAACGGGTTGGCCGGGGCGCCGCAGCGCGGCTCGTCGGTCGGGCCGGCCGGCTGCGGCGTGGCCGCGCCGATGGCGCGGGGCACCTCCGACACCTTCGACGCCTTCGAGGCGCCCGTGGCCGGTTCGCGCGAGGTGCCCATGGCCGGTGCCGGCGACGTGTTCCCGGTCACCGCCTTCGAGGCGGTCACGGCCGTCGCGGGAATGGCGGCGACCGCGGTCTCCCGGCCGGTCGGATCCGACGGGCCGACGTTGGCCAGCACGAGCGGCACCGCCACGGCCAGCCCGGCGGCGACCATCGCGGTGCGTCGACCGCCGGGGATCAGCGCCGACAGCCGGGCCTGGCCGGGCGTGGCGATACCCGGCCGGCACGGACGGTTCTTGGCGTGTTCGGCCGCCAGTTCGTCGAGCTGGGCGATGACGGCGTCCCGCTGTTCGATGGCGTCGGCGAAGGCCAGGGTGAGCACGAAGCGGAACTCAGCCGCCGCCTTGGCGGGCAGCAGCACCCCGGAGACACGCCGCCGGTCCAGCACCTGGATCAGCGTGACGGGGGCCTGCGGGTCGTGGGCGAGGCCGCTCATCCGCCCGTACGCCCAGTCCCGCCGGCCCCGACCGCCGAGCAGCACCAGCCGGCGGTTGGTGATCACCGCCATGCCGGCGTCGGTGACCCGGACCCCGTCGGGCAGCCGGTGCCGCAGCCGGCCGGTCTGCGCGTCGACGGCCAGCTCGGGCGCGGGCAGCACGGCGGTGTGCCGCACCTCCACCAGCTGGGCGGCCGGCACCACCCGCAGCACGATTTCGTCTCCGGCCAGCTCCAGCGGAAGGCCGTCGCCGGCCGCCGCCGAACCGTGGCACTGCTCGGCGAGCGTACGCAGGCGGCGGAGTTCGTCGTCGCGCCGCCGCCAGGCTGCCTCGTCGCTGCGGAACAGCCGCAGCCGGCGCTCGTTCTGCCGGCACGCCCACCGGTACCGCCATGTCGAACCCGTCGAATCAGTCCTCGCCACGCCGACTCCTTCGCCGCGCATGCCACCAACCGCAGGCCACCAGGTGGGGGTGTCACAGTGTTAACGGCAGCGGGCACCGCGATGGACACGGCCAACCCGGCAAGAATTACCCGATCGGGGGAGTGACAGCCATCCCGCGACCCGTCAGGCGCGGGTGATCGCGTTGGCGTGGATCGCCTCGTGCAGGTACGCGCCCAGCCCCGGCGCCATCGCCTCGTAGTGCCGCAGGAACCGCTCGTCGGCGAGGTACATGTCGGCCAGCCCGGTGTGGATCTCGTACGAGCACTCGTAGAACCAACGGCTGATCTGCTGCCGGTGCTCCTCGGCCAGTTCCATCGCCGCCGGGCTGTCCGCCGGCACGCCTGAGGCCAGCAGGGCGACGATCCGCCGCCCCCAGTCCTCGGTCTCGGCCTTGATCTGCTGCCAGTCCTCCTTGGTGTAGCGCGACGCCCGCCGGTTCGACTCCCGGTACGCCTCGGTGCCGCCCCAGCGCT
This sequence comes from Micromonospora qiuiae, assembly GCF_016863555.1. Taxonomy (GTDB): domain Bacteria; phylum Actinomycetota; class Actinomycetes; order Mycobacteriales; family Micromonosporaceae; genus Micromonospora; species Micromonospora qiuiae. Next base: position 113,619 of record NZ_BOPC01000027.1, on the reverse strand, counting down.
GCTCCGCCTCCTCGGCGTGCGCCTCGGGATCGAAGTCGCCGAAAACCTCGAAGCGCTCCTGCGGGGTGAGTCGGATGTCCAACTTGCTCGCCTCCATCGCAAACTCGATCGCCGCGACCATCTCCTGCAACCGCTTGATCCGTACCGTCAGCAACTCGTGCTGGCGGCGCAGGTGCGCGGCCGGGTCACTCGCCGGGTCGTCGAGGATCACGGCGATCTCCTCCAGCGGGAACCCCAGCTCGCGGTAGTGCCGGATCAGTTGCAGCCGTTCCAGGTCCGCGTCGTCGTAGCGGCGGTATCCCGCAGCGGTGCGCCCGCTCGGCGACAGCAGCCCGATCCCGTCGTAGTGGTGCAACGTCCGGATCGTCACGCCGGCCAGCCGGGCCACCTGCCCCACCGTGTAGGCCATGGTTCCCTCCCTTCCTGGGAACCACGGTCCCGCCTGCCGTTACGTGAGGGTCAAGTCCGATTCTGCGACGTCGGTCACCCCGGTCGGGCGGCGCCGGGCCAGAACGGTACGCAGCTCACCCAGCGCGGCGGGGCGCCCGTACCGGAAGCCCTGCCCCTGCACGCAGCCGATCGCGGCCACCGCGTCGTGCTGCCGGTCGGTCTCCACCCCCTCGGCCACCACAGCCAAGTCGAACGCGCCGGCCAGCCGGGTCACCATCTCCACCGTCGCGTACGCCCGGTTGTCCTCGGCGACCCGGGCCACGAACGACCGGTCGATCTTCAGCTCGGTGGCCGGGATCCGGTGCAGGTAGCTCAGCGACGAATACCCGGTGCCGAAGTCGTCGATGGCGATGCGGATGCCCAGCTCGCGCAGCTGGCTGAGCCGATCGAGCACCGCGTCGCTGCCCTCGATCAGCGCCGACTCGGTCAGCTCCAGGGTCAACGCGCGCGGCGCCAGGCCGGCTCCGGCGGTGGCCTCGGTGACCGTGGCGATCAGGTCCGGCCGGCGCAGGTGCGACGCGGCGATGTTCACCGCCACCGTCGCGGACGGGATGCGGTCCTGCCAGGTGGCCGCAGCCCGGCACGCCTCGTGGATCACCCACCGGTCGATCGGCAGGATCAGCCCGGTCTCCTCGGCCAGCGGCAGGAACCGCGCCGGGCTGAGCATGCCCAGCTGCGGGTGCCGCCACCGCACCAGCGCCTCCGCGCTGCGTACCGCCCCGGTGGCCAGGTCCACGATCGGCTGGAACTCCAGGTGGAGCTGCCCCTCGTCGACCGCCCGTCGCAGGTCGGCGATCAGCTCCGCCCGGCCCACCGCCGACTCCCGCAGGCCCGGTGTGCACCGCCGGTACGCCGACTTGCCGGCCGCCTTCGCCGCGTACATCGCGATGTCGGCGTCGCGCAGCAGATCCTCGTACGAGATGTGCTGCGGGCCGTACTCAGCGATGCCGATGCTCGCCGACGGGTGCACCCCGACGACCTCCTCCCCGGCCGACGGATGCAGCGCCGCCAGCAGCCGTTCCGCCAGCCGCTCCGGCGCGGCCGTTCGATCGCCGGTGACCAGCACGGCGAACTCGTCTCCCCCGATCCGGGCGATCAGGCCGTCGTCGGCGACCGCCCGGCGCATCCGGCGGGACAGCCCGGTCAGCAGGGTGTCCCCCGTGGAGTGCCCGAACCGGTCGTTGACCTGCTTGAACCCGTCGAGATCCAGCAGCAGCACGGCCACCGGGTTCGCCCCGCCCAGGGCGGCCCGCAGCCGGCGGGTGAACGCCAACCGGTTGGGCAGCCCGGTGAGCTGGTCGACATAGGCGAGCTGGCGCAGCCGGGCCACCAGGCGCAGATTCTCGTTGGCCGCCAGGCCCTGCCGCAGCGCCAGCGCCGCCAGCAGCGCCATCATCGCCAGGAAAACCGGCAGCGGGGTGTGGCCGCCGGGCTCGCGGGCCAGCAGGGTCGCCCCGATCGCCCCACCCACCGGCAGGTACGGCAGCGCCACCCGCCACCTGGACGGCAGCGGCCACTCGCCGGTCTCCTCGGCGCGGTCGAGGTGTCGCGGCGGAGGCAGTCGGGTCGCCACACCGATCAGCAGGTAGCTCACCGGCCAGAGCACGTCGACCATCGTGCCGAGCTGGTAGGTGCCCGCGGCCACCCAGGACACGTAGATCGCGTCAGCCACCGTGCTCACGGACAGGCTCACGGCCAGCAGCGTCAGCGCACGCCACACCGGCCGGCCGGCGGCGATCACCGCGACCAGGATGGTCAGCTGCATCAGGTCGAACATCGGGTAGAGCAGTGCGGCGGTGCGCAGCGGCTCGTCGAGGTCCGCCAGGGTGGCCATGCGGAAGATGAGCACCCAGCCGACCGGGATCAGCGCCAGCCCGACGATCACCCCGTCGAGCAGGGTCCGGGCGCGACGCAGCCCGGTGCGCGGGGCGGTGATCGCGCAGAGAATGGCCGTAGTGCCGGTGAGCAGGCTGGCCGCGAAGATCAGCCCGACCGGCAGCGTGTGCGGCAGGTCCTCGCCGAGCAGCCGCTGGACCGCCCAGAGTGCCCGTCCGGCCGACGCGAGCGCCATCGTGGCCGCGAGCAGCAGCCAGAACCGGCGTAGCGACGCCGAGTGCCGGCGCGCCGCCCCGACGCAGGCCAGCCCGGCCCAACCCGCCATCGACACCGCGGCGGCATCACTGACCATGGCCTTCGCGGGCAGGTCCAGCGCCAGCCAGAGCACCTCGACGGCGACGACCACACCGGCGCCGAGCAATCCCACCCGGCCGGCCCGGTCCCGCTCGGGCGACCACGCGGCGGCAGCCCGCTCGACGTCCTCTCGCGACACCGCGATCGCTCCGGCTCTCTCTCGTACCGCTCGACGGTGGGGCCCGGCTCTGGCAAACCCCGAAAGCCTAGCCACGGGGGCGCCCATTCTGCCAGATCCGTGGGGCCCGAGTCCGCAATCCAACGGGCCATTCGTCGATCCCCATGCGTCAACGACCTGGCCCTGGCCCCACCGTTCATCTCCAGGCGGGGCCAGGGCGGGCGTGCGCTCGAGCCGGCGCGGGCGGGTGCCGTGAGATCGCCTCTCAGCCGGTCGCCTCGACCGTCGCCGCGGCCTCCTCCGGCAGCCAGATCGGCTGCCAGTCCGGCACCTCGTGGAAGCGGCGCAGCTCGGCCAGCCCGGCGACCGACCCGGCCCAGGCCGCGTACGGCGGGTGCTGCTCGTCGAAGCCGCTCTGCACGAAGGTCAACTTCGTCTTCCCGCCCGATTCGGCCAGCTCCCAGCTGGTGACGCCGGATGGTCCCCAGTCGACGGACATTTTCCGGCCGGGCTCGATGTCGACCACCTTGGCGGCGTAGCCGGCGTCGAAGCCGCCCATGGCGTACCGGCCGCCGCGCCAGGGCTCGATGCCGATCGGGTGGCCGAACCAGGCACTGGCCTGCTCGGAGTCGGTCAGCGACTCCCAGACCTTGTCGGCCGGGGCGGCGATGACCAGTGCGGCCCGCAGGTCGGTGCTGGTGAAGTCCACCTTCGGCAGCAGCGGCCTGCCCGCCAGGTGGGCCTCGAGGTTGGCGGTCGTCAGGTACCAGAAGGTCTGGAGGACGCCCCGGATGCTGGTGCCGTTGATCACGTCGCTGAAGTCGAAGTGGGTCTGCGACAGCCGCAGCACGGTGGCGTCCGGCCCATCCGGGCGCAGGGCGAACTCGGTGGTGGTCTCCACCCCGTCGAGCAGCCAGGCGAAGCGCAGCACGTCGTCGTCGGCGTGCAGCAGCCGCTGGTGCGCGACGTCGCCCTCGGGCGTGTAGCGGCCCCAGAACTCGTACCGCTTGGGCAGGTCGACCTCGGCGTGCTCGGCCAGCCAGACGCGCAGCTCGGCCGGGTCGGTCAGGGCCTGGCGGACCCGGGCGATCGGCGCGGCGAGGCGGGTAATGATGATCATGGGCTCAGTCACGGTTGGTCCCCTTCGGATAGCAGGCCACGGCGAGCTTGAAAGCGTCGCCTTCGGCGCCGCCGTAGCGGGTGAACAGCTCCTGGAGAGCGGTTTGCAGGTCGTGCATGAACTCCTGCCGGCGCTCGCCCGGCACGCGGATCTCGCCGGAGACCCCGATCGAGGGCAACTCGGTGGCGGTGCGATCCAGAGCGGCGACGTCGGCCTGGACCTCCTCCATCAGGTCCAGCAGGTAGCCCAGGCTCAGCTCGTCGCGGGCCCGGCGCAGCCCGATCCGCCCGACCAGTCGGGGCGAGAGCCAGTACGACCGGGCGACGGCCTGGTAGATGCCCTCGGTGATGCCGCGAACCCTGCGCTGGTCGACCTGCTCGACCAGCCCGGCCGCGACCAGTTGCTTGACGTGGTAGTAGACGCGCTGCGGCGTCTGCTCCAGCCGGGTGGCCACCTCGGTGCAGGTGCGCGGCTCGGCCAGCTGGCGCAGGATCTCCACGCGCTGCGGCTTGAGCAGCACCTCGGCCTGCTCGATCTGCTCCAGATACAGGACATCCCTCATAGCAAAGTTATTCTTGAACGTACAAAACTTATTTGTCAATAGCGACGACAAAGGCCGCGCCGGGATCGACCGGCGCGGCCGTCGGGTCAGCCGGTCAGGGCAGCCAATCCGGGCGCAGCGGGTACCCGCTCGCCCCCTGTGAGTCGTTGCGCGTCGCCAGGACCTGATGCAGCTGGATCCCGTTGCGCTCGAACGCCAGCCGCGACCCGGCCATGTAGAGCCCCCACACCCGTGCGGTGCCGGTGCCCACCTCCGAGACGCAGAAATCCCAGTGCTGCACGAGGTTGCGGCACCAGCCGGCGAGGGTCAGCGCATAGTGCTGGCGCAGATTCTCCTCGTGGTGCACCTCCAACCCGACGTCGTGGATCTCGCTGATCACCCGGCCCGGCCCGGCCAACTCGCCGTCAGGGAAGACGTACCGGTCGATGAACGCCCCGGAGCGGTGCGGCGCCCGGTTGTCGGCCCGGGTGATGCAGTGGTTGAGCAGCCGCCCCTGCGGGCGCAGCCGGTCGCGCAAAAAGCCGAAATACGCCGGGTAGTTGCGAACTCCGATGTGCTCGGTCAGGCCGATCGAGGAAACGGCATCGAAGTCGTCCCGAGGCACGTCGCGGTAGTCCAGGTGCCGCACCTCGGCCAGCCCGGCCAGCCCCTCGCGCTCGATCGCCGCCTGCGCCCACTGCGCCTGCGCCCGGGACAGCGTCACCCCGAGCGCCTTCACGCCGTACTCCCGCGCCGCGTGCCGGACCATGCCGCCCCACCCGCAGCCCACGTCGAGCAGCCGCATCCCCGCTCGCAGCCCGAGCTTGCCGGCGACCAGGTCGTACTTGGCCGCCTGCGCCTGCTCGAGCGTGTCATCCGGGCTGCGGAACACCGCACAGGTGTACGTCATCGACGGGCCGAGCACCTTTTCGTAGAAGGCGTTCGACACGTCGTAGTGATGCGAGATGGCGGTGCTGTCGCGGGACCGGGAGTGCCGCAACCCGCCCACGATCCGCTTCCAGCGCGGCTGCGCCTCCTGCGGCGGCGCCGGCGGCGGCAGCAGCCGTTCCCAGCCCAGCCCGCGCACCAGCGCCAGCCCCTCGGCCAGCGCCGGTGGGCGTACCCGTACCTCGTCCTTGAGCACCCGCAGCGCCTCGTACGGGTCGCCCGGGTGCACACCCTCCAGGGCCAGGTCGCCGCTGACGTACGCCCGCGCCATGCCCAGGTCACCCGGGGCGGTGAGCAGATAGGACAGCCCTCGCTCGGAGCGGATCGACAGGGTGATGCCCGCGTCGGCCGGCCCGATGGCACTGCCGTCGTACGCGGTCACCCGGATCGGCAGCGGGCCGTTGGTCACCGCCCGGATGACGTCCGCCACGGTCGTTCCCCGCCGCCCGCTCCCCGATGGCGGCGTGGCGGGAGCGCCAGCCGCTCCCTGGTCTCGGTCGGTGAGGCTCATGCTCTTGCTACCGCCTTTTCGTACAGTCCGGTGAGCCGATGTTCCGGGTCGTAGCGGTCCCGCACGGCGCGCCACGTGTCGCCGCCGTAGAGCCGGTCGAACGAATCCCGGTCGTAGTACGCGTCGGAGTAGAGCGACTTGTGCCCGCCCGCCTCCGACACCGCGCGCTCGATCTCCCGGTTGACGTCGCCGTCGGCGGCGCCCTCGGCGATCGGCACGCTCCCCCAGAACCCGATGTTGACGTAGTCCTGCCCCGGCCGCAGCGGATACAGCGGCCAGGACCGGGCCGATCCCGCGCCCGCCGGCTCGCGCAGCCGCAGCGGGCACAACCACACCGGCGTCATCCGCACCCGCCGGGCGAACCAGTGCAGGAAGTCCGCCGTGGCCTCCAGCGGGATCTCCACGTCCTGCACCACCCGCTCCCGGGCCGGCTGGCCGCGCCACCGGTCGATGCGGGCCGCCACCCGGTGCCGGTGCTCCAGCCGCACGATGCGGTGGTAGACGTCGCTGCGCCGCCACCGCGCCGGCCACAGCCGCCGCACCACCGGGTGCTGCACCCCGAACGCCGCCGAACACCAGAACCAGTCGGTGTCCCACCGCCACAGGTAGTCGTGCGTGGTCAGCCCGTCGCGCCGGCGCCGGCGCAGCGACCGGTAGTAGATGTCCTGGCCGGTGTAGTCGGAGACCGACGGCACGTCGTCGGTGAAGGTCGCCAGCACGAGGTACGCCTCGACGGGGCTGAACATCACCCCGTCCATCGCGTCGACGGTCTGGCCGTCGAAGGCGCGGGTCGCGGCGATCTGACCGATCGCGGCGGTCAGATCGGCCAGGTCGGTGAACCGCACGTTGCGCAGCGCCACGTGCCGGCGGACCGGTTGCAGCTCGATGCGCAGCCGGGTGGCGTAGCCGAGGCTGCCCAGCGAGTTGGGAAACGCGGCGAACAGGTCGGCGTGCTCGCCCTCGGGCCGGGCGGTGACCACCTCACCGGCGCCGGTGAGCACGTCCAGCTCGGTCACCGACTCGTGCGGCAGGCCGTTGCGGAACGAGGTCGACTCGATGCCCAGCCCGGTCACCGCCCCGCCGAGGGTGATGGTGCGCAGCTGCGGCACCACCAGCGGCATCAGATCGTGGGCGAGAGTCGCCTCGACCAGCCGTTCGTAGGTGCACATGCCCTGCACATCGGCGGTGCGGGCGGCCGGGTCTACAACGAGCACCCCACCGAGCCCGCTGACGTCCAGCCCCGGCGCGCGGGGTGCGCCGCGCGGCCGGAACAGGTTGGAGGTCCGCTTGGCCAGTCGCACCGGCTGGCCCGGCGGCACTGCCGCGTACGACCGCCGCAGCTGGGCCACCGCCAGGTCATGATCACGCAGAGCGGGCATGAGATCACTTTACGCGCCACCTGTGACCATTGTGGGACATCCACCGAGAGTCTTTCGCGTTTCGTGGCGGGAGGCGGGGGTGGTTGGCCAGCGGCGGGATGGATGGGTCAGGATGCCGGAATGGTGCAGAGGGATGGGGTAGGCAGCGTGTACGGCACCCGGCGCGTCGGGCTGCCGCGCGATCCGCTGCTTCGGGGGGCGTTGGCGGTCGGGCTGGTCGGGGTGCTGGTCGGGGTGCTCTTCGCCTGCGGCGTGCTCGGCGGCGACGACCCGGCACCGGCCCCGAGCGCGGCGGCCGGCAGCCCGACACCGGTCGAGCCGAGCCCGACCGAGGAGGAGCTGCCGCCCATCACCGAGACACCCGAACCCACCGAGTCGGCCACCCCCACCGCCGAGCCCCACCCGCTCGCCGGTCCGAGGGTGTTGCAGGGCGTCGCCTCGGGACTCTGCCTCGGCCTGGACGGTGGCCATCAGACGGCCAGCGCCGAACTCGCCGCCTGCAACGGCGGGCCGGAGCAACAGTGGGTGGTCAACCCGTTCGGCCCGGACACGGTGACGCTGACCAACGCCGCGTACAACCAGTGTCTCGACGTGGAGGGGCGCAGCGGCGACGACGGCGCCCGGTTGCAGCAGTACGGCTGCCACGGCGAGGACAACCAGCAGTGGCGCCTCCAGCCGGCCGACGACGGCACGATGCTGCTGGTGGCCGTGCACAGCGGCAAGTGCGCCCAGGTCCGCGACGGCGGCACCGCCCCCGGCGACGACATCGTCCAGGCCCCCTGCGACGGCAACCCCGCCCAACGCTGGAAGCTATAAGGAAGGGCCCCCTTTTAACGCCTGCGGTAGAGAAAGGGCCCCCTATTAACACCCCGGCTCCAAAGCGACAGCCGGCTCCAAAGCGACAGCCGGCTCCAAAGCGACAGCCGGCTCCAAAGCGACAGCCGGCTCCAAAGCGACAGCCGGCTCGATAGCGCGGGCGGGCTCGGTCAGTCGCGGTAGCTCCACGCCCTTCCGGCGGCGACCGCGGCCGGCTCGGGTTCGATGAAGGTGGCACCGCGTCGGCGCAGCAGCATCAGCGACAGCACCGCCGCCCCCACCGACAGCGCCCCCGCCACCCACCAGGCGAGGGTGTACGTGCCGAGCTGGTCGCGGACCAGTCCCGCCCCGGTCGCCGCCACCGCCGCGCCGAGCTGGTGCGAAGCGAACACCCAGCCGAAGACCACCGCCCCGGACGTACCGAAGTACTCCCGGCACAGCGCCACCGTCGGCGGCACGGTGGCCACCCAGTCCAGGCCGTAGAAGATGATGAAGACCAGCATGCTCGGCTCGGTGGTGGCCGCGAACAGGCCGGGCAGCACCAGCAGCGACCCGCCGCGCAGCGCGTAGTACGCGCCGAGCAGCAGCCGGGGGTCGAACCGGTCGGTGAGCCAGCCGGAGGCGATCGTGCCGACGATGTCGAAGAGGCCGACCAGCGCCAGCAGGCCGGCCGCCGTGGTCTGCGGCATGCCGTGGTCGTGCGCGGCCGGCACGAAGTGCGTACCGACCAGGCCGTTGGTGGTCGCCCCACAGATCGCGAAGCCGGCGGCCAGCAGCCAGAACGGCCGGGTGCGCGCGGCAGCGGCCAACGCGCGCAACGCCCGGGCGGCGGCGCCGCCGGCCGGCCGCGCCGGCACCACGACCTCAGCTCCGCCGTAGGGCGGCACGCCGAGATCCGCCGGGTGCTCGCGCAGCAACCGCAGCACCAGCGGTACGACCAGCAGCGCCGCCCCGGCCACGACCAGTGCCGCCGCCCGCCAGCCGTACGCGCCGACCAGCATCGCCAGCAGCGGCAGGAAGATCAGTTGGCCGGCCGCCCCGCCGGCGGTCAGCACACCGGTGACCAGCCCCCGGTGGCGGACGAACCAGCGCCCGGTCACCGTCGCCACGAAGGCCAGCGCCATCGAGCCGGTGCCCAGCCCGACCAGCACGCCCCAGCAGGCGATGAGCTCCCAGCTCGTGCTCATGAACACGGTCAGCCCGCTGCCGGCAGCGACCAGCAGCAGGGCGGCGGCCACCACTCGACGGATGCCGAACCGGTCCATCAGCGCCGCGGCGAACGGCGCGGTCAACCCGTACAGCAGGAGGTTCACCGAGACGGCCGCGGAGATGGTGGCCAGCGGCCAGCGGAACTCGGCATGCAGCGGATGCAGCAGCACCGACGGCGTGGCCCGGAAACCGGCGGCGCCGACCAGCGCCACGAAGGCGACCGCAGCGACGATCCAGGCCGGATGCAGGCGGACAGATCTGATCACCAAACGAGTTTGGGCCGACGGGCCGGATCCGGCGAGTGGCCCGAAGGCCATCCTCCGCAACAATCGGGCCATGACTCCGCACCGCATCGCGGTCCTCGCCGTCGACCAGGTGGTCGGCCTGGACCTGGGCACCCCGTCCCAGGTCTTCCGCACCGCTCGGGACGCCGACGACCGGCACTTCTACGCCGTCGACACCTGCACGCCCGGCGGCCGGCCGGTACGCAGCACCGCCGGTTTCCAGGTGCTACCCGACCACGGGCTGGAACTGATGGAGGCAGCCGACACCGTGATCGTGCCCGGTGTGTACGGTGCCGCGACACAGCGCCACGACGCGATCGAGCCTGAGGTGACCAAGGCGCTGCGGGCCGCGTACGACCGCGGCGTACGGATCATGTCCATCTGCACCGGAGCGTTCGTGCTGGCCGCCGCCGGGCTGCTCGACGGCCGCCGGGCCACCACCCACTGGGCGCACACCGATGGTTTCCGCCGGCTGTACCCGGCCGTCGACCTCGACCCCGACGTGCTCTTCGTCGCCGACGGCCGGGTGCTCACCTCCGCCGGGGTGGCCGCCGGGATCGACCTGTGCCTGCACGTGGTCCGCACCGACCATGGCAGCCAGGTCGCCAACCAGGCCGCTCGCCGATGCGTGATGCCACCGTGGCGCGACGGCGGCCAGGCCCAGTACATCGAACGCCCGGTGCCGCAGGCGCACGACACCAGCACCGCCGGGGCGCGGGAATGGGCACGCCAACGGCTGCACGAGTCGGTGAGCCTGCGCGACCTGGCCGGGCAGGCCCGGATGAGCGTACGCACGTTCACCCGCCGGTTCCGCGCGGAGAGCGGGCTCAGCCCGACCCAGTGGCTGCTGCGTGAACGCACCGACCACGCCCGGCTGCTGCTGGAGAGCACCGACCTGAGCGTCGACCAGATCGCCCGCCGCAGCGGCTTCGGCACCAGCGCCGCCCTGCGCCAGCAACTGCAGCAGCGCATCGGCGTAGCGCCGTCCACCTATCGGCAGACGTTTAAAGGAAGGGCCCCCTATTAACGCCTCGTGCATGGAAAGGGCCCCTTATTAACACGCACCGCAGCGCACCGCACGCACGCGCCGCGCGCACCGCACGCACGCACCGCAGCGCACCGCACGCTAGCGCCGCGCGCACCGCACGCACGCACCGCAGCGCACCGCACGCACGCGCCGCGCGCACCGCACGCACGCGCCGCGCGCACCGCACGCACGCGCCGCGCGCACCGCACGCACGCACCGCAGCGCACCGCACGCTAGCGCCGCGCGCACCGCACGCTAGCGCCGGGCCCATGCCCATTACTCACGTACCGCCCGTTCACGTGCCGCGCAGTGCGCGCAGTTCGGCCAGGTGGCGGGGCAGGTGCACGCGGGTGTGCAGGTCGATGGTGCGCCCCCAGGGCAGCGGCCCGTCGACGACCAGGTCGAAGCCTTCGCGCAGGTGTGTCTCGACCGGGGTGTCGGCCGCCGGCCCGAGCCGGGCCACCAAGTCGATCAGCCGATCACTGCTGGCCCGCAGCCGGTCGGCCAACCCGACCAGGCCACCGCTCTCGGCGGCCAACTCGTCCAGCTCCGGCCGGTGGACCTCGTCCAGGTCGTAGAAGGCGTACGGCGATCCGGCGAGCACCGCCTCGGTGGCCTCGCTCATCAACTCGTCGCTTGCGACCAGGTGTGCCACGATCTGCTCGGCGCCGTACCGTCCCGGTGGCGGCGGCCCGAACCCGCCCGCGTCGACCTCGGCCAGCACCGCGTCGTACGCCCGCCGCAGCCCGCCGATCTCCACCCGGCCGAGCCTATCGGCGACCCCGGCGCGCCCGCAGGTAGTCGCTGACCACGTACTCGCCGAGGTCCCCGGTGTCCGGTGTGAAGACCCGGCCCCGACTGCGGCGGGCCACCGCCTCGACGAAGCGGTGCAGCCCGGGGTCGTCGCCGAGCATGAACAGGTTCAGCGTCGCTCCGTACCGCCTCAGCCGGTCCACCTCGCGGATCGTCGCCTCGATCGTCTCCGGCGACGGCGGCCAACAGAACAGCGCCTCCCCGTCGTCCGGGTCCAGGTGCGCGGTCGGCTCCCCGTCGGTCACCACCAGCACCACCGGCTCGGCGTCCGGGTGGCGGCGCAGATGCCGCCCGGCCAGCCGCAACGCGTGCTGCAGGTTGGTGCCCTGCGTCATGTCCGGCTCGACCGCGGCCAACTCCTGCTGGCTGAGCGTCGCCGCCGTGCGGCCGAACCCGATGATCTGCAACGCGTCCTGCGGGAACCGGGTCGCCATCAGGTGGGCCAGGGCCAGCGCCGTCTGCTTCATCGGCCCCCAGCGGTCCTGCGAGATCATCGAGTACGACAGGTCCACGCAGAGCGCCACCACCGCCGATGCCCGCCGCTCGGTCTCGACCACCTCGAAGTCGGCGACGGCGAGCCGCACCGGCACCTGCGGGCCGGCCCGACGGATCGCCCGGGTGAGCGTACGCACCACGTCCAGGGGCTGCTCGTCGCCGTACTCCCAGGGCCGTGACGCCCCGCTGACCTCGCCGGCCGCCCCCGCCGAGCGCAGGTCGTGCTGCCCTCGCGGGCCGGCCGTCAGCTCGGCGAAGACCCGCCGCAACGCGGTGCCGCCGAGCCGACGCAGCGCCTTCGGGCTCAGCGTCAACCCCTCGGCGTCCCGGGTCACCCACCCCTGCCGGCGCAGCTCGCGCTCCAGCTCGCGCAACCGGCGTACGTCGTCGGCGGCATCGCGGCCCAACGTCCGGGACACCGCGTCGACATCGATGTCGTCCAGGGTGGCTCCGGGATGCGCCTGGCCCAGCTGGTCGAGCAGGTCGTCCAGCTCGGCCACCTCGTCGAGCACCCCGGTCGCCTCGCCGTAGCCCAGCGACTGGCCGCCCTGCGTCCGCTCGCCCCGGCCCCAGCGCAGGTCGGGCCGGAGCGAGCGCAGGTTCCCCTCCAACGCGGCCAGTTCACCGGCGAGCCGGTCGCCGAGCGACTGGCGCATCAGGCCCGCCAGTTCCTCGCGCTGCCGCTCCGACAGCGAATTCATCAGCCGCCGCCCGGCCGCCGCCCGCCGGGCCAGCACGTCCACCAGCTCGTCGACGTCGCTCGGGCGCTCCGGGAAGAACTCGCCGTGCCGGCGCATGAACTCGGCGAACGCGTCGGTGGTGTCCTCCGCGCGGGCGTGCCGGGCCAGCAGATCATTCAGGTCCCGCATCATCTCGGCCAGCCGCTCCTGCACCGCCGGGTCGGCGGCCAGCTGCGCCGACTCCCGCAGCCCGGCGAAGCGCTGGCCGAGTACGTCGTCCCGCAGCCCGTCGAGGATCCGCTGGTAGGTTCGCCGGGCCTCGTCGCTGGCCCAGCGGTAACCGGACAGCTCGCGCACCGCCTGGGCGGTGGAGCGCGGCAGGTTGTCCAGCACCGCCTCGGCGAACCGGGCCGCCTCGTCCCGGCGGCCGGCGAGCTCGTCCCGCTCGGCCGCGAGGGCCTGGTCCAGCAGGGCCCGCGCCCGGGTCACCGCGCCGTCCAGGTCACCCCGGCGCAGCGCCTCGCGCCGCAGCCGGCGGGCCCGGGCGGTCAGCTCGTCCAGCCCGCCGCGCCCTCGCGGGCCCCGGCGCAACAGGTCCCGCAGCGCCTGGCGCAGGCTGCCGCCGGCCAGCACCTCCGCGCCGACCTGGTCCACCGCCGCCTGCACGTCATACGGCGGCGCCAGCGGGTCGGGGCCGCCGCGCCACTGCCCGTACCGGAAGCGGTTGCCGGCCACGGTCAGTCCCGGTTGCCGTAGCGGGTGCGTCCCGAGTCGGTGACGTCCTTGCCCAACCGCCGGCTCAGGTGCAGCCCTTCCAGCACGAACTCGACGGCCGCCGCGGCCTGCCCCGGGCTGGGCGCGTCGCCAATGCCGAGCCGGGCGAGCACCTTGGCCAGCCCCGGCACCGTGCCCACCTGGCCCAGCAGCTCAGCCGCCGACACCAACTCCCCGGTCTCGATCGTCCGGCCGTCGGCGACCAGCGCGGTGAAGCCGGAGAGGTCCAACCCGGCCAGCCGGGCGCGGAACGTCTCGGCGGTGGCGGTACGCAGCAGATGGCCGAGGACCTCGATCTCCCGCCCTTCCTCGCCGCTTTCGAACTCCACCTTCCCCCGCAACGTCGAGGTCACCGACACCGCGTCCCCCACCCGCGCCACAGGTGTAAGGAAGGGCCCCTTGTTAACGCCTCGTGTATTGGAAGGGCCCCCTTCTAACACCGCACTCGGCTCGGCGTCCGACGGGGCGGCTGGGGCGGATGACGGGGGCGGCGTGGCGGCGAGCAGGCTGTCCCGACGCAGCGCCGCGGCGGCGACCGTCTCGGCGGCGGCGATGGCGAACCGGGCGGAGACGCCGGAGCGTTGGTCCACCGAGGGCGAGTCGCGCACCGCGCGGGCGAACCGGGCGAGGACCTCCAGCACATGTTCCGGCACCTCGGCGACCAGATCGGCCTCCTGCCGGATCAACGCCAGCTCCAGCTCCAGCTCGGTCGGATAGTGGGTACGGATCTCGGCGCCGAACCGGTCCTTGAGCGGGGTGATGATCCGGCCCCGGTTGGTGTAGTCCTCCGGGTTGGCGCTGGCCACCAGGAGCATGTCCAGCGGCAGCCGCAGCTGGTAGCCGCGAACCTGGATGTCCCGCTCCTCCAGCACGTTGAGCAGCGCCACCTGGATCCGCTCGGCCAGGTCCGGCAGCTCGTTGACCGCGAAGATGCCCCGGTTGCTACGCGGTACCAACCCGAAGTGGATCGTCTCGGGGTCGCCGAGCGTACGCCCCTGCGCCAGCCGGACCGGGTCGACATCGCCGATCAGGTCACCGACGCTGGTGTCCGGAGTGGCCAACTTCTCGCCATAGCGCAGCGAGCGGTGCAGCCAGCCGACCGGGAGATCGTCGCCGGCCTCGGCGACCAGCGCCCGCGACGCCGGGGTGACCGGGTGCATCGGGTGCTCGTTGAGCACCGACCCGACGATGACCGGGGTCCACTCGTCCAGCAACGTCACCAGTGATCGGATCAACCGGGTCTTGCCCTGCCCACGCTCGCCGAGCAGCACCATGTCGTGCCCGGCGAGCAACGCCCGCTCCACCTCGGGCAGCACGGTGTCGTCGTAGCCGACGATGCCGGCGAAACGCGGCCCGCCCGCGCGCAGCTTGGTCAGCAGGTTGTCGCGCAGCTCCTGCTTGACGGTGCGGTACCGGTGCCCGGCAGCGCGCAGCGCCCCGAGCGTGCCGGGCAGGTCGGCGGGAGGAACCGGGGTTACCGGCGTTGGCGCGGTCACCGCACCAACGCTAGCTCACCCGCATGGCGCCCAGGTTTCCTCACACCGGCCACCTTCTGCGCCCGCCCGGCGAGATCGGCGTCGACACCTGGAGTGCCGGCCCGTCCGGCCCGACCCCTGTGCGGGCCGGACGGACCAGCCGTTCAGCCCCGGCCGCAGCGAGCGCAGGCGCCCCGTCGGCGCAGGTGGTACGCGTACGCTGCCGCGCCGAGCGCCAGCCCCCAGACCGGGAAGAACAGGATCGGGCCACCGCCCATGCTGTGCTCACCGGTCATCGCCCAGAAGTCCGGGCTGCTCAGGAAGCCCATGCTGGCCGCCGTCACCGCCACCGCCACCACGGCCGCCGGCACCACGGCCAGCCGCACCGGCACCCGCCGCCCGGCCAGCCCCACCATCCAGCGCGGGAACCGCTCGCCCCAGCGCTGGACCAGGCCGAGGGTGAGGATCGCGCCGACGGCCGCGAACGCACCCAGCCCCGCGCCGCCCCAGACCGCACCGGTGTCCCGCATCTCGGCGAGCAGGTCTTCGGAGATCCCGAACGGGATGCCGGCCGCCCACGCGAACCGGCTCAGCCCGTAGCAGGCGGGAATGGCCGCCGCCACGTACGCGGCCCATCGGCCCCAGCGGGCGGCGGCCGCCGGGGCCCTCCAACCCGCGTCGCCGCCGGCCCGGCCGCACGCCGCGCACCCGTCGGCGGTACGCCGTTGCCAGGCGAGCACGGCGCCGCCGAGCAGCAGCCCACCCACCAGCGCCGCCACCTTCACGAACAGCGCCCAGGTGAAGACCCCGGCATAATTCACCTCCGGCCAGCCGGACAGCGCACCGAGCAGCAGGAGCGGGGTGTATCCGAGGATGACCAGCGCCTGCACGTCCGGCACCACGACGGCCAGCACGAAGGCCACCGCCCAGCCGAGGCCGAGCAGCGGCACCCGCCAGCGGGCGGCGGGACCGGCGGCGGGGCGACTCATCACCAGCGCCGCCAGCGAGGCGGCGAGCAGCAGCACAGTGAACAGCGGCGGCGCGAGTCCGGCCGGGACGAGCCGGAGCAGGTTCGCTCCGCCACCGCCCGGGGCGCTGGCACCGAGCGGGTAGCCGGCACCGGTGATCGTGGCGAGCAGGGCGAGGACGCCCCAGAGACCGAGCCACCCGGCGGCGAGCACGGCGAGCCGGTGCGACCGGGTCGAGGTGCGTGGGGGTGCGGTGTTCGTCGTCATGCCATTCAGCCTCGAACGATCCGACCGGGAAACCCTCCCGCCGGGCGGGGAACCGCCTCCCCCACGCGAGGGACCACGCAAAGCACCACGCATAGGGAGAGGTCAGCCGGCGGGGATCACGAACCCCGATTCGTACGCGGCGATCACCGCCTGCGTACGGTCGCGTACCCCGAGCTTGGCCAGCACGTTCCCGACATGTGTCTTCACCGTCTCGACGCCGACGACCAGTCGAGCGGCGATCTCCGGATTGGAGAGCCCTGCGGCCATCAGTCGCAGCACCTCCGCCTCCCGCTCGGTGAGCCGGGCCGCCCGCAGCCCGTCGGCGCCCCGCCGTCCGTACGCCCCGACCAGCCGACGGATCGCGGCCGGGAACAGCAGCGATTCGCCCCGCGCCACCACCCGCACCGCCTCCACCACCTCGGCCGGCCGGGCTCGCTTGAGCAGGAAGCCGCTGGCCCCGGCCCGCAGCGCCTCGTAGACGTACTCGTCGTTGGCGAAGGTGGTGACGACCAGCACCCGGGGCGGGTCGGTGGAGCTTGCCAGCAGGTGCCGGGTGGCCTGGATGCCGTCGATTCCCGGCATCCGCACGTCCATCAGCACCACCTGCGGCCGGTGCCGGGCGACCAGCGGCGGCACCTCGGCGCCGTCCACGGCCTCGGCGAGGACCCGCAGGTCCGGCTGGGCGTCGATGATCGCCCGCAACCCGATCCGCACCAGTTCGTCGTCGTCGACGATCAGGACGCCGATGGTCATCCGAACGCTCCGATCGGCAGCCGCACCCACACCCGCCATCGGTCATTCTCCGGCCCGGCGGTCATTGCGCCGCCGAGCAGCAGCACCCGCTCCCGCATGCCGACCAGGCCCCGCCCGCCGCCGGAACCCGCCGCGCCGAGGGCCGGACCGGGCAGGTCGTTGACCATCTCGATCTCCAAACCGTCGGACGGTACGTCGACCCGCAGCGTCACCGGCCCCCGGCCGTGCCGGGCAGCGTTGGTCAACCCCTCCTGGATGATCCGGTAGCCCTCCCGCGCGACCACCGGCGGCAAACCGTTCAGCGATCCGCGCACCTGGCTGCGCACCGGCTGGCCGGCAGTACGGGTGGCGGCGACCAGTTCATGCAGGTCGGCCAGGGTCCGCTGCGGGCCGGCGGGCGACGCCTCCCCAGTTTCCCGCAGCAGCCCGAGCACGTGGTCAAGGTCGTCCATCGCGCGCCGGCCGGTCTCCGCGATGGCGGCCAACGCCCGGCGGACGAACTCGGGGTCCCGGTCGAGCACCTCACGGGCGGCACCGGCCTGGAGGGTGGCGACGGTCAACGCGTGACCGACGGAGTCGTGCAGTTCCCGGGCCAGCCGGTTGCGTTCCGCCAGCCGCGCGGCCCGGACCTCCAGCGCGGCGATCCGCTCGGCCGGTGCGGGACCGAGGAGCGCCGGGGCCATCGACGCGGCCAACGCGCCCAACCCGGCGACGGCGTAGCCGAGGGCGACCAGGACGAGCAGGCCGATGGCCGACAGCCAGCCGGTGTCCTGCCCGTCGAACGGGCCGACCCGCTGGTCACCGGCGAACCCGATGTCGACGCCGACCTGCGCGACGATGAACGCCAACGCCATCGGCACCGCGCTGAACAGGGCGGCCACCACCAGCGCACCGCTGACCAGGTGCAGCCCGATCCAGAGTGCGGCGCGCAGCCGGGTCTCCCGGTCGAGCCGGCGACCCGGCACCGGCTCCGGCAGGTCGACCCCGAGCAGGCCGCGTACGGCAGCGATCTCCAGCGCCCGACTGCCGCCGAGGAAAACCGGCACGACCGCGATGGCGGCCGCCGGCACCAGCAGCGCGAGCACCAGCGGCCGGGGAACCTCGGGGTTGCCGAACAGCTCCGTGAAGGCCACCACGAGCAGCGCGTACGGCAGCGCGAGCACCCCGCCGAGCAGCAGGAACACGCCCCGCCGCCAGGTGGTGCCGGCGCTCAGGGGCCGCAGCGCGGCACGAAGATCCATCGCCCTATGATGCCGCCGCCGCACCCGCCGGCGACTCCCCCACGATGGGGAACCATCCCGGCCATCCTGGCCCGGGAGGTCACTTCCCGGTGCGGGCCCGGATCAGCTTCGGCACCGCGGCCAGCCCGGTGACCGGGCGGAACGCCCGCGCCGCGTTCATCAGCGCGGCGTACTCGTCCTCGCTCAGATCGATCTCCGCGGCGGCGGCGTTGCGCTCCATCTGCTCGACGCTGGACGCGCCCGGGATGGCGACCACGTTCGGGTGACGCAGCACATACGCCAGGGCGATCTGGCTGGGCGTGGCATCGTGCGCGGCGGCCACCTGGCGCAGCGTTTCGATCAGCGCCGTGCCCCGTTCCAGGTTCTCCGGCAGGAAGTACGGGTTGGCCCGGCGTATCGCGCCCGTCGGCAGGTGGTGCGCGTCGTACCGCCCGGAGAGAAAGCCCTGCGCCAGTGGGCTGTACGCGATGACCACCCGGCCGGCCTGCTCGGCGTACGGCAGCAGATCCTCCTCCGGCCTGCGGTCGATCATGCTGTAGCGGACCTGGTTGCTCAGCACCCGCTGGCCCAGCGCAGCCTCGGCGACCTGCCAACGGCGCAGGCTGTAGTTGCTGACCCCGACCTCGCCGATCAGGCCGACGTCCTGCAACGCGCGCATCCCGCGCATGGTGGTCTGGTCGGCGACCACCGGATTGGGCTGGTGCACCTGGTAGAGGTCGATGCTGGTGACGCCGAGCCGGGCCGCCGAGGCGACCGCCCGCTGCTGCACCACCGACGCGACCGGCAGCACCGGAAAGATCTTCGTCGCCACGGTCACCTTGTCCCGGTCGCCGGCCAGGGCCGCGCCGAGGATCCGTTCGCTGCGGCCGAAGCCGTACAGTTCGGCGGTGTCGAACACGGTGACGCCCAGCTCGACGGCGCGCCGGACGATGTCCGCCGCCAGCCGTTCGTAGTCGGCGCCGTAGCCCCACTCCCGCGAGCCGAACTGCCAGGTGCCGAGGCCCACCTTGGACAGGGGCTTCGGTGTGTCGAGCCGCACGTACCGCATGAGTTCGTACGCTACCCGCCGCCGCACTCAGCCGCCGCGCTGTCGCCCGGCCAGCCTCACACGGGCGGCGTCGGGTGGCCCCGTAGACCTCCGGTTATCGTCATGATCGTGACCTACCTCGCCGCCGACACGCGCTACGACCAGATGACCTACCGACGCAGCGGAGCCAGCGGGCTTCGGCTGCCCGCGATCTCGCTCGGCCTGTGGCACAACTTCGGGCCGGACCGCCCCTTCGAGCGCCAGCGGGACATCGTCCGACGCGCCTTCGATCTCGGCGTCACCCATTTCGATCTGGCCAACAACTACGGGCCGCCGCCCGGCTCCGCCGAGGAGAACTTCGGCCGGATGCTCGCCAGCGACCTCAAGCCGTACCGCGACGAGCTGGTCATCTCCAGCAAGGCCGGCTACCTGATGTGGCCCGGCCCGTACGGCGAGTGGGGTTCCCGCAAGTATCTGATCGCCTCGCTCGACCAGTCGCTGCGCCGGCTCGGCCTGGACTACGTCGACATCTTCTACAGCCACCGGTACGACCCGGACACCCCGCTCGAGGAGACGATGGGCGCCTTGGACGCCGTGGTCCGCTCCGGCAAGGCCCTCTACGTCGGCATCTCCAACTACAACTCCGAGCAGACCGAGCGGGCCGCAGCGATCCTGCGCGACCTGGGTACCCCGTTGCTGATCAACCAGCCGGCGTACTCGATGTTCAACCGCTGGACCGAGGAGGACGGGCTGCTCGACACGCTGGAGCGGGTCGGTGCCGGCTGCATCGCCTACAGCCCACTGGCCCAGGGCCTGCTGACCGACCGCTACCTCGACGGCATCCCGGCTGACTCCCGGGTCCGCACCAGCGTCTTCCTCAACGAGAGCGACGTCAACGAGCAGCGGCTGGCCACCATCCGTGCACTGGCCGCCATCGCCCAGCGCCGGGGCCAGTCTCTCGCGCAGCTCGCGCTCGCCTGGGCGCTGCGCGACCCCCGGATGACCAGCCTCATCATCGGCGCCAGCAGCGTGGCGCAGTTGGAGGCGAACGTCGCCGCGGTGGCCAACCTCGACCTGACCGCCGAGGAACTGGCCGACATTAACGCCGAGTTGGCCTGACCGAAGCGTCCCGCCGGCTCGACGGTCACCGCCGGGCCGGCGGTCGCTCACGCCGCTGACCCGGCCGGGCGGGGTCTGCTCGCGGTGACGCCGAGCACGGCGAGCAGGAACACCGTGCACATGGTCAGCATCGGCGGCAGCATTTTGATCGAGTCCTCCAGCTGCCGGTGTGCGCCGTCGACCAGGCCCGGATCCCACCCGCTCATGCTCGACAGGTACCACAGCGGCGCGTTGTGCCGGGGGGCGCGTTCGGGCGGCAGCGCGGTGAACACGTACACGGCGGTGACCGCGTCGAGCAGCAGCAGTGCGCCCACCCCGCTGGTGAGCCAGCCGACGGCGCGGCGGCCGTGGCGCAGCAGGACGCTCACCGCCCAGCCGAGACCAGCGGCACCGATCGCCCAGCAGGCCACGGCCGCCAGCGATCCGGCGCGGACCTCGCTGTGCACCTCACCGACCCGCGGCACGGCGGTGATGCCCGCAACGCCCAACGCGAGCGCCGCCGGAACCACGACGACGGCCGCGACGATCCGCTCGGTACGCGCCATCCACCGGCCGAACCACCACATCGAGGCCGCGGCGAGCACCAGCGCCAGCGTGCCCCCGTAGGGCGCGGCCTCGTGTGCGCCGGTCACGTCGGCCAGCAGACCCGCCGTGGTCCACAGGAACAGCAGCAGTACGCCGAACGCGAGCGGCGCGGCGACCAGCTTGATCAGGGTGCGGGCGGCGGTACGCGCCTGGGCCACGGTCATCGTCTCCACTTGGTGGGTGAGCCGGTCGCGCAACGCGCACCGGGCGGTGTCGGCCAGGTCCCGGGCCGGGTTGGCGCTGGCGGCGAGCAGTTCGGCGATCTCGTCGCCGTAGCGCTCACGGATCGCGGCCGGGTACAGCGCCAGCACGGCGCGGATGAGCCGGGCGCGCATCAGGCCACCGCCAGCCGGCGCAGCCCGGTCGCGGCGAGGGACCGCATCCGCTGCAGCTCGACGCCGAGAGCCACGCGGCCGGCGTCGGTCAGCCGGTACGGCTTGCGCCGCTCCTGCTCGGGCAGGGCCTCGATGTAGGCGTGCTCCTCCAGCCGCCGGATCGCGCCGTAGAGCGTGCCCGGTCCGGGGCGGGCGCCGGTGAGCGCGCCGATGTCCTCCTGCATGGCGTAGCCGTGCTTCGGCCCGGCGGCGAGGCTGATCAGGATGTGCAGTGCCGGTTCGGAGAACCGGCCGAGGTCGGCGAGTCCGGCCACGAAGCCTCCTTACTACGTCCCACGTAGCATCGCAGTACGTAGTAGCCCCGTCAATCCCGGCCACCCCCGCCGATCGGCTGCCTACTATCGACTTTTCGTCGCATCGGGCACGGCTTCGACCCTGACGGCGACAACGAGATGATCATGCCGGCTCAGCTCATTCCGGAGCCGACCAACCGGTACGACCCATATGCCGTCAAGGTGGTCTGCTCCGGGTCGCACGTCGGCTACCTGCCGAAGGAGCAGGCCCGGGACTATTCACCCGTGCTGACCGCGCTTCTGGATCAGGGCTGGATGCCGCAGGTGCAGGCTCGGATCTGGGCACAGGAGCGGGAAGACTGGGAAACCTGCGTCGCCGCATTCCTCCACCGGGTTGGGTACCGCCTGAGGGCTGGCGGCCAGACCCGTCGTGGCCACCAGCGCCGGAGGGGTGGCAGTTCTGGGTGCAGGGGTGAGGCTCGGCGTCAGCTTGCCGAGTCGGTCCTGAGGGCGGTCACGAAGGTGGCCCAGGAGCGGCCGTCGAAGGTGAGCATCGGGCCGCTGCGGTCCTTGGTGTCGCGGACATCCACCTCACCGCCGCCGAACCGCACTTCGACGCAGTTGGCGTTGTTTGAGCTACGGGAGGACTTGAACCAGCCCACTCCGGAGCTGTACGACGTAGTCACGTCATCTCCTTGGCGATCCGGCGGATCAGGTCGAGCGAGTCTTCCGAGCCTAACGCTCGTTCGCGCGCCTCGGCAAAGGTGACCTGATAGTCGGTGACCCGGGTGGACTGGTCGATGATGTCGATGGAGGTCAGCACCTCTTGCCAGACCAGGTCGGGCAGCCGCGGCGACGGGAACGACAGGATCTGGAAGGAGCCGCCCAGCGCCGGGTGCGCTCCGGCGGCGAACGGCAGCACTCTGATCTCGATCTGCTCCGGCCGCTCGGTCATCAGCCGAACCAGGTGGTCGAGTTGCTCGCTCATCACGACCGGGCCGCCGACCTGTTGGCGTAGCGCTCCCTCGCCCAGCAACGCTGTCACGCGGAGCGGGTTCTCGGCGTGGAGCCGCGCCTGCCTGGCCATCCGTGCCGCCACCCGCCGCTCCACCTCGGTCAGGCGGATGGTCGTCGTTCCTCCGGCGATGACGGCTCTGGCGTACTGCTCCGTCTGCAACAGGCCGTGCATGAGCTCGTTGTCGTAGAAGCGGATGTGCTCGGCACCGGCCTCGTAGCCGAGGAAGCGGATGAACTCGGCCGGAAAAAGCTGCGAGTACTCGTGCCACCACGCGCGTCGGCTCGCCCCCAGGCGCAGCTCCTCCAGCTCGGCCGCGTCCTCCGGCTCCAACTCGTAGACCTCGACCATCCGCGCCAGTCGGGCGGCGGGAAGTTTCACCCTGCCCGACTCCACTCCCGAGACGTACGCCTGGATGATGCCGATCGCACGACCAGCCGCTGCCGCAGTCAGGCCGATCTCCTCACGGCGCTGGCGTAGTCGTAACCCCAGCTCCCAAGCCTGCACGATCGGCGAGGGTCCTGGGTGGACGGACGTTCGGTGAGGGCCCGGGAGTTTCGAAGACGAATCACGCATCGTTGCCACCTCCCACTTTGACGACGACTCCGAGTATTGCTGCCGTGACTCTTGATATCAACCTCTGTCGAGTGCATTCTCATCTAAGGTTTCGGAACAAGACGCGGGAGGCGGCATGTTGAGTGAGGTCAGGTGGGTTTCCCGGGAGCCGGAGGTGCGGCATGCCCTGTCGCTCTGCCGGGTGGTCGACGCCGGCACCCGGGATGAGTGGTACGACCTGCTCGGAGTCATTCAGGTGCCGGTCAGCGAGCGGGCGCCGGAGACGCTGCGCGATCAGCTTCGGGCTTGGGCACTGGCCACCCTGACGGCCGGCAGCTACGGCTTCGGGCGCTACTACGCAGCCTGTTCCACGCTCGACGAGGACGACGAGCCGGACAAGTTAATCGCGGACGACAACATCAACTGGTCCGGCAGCGAAGTCCTGGTCCCGGCCGAGCGGCCAACAGGGGACTCTTGAGCCGTCGTTACCCGGCACGGCCTCTGGCCGCCGCCACCTTCCTGCCCTCCGGGTCTCGCTTGACCTTGAGCGGAGTCGAACATATGTTCGAGCGATGATATCCTGCGAGAACTCCCACCGGCAGCAGCGGCCGGGATGGTCGAGCCATGCGGGCGGGCCAGGGCCTACCATCATGCGCATGGACACTGAGACGATCGAGCGGGCGGCCCTGGTTGCCCTGCTCCGTCGTCCTCATGCCCGCTGGCCGGAGACGGCGCTGCAGATCCAGGAGAACGGCAGCGCCAAGGCCGTCCTTGACCACACAGTCGGCCAATCCGACACACTCTTCCCGGATGCGGATTCGACGACCAACCTGCTCGACGCTGCCGCCGCCGAGATCGCCGATTGGCAGGCGGAGGGGATCGGCGTCCACGCCTTCTTCGACGCCACCTATCCAGCCCAACTGCTCGGCATCCGGGAGATGCCACCGCTCCTGTTCAGCCGAGGTGACCTGCGGGTTCATGACCGGGCGGTCGCCGTTGTCGGCAGCCGTAAGGCAAGTAGGGATGGTCTACGGATCGCCCGAGCGTGCGCCACCACCTTGGCAGGGCGTGGAGTGACCGTGGTCAGCGGGCTCGCCAGCGGCATCGACACCGCTGCTCACACCGCCGCACTGGAGGCAGGAGGGCGCACCGTCGCCGTCGTCGGCACCGGGATTCGCCGGTACTACCCGACAGACAACCGGCGCCTACAGGATCACATCGCCGACGTGGGGCTGGTGATCTCGCAGTTCTGGCCCGACGCCCCGCCGAGCCGACAGAGTTTTCCCATGCGCAACGCTGTGATGAGCGGCTATGCAGTCGCGACTGTCGTCGTCGAGGCCGGCGAGACCAGCGGAGCTCGCGTCCAGGCCCGGCTCGCTCTTCAGCACGGCCGCCCCGTCGTTCTCACTAGTCAGGTCATGCAGTGCGACTGGGCCAGGGCGTTCGCCGAAAAACCCGGCGTCTACGTCGTCCACGGCACCGCGCAACTGTTGGAAGCCGTCGATGACATCCTCAGCTACCAGCCCACCGAAGCCGGCCTGGAGAACTTCCCTGACTTCGCACTCCACTGACCATCGCTGGACCATTATCCGCCGATACGTCGAAGTCCAGCGCGGCTACCTACGCAATCCGCTGCCGGCGTACCCCTGGATCTGTCCCACGTGCCGAGGGGTTCGGCGTGAGGGATTCGCGTTCTGTTTCCGCTGTCAGTCTCACCTGACCCGATCAGGCGGCGTCCTCGCAGACCTCATCCTTCCGATTTCCTACTCCCCACGCACCTGGCAGCACCACCACAATCTCCGGACGTACAAAGGCGCAGCCCGGTCCGAGCAGAGTCGGCGAAACCTGCTCGCCCTCCTGCTGCTCTTTCTGCACAACCACCTTGCTTGCGTGACGACCCGCACCGGCGCCCCGCCAACGCATGTCATCACCGTCCCCAGCACCCGAAGCCGTCCCGGGGAACACCCGCTCACCGAGCTCGTCGGCGGTAGGCTCCGTCTGCCCTGGATCGCCAGCGCGGTCAACCCGAACTACGGGCCGGACGACCACGATTTCCACGCCGATTGGTTCGCTCCGGCCCTGCCCTCGTCCCGCACGCCGATCCACGCACTGATCCTCGAAGACACCTGGACGACAGGTGCCCGCGTGCAGTCACTTGCCTACGCCCTGAAGGTCGCAGGTGCCGCCACCGTGGCCACGATCGTCCTCGGTCGGCACGTGGATCCGAACTATGCGCCAGCAAGGCGGCTGCTCGATGCCATCGCTGAACCGGTATTCGACACCACTCGATGCGCGGCGGAGGCCGACTGATCACAAGACTTGTCGGCGCCGATTCGGGCAGCCTGTTGAAAGTGCCGTAGCGGTCTGAGAGCCATGGGCGGGCCCATGGAGCGCCTCATCGACTTCGTGACAGAGCCCGCCGGCTAGGGCACCCTCTTTGCGTCCGGCGGGGAACCAGGGCTGGACATTGCCGGAGATTATCGAAACTTGTCAGCCTGGGTGACATGCCGGGAGGTGGCCGCGGCGCTGGGTCGGATGCAGCGTAGACCTGATCCTCAGTCGCCGAGCACCCCGTCCGCGAATACCTGCTGGCCACGTACGGCCCGCTCAACCCGCACGGTCCCTCGTAACCTTGGCACGGAACGTGTCGCACAGTGAGCGAGCGTGTTCGATAGAGTCAGGCATGCCGTCTGACGAAGCGGGGTCCTTCGCCGAACGAGTCGAGACGATGCGCCGCATCGAACGCGGCGAGCAGCGGTACGCCGACGGCAGCCCTGCGCTCCAGGCCACCGCCTACTATCTCGACCATCTGCTCGCCGACGCGGTCGCCCGGGCCCGCGCCGCCAGCGATCTGCCTCGACGCAAGGTCGACGTGCTGATCAGCCTCTGCGGTTTCGCGGCGACCCCGACGGTGCTCACCTACGAGTTGCTCCGCCCGATCAGGCTGGTCGTGATCACCTCACGGGACGCACCGGACAGTGTGGACCTGATCGGCCAGCGGCTGGTCGGCCGGGACCGGCTGCGCTACCAGGACTTCCGGCACGTACCGGTGGACGCCAGTGACCCGATCGACATGTACCAGCAGATCGCGCGGGAGCTGGCCGGGCGGGACGGCCGGCACGCGGTCATCGACATCACCGGCGGCCGGAAGGTGATGAGTGCCGCCGCGGCGCTGGCCGCCTGGCAGCTCAATCTGGGGCTGACCTACATCGAGAACCAGTTCGACCCGGTGACCCGGCAGCTCCGGCACGGTGAGGTCCGGCTCATCTCGTTGGAGAACCCGACCACTCTCTTCGGCGAGCAGGAACTCGCCCGGGCCCTGGAGATGTTCCGGTCCGGCGCGTTCGAGGCGGCTCGCCGCCGCTACGACGAGATCGCCGAACGGATCGCGGTGCCGGGCCGGGCCCGGCTGATGCGTACCCTCGCCGAGCTGTACCGGACCTGGTGCGACCTCGACCTGGCCGCGCTGCCGGCGGCGGTCGCCGCGATGGAGCAGAGCCTGCGGCAGGACCGCCGACACCTGCGGCCGGAAACCGCGACGACGATCGACCGGCAGCTGGCCTTCGCCCGCCGGTTGGCGGCCGGCGACGCCACCGCTTTCGTGGTCTGCTTCTACGTCCTCGGGCTGCACTACCAGCAGCTCGGCCGGCACGACTTCGCGGCGCTGCTGTTCTATCGGACCATCGAGGCCTGCCTGACCAGCCGGTTGCGGCACCACTACCCGGGGTTCGACCCGGACGACTGCGACTGGGCCCGCCTCGGTGACCCGGCCGCCGTCCGGGCCCGCTACACCGAGGTGTCCCGTTCGCTCACCCCGCCCGCCCCCGCGGGCCCACCCAACAAGCTGACGCTGTTCGCCGCAGCGATCCTGCTCGCCTCGCTCGACGACGAACTGGCCCGCCGCACCGGGCTGGTGGACCCGGGACGGCTGCGCGAGCTGCGCGACCGGACCTGGGCCCGGAACAAGTCCGTGCTGGCCCACGGCACCGAGCCGATCGCGGCCGAGCACACCGAGTCGCTGCGGACGGAGGCGGCCAGACTACTCACGGCGTACTGGGCGTTGCACGGGGACGGAAACGACGTCGACGAGCTCTGCGCCGGGCTCCGCTTCCTCCGCGACGACCGGTGAGGGCGGCCGGGATGGAGCAGCTACGCGTTCCGCAGTCGTGGGCCGAGGAGCACTGCCGGGCGACCGAGCCGGAACTTTTCTCGCCTTCCGCGGCGGAGCGGGCCGAGGTGTGCCTGTCGTACCCGCAACGGGCTCGCTGGCTCGCCGACCACGACCTCGAAGAGGTTCGGACGGACCTGGCCGGAGGTCTGCTGGTCGAGGAGCTGACCGGGCGTGACGGCCCCTACTACCGGCTGACCGGCACCCGGTTCGAGGTCTATGCCCAGGCACGCGCCGCCCGGGACAGCGGGGTGCCCCAGGCGTACGTCACATCGGTGAAACCGGCGCGCGGGTTGGGCCGCACCGAGAAGGTCCGGCCCCGCGAGGTCCGCCTGGCACCGGTCTGGCACGAGGAGTACTGCGATCTCCCGGAGCTGGTGAAGGCGTTCACCGAGGGACTCCGAGTCATCCAACGGCGACGGTCGCTGCGTGACGCGGCGCGCCGCGAGCTGCACCGGAGCGCGTCGCCGCCCCGGCCACGGGCCGACCTGCACGCCCAGGTCCGCCGCCGGTACCAGCCGCTGCTGAAGATGCTCGAACTGCTGGAGCAGCGCAGCAACCACGAGGGAACGGTACGCGGCAGCGCGACCGTGGTCGGCGAGGGCCGGTTGGCCGAGGAGCCGGTGCTCTGGCTCCGACTCGACGATCGGGTCACCTTCGCCGAGGGCCGGACGGTGACGGTGCGCGGCCCTGAAGTGACGGCGAAGCTGCGGCTGCTCTCGGCCGAACTGGACGGCGACGAGCCGATGCTCGCCCTGGCCGCACCCGGCACGCCGATCGCGCCCCAGACTCCGGTCCGGTTGGAGCAGCAGGGCCGGTTCGCGCTCGGCAAGCACAGCGCGGCACTGGGCCGGTTCCTCGGCGAGCAGGTCGAGGGCGACTGGGCGCACCTGGCGCTGCTGCTCTGCGCCCCGCAGCGGCTGCCGGTGGTGGCGATGCCGCCACTGCCGGCGTACTTCGACGACCGGCTCAACCCGGAGCAGCGGGCGGCGGTGACCGGCGCCGTCCGGAGTCCGCACGCCTACCACGTGCAGGGGCCACCCGGCACCGGCAAGTCCACCGTCATCACCGAGGTGGTGCGCCAGCTCGTCGGTCGGGGCGAGCGGGTGCTGCTGCTCGCCCCGATGCACGTGGCCGTCGACGAGGTGCTGCGACGGCTGGCCGACCAGCCGGGGATCCTGGCGCTGCGGATCTCCTGGGACGAGTCCCGGGTCGCCAGGGAACTCCGCCGATACCTGCCGACGGAGGTCAGTCGGACGTACCTGCGGCAGGCCCGCCGACCGGCCACCTCGCAGGCCGGACGCTGGCAGGCCGAGGCCGACGGGCTGCGACAGCGGCGCGACGCGGTCGACGCCTACCTGGTCGCCGACGCCCGGCGGCGAGCGGCCACCGAGGAGCTGCGGTCGGCGGAGCGGAAGCGCGCCGCCTGGCGGAAGCGGTTGGCGGCCGACCTGGCCGCCAGCCGAGCCGCGGCGGTCGAAGCGGCCGGCGCGTTGGACCGGCTGGCGGTGACGCTGCCTGCGGTAGCGGCCCGGGCCGAAGCGCTTCGTGCACAGCTCGCGGCGGTGCCGATGAGCCAGCGGATCTGGTCCTCGGTCCGGGCCTTCTTCGGGTCGCCGACCGAGTTGACCCGGCTCGGCGAGGCGTACCGGTCCAGCGAGGCGGAGCGCCGCCGGCTCGACCAGGACCGGCGGTCCTGGACCGACCGCCGACAGGCGGCCCTGACCCGGACCACCGCCCTGGAGGCGGAGCGGGTCGCCGGGAAACAGCAGCACCGCGCGGAGGTGCAGCGCAGGCAGGCCGACAGCGACGCAAGCCGCGCCGCCGCCGAGCACGCCGCAGACCGGGTACGCACGCTGACCGGCGACGATCCCGTCGGCCGACCCGAGCCGGAGGTACGGCGGTGGCGGGACCGGCTCGACGCCGAGCTGACCCGACGCGAGCAGCGAATCCACCTGGAGCGACGCTGGTTCGAACTCTCCGGGCTGGCCGGCGGCTCCCCGGAGTCGCTGGCCGACCAGGTCGACGCCGACCTGCGAAGGTCGGCGAACCTGATCTGCTGCACGACCACCGGGGTCAGTCGGGATCTCGGCGACGCCGACTTCGACACGCTGATCGTGGACGAGGCGAGCCGGGTGGTGGACAGCGAGTTCCTGATCGGGGCGGTCCGCGCCCGCCGCTGGGTGCTGGTCGGCGACGAGCATCAGCTCCCGCCGTACGTGGAGCCAGCCGACGAGCACCACCTGCACGCCCTTTCCGCGTTGCACATGGTCGGTCGGGGCGCCGCCGCCGACCTACCGGCCGCAGTCGACCACCTGGCCGCGCTCTGGACCGAGGACGAGGAACTGCACCAGTTCCGAACCGACACCGTGCTGGCGACCGCGGAGCGGCTGCGGGCCTCGGGCACCTGGCGGCAGTCGTACCGGCCCACCTTCGAGGCCGCCTGGCGCCGGCTGGGCGAAGGCGGCGTGGACGCCGAACGCACCCTGCTCAAGGCGATGCGCGAGCACCTGGTGCGCAGTCTCTTCGAGGTGTCGGTCGCCGGCGTGCCGTCGGCTTTGCGGCAGCGACTGCGCGTGCAACGCCGGATGATCGAGCCGATCGCGTCGCTGATCTCCGCTCCGGTGTACGGCGGCGACTACCTCACACCGGAGCGGCCGGACGTGACACCGCTGCGGTACGGCGGCACCAACACGCCGGTGGTGCTGGTGGACACCTCGGTCTACGGCGGCCGGGCGAGGGAGCGCACCGTCGGTAGCGGTTTCGTCAACGAAATCGAGGCGGACCTGATCGCCCGGATGTGCCGCTCCTGGGAGGCGCGGCTGCGACGGTCGGGCGGCGAGCGGGTGACGGTCAGCGTGCTGACGTTCTATCGGCGGCAGGCCGCCGAAATCCGGGGCCGACTCGGCGGGCCGACCTTCGATGATTTCCGGGCCCTCGACTTCCAGGTGGTCGACGCGATCGACAAGATCCAGGGCCAGGAGAGCGACCTCGTCTTCCTGTCGTTCTGCCGGGCCTTCGTCGGCCGGGGCGCCCCGTCGGCCCGCTACGGTCGCTGGTTGCAGGACATCCGTCGGCTCAACGTCGCCTGTAGCCGGGCCCGTCGAGGGCTGGTGCTGGTCGGGCACGCCCCGACGCTGCGCAAGCTGAACGGCGTACCGGCCGCGGAGGAGTTCTACCGCAACCTGTTCCGGTTGCTGGACACACGGTCCGACATGGAGATCGCGAAGGGTATCGGGTGATCGAGTTCGTTCCGGCCGACCCGCCCGCCGAGCCGGCACCCGGGACGGTCGCCGTCCTACCCGAGGTGCTGGTGCCGATCCGGTGGTGGCGCGGGGTGTCGTTCGAACGCGCCGCGCCGGTGCGGATGACGCCGCTGGAGCGGTTCGTGCTGGAGCTGGCGATGGCCACCGGCCGGGCCGACCCGGACGAGTTCTTCGAGATCACCAACCTGCCCGGGGCGACGCTGCTGCCGGTGGCGGCCCGCCGGCTGGTCGCCACCGGAGCGCTGATGCCGGACGGCGACGGCTACCGGCCACTGTGGCCCGACGCAAGGCGGGCCGCTCGGAGTCAGACGCTCTATCGCAAGCGCCCGGAGAGCCTGGACGTCGTACTGTTGCCGCGCACCGGCGACCTGCTCGCGCTCGACCCGCGCTCCTCCGGGCTACGCGACGTCGAGCGGCTGCGTCCCCGGTCGGCCGGGAACGCCCCGATGCCGCCCGAACTGGCCGGCAGCACGCTCGCCGACGAACTGCGCAGACGGTTGGCCGCCGGCACGCTCGCCGGGGTGGACGGGGAGATCACCGAGGTGGCTGAGGTGACGAACGGATCACCGGTGATCAGCCGCAACGGCTGGTGCCCGGTACACCGGTGCCGGGGGGAGCTGCGGGCGGACGACGACGGGTACCGACCGGTTCTCACCCTGCCCGGGGACGGCAGGCGCGACCCGGTGAGCATCGAGTTGCCCGGCGCCGTCGGGCTCGTCCGGCACTGGCTCGGGCTGGTCGACGCGCTGCACGACCCGGCCACCCGTGCCCGGGCCTGGGACGGGCTGCTCGGTTGGACGAAGCGGGTGGCCCCGCGGGCGGAGCGGACCGGCCCGGGCCGCTGGCGCTGCTGGATCTCCGGGGCGGCCGCCCGGCGCCTCGCCGACCTGGGCCGAAACCTCTCGCTACCGCTCGGGCTGCTCGCCCGAGGCGAAGACGCCCTGATCGAGATCATGATCGACCTGGTCGGCGCCGACCGGACCGCCGAAGAGCTGATCGACGTGGATCGGCGGATCACCGCCGCCGCCGCGCCGGGTGCCGACCTCACCGCCCTGCCCAACAACCCCGAACTGCGCCACCGCGCCTGGCGCTTGGGCTTTCCCGGTCTGGTGTACGCGCTACGCGAGACGGAGGACTTCCGTTATGCCTGAGGGTGCCGCCACGCCGGAGAGCCTGGACCTGGGCGCGATCGCCGCGCCGGAGGGATATTTCCTGCTCCGCGACGCCCCCGGGCAGCCGTTCCTCGGTGCACCCGACACCGACCCGGAATACCGTCACCGGTTCACCTACCGGGGTTCGGTCACCTCGATCCGCCGGACGGCGATCGAGCTGATCCAGGCGGCCCGGCACAAGATTTTCCTGGCCAGTTTCCGGATCGGCGACCAGGAGTTGCTGGACGCACTCTTCGCCGCCGTGGACCGGCTGCACGGCGGGGTGTACGTCGTCACCTCCTGGACGGAGCAGTCGCTGCGGCGCGACCTGTCGAGCGTGGAGGACGTCGACGGGATCGACGTGCAGGCACAGAAGAAGCGGTTCGACGAGCTGACCCGGCGCGGGATCGCGTTGCGCGGGCACGAAGGCTGCCACGCCAAGTTCCTGATCGTCGACGACAGCGTGGCGCTGGTCTCCAGCGCCAACCTGGAGACCAGCGCCCTGGTCGACACCGATCGGCCGGCGACCGGGGAGAACGGGGTGCTGGTCGGCAACCCGGCCGAGGTCGACCGGCTGGCCCGGTTCTTCACCCGGCTCTGGTTCGCCGGTTGCACCTGGGCGGCGCTGCCCGGTGGCGAGTACGCCCTGCACCGGCGCGCTCCGGCAGCGAGTCCGGTCGTAGCACCACCGCTGGCCGCCGGACCGGGCGTGATCTGGACGTACGACGGCGACGACGCGGACGGCCCGCACCGGGAACGGGGCATCCTCGCCGCCCTGCACGACGTGATCGGTCGAGCCCGGCAGGAACTGCTCCTCGCCACCTTCAGCCTGGTCGGCATCCGGGAGCGGCCCGAACTGCTGCTCGATCCGTTGCGCCGGGCGATGACCGCGTACGACCTCGACGTACGGCTGCTGGTCCGGGGCCGCAACAACGTTCCCGAGCACCGGGCCGACACGGCGGCACTGGCCGAGTTGGGCGTGACGATCCACGGCGACTCGGCCACCCACGCCAAGGGTGTGATCGCCGACGGCCGGTACGGTGCGCTCTTCTCGGCGAACTTCGATGCCGTACACGGGATGTTCTCCGGTGTCGAGGTGGGCACCCGGCTCGACGGTCGGCCCGTGCTGGCCGAGGCCCGGCGCTACTTCCGGCATGCCATGGAGCACGCCAACCTGTCCTTCGCATCCGCGCCGACCCAGCGCGAACTCGACGAAAAGCTCGGTGCCCGATGGCGGCGACGCTGGCCGTACGGCAGCCGGCTCACCGTGTCGGCGGCGGACACCGACTGGCGACGGCTGGTCGACGCGGCGGTCACCGGCCCGGTGCTCTGGGAGGAGGACCAGGAACTCCGGCTGTACGTCGCGCACGTCGTCGCCACGCTCCGGCCGACCCACCCGGCGCGGTTCGCGCTCACCGTGGCAGAAAGCCCGCGCGACGCCGCCACCCGGATGCGTGACTGGTACGCCGAGCGCCCCGGCTCCGGCACCGCCCGCTCGAAGCGGGGTTGCTGCCCAGCGGTGCTGGCCCGACTCCATTGAACCGAATCATCGGCATCGGGCGGGCCGGCGGGTGACGTTTGGGCCGGCTGGTGTCACTGTGGTCATACGGAGTCAGACTCGGTCGGCTGATGGTTCGCATCGCCTGCCCTTGGGCGGGGTGGCCCGATCATCACCGACCGGTCCCGGCCCTCGGTGACCCCGTCGATGCGACTGAGGCCGCCGATCGCCGTACCAGCCTCCGCAGCCAGTTGATCGACTCCGTTCCGTCGGTACGGCGGTGTCCGATCGATCGGGGCACCGCCATTACGGCGAAATGGCGACACGCCCTCGTCGACTTGGAGATCACGCCGCGCGTGGCGGTCGGCGACGGATAGGGGTGGTGCCGGCCGCCGGGTGAAGCTACGGTCGGGCCGAGGCCCGTCGGACCCCGGCCGGCCGCTCCGACGGACCCGTGTCCGCTGCCCGGGAGGCTTCGCGTGGCCCTGCTGTCGGCCCTGTCGCACGCCCCGAACGAGCATCCGGACGCGATCCGGGTCGCCGGGCGAGCCATCTCCGGTGCCGACCTGTGGGAGAGCGCGTCGGCGGTGGCCGACCGGATCCACGGGCTGGACCGGGTGGCGGTGGTGGCGACCGCCTCGCTGGAGACCGTGGTGGGCGTCGTCGGAGGGCTGCTGGCGGGCGTGACCGTGGTGCCGGTGCCACCGGACGCCGGCCCGATGGAACGGGCACACATTCTGCGCGACTCCGCCGTGGCGGCGGTACTTCAGCCGGAGGGCGGCCCAGCCGAGGTGGGCGACCTGCCGGTGGTGCCGGTGTCGCTGCGCGACCGGTCGGCAAGCCGCCACCCCGAGCCACCGAACGACCACCCGGCCTTGATCCTCTACACCAGCGGGACGACCGGGCTGCCGAAGGGTGTGCTGCTGTCACGCCGGGCGATCGCCGCCTGCCTCGACGGGCTCGCCGAGGCCTGGCACTGGACGCCGGATGACCTGCTGGTGCACGGGCTGCCGCTGTTCCACGTGCACGGCCTGGTGCTGGGCGTGCTGGGGCCGTTGCGCGTCGGCAGCCGGCTCGACCACGTGGGCCGTCCGCATCCGGAGCGGTACGCCGCAGCCGGCGGCTCGCTGCTGTTCGGGGTGCCGACCGTGTGGTCGCGGATCTGCGCCGAGCCGACGGCCGCCCGGGCGTTGCGCCGTGCCCGGCTGCTGGTGTCCGGCAGCGCGCCGCTGTCGCCGGCGGTGTTCGACGGGTTGCACGGACTGGCCGGGCACCGCGTGGTGGAGCGGTACGGCATGACCGAGACGCTGATCACGGTGAGCGCCCGGGTCGACCGACCCCGGCTACCGGGCACCGTGGGATGGCCGCTGCCCGAGGTGGAGACCCGGTTGGTCGACGAGCACGGTGCGGCAGTGCCGGCCGACGGCATGAGCCTGGGCGAACTGCTGGTACGCGGGCCGACCCTGTGCGACGGCTACCTCGACCGCCCGGACGCGGACGCCGCGGTGCGGCTGCCCGGGGGTTGGTTCCGTACCGGAGACATCGCGACGGTCGCACCGGACGGACGGCATCGGATCGTGGGACGCGCCTCCACCGATCTGATCAAGAGCGGGGGCTATCGGATCGGTGCCGGCGAGGTGGAGGAGGCGCTCCTGGCCCACCCCGCGGTACGCGAGGCGGCGGTAATCGGCGTGCCGGACGACGAACTGGGGCAGCGGGTGACGGCGTACGTGGTTGCGGACGGGGCCGCCGAGCCGGAGTTGATTGACTTCGTGGCTCGGCAGCTCGCGGTCCACAAGCGCCCTCGGCGGGTGCACCTCCTCGACGCGTTGCCGCGCAACGCGCTGGGCAAGGTGCAGAAGTCCCTGCTGGGCTGAACCCCTGCCGTCAGTTGACGGTCCAGGTGTCGCCGCTGGCCAGGAGTGCGGCGAGTTGTTGTTCCGGGGTTTCGGTCACCTTGGCCTTCGCCTCCGTCAACTGGCCCTGCAATTCTGGTGTCGACATCCCGATGGGGTGACGGCACGGACCCGGGCCCGACCGCGCTCGGCGGCCTGGCCCGGGACCCTGTGCGTGGTGGCTAGATTCGCTGCCAGAGCGCCGGGACGTTGGGCGGCTCCCAGCCGGTCTGGGCAGTGTGCCCCTGGAGGCAGCGGTACGACGCTCCGCCGTAGGTGACCGTCGCTCCGATGGCGTACGTGGTGCCGACCTGCCAGGTCGTGCCCGGCGGGTTGCTGGTCGGGGTGGCGGTGGGGGTCGGGCCGGGGCCACCGCCGGATGTGACCAGCGTGAGACCGTACGCGGCCAGGATCGCGTTCACCGGCTGGAAGTACATGGTGCCACCGGTGCGGCAGTTGCCCGAGCCGCCCGAGGTGACCCCCTGCGCCTGGTTGCCGGAGAGCCAGGAGCCGCCGGAGTCACCCGGCTCGGCGCAGGCGTTGCTGCGGGTCAGGCCGGTGACGGTGCCTTCCGGGTAGGTGACCGAGGCGTTCTTCTGCTGGATCGTGCCGCAACGCCAACCGGTGGTGGACCCGGACCGGCAGACCGCCGCCCCGACCGGTGCCTCGGTGCTGCCGGCCACAGCGACCGTGCCGCCGCTGTAGTTGTTGACCAGACCGAGTGGGGTGTTGCCGGCGTCCACCTGCACCCAGGCGTAGTCGCGCCCGGGGAAGGTGGAGCCGCGGACGGTGCCAGCGGGTTGCGAGGTGCGTGCCCCCGCCCGGCCGCAGTGCCCGGCGGTGACGAACCCGCCGTGGACCGAGAAACCGATCGAGCAGCGGCTGCTACCGGTGTAGTAGGCGTTCCCGCCGATCACGTCGATGTAGGGCCGGGGCGCTTCGGTGGTGTTCTGGACCCGTACGGCGGTGGCCGGCAGCCCGGCGGCGGCGAACGACCGGGCGGCTGCGCCGCTGTCGCGGGCCAGCACGACCACAGCGTTGCCGGGCAGGTCGGCGTACCAGCCGACGACGCTCGCCGGTGCTGTGGCGGCGCGCCGGTTGAGCCGCTCGACCGCCAGGTCCAGGTCCCGTTCGGTGTGCACCACGCGGACGGGCTCGGCACCGAGGGAACGCACGGTGGCGGCATCGGCGGGGCTGGTGATGCCGACGGTCACGGTCGCCCCCTGGTCCGCCACCCAGGCGCCTCCGAAGCGGTCGCCGAGGATGCTGCGCAGCACCTGTTCGGTTCGGCCGGCCCGGGCATCGGTGTCCAGGCGAGCCCGGGCCTGCGCCGCGGTCAGCCGTAGGTCGCGCTGCAGCGCGGCGAACATCTCGGGGGCGACTCCGTCGGGGGCGGCCGCGACGGCGGGGGCGGTGGAGGCGGTGGGACGGGCGTCGGCCCGCGCGGCCAGGGTCAGCGGCAATGCCAGGGCGACGGCGCTCAGCGTGGCCAGCACCATGGCTGATTGTCGGCGCATGGGGGTCTCCTCCCAATGAGGACGGTGGGGGTGGGATGTCGGTGGTGCGCGGTGCGCAGCCCAGGGCCGGGCTACCAGCCTGTTAACTGTTGTTGTGCGCTGTGTTTCCCTACGGTAGGGCAGGCATCCGGAGGCGTCAATACAGGCGACCAGATGCCTCGGAGCGTGGCCGTGTCCCGTGAGTACTCCCGCCCACCCGCGGTATCCGCTGCCTCACCACGAGTTGGACGCGCCGGTCACCGCCGGTCGCCGAGTAGTTCCACCTCGCGCAACCCTGCGTGCAGCAGGTCGAGCGCATCGTCCGGCCGATCCCACCGCTGCAGCCACTCCGCCAGCAGCAGCACCGTGGTCGCCAACTCCCGACGCCGACCGGCCGACCGGTACCCGTCGAGCGCCGCGCGCAGGTCTCCTTCCGCGCCCGCCCGGTCGCCGACGTCGGCGCGGAGCAGGCCGCGCAGCCGCGCGGCCCGTGCCCGCACCTCCGGTTCCTCGACCCGTTCGGCCGGGCCGAGCGACTCCCGAGCCTCGTCCCGGCGCCCGATCGTGCGGTAGATCTCCGCCAGTTCCACGCCGCACTCGGCCGCCGCCGTGGCGTACCCGGCAGCGACCAACGCGGCGTGTGCCGCAGTGAGGTCCATCAGGGCGCCGGCGACGTCACCGGTGCTCCACCGGCGTCGGCCGCGGGCACGACGACAGGCGGCCAGTTGCACACTCGACGCCGCCTGCCGAGCTGCCTGCCGGGCCTGTTCGGCGGCGGCCTCCGCCTCCGCCGCGCGCCCGTCCACGAGCAGCGACTCGGCCACCGTCAGGTGCAGCTCCGCGACGCCGGCCGGATCCGGCAGGACGGCAAAGGCGAGCGCCCGCTCTGCCGCGTCCGCCGCGGCCGGCTCATCGTCGAGTTCACCGTGCCACAGCGCCAGCTCCGAGTGCAGATCGAGCAACATCGCCGGATCGGGATACCCGTCCCGTAGCAACGTGTCGCGGGCCTCGGCGAGCAGGAAGGTGGCGTAGCGCGGATCGCCGGATCGGCCCACCACCTGCGCCCGGGCCACCACCGCCTCGGCCCGTACATGCGGCGAGGCACCGGACAGCAGCGCCTCGGCCCGGCCCACGTGTGCCACCGCCACATCGGTCTGCCCAGCCCGCAGCGCGATGTCGGCCAGGCCGAGTAGGGCACGAGCACCGAGGATGGCGTCCTCGAACGTCGCCGCGGCGTCCACCGTCTCCCGGTAGGTCGCCTCCGCCTCCGCCCGGTCGGTGCGCGCCACGCCGGCGGCCCGCACCAGGCGCAGCAGCAACCTCACCCGGTCGGCCGGCGATCGGCCGGTGGTCAGGTCGGTCTGTGTCACGCCCAACCGGTCGGCGAAATGGGCAAGCGCCTCGCCGGACGGAACCCGTCGGCCGCTCTCCACCGCCGAGACGTACGCCGCCGTGTACCGGGGCTCGGCCAGCGCCCGTTGGGTCAGCCCTAGGGCGGTCCGCAGCCGCTGGATGCGGGGGCCCACCGCGGGCACGTCGATCGTCATGGCAGCCGCTCCGCCGCCTGCAGGCCACGCCGGAGCACCACCATGGCCTCGGCGCGCTCTCCCGCGGCGAGCAGGAAATCGGCGAGGTGACGGCAGGTGACCACGGCCTCCGCTAGCAGCCCGGCCCGCTCGTACCGGTCGATGGATCGGGCGAGCAACCGACGTGCCTGCGGGCTGTCGCCCTCCGCGGCCCGCACCAACCCCCGGACCCGGTCCGCCTCGGCCATGATCTCCCGGTGCCGGCCGGCCGCCGCCACCCGCGCGGCCTCCAGCGCCAGCTCACCCGCCTCGGCCAGCGCGCCCACACGGCGGCACGCCTCCGCCAGCTCCAAGGTCGCCCCCGCGTGGTCGAGGACCGCGCCGACCTCGCCGAGCATGTCACGGGCCCGCCGCAACTGCGCCTCGGCCTCGGCCGGTCGGCCCGCCCGCAGCAGCACATAACCCCGGCCCCAGTGGCACAGGGCTATCTCGCGGGTCAATCCCAGCTCGGCGTAGCGGCGTGCCGCCTCCCGCAGATGGCGGTCCGCCTCGTCGAGTTCACCGTCGCGGCGCAGTTGGCCGGCCACCGCATGGAACTGGGCCACCCACTCGCGGTTCGTGGCGCGGTCGACCAGCACCGCCGCCGCGCGTTCCAGCCGCCGCGCCCGGTCCCGCCAGCCCAACTCCAGAAACGTGTACATCAGCGCATTGGTCAACCTCAGCTCGGCATCGGGGTCCACCGGCGGCGCCGCACCCAGCCGGCGCAGCTCGGCTTCCAGCAGCGCCACGGCGCGGGGGGCGTTGCCGCCCACCAGCAGGCAGTACGCCCGGCGGGCCGCTACCGCTGCCCGCAACGGCGACGCCGATCCCTGCACGGCCACCGCCAGCTCGTCATACGCCGCCGCAGCCTCGCTCGCCCGCCCTCGGTGCAGCAGCGCCTCGGCCAGCTGATACCGCGCCCAGCACGCGAGTTCGGTCAGGTGGTAGTGCTCCGCCCGACGGTGTACGTCCGTCAGGTCCCGCTCGGCGGTGCGCAGCTCGCCGGCTGACAACGCGCGTCGGGCAGCCTCCAACCGGGCCGTCAGCTCGGCGGTCACGTTCGCGGGCCGGCCGAAGAGCAGGTCGTCCACGGACGTCCCCAACTGGCCGGCGATATGGGCCAAGGCGTCACGGCTGGGAGTACGCGTTCCGGCCTCGACCGCGCCGAGGAAGGCGCGGGTGTACCGCGTGCCGGCCACCTGCCGTTGGGTCAGCCCCCGAGCCACCCGCAGCCGGCGGATCCGGTCACCGAGTGGCTCCCGCAGCAGCTCACCGTCGGCCGAGCCGGCCTGCTGCCCGATCTGCGGAACGCTCTCGCCACCGTCGGTGCCGGGGTGACCGGCGTGGGTCGCGGTGTGCGACATCGGGCTCCTCTCGACCCGAACCAGCGTAGTGCCTGGGCCGCGACCCAGGGCAGCGGCGACTGCCGCCCGGCGGACAGCGCGACGCGACCTGCCGCCACTGCGGCCACCTCATCTACCTATACCTGCGCCTCGTCGGCAGCCGGAACCCCTGGCGCGCGACGAGATCGGCCGCTGCGTCATCGAGGTAGAAGAACGTGCCGGGACGCTGGCGCTGGGCCACGCCAACGTGGCCTTCACCATGAAGACCTATGTGCACTCTCAGGACGAGGCACTGAAGGCCGCGGGAGGCATGCTCGGGGCGGTGTACGCCACGACGGAGAAGGAGGCGGCAGTGACACCTTCGGCCCGTTGACGATCGCGCCCTCGAGGATCCATGTAGCATTGATGACTCTCGCACCTGCGGAAAGATCACGACTATAGGACTCGATCTGTTGAGCCGCCCCGATGGAAATCGTGCCGACCAGCGGTGGGGCCGCCCCGGCAGCCCGGGACCAGGACGGGTCAGTGCGGGCGGCGAACGGTCCTTCGCGGGCGGGACGATCAGCAATAGCACCATCGCGACCGGCGACAACGCAACGATCAACAATTTTCCGGCCAACCTGCCTCCGCTTGAGGATATCGGCCGACGACGGGTGTGGATGGCACCCCGACGCCCCGTGGCAATATTCGTGGGTCGGGATCGCGCTCTTACTGACCTGACGCGGGCCATGGCCGGCCGGGGCGGGGTCGTCGGACAGAGTGTCGCCGGCCTGGGCGGAGTCGGCAAGACAGAGCTGGCCCTCCAGTACGCGACGGCGAAGCGGGCGGAATACTCTTCGGTCTTCTGGATTACCGCCGACAGTTCGACGAACCTGACTCAGGGCCTCGCCCAGGTGGCCCGCCGGCTGGCACCGGGGTTGTCCGCTCCTCCCGAGGCCGCCGCCGACTGGGCGATGGCCTGGCTGCAGCGCTACCCGGACTGGCTGCTGGTCCTCGACAACGTCGAGAATCCGGCCGATATCACCGAGATCCTCGCCAATGCCGACGGCGGTCACATCCTGGTGACCACTCGCCGCGATGTCGACTGGGTCGACTACGGGCTCAGCCCCGTCCGGCTCGACATGCTCGACCCCGCCAAGGCGGTCGACCTGCTGATTCAGCGCACCGGCCAGCGGGACCGGGTCGCCGCGGAACGGATCGCTGCCGCCCTGGGTTGCCTTCCGCTGGCCCTGCAACAGGCCATCGCGTACGTCAAGGCGGCCGCGGAGCCGTTGTCCTCGTACGCCGACCGGCTGGTGACCGGCCTTCCGGCGGCCATGGCGGAGGTAGCCCCCGGCGCCCGGCAGGAGCTGGCGGTCAGCCAGGTCTGGCAGATCACCCTCGACGCGCTGATGGAGCAGGATCCACGCGCCGTCGATCTGCTCGACGTGCTCGCCTGGCTCGGCCCGACAGACCTGCCCCGCGATCTGGTCACCACATTTGCCGATGGCAGCGTCAACGACGCGAACCGGCTGCTGAGCCTGCTGCACTCCTACAGCATGGTCAGCCTGACACCGGCCACGGTAAGCATCCACCGGCTGGTCCAAGCGGTGCTGCGAGGCGCGCAGACACAACGGACCGAAACCGGTCTCACGCCGGCCGCCAGTCTCGCCGTCGATCTCATCGACGCCGCGATGCCCCGCGATCCGGACGAGAACATGGACGGCTGGCCTCGCTGGTGGAGCCTGCTGCCACACGTCCACTCCCTGGCCGACAACATCGGTGCCGACAACCAGGACTGGACGCTGAGTCGACTGCTCAACCAGGCCGGCCTCTTCGCCGCCAGTCAGGGCCGCTACGGCGAGGCCATGAAGTTCGCGCGCCTCGCCCTTGACATCGGCAGGTCTGCTCCGACTCTGACCGATCCGGAGCTGGCGACGCTGCTCGGCAACCTTGGCGTCGCGTACTCGCAGCTGGGTCGGCCCGCCGACGCGGTCGAATTGGAGGAGGAGGCACTCCGGATCGCCAGACGCAGCCACGCGGCGGACGACGCCGACATCGCCACCCGGTTGAGCAACCTCGCCATCACCTACGCGGGGCTCGGCCGAGCCAGCGAGGGCGTACCGCTGCTGCTTGACGCGGTACGGATCACCGAGCAGGCGTACGGCTCAGACAGTTACCACGTCGCGCTGCACCTGGCCAACCTTGCCGCCGTGTACCAGAACTTCGGCCAGACCCAGGAGGCGGTGCCATTGCAGCAACGCGCCCTGGCGATCACCGAGCGAGAACTCGGGTCGGAGCACATCAATGTGGCACGCCGTTTGATTGATCTGGCCGGCAGCTACCGCGAGTTGGGGCAGACCGCCGAGGCCCTGCAACTGGCCCAGCGGGCCCGGGCCATCGCCGAAAGCCGGCTGGAGCCGGAGCACCCATACTTGGCGACGTTCCTCGCTGCCCTGGCCGCGGTCCGCACTGAGCTGGACGAGCACGAGGAGGCGTTGCAGCTCGAAGAAGCCGCGCTGGAGATCACCACGGCGGCCCTGGACGACGATCACCCCGATGTCGCCACCCGGCTGAACGATCTGGCCAGCACCTATCGGAATCTGGGACGGGTCACGCAGGCAGCCGACCTGCACGAGCGGGCGCTGCGAATCACCGAGTCCCGGCATGGCCCCGACCACCCTGACGTCGCCGATTGCCTCGCCCGGCTGGCCACCACCTATCGACTGCAAGGGCGGGCCGAGGAGGCCCGGCGGCTCGACCAGCGCGCCCTCACCATCACCCAGACCCACTTCGGCTTCGACCACCGAGACGTAGCGGATCGGCTGATCGGCCTCGCCAACAGCTACCGCGGGCTGGGGCGGTTCCAGGACGCAGAGCCGCTGCTGAAACGTGCGGTCGAGATCACCCGGCAGACGTACGGGGAGAAGCACGCCAAGCTGGCGTACACGTTGACCGAGCTGGCCGACGTCTACGAGAGCCTGGGCCGGGTGACCGACGCGGCCAAGGCCAACCGCCAAGCGCTGGCCGTGACACGCGAGCTGGTGCCTGAGGATCACCCGGACCTCGTACCCCGGTTGGACGCCCTCGCCGACAACTACCAGCACCTCAACCGGTTCGACGAGGCGCACGCGCTGTGTCAGAGCGCCCTGCGGATCATCGAGCTGACGCACGGCCGGCACGACGAGGAGCTGATCGAGCGGCTCAACACCGCCGCACGCCTGCAGCGCAAGCTGCGCCGGCCCCAGCGGGTGATCGCGACCCTGAAGCGGGCACTCGTCATCGCGGAGGCGATCGACGGCCCCGATCACCCCCGGACGGCTGAACAGCTCGGCCTACTCGGCACCGCCTACCACCGGGCCGGACGGTACGCCGAGGCGGCACCGCTGGAGGAACGAGCACTGGCCATCGTCGCAGCCGACCCCGACACGCCCCGGCCGGAACTGCTGCTGCGTCTGCACAATCTCGCCATCACGTACAGCGACCTGGACCGATGGGCCGAGGCAGTGCCGTTGTTGGAACGCGCCGTCGAGGTCGCCAGGGATGAGTACGGCGAAGAACACGACGAAGTCGCCGAGTCGTTAAGCATGCTCGGTTCGGCGTATGCCCGGCTGGAGCGGCCTCTGGAAGCCCTACCGTTTCTGCATCACGCACTGGCCATCATGGAGCACCTGTACGGTCCACGTCATCCCGAGGTGTCTCCCCTGCTCGTACGCCTCGGTCTCACCTACTACGAACTTGGCCGGGCAACGGAGGCCATTCCGTTCGAGACCAGGGCACTGGAGATCGCCGAGGCGTCCGGAGACCGCGATGAGTTGCTGCTACGGGTGGAGAGCCTGGCCGCGAGCCACCGGATGGCGGGGCAGGCCGGGCAGGCCCTCGCCCGTGACGAACGTGCTCTCGGCCTCGCGGAGGAACTGTATGGGCAGGACGACCGCGAGGTGCTGCCCCGACTGACCCGGCTCGCCTCGGCGCATGCCGGGGCCGGGCAGTATGCCAAGGCGATCCTGTTGCAATGCCGGGCAGTCGCGTTGGCCGAAGCGACGTATGGAAGGGATCATCTCGATCTCGCCGAACTACTCGGCTGTCTCGGCTACTACTACTACAACCACGGCCAGTTCGGCAGCGCCATCAAGGTCGAGGAACGCGCACTGGCCATCACCGAACAGGCCGGTGGCGAACACCATCCGGACCTGGTGCTCCGGTTAATGAACCTCGCCGCCAGTTACCGAGAGGGCGGCCGACCTGGGAGTGAGATCTCGTTACTCAAACGCGCGTTGCGGATAGCGACGAGCAACCTTCCGGCAGACGATCCGACGATCGGGGAAATCAGAGCCCGACTCGACGGCCGATAGACAACGTTCGACTGCCGATCATGGTCACATTGGACAGTCGGGTTGCGCGGTCCGACGGATTCGTCCGCTACCAGATGTACCTAAGGTCGATACGCTTCGGCTTTTCACCCTTTATCCGCGCTGATTGCTGAGGAGCGGTTCATGGTCGCCGTACCACCCACG
Organism: Micromonospora qiuiae; assembly: GCF_016863555.1. Taxonomy (GTDB): domain Bacteria; phylum Actinomycetota; class Actinomycetes; order Mycobacteriales; family Micromonosporaceae; genus Micromonospora; species Micromonospora qiuiae. The sequence goes on along the minus strand of NZ_BOPC01000027.1, from coordinate 69,753 downwards.
GCCCAGACAAGCGACGACCCGTTCGAGAACGTAGCCACCCTGGAACCCAACGGCGCCGAGGCGGCCAGGAAGCTACGGACGTTGCATGGCGACCTGGTCGCGGCCGGTGCCACGGCCGACGCGGAGCGTCTGCTCGCCCTGGATCGGGCGGCCGCCCGGCGCGACTACCCCAGTCTGGAGCGGATGCTCGCCGTCGAGCATCCGCTCGACCAGCTCGCGGAGCTCAAGCACGCCCGGGCTCGTTCGCTCAACGGCTGGCGCAACGCGGCAGCCCTGGTTCCTCTCCTGCTGACCTGGTGTTTCCTCGGCCTGGCCAGTTGGCATTACCACCGTCAGATCACGGCGAACCCGGAGCTGGCCGCCCAGCCCTTCCTTCTGCTCTGGGAGCAGCGTTTCGACGGCGCCCTCGTCCCCACCTTCGCCCAAACGGCGATCGTCGCCTTCCTGATGCTCACGCTGGTGCTGGTGCTCACCGTGCTGGCACACTGGCGGGAAACCGAGGCCAACCGGGTCATCAGTCGGTTCCGCGCCCGAGCCGACGACGCGGTTGCCGCCCTCGCCCTGGCCACCGAGACGAGCGGAATCCGGCCCCCGATGACCGCGGAGGAGTGGGCGGCGGCCGCACAGCGGGTGCTCGGCGAGACTCAGCGCCTCCTGGAGGCGGCGGTCCGCGACACTCAGGCCCTCGCCGAGACGAACAATCAACTCGTCACCGAAGGGCGGGAGGCGGTGACCGCTCTCTACGCGCAGGGCCGCACGGAGTTGGCCGCCCTGTACGCGCAGGGGCAGCAGGCCGCGCAGGCCCTCCAGGAACAGGGACGGGAGTTCGTCAGCGGGCTGGCGGAGGAGACCCGGGCCACGATGATCGCGGTACGCGCCGAGAACGCCCAACTGATCGCCGGTACGACCGAGCAGGCCAAAGAGGTTCTCCAGCAGGCCGGGTCGGCCAACCGGCAGCTCATCGAGGAGCAGATGTCGCCGCTGTTCGCCGGCTTCCGGGAAGCTCTGCGGGAGTACCGAGGCGACCACGAGACATACCAGACCAGCGCCGCCACGCTGGCCAGTGGCGTGACCGACCTGGCTGCCGCGGCGCAGTTGCTCACGGAGAGCACCGGTACGCACGCGAGGACGGTCACCTCCATCGACGAACACCTACGGCGAATCGACGAGTCGCAGAGCGCCTTCGTGGCGCGGCTCACCGAGAACTCGGCGAGCATGGCGACGGCGGCGGCCTCGATGCGCGAGGCGACCGAGACGATGAGCGGTCGGCTCCGCACCGACCTGGAGGCCCTGACCCGCAACGTGGTCGCCGCCAGCACCCGGCTGGCCGAGGTCGACCGGGACCTGGTCACCACCGGCAGTGCCCTCGAACTGACCACCAGGGCGTTGCACGCGACCGCGACCAACCTGGACCGGGTCGCCAGCGACCTGGCCGGCGTCGCGGCCGGCCTCGCGGCAGCGAGCACCAGCCGGGGCGGATGGTGGCCCAGGTTCCGGCCCCTCAGCCGATGACGAGGCGAAACAAGCCAGCCTACGACCCGCGGAAGGAAGTCGCATGTGGTTCCTGGCTCGAAGGCGGTACCGGGCGGCTGGACGTGACCAGGGAAACCTGGTCTTCGGCACCATCGGCTGGCTTTTCGCCGACCTGATGTTCGCACTCGCGATGATCTATCTCGTAGCGACGACGATGGGGGCGCCCCTGCCTGCGGAACCCGAACCGGCCGCCTCGGCATCGCCGTCGCCGTCGGCGTCGGCGTCCCCCACCCCCGAGCCGGTGCTGGAACTCAAGCCGGTCAGCATTCGGCTGACTTCGGTCGATTGGCAGGGCCTGCTGGCCAACGATCCCCGGGCGATCCGTACGTTGCAGAACAAGGTGCGCAAGCATCCCGGCTTGCAGGGCCGCCGCGCCGGGCTGGTGTTGACCTTCGGCGGCGCCTCGAACGACAACACCGACCGGGCCATGCGGATCGCCCGCCGAGCGAACGCCGCACTCAAGAAACTGGGCGACGAGGGAATCATCTTCCGGGGGACGGTCTACCGTCCGTTCCTCAGCCTCGCTTCACCGCCCTCGGCGCTCACCATCGACGTCTACCTGTTCAAGCTCTGACTGCGCCCCGACAGCGCACCCGTCGCTGCCGGTCAGGCGCTGACCGCTGGCCGTTGCGCCAACTCCACCGCCACGCTGTCGCTCGTCGTGGCGGTGAAGAGTCGGTACTGCGGCTCGTCACCGGTGCTGCGCGGCAGCGCAAGCGTCTGCTGTCCGCGCACCGTCCGCTCGGGCACCTTCATGACCTCAGTGCCGTCGGCGCGGGTGTGCGGGGCCCGTCCGAGCCGACTGACCAGGACCAGAGAGGGTAGCGCCGTAGGCCGTTCGGCCCACAGGATCAACTCGGGACGTCGAAGGGCCGGGTGCCGGACCGCGTACTCGACCCGGACAGCAGGCCGCCGAACCGACACGGGTACACCGGAGGTCACGAACTCCAGCCCGTCCCGGCGTATCACAGTCGCCACGAGGGCGTATCGTTCGTCGCCGCCGTCCGGCAGCTCAAGCCCGCCGTACAGCTCCGCGCCGACCCGGTTGACCATGAGTTGCCCGGGCGCGGTGGTCGGGTCGACCGGCAACGCCACCGCGTCGTGGCCGACCAACGCCGCCACCGCCCCGTCCGGCCACCTCCAGCCCAGCCGGACCGACCCGCCACCGAACTCGCCCTCGACGTCGGTCGGCTCGTCGACGTGGGCGTACCGGCGGGCCCGGCCCACGTAGCCGAGGTTCTCCAGCAACAACACCGGAAAGTACGAGCAGACGTCGAACTGCGAATCGATCCAGATGTCGTCCTCGCCATCGGCCAGGATGCGGCCGTCTCGACCCAGCACCTTCTCGGCCACCACCTCGCCCTCCCGGAGCCAGCCAGCACCGGCCTGGCGGACCACCCGGACGGCCCCGGCGTCCGCCGCCGGCCACCGTAGCTGCACTCGGTGCCGGTACATCCCGGTGATGGTGGGCTTCGCGGTGACGGTCAGTGGTCCGGGCAGAGCCGGCCGCTCGACCGGAGTGATGTCCTGGTGCACCCCGGGCGACCACCAGAGGGCACCGCTGGCGTCCCGGTAGGCGACCCGGACCGTGTATCGGTAGCGCACTCCCTTGTGGACCTCGATGTCGACCGCCCGGCCGGCCGCGAATCCGGTCAGCACCGCCCCGTCCGCTCCGGAGTCGAGCGGTGTCCGGCGGACCTCGACCCGGGCGGCGTGCTTAGGTGCCCGCCAGGTCAGCACCACCGCACTGTCCTGGGCGGTGGCGCGTACGTCGGCCGCGTCGGCGGCGACAAGCACCGGCGCGGCTACGGCCGGCGTCGAGAAGGTGCCGCGCCGCTCGGTGAAGACCGCGTACCACAGCGTCTGTCCCGGTAGCTCGGTCGCTGTTCGGTCCCACCAAGTGGTCTCGGTCGTCGTGGTGAGCCGCTGTTGGTCGGGCAGGTCCTCGGGATGGCGCGGAGCGCGGGTTGCGGTGCCCCGAACCACCAGGTAGGAGACGTCCGGTTCGGGGGCGGGCCGCCACGTCAACCGGACTCCCACGGCCGGGCTGTCCACCAGGGCGACGACCTGGCTGGGCGGTTCCGGCGGGATCTGCTGAAGCTCCGACCGGGCCGGCTCGAAGTCGTCGCAGATGCGCAGCGCCTCGGCGTACAGCTCGGCCCGGGTGGCCGCCGGCAGGTCGGGGTGCCGCGCCCGTTGGTAGAGCTTTCGGGCCTGCGCCACGGCTCGCCCGGCCTGCTTCAGCAGTTGGTCCCGCCGCGGCAGTCCCTCGGACGCGGCCCGCAACCGCTGCTCCGCGGCGACGAACTGACGCCCCATGATCAACCGCTCGACCGTCGCCACCATCGTGGTGACCTGCCTCTGTGTCTCGTCGAGCGCACCTCGGGCGGCCAGGATCGAAACGGTCAGGTCGTCGCTCCGGCCGGGCGGTAGGCGCCAGATCCGCTCCGCCCGTTCCAGATGGAGCCCCGCCTGTGCGAAGTCGAGCCGTTCCGTCGCCGACCGCACTTCGACGAGCAGACTCTCCACCAGCATCCGCTGCCCGATCGGGAAACCACAGCGGCAGCCGCCGCCGTACCGTGGCTCGACCTGACCGCAGTTCGGGCAGGGAATCTGCAAATCCTCCGCACAGGTCCGGCAGGCCCGCTCGTTGGGTTGGTTCAACTCATGGCAGTACACGCATTGAATCAAGCGCGCGATCTGCCGCTGGCTCTCCTCGGCCGGCAGTTGTACCGGCCACTTCCGGGTCTGAAAGTACGCGACGAGATAGGACCGGGCGTCGTCGAGATCGTCGATCCCCTGTTCCCGAGCCCTACGCAGAAACAGCTCCACCTGGCCCGCGGTCATCTCACGAGCGACGGACAGGGCTTCCTCGAAGGTCGACACCAGAAATCGGAGCTGGGCTCGCCGCATCGACACGTCGTGCCGGCGCCGTTCCTCCTCGGTACCGAACACGACTCGGGCGAGCCTGCTGAGCCGTTCCCAGTGCAGCACCTTCGGGTCGCGCTTGTCCTTGATCTTGTGGGCCCGGTCGGCGAGCTGATCGGCGGCGGCCAGCAGCAGCTCGCGTGGGCTGGTGTCGGTGATCGCCTGGTCGATGTCCCGCAACACGTCGTACAGCGACTTCGCCCCGACCCCGCTGAGATTGTTGAGAAGTTCCGTCTCCACGGACGGGGCGAGCGACGCCTCGTCGGCCGGCTTCGCCTCACGGACCGAGGCCGCGTCCAGTCGTTGCCGCAGCTCCGGGCTGGACTCCAGTGCCTCGGCGAAGTCCTCCCGGAGTTTGCTCACCTCCTCGTCGAGCAGGAAACCCCGGGCGAGCAGGACGTCGAGCCGGTCGTTCAGATCCCTGCGCCGGGCGATCCGGCCGGCTTCCTGGAGCTGGCTGGCCTGGTCTCGTTCCTGCTCTCGTAACGTGGGATCGCGCATGAGCTGCTCGATCTTCTTCGCCAAGAACAGGTTCTTCTTGGCCTCCTGGGCACGCCGGCCCAACCCGGTCGATGCCTTCGTCCAGCTCGCCCGATGCTGGGCGAACTCGCGAGTGAACAGCGCCTGGTCCCAAGAGGCGTTGGGGTCGAGCCCGAGCAACAGGAAGAAGTTCGGCCGTTTGTCGTCCTGACCGGTCATGACGCCGCGGCACCCTCGGTGATCTCCCGCGCGATCGTTCCGAACACGGCGGTGAGCTCACCGAGATCGGTGAAGAGCGCCTGTTCGGTCGAAGAGGCGATCCGCTGCAGGAACGCCTGGTCGGCGCCGCCGAACCCGACGGCGACGATGTCGATGTCCGCGCGGTGGCACCTCTGTGCCTGCCGTACGGCGAGATCCTGCCGCGCCCACACCCCGTCGGCCAGTACCACCCCGAAGCGTCGGCCGGGCACCGATTCCAGCAGCTCACGCAGCTCGTCGAAGGGGTGGGTGGCGTTGCCGTAGCCGGTGCTGCCCACCGTCAGGCCACGGATCGCGTGCTCGATCTCGGTTGCGTTGCTGGTCGCCTGCTGGGTCACCGCCACATCGTCGGAGAAGGCGACGAGGCCGACCGAGGTGGTGGTGAGGTCCAGTTGGCTGACGAAGGCACGAGCGGCCCGCTGCGCCTCCAGCAGCGGATGGCCCGCCATGCTGCCGGAGAGGTCGAAGGCCAGGTAGATGGTCTTCGGTTCCCGGGAGACAGGACGCTCTGGTGCTTCGAGGAACCGCTGCGGGATGTCCTCCGGCAGGCTGGCCACCTCCACCCGCAGCGCGCCGCCGGTTTTTCCCTCCGACGCGGTGACCACGACCATGGCGTTGTCGTCGTAGGCGTACGTCAGGTCGACGACGATCGGGCCCCGGGCGCCCGGCGGGAAGCCGGTCACCAGGTAGCGGCCCAGGTAGACGCAGGTGGCCGGATCGTCGGTCTCGCCCTGGGTGAGGAAGACCTCCAGCAGTTCCGTGCCGCTGCCGTCCAGTTGGAACTGGTACGGCCGGGTCTCCGCACCGGGAATGGGTCGGTTACGCGGCAGCAGGACGCTGTTGACGTACCGGTCACCTGCGGTGTTTTCGGCGATCATGCCGAGACTGTGCGCGACCACGTTGTGGACCCGGCGCGGCGCGTCGAGTCGCAGCAGTGGCTCGACCGATCCGTCCAGCCGCAGCCGCGTCTCGGCCTCCTCCTCCAACAGGATCGCGGCCTGCGCCGCGGCGCCAAGGGCCACCGCGTGGTCGGGATGTATGCCACCCATCGGGGGCCGACCCGACAGTTCTTCGAAATACCGCTGGACCATCGGCATCCGGGTCGACCCGCCCACCGGCAGCATGCCAGCGATGTCGGCCCACCCCAGCTCCGCGTCCCGCAGGACCTGGTCGATGAGCCAGCCGGTCTGTTCCAACAGGTCCCGGCTGGCCTCCTCGAACGCTTCCCGAGTCACCCGGCAGGTCAGCGACCGGCCGCCGAAGAGGACCCGGAACTCGGTCGACTGCCGGACGGAGAGGGTGCGCTTGAGCTTCTCGACCTCCACCAGCAGCGCGTCCGGCTCCTCCGCCAGGGCCTCCGCCTCGGCGGGGAACTCGCGCAGCACGAGCTGGGCCAGGCGGTCGTCCCAGTCCCGGCCGCCCAGTTCGTGGTTGCCCGCGCTGCCCAGCACCCGGATCTCGTCCGCCGCAATCCGGACGAGCGTGATGTCGAAGGTGCCGCCGCCGAGGTCGTACACCAGGACCGTTCGGGTCTGCGGTCCCGGCCGCAACCCGTACGCGAGGGCGGCGGCGGTGGGTTCGCTGATGATCCGGGGTACATACAACCCGGCGAGGCGGGCCGCCTCCAGCGTGGCGGCCCGCTCCGGATGGGTGAAGTACTCCGGCACGGTGACCACCGCCCGACTCACCGGGCGGCCGAGTGCCGCCTCGGCCTGCCGCTTGAGTCGCTGGAGCACCAACGCGGAGAGCCTCGGAGCGGTCCACAGCTCGCCGCCGAGTGGAAACGCGTACGCCGGGTTACCCATCGCCCGTTTGAACAGGTGCGCCACCTCGGTGCCGCCCCGGGCCTGCTCCGCCTTCGCCTCCGCGCCGACCACCGGACGGCCGTCGAGGAGACCGACCACCGACGGGGTGAGCGGCTCACCCAGGGCGTCCGGGATGATCTCCGGGTCGCCGTCCGGATTGATCCACGCCACCGCCGAGTACGTGGTCCCGAGGTCGATACCGACGGCGAGCTGAGCCGACTCGCCCAGCCGCCCGGTCAACCGATCACCCGGATGCCCTGCGCGTGCTCGATGGCCTGCGCGACCTGCTCCGCCGAGAGGGCCCGGTCGGTCTGCACGGTGGCGGTGACCTCCTTGCCACCCGGTGAGCCGTCCCGGCCGGTGATCAGCAGCCGCCCGTCGTTGTCGAGCTGGAAGGTCACCTCAATCGGCGAGTTCGCCGGCAGCCCCGGTGCCAGCTCAAGAATCGCGTTGCCCACCTGCTCGCCGGTCTCGAAGTCCTCGACGTACTTCTCCCGGGAGGTGTTCTCGTAGATCTCGATGCTGACCGACGGCTGCGCCTCCCGACGGGTGCCGAACGTGCCCTTGACCTCGATCGGCAGCGTCTGCTGGGCCAGGATGAGATTGGCGATGACCGGGATCTCCTTATCGCCCTTCAACGCCCGGATGCCGAAGCTGTGGCTGACCACGTTCTTGACCGTCATCTCGCCGAACTGCTGCACCGTGTCTAGCCGCAGTCCCAGGTCGCTGGCGACAGCCTCCTCGGCCGCCTGCCGAATCTCCGCCGGCACGCTGGCGATGTCCCGATCCGGAGCGTGGTCCGGGAGCCGTTTGCCGATCTCACGCCAGACCTCGTCACCGATCGCGAGCTTCTGGCCATAGATGGCCGCTCCCTTCGCGACCGCCTGGTCGGGCTCGAAGCCCTTGATTTCGAAGGAGAACTCGGCAGCTAGCCGCTCGGCGACCTGTGGCATCTTCGTCGAGCCACCCACCAGCAGCAGTCGGTCGATCGTCGGGTATCCCAGCTCGCCGGCGGTCTCGATGACCTTCCTGGTCAACCTGACGGTGTCCGCCAGCAGGTGCTGGGTCAGCTCGTCGAACTTCTCCCGGGTCAGCGGCACCGTGACCTGCTGGCCGTCATGGATCACCGGCACCTTGGTCTGCATGAGACTGCTGAGGGTGCGCTTGTGGCTCTCCGCCCGCAGCCACAGATCCTGGACGGTCTCCGGGGAGTCCAGCGGATCGCTCGTCGCGCCCGGGTGTTGGGCGGTCCACTGTGCGGCGAGGTACTTGACCACCTCCGCGTCCCAGTCCCGGCCGCCCAACTCGTGCTTGCCGTCGGTGGCGATGACGGTGATAGCCCGGTCCTTGACCTCGATGACGGTGACGTCGAAGGTGCCACCGCCGAGGTCGTACACCAGGACCACCTGGTCCTCCGGGTGCTGGCTGCCGTAGGTGATCGCCGCCGCGGTCGGCTCGTTGATGACCTCCAGCACCTCCAGGCCAGCGATCTTGCCGGCCGCCGCCGTCGCCTCCCGCTGCGGAATGCCGAAGTACGCCGGGCAGGTGATCACGACCTTCGTCGGCCGCACTCCTTCGTAGCGCTCTGCGTCGTCAACGACCTTGCGCAGAATGTACGAGGAGATCTCCTCCGGGGAGTACTCCCGGCCGAAGAACTCTCGGCGCCATTCCGGGGTCCCCATCCCCCGCTTGACCATCTCGACCACGTGGTCGGCTTCCAGGACGGCGGTATTCTTCGCCTCGCGCCCCACGACGCGGGTCTGCTCGTCCTCGAAGAGCACGACGGACGGGGTGGTGAGTTCCCCCTCGATGTTCGGGGTGATCATCGGCCGGCCACTGCGGTCGTCGAAGTACGCAATGCAGGCGTAGGTGGTTCCCAGGTCGATGCCGTAGACACGACTGTCGGTCAATGGAGGGCTCCTTCGTCGGCTTCCGGGACGGCTGATGGGGCCGACGGCACGCTCGGTTCGACCGGCGTTGTCGGCAGAGCGGACGGCTCGGCCAGTTCGGCCGGTGACAAAGGCTTCGGCTCGGCCGACGAGCTCGGCGCGGTGTAGCGGTATACGTTCACCCACTCCGGGCGCAACACCTGGTCGTGCCACTGAAACCCCGGCCGCAGCCGCTGGGCGATTTTTCGGTCGTGTGACGGCTCGTCACCGGCCAATACGCTGATCACTCGTTGCCGGCTCCGATCGACCGCCTCTCCCGCTGTGGTGAATGGCTCCACTCCGTAACGGGCGAGGGTCTGCTCCACAGCGTCCCGGAACTCACCGAGTATCTTGGCGGTGCCCGGTGCACAGTCGCTTGCCCCGCCGACCCTGGTCAAGTCGTCGTACAGAGTGATCAGGTCCATCAGGAGTGGACGTAGTTGTAGCTGCGCCCTGTTCTCCCGGTACGCCGCGATTTCGTCGCTCATCGATTGGATCGAACGTTCCCGCGACTCGTCGTATCGGATCTTGGCATCGAAGCTGGTCTGCAACTTGCGAATCTCGCCGAGCAGCCGTTCCAGCGTTACACCGGGCTCGCCGGGCGGGGCATCGTCGGCGCGGATATCCGACATCGGGTCCTCGGCCGATCCGTGGGGCGGCGTCGTCATCGGGTGATCTGGGCGTTGTCGCCGGTGACCACGATTCCGCCGCTCATACTGCCGGTGGCGACGGAACGGGTGCCCACGGCGCTCACGTCCGGCTTTGACGCCTGGAGAATCTCGACGACCTCACTGCGGATCTGCCGATCCGCGTGCAGGATTTCCAGGACGCGCAGCTGGAGGATGGCCAGCCGCCCCTCGTCGGCAGGGTCAACGGCGAGATCGGTGACGGCCTGCTGCAGCTCCGGCGCCGATTCCGGACGCCTGAGCAGGCGACGAAGCAACTCTCCACCCATGTTCACGGTCGCATCGGCTGCTCCGTCCTGAATCCGGCTGATCACGCCGGCGCCATACGCTCCGACGGCGGCTGTCACGAACGGCACCACCGCCCCCGCCACCGAAGTCACATCTACGTCCATACCACTACCTCCGACCCGACACGGCGAACGCCTTCGATGAGTACCACACTCGCGCGTATTGGTCCTCGGCCGTCTGTCCATATTGGCCGTTTACCGAAAAGGATTGGCTGGACGACCAGATCGGGCTTCCGGTAGTCCAATCGCTTTGCTTCGGGAGGTCAGACGGCGTTGAATCAACGCAGATCGGCGACTGCTGGGCCCCGATCACTCGCCGGAGGACTTCCCTCGGACGGAAAGGCATCGAACGGGTAAACCAGCGACCGATCCGTATGTAGCGACACGAGCAGACATCGCCGTACTACACGGTTCTGCGCCCCACATTCCGGCCTAGGCATCTCGGACATCCCGAGGAGCAGAATCCCTGGTCAGAGGCAACTTTATCGGACGTTTCGACACCGATCGCCGCAACGTAGTGTGGGGCGCTATGTGACCACGAGATCACAAACAATCGGCACCAGTCGGTGACTGATGCCGATTGACCTGCACGGACACAAGGTGGAGCCGAGGGGACTCGAACCCCTGACCCCCACACTGCCAGTGTGGTGCGCTACCAGCTGCGCCACGGCCCCTTGGTGTCGCACCCGGTCTCCCGGGCACTGGGAGAACTATACACACGCCCGCCGGCATGGTCATCTCGCGGGGGTCTCCCGCGAGCACAGCCGCGCCGGGTCAGTTCAGCGCCACGTCGGGCGGGAAGTGGGCCACCGCCGCCATCATGCCGCCCTGTCGGCGCAGCACCATCGGCCACAGGTCGTCGGGCCGGTCGACGAAGGCGTCTCCGGGCAGGGCGTCCAGCACGAACCAGGAGCCTTCCTCAATCTCCTGCTCCACCTGCCCCGCGCCCCAACCGGCGTACCCGGCGAAGACCCGGATGCTCTGCACGTTCTCGCGCAGCCGGTCCGGGTCGACCGACAGGTCCAGCGTGCCGACCGCACCGGAGACCTGGTGGAAGCCCTTGAGCCGGCGGACCGGTTGGCGCATGCGGGCCAGACAGATCGCCGAGTCGGGCTGCACCGGGCCACCCTCGAACAGGACCGCCGGATGGCGAGCCAGGTCACCCCAGTCGCGCAGCACGTCCGCCACCGCCACCTCGGTGGCCCGGTTGAGCACCACCCCGAGTGCGCCACCGGGTTCGTGAGCGACCAACAGCACGACCGTACGATCGAAGTTCGGGTCTTTCAGCGCTGGTGTCGCCACCAGCAGCTTCCCGGTCATCGCCTCCGTTGTCCGCCCGCCGATCGCCTGCCCCTCTCCCTGCATCACGCACCCGTCAGTCGTGCACCGGAAGGCGGAACCGGCCACACCCCGGGACGGCCGGCCGCACCGGTGCCATCCGCGCTGTCACTGCCATGCCTCGCACGATAGCGTGCGCCCACGGACCCTGGCGATGGCCTGACCACCGGTCGATCGGCACCGATTTTCGTCAGGCCCAGGTCACCGGCGACGACGCGTACGCAGACCACCGGCGGGCGCCCGCGAGCTGGGACGCCGGACAAAACCGAGAAGGCCCTGCAAATCTGAGGCGCCGGGCTAGATTCAGGGGCGATGGCAACCGTTCGCGACACCACCTACGACCTGCTCCGCGCCCTGGGCATGACCACCGTCTTCGGCAACCCGGGCTCCACCGAGGAGCCGTTTTTGCAGGCGTTCCCCGATGACTTCCAGTATGTGCTCGCGCTGCAGGAGGCGTCGGCGGTGGGCATGGCCGACGGGTACGCGCAGGCCACCGGGCGGGCCGCGCACGTCAACCTGCACACTGCGCCGGGCACCGGCAACGCCATGGGCAACATCGTCACCGCCTGGCACAACCGCACCCCGTTGATCGTCACCGCCGGCCAGCAGACCCGGGAGATGCTGCTGCTGGAACCCCGGCTCACCGCCCGCCAGCCCACCGAGCTGCCTCAGCCGTACGTCAAGTGGGCGCACGAGCCGGTCCGGGCGCAGGACGTGCCGGCGGCGTTGATGCGGGCGTACGCCGCCGCGGTCCAGCCGCCGGCCGGGCCGGTCTTCCTCTCCCTGCCGCTGGACGACTGGGCGCAGCCTGCCGAGCCGCCAGCACCGGCCCGTACGGTGGCCACCCGGTTCGCGCCCGACCCGGAGCGGCTGCGCGGGTTCGCCGCGGCGCTGGCCACCAGCCGGGCACCCGCCGTGGTGCTCGGCGCGGCCGTGGACCGGGCCGGTGCCTGGCAGGCCGCGATCGCCCTGGTCGAGCGGCTGAATGCGCCGGTCTGGTCGGCACCCGCGTCCGAGCGCACCCCCTTTCCCGAGAACCATCCACACTTCCGGGGCGTGCTGCCCTTCGCGATCGGCCCGCTGGCCGAGCAGCTGCGGGGACACGACACGGTGCTGGTCGTCGGCGCTCCGGTGTTCCGCTACTACCCGCACGTGCCCGGCGACACCCTGCCCGACGGCACTCGGCTGCTGCACGTCACCGACGACCCCGACGAGGCGGCCCGCGCCCCGGTCGGCGACAGCCTGCTCGGTGACGCCGGGCTCACCCTCGCCGCGCTGGCCGAACTGGTGCCGTCGGCGGACCGACCACCACCGCCGGCCCGCGCCGAACCGCCGCCGGTGGAGGATTCCGTCCCGCTCAGCGCCGACGCGCTCTTCGCCGCGCTGGCCCGGTACTGGCCCGAGGACGGGGTGCTGGTGCAGGAATCGCCGTCGAACCTGTCCGCGCTGCGCCGCCAGCTGCGGTTCAACCGGCCCGGGTCGTACTTCACCATGGCCAGCGGCGGCCTCGGCTACGGCCTGCCGGCGGCCGTCGGTGTCGCGCTGGCCCAGCGGGACACCGGCCGACACCGGCCGGTGGTCGCGGTGATCGGCGACGGGTCCTTCCACTACTCGGTGCAGTCCCTGTGGACCGCCGCCCAGCTGCGCCTGCCGCTGGTGGTCGTGGTTCCGGTCAACCAGCAGTACACCATCCTCAAGGCCTTCGCCGAGCTGAAGCACACGCCCGGCGTGCCCGGCCTGGACCTGCCCGGCATCGACATCAGCGCGGTCGCCCGCGGCTACGGCTGCGCCACGACGGTGGTCGACACACCCGAGCAGCTCGGCGCGGCCCTCGCCACGGCGCTGCGCGCCGACGGCCCCACGGTGCTCCCGGCCCCCATCCGCCCCGACATCCCCCCAATTCTGTGAAAGGAAGGGCCCCCTTTTAACGCCTGGTGTATAGGAAGGGCCCCTTCCTAACGCTTTACGGTGCGAGCCGCAGCGGTGTGCCGTTGAGCACCTCCAGGACCGGGCGGGCACCCAGGGGAGCCGTCAGCGTCACCGCGACCGGCTCGAGTTTGAGCGCGGCGTCGCACATCCCGGTGGGCGGTACCACCGTTCCGCCGACCACCACCACGTGCTCGTGCTCCTGCACCAGTGGGGTGATCCCGGTGTCGCAGCTGCCCACGCCGAGCCGGAAGGTCAGCTTCGCTCCGTCGACGGCCTCGATGTCCTGCGCGCTGACCAGGCCCCGAGGCGCGGGCTCGGACGGCGCCACCGGCTCGGGGGCGGCAGCGACCGCATGCGGCGCGACCGCGATCCGCGCCACCACGGCGCCGATCTCCTCGACGGTGAAGAGCCAGGCGGGCACCTGCGCCTCGCCACGGCTGGTGCGCACGGGCGCGACGCCCAAGTCGACGCCGGTGACGGTGAGCGCGGTGCAGCCGCCCTGCGGCCGGCTGCTCACCGGTTCGTCCGGCCCACCGTCGCCCGGGGCGGCCGGTGGCGGCGTGGCCGGGTCCTTCGGCCCGACCGGGCAGGGTGGTGGGTCACCCTGGCTCAATTGGCGGTACGCCTCGACAGCGCTGACCAGTGGTACGTCCAATTTCCCGTCCGGGAACCGGATCGTGCCCTCGGCGGGCCGAGTGGTCGGCAGGTCGACCTGCTTCCGGTACCAGCCGGCGAGGAAGGCCGTCTTGGCCGCCGGCGTGAAGTCGGCGTCGCCGATGAGCATCGTCGGCTCCTGTAGCGGCAGGTAGCCGCCGGTCCATTCCGGGCCGGGTCGCCACGCCTCGGCCACCGCGGTCGCCCGCCGGTCGAACGCCTCGTGGGGATCGCTGCGGTCACGGGGTGCCGGGCCGGTGCTCGCAGGAGCGCAACCGGCAACGGTCAGCATCAGGGACAAGCCCAACAGAACGGTACGACGCATGCCGGTCTGACGGGCCGCCGACCAGCCAGGTTCCCCGAGCGGAGAGACGACTGCGCGCCCCGATCGGGTGACCGGGGCGCGCAGGCCAAGTGGTGGAGGTGCCGGGAATCGAACCCGGGTCCTTCGCCGCCTTGTCAGGGCTTCTCCGAGCGCAGCTCGCTGTGCCTCTACTCGGCCCCTCCGATCACGCGAGCGAGTCGGTGTGACGGGCCCAGTCGCTGATTGATCTCGCCGCACGGACCCCGCGACCGGGTCCGGTTGGCCAGCCTTCTAGCTGATGCCGGCTAACTGGGTCGAAGGCGCTCCCAGGCCGACAGACTCGCTACTCGCCTCAGGCGGCGAGAGCGAAGTCACCGCGAACGCGATTGTCCTCGGCGCTTATTGTTTTCCGACGAACGATTCTCGAGACGACGTCGGCTTCCTCGGCTCGCTTCCCCTGCCTCAACGTACGAAGTCGAAACCAGTCACCCCCTCGACAGGCCGCCGGATTCCGACGGCACCGACAAGCCTAACGCCTGCCGCAACCGGATTCATCCCGAGCCCGGACCGACTCGCCGAACCAGCACGCCGATCGGATCGGGCACCGGGGCGCAATCAGGGCAAATCAGTCACGCATCCCCTTGCCTCGCCGGCCCACCGCCCGGGCCATCTCCCGGTCAGCGTCCCGTTTGGCGAGGTCCTGGCGTTTGTCGTACGCCTTCTTGCCCCTGGCCAGGCCGATCTCCACCTTGGCCCAACCGTCGGAGAAGTAGACCTGCAACGGCACCAGAGTCAGCCCGCTCTCCCGGGTCTTGCCGATCAGCCGATCGATCTCCAGCCGCTTGAGCAGCAACTTGCGGGTGCGCCGAGGCTCGTGGTTGGTCCAGGTGCCCTGGGTGTACTCCGGGATGTGCATGCCGTGCAGGTACACCTCGCCGTCCCGCTCCTGGGCGAACGCGTCGACCAGCGACGCCCGTCCCGCCCGCAGCGACTTCACCTCGGTGCCGGTCAACGCCATGCCCGCCTCGTACGTGTCGAGAATGGCGTAGTCGTGACGGGCCTTCCTGTTGGAGGCGACGACCTTGCGCCCCTTTTCCCGTGGCATTGCCGCGCCCCCCTTCGTGAGCGCTTCGCACCGGCGGCGACCGGCGGAAGAGCGGAGATCATGCTACCCGAACGACAAGGGCCCTTCCGCGCCGATTATTCCGGCGCGGAAGGGCCCTACCGCAGCACAAGTGACGACTCAGCCGTACCGAAGCTAGACCCGCAGGTAGAAGCGGAGGGTGACCCAGGCGGTGACCGCGCTGATCAGGCCACCGACGCCCGCCATCACCGGGAAGGTCAGGAACACCTCGCCCCAGCTCACCGGAGCGAACAGGCCCTGCAGGGCGCTGAGCGCGTCGTCGAAGAGGAACTTCTTCAGCGCGACCAGGGCACCGAGGCCGAGGATCGAGCCGATCAGGCCGGCAACCACCGCTTCCAGCACGAACGGCGCCTGGATGAACCAGTTGGAGGCACCGACCAGCTTCATGACCGCGACCTCGCGCCGCTTGCTGTACGCGGCGACCTGGATCGTGTTGGCCACCAGCAGCAGTGCGGCCACGGCCATCGCGACCGCGGCGGCCAGCGCGACGTTCTGCCCAGCGGTGAACAGGTTGAAGATCTTGTCGAGCACCTGGCTCTGGTCGACCACCTGGTCGACCCCACCGACCGCGGCGTACTGGTCGGAGATGGTCTTGTACTCCTCCGGGTTCACCAGCTTGAGCCGGTACGACTCGGGTAGCTGGTCGGCCTTGACCGCGCTCAGCAGGTCAGGGGAGTCACGGAACATCTCCTGGAAGCGCTTGAACGCCTCCTCCTTGTCGACGTAGGTGACCTGCGAGACCAGCGGGTCGGCCTCCAGCCGGGTGGCGAGGTCGGTGCGCTCCTCCTCGGTCACGTCGGTCTTCAGGAAGATCGAGACCTCGATGTTCTCGAAGTACAGCTCCTTCATGTCAGCGACCTTGGTGTAGATCAGGCCGCTGGCACCGAGCATGGTCAGCGAGACCCCCATCGTGATGATCATCGCGATGGTCATGGTCACGTTGCGCCACAGTCCGACCAGTACCTCGGACAGGACGTATTTCATCCGCATCGGGATTTTCCTCCGGCTCTCCGGCGTGAGGTGTTGTCGTCAGATCGGGGTGCGGTGGTTCGCCCTCGTCACCCGTAGACGCCGCGGGCCTGGTCGCGAACGATGCGACCGCTCTCGATCTCGATGACCCGGCGTCGCATCTGGTTCACGATGTTGGAGTCGTGCGTGACCATGACGACGGTCGTACCGGTGCGGTTGATCCGGTCCAGCAGGCGCATGATCTCGATGGAGGTGTCCGGGTCCAGGTTTCCGGTCGGCTCGTCGGCCAGCAGGATCAGCGGACGGTTCACGAACGCCCGGGCCACCGCCACACGCTGCTGCTCGCCACCGGAGAGTTCGTGCGGGTAGCGGTGCTCCTTGCCGCCGAGGCCGACCAGCTCCAGCACCTCCGGCACGACCCGGCGGGCCACCGCCTTGGTCTTGCCGATCACCTCCAGCGCGAAGGCCACGTTCTCGTACGCGGTGCGGTTGGGCAGCAGCCGGAAGTCCTGGAAGACGCAGCCGATCGAGCGCCGGAAGTGCGGGCGCTTCCAGGACCGCATCGATGTGACGTCCTTGCCGTTCACAATGACCCGGCCCTTGTTGGGGGTCACCTCGTGCAGCAGCATTTTGATGATCGTGGACTTGCCGGAGCCGGATGGACCGATGAAGAAGACGAACTCGCCCTTGTCGATCGACACGGACACGTTGTCGAGCGAAGGCCGGGACGCCTTCGGGTACGTCTTCGTCACTTGCTCAAGCTGAATCACGGGTCGTGAGTCTACGCGGTGTAATTGCCGTGCCAAGTCCTACGCCCCGCCGATGCGGAACGAGTCATCGAATCAGCACGTCAGGTAGAGATCGACGACGCACTCCGCCCACGATCGATCACGCACCGTTGTCGGCGAGTTGCTGCTGCTTACGCCACCGGATACCCGCTTCGATGAAGGAGTCCAGCTCACCGTCGAAAACCGAGCTCGGGTTACCGGTCTCCTGCTCCGTACGCAGATCCTTCACCATCTGATAAGGATGCAGGACGTACGACCGCATCTGGTCGCCCCACGAGCCCGCGGCGTCGGTCTTGAGCCCCTGAAGCTTGGCCTGCTCCTCCTGCCGCTTGCGCTCCAGCAGCCGGGCCTGGAGCACCCTCAGCGCGGACGCCCTGTTCTGCAGCTGCGACTTCTCGTTCTGACAGGTCACCACGATGCCGGTCGGGACGTGCGTGATCCGCACCGCCGAGTCGGTGGTGTTGACGCTCTGACCGCCCGGGCCGGAGGAGCGGTAGACGTCCACCCGGATCTCGTTCTCAGGAATGTCGATGTGGTCGGTCTGCTCCACCACGGGCAGCACCTCGACGCCGGCGAAGCTGGTCTGCCGCCGCCCCTGGTTGTCGAAGGGGCTGATCCGGACCAGGCGGTGGGTGCCCGACTCCACGCTGAGCGTGCCGTAGGCGTACGGCACCTTGACCGCGAAGGTGGCCGACTTCAGGCCCGCCTCCTCGGCGTACGAGGTTTCGTAGACCTCGGTCGGGTAGCCGTGCCGCTCGGCCCAGCGCAGGTACATCCGCAGCAGCATCTCGGCGAAGTCGGCCGCGTCCACGCCACCCGCGCCGGCCCGGATCGCCACCAGCGCCTCCCGGGAGTCGTACTCGCCGGAGAGCAGGGTGCGGACCTCCATCTCCTGGATGGCCTTGCCGAGCCCGGCGATCTCCGCCTCGACCTCGGTGAGCACCCCGGAATCGGACTCCGCCTCGGCCAACTCCAGCAGCACGTACGCGTCGTCCAGCCGCGAGCGCAGGCTGCCGAGCTTGTCGATCTCCCCGTTGACGTACGACAGCTGCGAGGTCACCTGCTGGGCGCGGGCCTGGTCGTCCCAGAGATCCGGGGCGGACGCCTCCTGCTCTAGGCGGGCCTTGTCCGCGCGCAGGCGGTCGAGGTCGAGCACCGCCTCGATCCTGCGCAGGGTGGCGTCGAGTTCCTTGAGCTGTTCGGCGTAGTCGGCAGCGGTCACGACAGACAAGCGTACTGCTCGGAAGACGAGTGGGCTTGCCAGCCCCGCGGTCCGGGGCGAAAACCGACATCATCCGGGCGCAGTGTGGGCGCGGACGACGGGGCCCGAGCCGGGATCGGCGAGCGTACGCGCCGGTGGTCCGCGGCGGCGACGATCAGCCGACCGGGGCGTTCTTCAGCCAGTTCAGGGCAGCTCTGTGGTACGCCACGGCGAACTCCAGCGCGCTCGCGTCGTACGTGGCGCCTTCCTTCTTGGCGTTCTTGACCTGCTCCCGGACCCGGGACAGGGCCTCGGTGTGGTATTCGTTCGCCGCGGCCTGAAGGTTCTTCAGCTGGTTCGGCGAGTGCAGTTGCCCGAAGGCGACGCGCAGGGCGATCGGGTTGCGGATGGTGTCCCGCCCCGGGTCCTCCGCCAACCAGCGGGAGAATGTCCGTTTACCGGCTGCGGTGATCGCGTACGGCTGACTCATCCGCGGCCCGGGCTTGCCCAGCCGGACGAAACCCCGCTCGGCCAGCACCGGCAACTCACGGTAGACCTGGCTGCGGGTCATCGACCAGTACGGCGCCAACCGGCGCTCGGCGGCGGCCATCAACTGGCCACCTGTCATGGGGCCCTCGTGCAGCAGCCCGAGCAGGGCAGCCGCTGTGGGGTTGACTCCGGATTCCGCCATGCCCCTCACGCTGCCACTTTGCTGGGCCGGCGTCCAGGATTTCACCGTTTCGCCACCCATTGGGGTTTCCTATGTGCACTGTCGGCGCGCGACGGTCGATCCCCCACCGCCCCTCCACCGCCCACCCCGCCGGCTCTGGGCGGGGTGGGCGCTGTTAACAAGGGGCCCTTCCTATACACGAGGCGTTAACAAGGGGCCCTTCCTTACACCTTCACCGCATGTGGGGGTAGGTGTGGTCGGTGGGGGGTACGAAGGTTTCCTTGATCGTGCGGGGGGACGTCCAGCGGACCAGGTTGTGCCAGGAGCCGGCCTTGTCGTTGGTGCCGCTGGCGCGGGCGCCCCCGAAGGGTTGCTGCCCGACCACCGCGCCGGTGGGCTTGTCGTTGATGTAGAAGTTGCCGGCCGCGTACCGCATCTTCTCGGCCACCGCGTCGACCACCCGCCGGTCGGTGGCGAAGATCGACCCGGTCAGCGCGTACGGCGCGATCGACTCGGCCTGGGCGACCACCTCGTCGAAGCGGGCGTCGTCGAAGACGTGCACGCCGAGGATCGGGCCGAAGTACTCGGTGGTGAAGGTCTCGTGCGTCGGATCGCCACACTCGAAGATCGTCGGGCGGACGAACCAGCCGACCGAGTCGTCGGCGGTGCCGCCGGCGATGATCCGGCAACTCTCGTCGGAGGAGATGAGTTCCAACGCGGCGGTGTGTCGGGAGAACGCCTTGTCGTCGATCACCGCACCGCCGAAATTTCGGAAGTCGGTGACGTCGCCGTAGGCGAGGCCGTCGGCGGTGGCGGCCAGCCGGTCGCGCAGGCCACCCTCCCAGATCGACCGGGGGACGTACGCCCGGGAGGCCGCCGAGCACTTCTGGCCCTGGTACTCGAAGGCGCCGCGGATCAGCGCGGTGTGCAGGGCGTCGACGTCGGCGCTGGCGTGCGCCACCACGAAGTCCTTGCCGCCGGTCTCGCCGACCAGTCGGGGGTAGCCCCGGTAGCCCGCGATGTTCTCCCCCACCGTGCGCCACAGGTGCTGGAAGACCTTGGTGGAGCCGGTGAAGTGGATGCCGGCCAGGTCGGGGTCGGCCAGCACCACGTCGGAGACCTGCTCGCCCCGGCCGGTGACCATGTTGATCACGCCGGGCGGCAGGCCGGCCGCCTCGAACAGCCGCATGGTGAAGTGCGCCGCGAACTGCTGGGTCGGGCCCGGCTTCCAGACCACGGTGTTGCCCAGCAGGGCTGGCGCCGAGGGCAGGTTGCCGGCGATCGCGGTGAAGTTGAACGGGGTGACGGCGTAGACGAAGCCCTCCAGCGGCCGGTGGTCGAGCCGGTTCCACACCCCGGGCGAGGAGATCGGCTGCTCGGCGAGAAGCTTGCGGGCGAAGTGCACGTTGAACCGGAGGAAGTCGATGAACTCGCAGGCGGAGTCGATCTCGGCCTGCACGACGGTCTTGGACTGGCCGAGCATGGTCGCCGCGTTGAGGGTGTCCCGCCAGGGCCCGGAGAGCAGTTCGGCAGCGCGCAGGAAGATCGCTGCCCGCTCCTCGAACGGCAACGCCCGCCACATCGGGGCGGCGCCCTTGGCCGCCTTGACCGCGGCGCGGGCGTCGTCGTGGGTGGCGTGCCCGGTGACCCCGAGCACGTGCGCGTGTCGGTGCGGCTGCACCACCCGGATCGGCTCGCCACCGGCCATCCGCTGCTCGCCCGCGATGGTCATGGGCAGGTCGATTCGATCGGCGGCCAGTTCGGCGAGCCGCCGCTGGAGCCGTTCGGCGTCGGTGCTGCCCGGCTCGTAGTTGCGCACCGGCTCGTTACGTGGCTCGGGTACGGAGAACACGGCGTCCATCAGGGCTCCTGGCTGATCTCGACGGCGGTGGCGAAACCGGCCCCACGGTGGTGGGACACTGGCCAATCCTCCCACGCTCAGCGTGATCGGACAGGACCCTCGCCGCTCAGCCACCGTTGATCGGGAAGCCGTCCGCCATCGCCATCGTTGATTCGTCCGACAACTCCTGTCGACAGCCGAAGAAAGACAGGCGCACCCGGCGGCCAGCAGGGCTCGGGCCCCGGCCCGCCAGGAGCGCGTACGCTGGGTTGCCGGTGAGTGCCCGGGCCAGGCCGTCGGGCCCGGCAGCGAAAGGCAGACGATGAGCAACCAGCCCGGCGGGTCGACCGCCGCGCAGCCCGACCGGCCGCAGCCCGTCGACCCGGCTACGACGACCACCGCCCCCGCCGAGTCGGGCGGGCAGCCGGCACGGGCTCCGGGCGCGCTGGCGCTGCTGGCGGTGGGTTGGCTGGCGGCGATGCTCTGGTCGACCCGGGAAGCGATCAACTCGGCCACCGCCGGGGTGACTGCGGTCAGTCTGTCGGCCTTCGCGCTGCCCGGCGTGATCTCGGCGGCGCTGGTGGCCGGTGCCGCGGTCGGGCTGACTGCCGGCGAGTTGATGGCCCGACGCCGGGACGGGGTGACCCTGCGTTTCGTGGCGGCGGTCGCGGCCGGCCTGCTGGTCGGGCTCGCCGCCGCGCTCGCGATCGACCTCGGTTACGCCGACAACACGACCACCCGCACGATCGCCGGCACCACCGCAGCCGCTGCCATCATCGGCGGCGCGCTGGCCGGCGCCCGCAACGGCGCGGTGGTCGGCGCCGTCGCCGGTTCGACGCTCGGCACACTGCTCTTCGTCGTGGCCTTCAGCGTGGCCCGGGACCCCCTGTTCAACCTCTTCGGCGCCGGCGACAGTCAGCAGTCGCTGGTCACCGCGGCCACCTGGGTCTCCCGCACCGAGTCACTGCTCGCCGGTCTCGTCGCCGGCACCCTGGCCTTCGGCTACCTCAGCTGGGCCCGGCGGCGAGCCGTGCGGGACGGCGGGTCCGGAGCGCGCTGGCCGGCATATCTGATCGCCGGCGCGGGGCCAGGGCTGCTGCTCCTGCTCGCCGAGGTGATCATCCGGGTCGGCGGGCGTTCTCTGATCGACCTGGCCGCAGCCCTCAGCGAGGCGGACGCGGTGGCACAGACCTCGCTCGGCACCTCACGGGTGGACAACGGAATCTGGGTGCTGTTCGTCGGTGCCCTGACCGCGTTGATCACCTTCGGTCGCACGCTCGCCCCGTCCCCTGATGACGAGGCCTCCGAGCCGACCGACGCCGACGGGACCGCCACCGACAGCGCCGACGGCGACCGGTCGGGCAGCGACAGCGCCGACGAGTCGGGCAGCGGCAGCGCCGTTCGCTGAGCGACGCCGTCAGTCCTGGTCGAAGGCGGCGCGCAGCAGCTGGTCCAGCTCGCTGGGGTCGTACCACTCCAGCTCGTGATCCTCGGCACCGTCGACGGTGAACTGCGCGTCCGGGTCGCCGGCCAACGCCTCCATCACCGCCTCTGCGGCGGCGACGACGGCCGGCACGGCGTCCGCGCCGTCGACGTGGATGGCCGCCACGGCGGCGGCGGGCACTGCCCGATGCAACCCCACCACGCTGGAGCCCAACTCGCCGTCGCCCCGGTCGAGTGCGCTCGCGGGCAGGTCCGCCGAGACCACCACCCGGCGACGCGGCGCGGCCGGGTCGTGGCGGATCAGTTGCAGGGCGTCCTGCGCGGCCCGGGTGAAGGCGACATACTCCAGTTCCTCCTCGTCGCCTTCGGCGTACCACTCGCGCAGCGCCGGGGTCACGGCGTGCGCCTGCGCCGCGTCGAGGCCGTGCTCGGGCAGCCTGGCCAGCATCGGCACGGTTGCCGGCAGGTACACCCGGACAAGCTGGTCGGTCACCGTTGGTCTCCCCCGATCCGCTCCACCCGCCGGCAGCTTCGCCGGCCGAGCGTACGACCACGCCATACGCCCTGACCGTCATACACCTCGCGCCCGCTCCGATCAAAGTCCGGCGCACCCGAGCGTGCCCGGGTGATGGCAAACTGAGGCAAACGACGTCAACCCGGGGAGTTCTCGTGGAGCCGAGATTCCTGCTCCTGTCCGACGTGGCCACCGAGCTGAACGTTTCGGACTCGCAGGTGTACCACATGGTACGCAGCGGCGAACTGCCCGCGATCAAGATCGGCGGCCGGGGCCAGTGGCGCGTGGAGCGCGCCCGGCTGGAGGAGTACATCCAGCGCAAGTACGCGGAGACCGCCGAGTGGGTACGCGGCAACCCGCTGGCCGAGCGCGACCCCGAGTAGCCGCTCCATCTCACACCGCCATTGACCGACGGCTCTGTCATGCCCGAGAATCAGCCTTGCCGAAGGCAAACGAAGGCAAACGCAAGGCAACAGGCGAGAAATGAGGGGCAGCGTGATGATCGACCCCCGACGACCCGGGCCGGATCGCCCACCCGTGCGCCTGCGGCCGGCGCCCGCGTTCGACCCTCCCTTCACCGACGAGGCAAGCGGCGGTTGGCCCGCTCCGGGCAACGACCAGCTCGCCCTCGATCTCTTCGCCGCCGAGCAGTGGTCCGCCCGTCGTGAGGCCGACCGACCGGCCACCCGGCGCGGCACCGCTCGTCCACTGCCTGCCCGACCCGCCCCAGCCCAGCAGCTACCGCCCGACGCCCTGGTCACCGCAACCCCGGCGGCCACCCGGGTCGCCCACCGCTTCGTCGCCAGCTGCCTGGAGGTGTTCAACGGCTTCCGGTCGCCGGTTCAGTTGCGGCGTCAACTCGACCCGACGCGCTCCGCCCAGCTGCTGCCCGAGCTGGCCCGCGCCACCACCCGCAGTGCCCCGGCCCGGCGCCGCTCGTCCCGTCCCGGCCTCCGGCTGCGGCAGCTTCGCGTCTGCGAGCCTCGCCCCGCCGCCATCGAGGCCGCTGCGGTGCTCAGCGGGGCCGCCGGCAGCAGCTGGGCCATGGCGCTACGCCTGGAACATCGACGGGGCAACTGGCTCTGCACCGACCTACGCGTCCTCTGACCGACACCAGATCGGCGGAATGGTGCTATCCGCTGGGGGCGGTTGGCGCCCTTCCGCCGAAACGGAGTCGATCACGTCACCGATGCTGCGTCGGATGGGCGAGCAACGCGGCGGAGCGTGGTCACCGGACCACGCCACTGCCTGCCGGCACGGGACCGGCCGCCGTCCGGCCCCGCACAGGATGCCGCAATTCGCGGCCTCAACCGGCCCGGAAACCCCGACATGCCGCAACCCGCGCCGCCCACCGGATGGGATACCCCGACATGCCGCAACCCGCGCCGCCCTACCGGCCGAGCATCCCGATTCGCGCCGTCCACGACCTCGGGCAGCACCACGTTTGCGCACGCCAGAGCAGCGGCGCGGTCGGGCACCAGGCATCCGCGCCCGTCCGAGCCCCGCCAGTCCTGTTTGCCGGTTTCGTTGGCCGGTCTCGCTCAGCTGGCCGAGGTGCCTCCCGGGGCACCGTGGCAACGCTTGTACTTGCGACCCGAGCCGCAGGGGCACGGCGCATTGCGGGACGGCCCGTTGCTGGCGGTCGCCTGCCCCGGCGCCGCTGCCTGCCGGGCCGTGCTGGACGCCACCCCCGAGCCACGCAGCCGGCCGTTGGCCGCGCGCTGCGGCGCCGCCGGGGCGGTCCGTCCCGGCCCGGCCGGGGCGCTCGGCTCCGGGCCGCCGATGCCCAGTGCGGGGGCCCGCTGGTCGTCGCGCCGCACGGCGATCGCGCCGGCACCGGCCTCGCCGTCGATGGTCGGCGCGGAGTACTGCAAGCCCTGCTGCTGCGGAGCCTGGCGCAGGCCCTTGGCCCGGATCTCCACCGGCTTCTCCAGCAGCTGGACCTCCTCAGCCTCGGGCTCCGGCTCGTTGACCTGAACCTCGAGGTTGTAGAGGAAGCCGACCGTCTCCTCCTTGATGCCGTCCATCATGGTGGCGAACATGTCGAAGCCCTCGCGCTGGTACTCCACCACCGGGTCACGCTGGGCGTACGCCCGCAGCGTGATGCCCTCCTGGAGGTAGTCCATCTCGTAGAGGTGTTCCCGCCACTTGCGGTCGATGACCTGGAGCAGCACCATCCGCTCCAACTGGCGGGTGCCCTCGGCACCGAGCTGCTCCTCGCGCCGGTCGTACGCGGCGTGCGCGTCCTCCTTGAGCCGGGAGATCAGGAAGTCGGCGTCCATGCCGCCCCGCGACCCGCCAACCTCCTCCTCCAGTTCCTCGACGGTGACGCCCACCGGGTAGAGCTGCTTGAGGCTGGTCCAGAGCTGATCGAGATCCCAGTCCTCGGCGTAGCCCTCGGAGGTGGCCCCCCGCACGTACGCCTCGACCACATCGTTGATCATGTTGCGGACCTGGTCGGAGAGGTCCTCGCCGTTGAGTACGCGCAGCCGCTCGGCGTAGATCACCTGGCGCTGCTTGTTCATGACCTCGTCGTACTTGAGGACGTTCTTGCGGATCTCGGCGTTCTGCCCCTCGATCTGAGCCTGGGCGCTCTTGATCTGGCGGGTGACCATCTTCGACTCGATCGGCACGTCCTCCGGAATGTTGAAGCGGTCCATCACCGCCTCGACCGCACCGGAGCGGAACCGCTTCATCAGCTCGTCCTGGAGCGAGAGGTAGAAGCGCGACTCACCGGGGTCGCCCTGCCGGCCGGAGCGCCCACGCAGCTGGTTGTCGATCCGCCGGGACTCGTGCCGCTCGGTGCCCAGCACGTAGAGCCCGCCGACGGTGGCCACCTCCTCGGCCTCGGCGTCGCAGGCCTGCTTCCACTTCGGCAGGACCTCCTCCAGGGCCTTGTCGTACTCCTCGGCGTTCTCCACCGGGTCCAGGCCGCGCTGACGCAACTCGCTCGCGGCCAGGAACTCGGGGTTGCCGCCGAGCAGGATGTCGGTGCCCCGACCGGCCATGTTGGTGGCCACGGTGACCGCACCCTTGCGACCGGCCTGGGCGACGATCTCCGCCTCCCGGGCGTGGAACTTCGCGTTCAGCACCGAGTGCGGGATGCCCCGACGGCGAAGCAGCTGGGACAGGATCTCGGAGTTCTCCACCGAGACGGTGCCGACGAGGACGGGCTGCCCCTGCTCGTGCCGCTCGGCGATGTCCTCCACCACGGCGTTGAACTTGGCCTTCTCGGTCTTGTAGATCACGTCGGGCCGGTCCTGCCGGATCATCGGCCGGTGGGTCGGGATGGTCACCACGCCGACCTTGTAGACCTTGTTGAACTCGCCCGCCTCGGTCTGGGCGGTACCGGTCATGCCGGAAAGCTTGTCGTAGAGGCGGAAGTAGTTCTGCAGGGTGATGGTGGCCAGGGTCTGGTTCTCCTGCTTGATCTCCACCCCTTCCTTGGCCTCGATCGCCTGGTGCATGCCCTCGTTGTATCGGCGACCGTGCAGGATGCGGCCGGTGAACTCGTCGACGATCAGGACCTCGCCGTCGCTGACGATGTAGTCCTTGTCGCGCTTGTACAGCTCCTTGGCCTTGATGGCGTTGTTCAGGTAGCCGACCAGCGGGGTGTTCACCGACTCGTAGAGGTTTTCGATGCCGAGCCGGTCCTCGACCTTGGCCACGCCGCGCTCGGTGACCGCGATGGTGCGCTTGGCGTAGTCGACCTCGTAGTCGCCCTCGCCGTCCTTTCCTGCCTGCAGGCGGGCCACCACGGCGGCGAACTCGCCGTACCAGCGGGCGGAGTGCTCGGCCGGGCCGGAGATGATCAGCGGGGTACGCGCCTCGTCGATCAGGATCGAGTCGACCTCGTCGACGACGGCGAAGTTGTGGCCGCGCTGGACCAACTCGTCCTTCGACCAGGCCATGTTGTCGCGCAGGTAGTCGAAGCCGAACTCGTTGTTCGTGCCGTAGGTGATGTCGCACTCGTACGCCGCACGGTGCTCGGTGGCGGGACGGTTGGGCAGCACCACGCCGACGGTCAGGCCGAGGAACTCGTGCACCCGGCCCATCCAGGCGGCGTCCCGCTCAGCCAGGTAGTCGTTGACCGTGATCACGTGCACGCCCTTGCCGGAGAGCGCGTTGAGGTAGACCGGCATGACCGAGGTCAGGGTCTTGCCCTCACCGGTCTTCATTTCGGCGATGTTGCCGAAGTGCAGCGCCGCGCCACCCATCACCTGCACGTCGTACGGGCGCTGGCCGAGGACACGGGCGGCGGCCTCGCGGCACACCGCGAACGCCTCGGGCAGCAGGTCGTCGAGGGTCTCGCCGTCGGCCAGCCGCTCCTTGAACTGATCGGTCATCCCCCGCAGCTCGTCGTCGGTGAGGTTGACGTAGTCGTCCTCGATCGAGTTGACGGCGGCGGCGATCGCCTTGAGTCGGCGCAGCATGCGCCCCTCGCCCGCACGGAGGACCTTTTCCAGAATCGACACGGATCAACGCTCCCCTAGACAGTCTCGAACCATCGTAGGCGCTCCATCGGCAGGATGGTCAGTGGTGGCGGGGGTCGGTCACCGCGAAACCGACATAACCTGCCCGAGCCGGGCCCAGGCCCCGGTTTTCCAGTTACGCCGTGGGCGAACGATCCGGCACGATGGGTCGGTGAACCCCGTGGAGATCAACGAGGCCGGCCTGGTGTTACGCCCGTGGCGCGCCGAGGACGCCGACGCGGTGTACCGCGCCTGCCAGGATCCGGACATTCAGCGCTGGACCACCCTGCCCCGCCCGTACCGGCCGGAACATGCCCGTGCCTTCGTGACCGAGTTCGCCCCGACCGCCTGGGCGCAGGGCACCGGCGCGCCCTTCGCGGTCTGCGACGCGGCCACCGGCGACCTGCTCGGCTCGTGCGGCCTCATCTCGATCGACTACAACCATCAACTGAGCGAGATCGGCTACTGGACGGCCCCCTGGGCACGCGGACGCGGCATCGCGGTGCGTGCCGCCCGCGCCCTGGCCCGGTGGTCCTTCGCGGAACTGGGGCTGCGGAGGCTGCTCTGGGGAGCCCTCGCGGGCAACCACGCCTCCCGGCTGGTCGCCCTCCGGGCCGGCTTCCGGGTCGAGGGGCGGTTGCGTGCCGCCGACCCCGGGTGCGGCAGTTACGAGTGGTTCGGCTCGCTGCTGCCCGGCGACGTGCCGGCGCCCGGTGAGGTGGGTCCGGCCGGGCCGGGCACGCTCCTGGCCCGCCAGGCGGCTGTCTTCGGCCGGCCACAGCCCACCATCTTCGCCACCATCGGAGGGCGCGAGCTGCGCCTGCGCCCGATGGAGGAGCGCGACCTCGACGCGATGGTGATCACCTGCCAGGATCCGGACACCTTGCGTTGGACCACCGTTTCGGAGGCCTACGACCGGTCGGACGCCGAGTCCTTCCTGACCCACTGCCGAGACTCCTGGGCCAGCGGCACCGAGGCGTGCTGCGTGATCGCCGACGACCAGGACCGCTTCATCGGCTCGATCGACCTGCGACTGTCATCCACCGATCCGCTGCTGGCGGACGTCGGCTTCATGACCGCGCCGCACGCCCGTGGCCGCGGCTACCAGCCGGCGGCCCTGGCCGCGCTGGCCGCCTGGGGTTTCGCCACCCTCGGGCTGGCCCGGATCGAATGGCGGGCGCACGTCGGCAACGTTGCCTCCCGCCGGGTCGCCGAAAAGGCCGGCTTCACCATGGAGGGCACCGCCCGGGGTGCCCTCAACCACCGGGGTGCCCGGATCGACGCCTGGGTCGGCGCACTGCTCGCCGAGGACCTGACGAGCGGGGTGCCGAGATGAACCCGGAGCCCCTCATCGAGGGCCAGGGCGTACGGCTACGGCCGTTCCGGCTGGCCGACGTCCCCGACATCGCCGCCGGCTGCGCCGATCCGCTGATCCAGCGGTTCATCGACGGCCTACCCAACCCGTACACCGAGGCCGACGCCAGGTGGTGGGTCACCGAGGGCGCGCCGGCCGCCTTCGCCGCCGGCGGCGCGGCGTTCGCCATTGCCGACCCGGACACCGACCGGCTGCTCGGCGCCGTCGGACTGAGCAACCCGGTGACGCACCGGGGCCAGGCCGAGATCGGTTACTGGGTGGTGCCGTGGGCGCGTGGCCGGGGCGTGGCCACCGCCGCCACCCGGGCACTGGCCGGGCACGCCTTCGTCACCGGCACCGCCCGGCTGGAACTGCTCACCAGCGTCGAGAACGCGGCCAGCCAGCGGGTCGCGCTGGCCGCCGGATTCCGGCCCGAGGGGGTACGCCGGGCCGCCAGCTCGGTGCGCGGCGGCGGGCGGCGGGACACGGCCGTCTGGGTACGCCTCGCCGACGATCCGCCCGGACCGGCCCCGCGTCCGCTGCCCGATCTGCCCGACGGGCGGCTGACCGACGGCGTGGTCGTGCTGCGCGCCCTCGGTCCCTCCGACACTGACGAGATGCACCGCCTGCACACCAGCGTGGAGGTGGTGGCCAGCCGGGTGCCGCCGGAGCCACCCACCCGCGAGGCGATGGACCACTACTGCCAGAGCGCGCAGCACCAGTGGCTGATCGGCAGAACCGCTTCGGTGGTCATCCTGGACGCGGTGTCGGGAACCATCGCGGGCAACTGCGCGCTGACCCTCGACCAGCCGGCCAACCAGGGGATGCTCGGCTACAGCCTGTTCCCGCACGCCCGCGGGCGGGGTTACGCCACCCGCACCGTACGGCTGCTCGCCCGCTGGGGTTTCGAGCACGTCGGCCTGGCCCGGCTGTGGGCCGGGACCCTGCCGGAGAACGTCGCCTCGCAGCGGGTGCTGGAGCGGGCCGGTTTCCGGCGCGAAGGGCTCTTGCGCGGGCGGTTGCCCGGCGCCGACGGTGCCCGCGCCGACTCCACCGTGTTCGGTCTGCTCCCCGGCGAACTGACGGGCTGACGATCGAAGGCCGGCGAACGGGCACGGCCGGGGCCGCCAGCGAACCGGCACGGCCGGGGCCGCCGGCTCGGGTCGGACCTGCACCCGAGCCGGCGCCGCCGCTCAAAGGGCCAGCGAGATGATGCCGTAGTCGTAGGCGTGCCGCCGGTAGACCACGCTCGGCCGGCCGGATTCCTTGTCCTGGAACAGGTAGAAGTCATGGCCGACGAGTTCCATCTGGAACAGCGCGTCGTCCACGGTCATCGGTTCGGCGGGGTGAATCTTCTCCCGCGCGATGTGCCACGGTTGGTCGTCGTGCTCGTCGTACTCGTCGTCCTCGGGCCGCTCGGCGACGGCGGTGGCGGTACCAGCCGGTGCGGCCAGGGCGGGCAGGTCGGTCACCGGTAGGCCGGCGGTGGCGGCGGCGACCGACAGTGGCGGCCGGCCACGGTGGATGCGACGCCGGTCGGCGGCGCGACGCAGCCGGGCGTCGAGTTTGGCGATCGCCGCGTCCAGGGCGCTGTAGAAGTCGCTGGTGCAAGCCTCCGCCCGGATCACCGGGCCCCGGGAGTAGCAGGTGATCTCCACCCGCTGGCAGTGGTCGGCTTGGCGCGGATTGCGCTCGTGGAACAGTTCGACGTCGGCACGGATCAGCTTGTGGTCGTAACGTTCGATCTTTGCGAGCTTGTCTGCTACGTGTACCCGGAAATGGTCCGGCACTTCGACGTTACGGCCCTTGACCACGATGTCCACGTGACCTCCTCGTTCGGACGGTCTTCGATCCGAGAAATCCGGCCGCACGCCCGGGAAGGGTCCCGCTCGGCGTCGACCGGTCGAACGGCTACGCCTCCTCTCACCACCGGGGGCGGGTGAGCTGGCTCTCCTACCCCCGACAGGCAAACGCTAACTCCTGTTCGCCCCGCCGTCACCCCCAGTTGCCCGAACCGCCGGGTGTTTTCCGCAGCTCATACACGAAGGGGTGAAACGGAAACACGTACGGTCACCGTTGGTGCCTCTTCTGTGTCGCGGCCAGCACCGCCGCCAGCGACGGGGGCAACCCCTGCGCGGCCAGCACCCGGCTGATCGCCGCGAGGGTGGCCCCGGTGGTGACGATGTCGTCCAGCAGGACCACCGTCGTGCCCGACGGCACCGGACCGGTGCCCGGCCGGACGCGAAACGCGTTCCCGGCCGCTGCCGCCCGGCCGGCGCTGTCCAGCGTGACCGAATCCGGCCGGGGTGCCGCGCGTACCGGTCGGCGCACCCGTACCGGCCACCCCGCCGTGCGCAGCCGGCGTGCACAGTGCCGGGTCATCCGGCCGAGGTGATCGCCGTAGCGGGCGCGGGCGGCGGCCGGGGTGTCCGGCACCGGCACCAGCAGCACCGGACCCGCCGTACCGACCGCCGCCGCCACCACCTCGGCGAGCAACTCCCCCAGCGGCCGGGCGAGGGTGTGCCGGCCGTGGTCCTTGTACGCCAGCAGGCTCTCCCGCAGCGGCCCGCCGTAGGCCCCGAGGGCGTAACAGGGCGGCAATCCCGGCGGGGCCGGCACCGGCCGCACCGGTCCGGGACGCAGCGCGCCAAGCACGCGCACGCACTCCGGGCACATGGCGCGTCGCAGCCCCGGCCGCTGTTCCCGGCACCCGGCGCACTCGGCGGGCAGCACCAGGTCGGCCAGATCCGTCCACAGCCCGCCCAGCATGCGCTCAGTACAGGAAGAAGGGGGCGGTGGGGTAGCCCGCACGCACCCCCGCCGGCGGCGGGGTGACGTCCTGGACGTGTTCCCGCCCCAGCCGCTGGAAGGGGTTGCTGCCGTAGATGACACCGTTGGCTTCGTACATGAACGAACCGGCCAGCGGGGAGAGCTGGGCGGGAACTGCGCTCAGCTGGGTGGCTGCGGCGCCGGTGTCGTCCCGCAGCCGGGTCTCCAACGCGCCGTCGACGCTGACGTCGTAGATCGCCGGCCGGCCGGCCGAGCCGGCCACCACCAGCCGGCTCTCTCCCGCCCAGTCCACCGCCGTCAGGTTGCGCAGGGAGATGACCAGCCTCCGGACCGGGCCGACGGTGGGCACCCCGCCCTCCCAGCTGATCGCGGCGACGTGCAGCGCACCGCCGACGATCACGGCGATCCGGTGCCCGTCCAGGGCGGCCGCCACCGCGCTGACCCGGCCGGGCAGCCCGAACGACACCGGTCGCAGCACCGCATGGGCGTCGAAGCGGTAGAGGGCACCGTCGGCGACCACCAGCCCGGCAGGGGGACCGCTGTCGGTACGGATCCAGACCGGCCGCCCCATGGTGGTGTGCGCGGATTCGCTGGTGATCAAGGTCTCCACCAGCTCCTGGCCGCGGCCGACGGCGAGTCGCTGCCGGCCGTTCTCCCCGGCGAGCACCAGCGCGGCCAGCACGTCCCCGCCGGCACGACGCAGCCCCGCGGAGACCACGTCGCGGTTCGCCTCGGCGGCCACCGGGACCATGCCGGGTCTCTCGTTGCCCACGGCGAGCGCGTGGATCGCCCCCTCGTAGACGCAGAATCGCTGGGCGCTCTCGTCGAAGCCGTACAACTGGTTGGTCGACCGCTGCTCTCCGAGATCGACCACCTTGCGGGGCTGGTTGAGGATCTTTATCTCCAGGGTGCCGTCCAGGTCCATGTCCTTCAGGGACCAGGCCAGCTGGGTGGCGAGCTGGTCGAGACGCTGGTCGTCGGCGCCGGGCATGTCGAGGTTGACCTCCCACCGGCCGTCCGAACCGGTGGCATTGTTGATCATTTCGGTCCGGTCCGGCAGGCCGGAGACGCCTATCCGCAGCCACTCCGACGGGCCGGCGGTCAGCCACCGGACCACCTCGCTCACCCGGCGCTCCGGCGGCACTGCCGAGGAGAGATAGCGCTGGTCCGGCACCAGCCGGGTGCGGTCGGAGTTCCAGAAGTAGATCGACTTGGCCTGGTAGTACTGGCGCAGCGCATCGTCGCTGAGCAGCAGCAGGTTCGGCGGGTCGCTGACGTAGAAACCGATGTCGTCCTGGCCCGCCGGGCCGGCGTTGACCAGCCGGAACTCGTACGTCGTCTCGGTGGCCAGCGGCGGCACCAGGATGCCGTTGGCCCGCAGCAGCCCGACCTGCTGCACCGTGATGGTGACCTTCATGCTGTCCACGTCCGGCTCGATCACCGGGTCGTCGGTGAGGCGTACCACCGACAGCGCCACCTCGCTGCCCTGCTTCTCCTGCAACCCGACCCGGTCGACCGGCGCGATGAACTGCTTGACCCGGTCGTACGCCCGGTCCGGCTCACCCGCCGCCGCGGCCAGGAAATTTCGCACGAACGCCTCGGCGTCGCTGCCGCTGGCCGTCCGGGTGGGTGGCTCGCTGCCCCGCCCCGAAGACCAGCTGGTCTCCGCGGCTGGTCCACGCTGCTCGATCTGGACCTCGGTGCGATCGGGGATGCCGCAGCCGCCCAGACCCGCCAGCACCAGCGCGCCGCTGAGCACGCCACCGAGCAGCCGACGCCTCACGAACCCACCTCCGCGCGCCGCTCCGGCTCGGCTGGTGCCGGGGCGCTCGCCAGGGCATCCGCCGGGCTCGGACCGATGGCCAGCAGGCCGCTGCCGGCCGCCTCGGCGAACGGCGGCGCGGCGTCCGCCGGCACCAGACGCAGCGGCGAGGTGGTGAGCCGGTCACCGGCCCGCGCCGGCAGCGTGAGCCGGAACTGGGCGCCCTGCCCCGGTGCGCCCCACGCCTCGAGCCAGCCACCGTGCAACCGCGCATCCTCCAGGCTGATCGACAGCCCCAACCCCGTCCCGCCGGTCTGCCGAGCGCGAGACGGGTCGGCCCGCCAGAAGCGGTTGAACACCAGCTTCTCCTCGCCGGGCTTGAGCCCCACGCCGTGGTCGCGAACGGTGATCGCGACGGCGGTCTCGTCCATGCCGAGGGTGATCCGCACCGGCCGGCCCTCGCCGTGCTCGACGGCGTTGCCGACCAGGTTGCGCAGCACCCGCTCGACCCGCCGCGGGTCGATCTCGGCGATCACCGGGGCGGCCGGGACGTCCAGCTCGACCGCGACCCCGACCCGCTCGGCCAGCCCGGCGAGCCGGTCCACCACCCGGTGCACCATCGGCACCAGGTCGGCCGGCTCGGCGTCGAGCACCGCGAAACCCGCGTCGAACCGGCTGATCTCCAACAGGTCGGTCAGCAGCTCCTCGAACCGGTCCAGCTCGGCCTGGAGCAGCTCGGCGCTGCGGGCCACCGCCGGGTCGAATTCGTCCCGCTCAGCGAAGATCAGGTCGGCTGCCATCCGTACCGTGGTGAGTGGGGTCCGCAGCTCGTGCGAGACGTCCGAGGTGAAGCGGCGCTGCAACCGCGACATCTCCTCCAAGCGGAGGATCTGCCGTTGCAGGTTGGTGGCCATCTGGTTGAACGAGGCGGCGAGCAGGGCCAGGTCGTCCTCGCCGTTGACCGCCATCCGCTGGTCGAGCAGCCCGGCCGAGAGCCGCTGGGCGGTGCGGGCGGCCACCCGCACCGGGGTCACCACGAGCCGGGTCACCAGCGCGGCGAGCACACCGAGCAGCAGCACCAGAGCGACCCCGGTGGCCACCACGGTGGCCCGCGCCTGACCGGCCGTGGTGTCCTGCAGCGTCAGTGGTACGAAGTAGTACAGCTCCACCTGACCGAACCGCGTCGGCACCGGCGAGCCGTAGACGAGGTACTTCGTCGTCCTGCCGTTGTCGCCGAGCCGGCCGGTACGGATCTGGTTGGCCACGTTGCCGCCGGCCACCGCGGCCCGCAGTTCCGGGCTGATCAGCGGCTGGAAGGCCACCGCAGGTGAGCTGCGAGGCTCGATCATCTCGCCCGAGCCGTCGGCGGTGAGCGCCACCACCACTCCGCTGGTCTGCTGCGGGTCACCGCCGGCGAGGTAGTTGACCGTGCCGTCGATGGTCTCCTGGAGCTGCGCCTCCTGAGGCTGGCTGTAGAGGCTGAACTGCTTCGCCGCGTACTCCGCGCCGCTGGTCAGCCGCAGCCGGACGTCGGTCTTGGCGTTGTCCAGCAGGATGTTGGTGATCTTGTCAGCGATCAGGTACGCGAACCCGCCGACCAGCAGACTCGACACCACCAGGGTTATGGTCACCACACGCACCTGCAACGAGCGCCGCCAGGTCTGATGCAGGCCGGCGAGCAGCCGGGCCCCCCGACCGCTGAGCCCACGCCACAGCTCCCGTCCGGCGCCGCGTCGGCGGGACGTCGTGTCGAGATCCGGAATCGGGGAGGTGGTCACAGTGCGACCAGGCTATCCGGTGCCCGCCTTGTAACCCACGCCCCGCACGGTGAGGATGATTTCCGGCCGCTCCGGATCCGGCTCGATCTTGGCGCGCAGCCGCTGCACATGCACGTTGACCAGCCGGGTGTCCGCCGCGTGCCGGTACCCCCAGACCTGCTCCAGCAGCACCTCCCGGGTGAAGACCTGACGCGGCTTGCGGGCCAGCGCGACCAGCAGGTCGAACTCCAGCGGGGTCAGCTTCACCTCCTCGCCGTTGCGGCTGACGGTGTGCGCCGGCACGTCGATGGCGATCTGGTTGCCGGGCGGGCCGATGGTGAGCAGCTCCGGCGCCGCGTCCTCGCCCCGCCGCAGCCGGGCCCGCATCCGGGCCACCAGCTCCTTGGGCTTGAACGGCTTCACCACGTAGTCGTCGGCCCCCGACTCGAGGCCGAGCACGACATCGACGGTGTCGCTCTTGGCGGTCAGCATGACGATCGGCACGCCCGACTCGGCCCGGATCGCCCGCGCCACGTCGATGCCGCTCATCCCGGGCAGCATGAGGTCGAGCAGGACGATGTCGGGCCGGTTGTCACGGAACGCGGCCAGTGCCCGTTCCCCGTCCGCCACGAAGGACGGCATGAAACCTTCGCTGCGCAGGACGATGCCGAGCATCTCGGCGAGCGCGGGGTCGTCGTCGACCACCAGTACCCGGGCTCTCATGGGGTTAATGCTTCCATCCCGTCAAGTTAGGTGGGGTTCGGCGTCACCCGGCACGCTACTGCCGCCACGCTCGTCGCGCCCGGCACGCTGGGTGACACCATCGCGAGCCCGCCCGACGGCGGGAATCCACCCGGCGGGTCACGCGTGTCACCATGATTCCTGGCCGCGCCGCCGCGCGCCACCGCCCCCACCCTGGCCGCGCTGGTTGATCGACTCCGTTTCGGCGACGTTGCGGTAAATACGCCCCTGCGGGATACCGCCATTTCGCCCATACGGTGTCTTGGGCCGGGACACGCCAACCCCTGGCCGGACCTGCCGGACCGGGCCGACCGCGCAGGGGTCGACCCGGGTCCGGCGGGCTCGGTCAGTAGCGGTAGTGGTCCGGCTTGAACGGGCCCTCCGGGGAGATGCCGAGGTAGGCGGCCTGCTCCTCGGTGAGGGTGCTCAGCTTGGCGCCGAGCGCGTCCAGGTGCAGCCGGGCGACCTTCTCGTCCAGGTGCTTGGGGAGCACGTACACGCCGATCGGGTACTCAGCGGTCTTGGTGTACAGCTCGATCTGGGCGATGGTCTGGTTGGCGAACGAGTTCGACATGACGAAGCTCGGGTGACCGGTGGCGTTGCCCAGGTTCAGCAGACGGCCCTCGGAGAGCACGATGATGGCGTGGCCGTCGTCGAACTTCCAGAGGTCGACCTGCGGCTTGATGTTCTCCCGGGTGACGTCCGAGCGCTTGGCCAGACCGGCCATGTCGATCTCGTTGTCGAAGTGGCCGATGTTGCCGACGATGGCCTGGTGCTTCATCCGGGCCATGTGCTCGTTGGTGATGACGTTGAAGCAGCCGGTGGCGGTGATGAAGATGTCCGCCTGCTCCACCACGTCGTCCAGGGTGGCGACCTGGTAGCCGTCCATCGCCGCCTGGAGCGCGCAGATCGGGTCCACCTCGGTCACCACGACCCGGGCGCCCTGGCCGCGCAGCGACTCGGCGCAGCCCTTGCCCACGTCGCCGTAGCCGAGCACGACCGCCATCTTGCCGCCGATCAGCACGTCGGTGGCCCGGTTGATGCCGTCGATCAGCGAGTGCCGGCAGCCGTACTTGTTGTCGAACTTGCTCTTGGTCACCGAGTCGTTGACGTTGATGGCCGGGAAGAGCAGGGTGCCGTTGCGGTGCATCTCGTAGAGGCGGTGCACACCGGTGGTGGTCTCCTCGGTGACGCCCTTGATGCCGGCGGCGATCCGGGTCCAGCGCTGACCGTCGGCGGCCAGCGAGCGGTGCAGCAGGCCGAGGACGACGGCGTACTCCTCGGAGTCGGCGGACTCGACCGGCGGCACCGCACCGGCCTTCTCGAACTCGGCACCCTTGTGCACGAGCAGGGTGGCGTCGCCACCGTCGTCGAGGATCATGTTGGGGCCACCGATGGCTGCGCCGTCATCGCCAGCCGAGCCGTCAGGCCACGTCAGAGCCATTTCAGTGCACCACCAGTACTCCTCGAGCGTCTCGCCCTTCCAGGCGTACACGGGGACGCCGGCGGGCGCCTCGGGGGTGCCGTGCGGGCCGACGACGATCGCGGCGGCGGCGTGGTCCTGGGTGGAGAAGATGTTGCAGGACGCCCAGCGGACCTGTGCGCCGAGCGCGACGAGGGTTTCGATCAGGACGGCGGTCTGAATGGTCATGTGCAGCGAACCGGTGATCCGCGCGCCGGCGAGGGGCTGCGCCTCGGCGAACTCGCGGCGGATCGCCATCAGCCCGGGCATCTCGTGCTCGGCGAGCCGGATCTCCTTGCGCCCGAACTCGGCGAGCGACAGATCCGCCACCTTGTAGTCGCCCTCTGCGAGGGTGCGCGGCCGGGCCTCGGACGACGTGCCGCTGGCGGACGCCGGGAGGGTGCTGGTCATGAAAGCTCCTGTCGGACGATGGTGCTGCGCGACCATCCACCTTACGCGCGCCACCGCTGCGCGCGCGGGGCAGTCGCGCACAGCGCACGGGGCGGTCGGTGGTGGACTCCCGCCCATCTCCGCCCGCCCCGTGCATCCCCCCGGTTTGGTTCCCCCGCACGTTCTCGGACATTTCGTCGCGACAACGCTGCGCACCCATAGAGTCACACAGAGCAAGGGGCGAGTCAAGCTATTCCGGAAAAGTCGGACTTGTCGGCGCGGCGTGGTGGCGTGGCACGTGCCATCGTCCGGCTCAGTCCAGGCCGGTGGTGGCGACGTACGCCGTCCCCGCACCCGTGACCATCAGCGATCCGGCGTCCGCCGAGCCGACCGCGGCGCCTCCCGTGGTGAGTGTCACCGACCCCGCGCCATCGTCCACGGTGACCTTCCCGGACGTGCAGAGCACCACCCGCGGCCCCGGCACCGCCAGCGCCACCTCGGGCCGATCGGCGGCCACCGTCACCCGATGCAACGCGAAGTCCTCCACCGGCACCGGCCACGTCACCAGCCCGTCGGCCACCCGCCGGGGCGGCACCACCGGCTGGTCGAGCACCTCGAAGCGAAGCACCCGGAGCAGTTCGGGCACGTCCACGTGCTTCGGCGTCAGCCCGCCGCGCAGCACGTTGTCACTGGCTGCCATCACCTCGACGCCGGTGCCACGCAGGTACGCGTGCAGGTTCCCGGCCGGCATCCAGATCGCCTCGCCCGGAGCCAACCGCACCCGGTTGAGCAGCAACGCGACGAGCACCCCCGGATCGGCCGGGTAAGCCTCGGCCAGCGACGCCACCAGTTCCGCGTCCGACCCGGCGACCGCCGCCGCCCGTACCGCCGCGATCAGCCCGGCACGCTCCGCCGCCGGCCAGGTCAGCAGCAGCCGTACGGCCTCGGCCAGCCCCGCCGGCCCGGCACTCAGCGCGTCGAGCACCGGCCCCAGCTCCGGCACGCCGAACCCGGCGAGCACCGCCGCCGAGCTGGCCGGATCCCGAAACCCGCAGAGCGCCTCCATCGGCCCGAGCGCCACCAGCAGCTCGGGCTTGTGGAACGGGTCGACATAGTTGCGGTGCCCTGTGCTCCCGGCCTGCTCCGCCGCGTAGCCGGCCCGGGCCTGCTCGGCGTCGGGGTGGGCCTGCAGGCTCAGCGGGGCCTCCGCGGCCAACACCTTGAACAGGAACGGCAACCGCGAGCCGAACCGGTCGATCACCCGCCGGCCGAGCCAGCCGTCCGGGTCGGCGGCGATCACCTCGCTCAACGCGACCCGCGACCCGTCGCGCTCGACAATGGCCGGCGCGCCCGGATGCGATCCCAACCAGAGTTCGGCCTCCGGCCCGTCGCTCGGCACCGGTCGGCCCTGCAGCTCGGCAATCGCCGAACGGGACCCCCAGGCGTAGTCCTTGATCGGCCCGTACAGCGCTTCCACGTCAGCTCTCCCGTCGGCCGGACGCCTCCGCCGGCTCGACCTCGGCATGGTAGATGTCCGGCTCCAGGTAGATGACCCGGGCGACCGGCACGGCGGCGCGGATCCGCGCCTCGACCGCGTCGATGCCCCGGGCCACGTCCTCGGCGCTCTCGCAGCGCGGCACCGCGATTTTCGCGGCCACCATCAACTCCTCGGGGCCCAGGTAGAGCGTCTTCATGTGGATGATCCGCTCCACCTCGGGGCCGGCGGCGACCGCCCGCTCGATGGCGGCGACGTCCGCCGGGTCGGCCCCCTCGCCGAGCAGCAGGCTCTTGGTCTCCACGGCGAGCACGATCGCGATCGTCACCAGCAGCACACCGATCATCGCGGTGCCCGCCGCGTCCCACCGGCCGTCGCCGGTGGCCAGAGTCATCCCCACCCCGAACAGGGCGAAGACCAGACCGACCAGGGCGCCGAAGTCCTCCAGCAGCACCACCGGGAGCTCCGGGGCCTTGGCACGGCGGACGAACCTGGCCCAGGGCTCGCTGCCCCGGATCAGGTTGGACTCCTTGATGGCGGTACGGAAGGAGAACGACTCCATCACGATCGCCACCACCAGCACCGTCACCGGCACCCACTGCCAGCTGGTGATCCCGTGCGGGGCGGCCCACTTGTGCCACGCCTCGTAGAGCGCGAAGAGCCCACCGAGGCTGAACAACACGATCGCCACGATGAAGGCGTAGACGTACCGCTCCCGGCCGTAGCCGAAGGGGTGCTGCGGGGTGGCCACCCGCTTGGCCCGCCGACCGCCGAGCAGCAGCAGGGCCTGGTTGCCCGTGTCGGCGACCGAGTGGATCGACTCGGCCAGCATCGCCGACGAACTCGTCAACAGGTACGCGACGAACTTCGTCACGGCGATGCCGAAGTTGGCCAGCAGCGCCGCGATGATCGCCTTGGTGCCGCTCTGGGCGGTCACTGGTTGGACAGCTCCTTCATCTCCGTGATCGCCGGCACGGCCATCGGATCCAGGCCGTGCGCCAGCGCCAGGTAGATCGACGCGAAGTCCGGGACCGCCACCAGTGAGGCCAGCCGCTCCAACGCCGAACCGCCCTCGGCGGTGACCACGTCGCACCGTACGCCGCGCCGCTCGGCGAGGGTCTGCACCGCGTCGGCACGCCGCTCCTCGACCGCGAGCGGCTCGTCGGCGTCGTCCTCGGCGTTGAGGCCGCCGTCGCGCAGCAGCACCAGCCGCAGCCGGGTCTCCGCGCCCGCTGACTCATCCGGATCGGCGAAGATGTCCCGCTCTCCCTCGGCCAGGCCGCCGAAGACGCCGTCCAGCAGACCGACCCGCCCCCGACCGGCCTCACCGAGTGCCCCGGTGACCACCGGGTAACGGGCGTTGGCCGACAGGGTGTCGCCGAAGCGGCGGGCCGCGACCGAGGCCAGCGGCGACGAACCCCACACGATCGGGATCGACCCGGCCAGGCCCAACGCGAGTGACTTCGCCGGATTGACGAACGACTCGGCGCTCGGGCGGCTGCGATCGGCGTCGGCGTCCAGCCGGGCCGCCGTCTCCGCGAGGTCCGCCTCGTTGACCTTCACCAGGCCGAGCGCCCGGGCGGCGAGCAGGACCGGCACGGTCAGCCCCCAGAGACTGGC
The DNA here is from genome assembly GCF_016863555.1 of Micromonospora qiuiae. Taxonomy (GTDB): domain Bacteria; phylum Actinomycetota; class Actinomycetes; order Mycobacteriales; family Micromonosporaceae; genus Micromonospora; species Micromonospora qiuiae. The sequence goes on along the minus strand of NZ_BOPC01000027.1, from coordinate 29,211 downwards.
CCGCGCCGGGGCCCGCCGGGGCACCGGGATGAAGGGGGCGCGGGCCCGCTCCGCCACCGACTGAAGCTGCGAATCCGGGGCACCCACCGCGACCAGCCGGGCACCCCGCCGGTGCGCGGCCTCGGCGGCTCCCAGCGCCTCCGGACTGCGGCCCGAGGCGCTGACCGCGATCACCACGTCGGCCGCGCCGACCCAGCCGGGCACCCCCGCGCTACGGTGCGGGATGACCGGCACCGGGCAACGCGGCCCGGCGACCGTGGCCAGCACGTCACCGGTACGCCCGGCGGTGCCGATACCGGCTATGACCACCGCCCGGGGACGGCCCTCGCCACCGAGCACGGACAGGTTCGCCTCGGCGGCCAACGTGGCGGATTCGCGAACCTGAGCGCCGGCCGAGGCGGTGTGCCGCAGCATGCCGCCCGGATCCCGCTCGGCCAACGCCTGCGGGTCGTCGAGCAGCCGATCGTCGGCGTGGCGGTGGCCGCTGACGCCGGCCGTTCCATCGATCACGACGACTCCGCAGGGCCGCGGGCCTCGTCCAGCAGCAGCACCGGCACGTCGTTGCGGACCTCGAAGATCCGGCCGCACTCGGTGCAGGTCAGCGTCTGGGCCTGCGCGTCGTAGTTCAGCGGCGCATGGTGTGTGTCCGGGCAGGCGAGAATTTCCAGCAACTGCGGGTCGAGGGCCACTGCGCGGCTCCTTCCACGTATGCGGCTTGACCGATCGACGGTGCCGATCGGCGCGAGCGATCCTATCGGCGAACCCGGTCGAGCACCTCGTCGCGCAGCGAAGTCATCCGCTCGGCAGTCGGTGCCTCGACGTTGAGCCGCAGCAGCGGCTCGGTGTTCGAGGCGCGCAGGTTGAACCACGCACCGTCGGGGAAGCGCAGGGTGAGCCCGTCCAGCTCGTCGGCCTCGGCGTCCGGGTACGCGGCCCGCACCTCGACCATCTTGGCCGCCTGGTCCGCCACCGTCGAGTTGATCTCACCCGAGGCGACGTACCGCTCGTACTCGGCGGCCAGCGTGGACAGCGGCAACGACTGCTCGCCCAACGCCGCCAGGGTGTGCATCGCGGCCAGCATGCCGGTGTCGGCGAACCAGAAATCCCGGAAGTAGTAGTGCGCCGAGTGCTCGCCACCGAAAACCGCATTGGTACGGGCCATCTCGGCCTTGATGAACGAGTGGCCCACCCGGGCCACCACCGGCTCGCCACCGTGCTCGCGGATGATTTCCGGCACGGCGTTCGAGGTGATCAGATTGTGGATGATCGTCGAGCCGGGATGCTTGGCCAACTCGCGGGCCGCCACCAGCGCGGTGATCGCCGACGGCGAGACCGGCTCACCACGCTCGTCGACCACGAAGCAGCGGTCAGCGTCGCCGTCGAACGCCAGCCCGATGTCCGCGCCGTGCGCCACCACGGCGCGTTGCAGGTCGACCAGGTTGGCCGGGTCCAGCGGGTTGGCCTCGTGATTGGGGAACGTGCCGTCCAACTCGAAGTACAACGGCACGATCCGCAGCGGCAGGGCCGGCAGGACGGCATCACCGAGCACACTGGGCACGGTGTGCCCGCCCATGCCGTTGCCCGCGTCGACCACCACCGTCAACGGCCGGATGCCGGAGAGGTCCACCAGGGTGCGCAGGTGTGCCGCGTAGTCCGCGAGCAGATCCCGCCGCTCGGTCGGTGCGCTCGGCTCGCCGAGCGGCTCGTCCTTGTCCAGCAGGGCCTGCGCCCGGTCGCGGACCTCGGCCAGGCCGCTGTCCTGGCCCACCGGACGGGCACCCGCGTGGCACATCTTGATGCCGTTGTACTGCGCCGGGTTGTGACTGGCGGTGAACATCGCCCCGGGCAGCCCGAGCGCGCCGGAGGCGTAGTAGACCATGTCGGTCGAGGCGAGCCCGATTTCGATCACCGGGCGGCCCTCGGCGCGTACGCCGGCTGCGAAGGCCGCCGCCAGCCCCGGCCCGGAGGCCCGCATGTCGTGCCCGATCAGCACCGCCTCACCCGGCTCACCGGCGCCGTCGAGCATCTGGGCGAAGGCAGTGCCCAGCGCGCCGGCAACCCGCTCATCCCACTGGTCCGGCACCGTCCCACGGACGTCGTACGCCTTCACGATCTGGGACAGATCAGTCACCGGTTCCACTCCTCGGCCGCAGGACGCCAACGAAGCTGAGCGTATCGGAGGGACAACTCCCGCCCCGGCTCAGCCGGGGATGTCCCGAATGGGACCGGAGCCTTCCTCCGCTCCGCCGACCGCCGGCGGGGCCGGCCGCTCGGGCGGGACGGCAGAGCCCGCGGCGGGCGGGTCGGGCGGCATCGCCCGGGTCTGGTCACCGGGGTCGGCCGGCCGCGCGCCGTACACGTTGCCCGACTGGCGGGGTTGGGGCGGGCCGCCGTAGACGCGGGGCGTGGCGGGCCGCCCCGACCCGTACACCTGCCCGGGTGGCATCGGCGGCACGGTACCGGGGCCGCGGGGAACCGGCGGGACGACGCCCTGACCCGGCGGAACCGGCGGCGTGCCCGCGCCCTGTGCGGAGCGATAGGTGGTGCCGCCCGGGTTACGCGGCAGCGGAACCTCGGGCAGTTCGTGACGCTGCCGCCGGTCCTTGCGGGAACGGTGGATCAGTAGCCCGATGAGCAGCGCCCCGGCGGCGACCATGGCGATGCCGAAGTACATCACCGGCGACCCGCCGGAGGACTCGTTGGCCGTCTGCGCGAGACCACCGGAGCCGTCCGCAGCGAGCGCCACGGCCGGCGCGCCGCCGAGCAGCACCACACCACCCAGCAGTACGCAGACCGCCGCGAACCGCGCCGCGTGGCGACGTGCCGACATGATCACCCACCGTTCCTCCCCCGGGCGGGGAATCGCCGGTCAGGCTACTACCGGAGCCCGCCCCAGGGTGGTCATCGAGCGCCCGGCATGTGCGCCGTGCCACCCTGGCCAACGGACCTCCGCCTCACGACCAGTCGTCGTTCGGCAGCAAGATCATGTGGTGGGCGTCGAGTTCACCCGCGAGTGCTGCGAAGCGCTCCGGCGTCCACGCTGGCGGCGGATTGCCCTCGGAGTCGGGCTCATCGCCATTCTTCAGGAAGAACTGCTCGGCCCCGGCCGGCGTGTAGAAGACCAAAAGATCGGCCTCTTCCGTGCCAATGTTCTTGAATGCGTGGCGGGTGAGCTTCGGGACATAGATGAAGTCGCCGGGGCCGGCTTCGAAAGTGCGGTTGCCGTTGAGGAAGAGGAACTTACCGGACGCCACGTAGAACGCCTCGTCCTCGACCCCGTGGGCGTGCGCCTGGTTTCCGAATCCGGGTGCGACTCCCATCTTCATGAGACTGAGCCGGCCACCGGTCTGATCCCCGGTGACCTTGACGCGGGTCTTCTCATGCCCACCGTTGATCAGTCTGAGGGCTCCTTCGGCTTCGCGCACCACGAAACCCCTCGCCGCAGTCCACATCGGGTCGTCCTTGTCGGGCCCTGACAGTTGCTGATCCATGCCTCTCACCACTTCTCTCTGGCTTCGCCCAATATCAATAGCTTCAAAGTTGAAGCCAAAGCATAGACCGACAGTTCAAGCTTGAACCAGGAGTGAGAGCAGCCTCACTTCATGGATGAAGCAAGGCTCGCGCTCATGGCAGCCCGAACGCCGCGGTGACGGAGCAACACCAGGGCCACCACGGAGGGCTTCGGCGGGGTGCCTACCCGGAACCGTCGAGCAGGTGCATGCGGTTGAGGTACGGCTCGCCGTACCCCTGATGCTGCTCTGCGGACGGATAGCCCGGCAGATCCGGTCGCTGGCTGTACAAGCCCCGCCGCAACCCGGTCAGCGGCATCGGTCGGGCGGCGCCGTCGAGCACCAGCACGTCCGCGTCGAGAGCGTTGAACGGGTACGCGGCCCCGTGGTGCCGGTACAACGGCCGGTCGCTGACCAGCCCGATCTGCGGATCGACGTAGAGCACGGTGCCGTTCTGGTTCAGCGCCACCCAGATGTGCGCGCCGCCCCGCTCCAGATGGTTGACGACGAAGGCGAAACTGCCGTGGCCACCCAGCAGGAGTTGGTCGTGCAGGTTGCGGTAGCCCGTGTCCAGCGCCCGCTGCATCCCCGCCGGGGTGGTGGCGGTGCCGTCGCAGAGTCGCTGGAAACGTCCGCCCGTGACGTCCTCCACCCGCGCGGTGCCGTCCTGCTCGCCGTTGAGCGGCCGGTTGACGTCACCGGCCTGGTACGCGTCGAAAGTGCGCGGCGCCGCCACCCGGGGACGACCATGCACCCAGGTGTCGAAGAGCGAAAGCGTGCAGTCCAGGCAGTTGATGCCTCGGGTCGGGTCGGCCTGCGGCCCCCCGTCGTTCATCAGCCCGAACCAGTCGCCCACCCGGGGATCCGCCGTACGCAGCACGTTTCCGGCCCCGTCCCGGGGCATCTGCCGCTCCACGTCCAACTGGTGCAGGGCGAGTGGCGGACGCAGTCCGCCAGGCTGGCCGTACCGGCGGGACCGATCGATCGGCGGCGGATGATCGTCGCCGGTCAGCGCCGAACGGTCCGCGGTCCCGATCGCCCCAGGAGCGAGATCACCGACGTCGTCGTTGATCCGGTGAAAGTCCTCCGGCCGATCGACGGCCACCACGTCCGGCACGACGGAACCCGCCAGCACCGCGTCGGCAAGATCCAGACACTCGCCGTACGCGCGGGCCTCCTCCTCCGCCGCCCGTTGCCAGCCCGCCGACGCGCTACGGTGGCCCGCCTGATGGAGTTGGCGAGCGTACGCGCTGAAGTCACCCGCCCGCTGATAGTGCTCCTCCGCCTGATTCCTCAGCCGGGCGACCTCACGCAACCGGCGAGTGTCCTCATAATGAACCCGCTGCGACTCGTAGTAGCCCCGGTAGCGGCGCCGTTCGAGGGCCTCCTGCTCAGCGGCCCAGCGGCCTCCGTTCCAGTCGCCGGCCCCCGGCGGCGAGGCCGGCGGGGTGGCGCGTCCCGGCGAGTTCCCTATCCGAAGGTTCGGGGCGAGTGCTTCGACCAGCGCGGACCGTGGCGGCGCAGGGGGCGGCTCCGGCCGAGGTAGCGCTTCGGCGGGCGAGTTGGCCTCCGTCGACCTCGCTGCCGTCGGCAGGCCCGCCACCGAGTTCACCGCCGGCCCGACTGCCACCGGGCCCCCCGCAGTCACTGGCCCGCCGATGCTGGTCGTTGTCGTCGGGTTGGCGGCCTGGGCCGAGCCGGTCAAGGCAGCCACACCACCGCCCACCGCGCCCGTCATCTCCGCACCGGTGACAGGGCCCGGAATCGCAGCCGGTATGACCGACGGCGCAGCGGCTGTGGACAACGTCGGACCCGGCGAGCCCACGGGCCCGTCCGTCGAGATCGTCGTCACCGGGCTCACGGCGGGAGCTGCGCTGGTCAGCTCGCTTACGCGTGGTGGCTCAATCGTGGCAGCCTCGCGGATGGGCTGGTGCGGCTCCGGCCGCTGGCTCGACTCCGTGGGACGGTCTGGTGTGCCGCCCTGATCGGGGCTGGCTAGATGCAGCGCTCCCGCATCCTGAGGCGGCGCGGTGGGTGGAGCCGGGACGACACCGCCATCCGGACCAGAAAAGGGTCCAGCGGGCCCGCCCGACAGCACAGAGGCAGCGGACGGCCCCGCAGACAGCGACTCGACCGGGCTCCGCTGGGGAAGGATTGACACCTCCGAATCAACCGCAGGCGGATACGCCGTTGCAGCGGCGCCGAACGGTAGATCGGAAGGAGCCGGCCCAGGCGATATCGGCGCGGAGAAAGACGGACCGGCCAGGGCGCTCAGTTGGCCGCCGAGCCGGGCCTGTAGGACGTGATCACTCTGGGCGGTAGCCGAGCCGCGGGCACCCGACGCCGCTGCTCGGGTGGCGTCATTCAGTGAGATGAGGCCCTGTCCGGTGGCGAGGCTCGCCGCCTGATCGGCAATCACCTCGCCGGTCATTTCCCGGCCGACGTGCTCGGCCATCCGGGCCCCGCGACCGGTGGCGTGCCGGCCGAGGCCAGCCAGTGGCGCCGCCGCACCGCCGGCCAGACCGCCGATCGCGTTGGTGGCCACGTCGGTGATATCCAAGCCATGTCGACGACCGGTCGAGTTCTGGTACGCCTGAGTGGCCAGGTTGACTCCCGCCTCCTCGGCCGCCTCTTCCAGTCCCTCCCGGGCGGCACGTCGCGCCAGGCCCTTCGCGCCGCCCTTGGCAACCTGCTTCGCCGCCCGTTCCCCGGCTTCCTTGAGGCCCTGCTTGAGGGTCTTACGAGCCAGTTGTGCCAGCAGCCGCCGGAAGATCTGCTGCACCAGGAACCGGGTCGCGGCGATCGCCCCGGCGGCGGCCGGTGAGGCGGCCCCGGCGGTGAGCACCGCCGCCACCGCCAGCCCCAGCAGTTCGATCACCAGGATGCCCAGCTCGATCCAGACTTCGAGCTTGGCGCCTTCGATGTCGCAGCCGCACTCCTCCACCACCCGACCCAGGTCCTGGCTGACGGCGAGCAGTACCGGCAGTGGGGCTTCGCCGCCATCAGCCACCCGCTGCCACGCGATGTCGAACGCGGCTGCCACCGCCCCGACCGCGCCATACCCCTGGCGTACCTCCGTGGCAGCGGTATTCGCGTCCGTCTGCGGGCCGGCGAGGACCCCGCTCACCGCGTACCACTGGTCGGCCAGCTCCCAGACGGCGCGTTCGTCGCCCTCCGGCCACTCCACGCCGATCACCCAGTCGAGCGCTTCATAGATCCAGCCCGGCAGCTCCCAGGGCGAGTAGTCCAAAGGGTGCGGGATCGGGCTCGGCAACAGGGTCATCGACGACCTCCCGGTCCGGAATCAGCGGGGTGGGCGTGGCTCGGTCACCCGTTCGAACCGGCCGGCGCTGGCCGCGTCCGTCTCCAGGTTGGCCTCCACGGAACGGACGACGTCCGAGCCCAACTCCGCCAACCTGCGGCCCACTCCCGCCCAGACCCGCAGCACCATCTCCTCGTAGCCGCGGTACTGCTGCTCGAACGCAGCGCCGATATCGTCGCGCCCCCACGGCCGCCGGGCGCTCGCCGCCGTTATCGCGGCACCATCCTCTGCGCGACGCCCTGTCACCGCCTCACCGACGCGGGTCAGGTCCGCGCCGGCACGCCGGGCTCGCGCCGGATCGAGCCAGAGCTGCCCCGCCATCACTCGCTCCGACGCAGGACTTGGTCGGCCCGGCCGAGCAGGGTGCCGAAGTCGCCGGTACGCAGGAAGTCAGCCGTGCCGGAGCCGGCTGGCAGATAGCCCGCCACGAGTTCCTGGGTTGCCGCTGTCGCGGCGGCACTGGCCCGGCGTGCCGTGGCAGTGATCTTCGCACTCAGCCCTTCGGCGTCACGAGCGCGGTAGATCGAGTTGCTCAGCTCCACCGACACCAGCTCGCCTCGAGCGTTGACGGTTGCCGTGACCTGCCCGTCGTCGGAGCGCTCGGTCACCCGCAGCTCGGCGAGCCTGGTTTGCAACTCGTCCAAACCAGACCGGAGCTGCTGATACTGCCCGAACACATCGTCGAACCGGGCTCGCAGGGCGCGATTGGCTGCACGGTTCACGTTGTCGGTCAACGCCACACCTTCCGTCACCGTCGGTAAATCAAACCATACCGGCTGCCACTGATTCACGTTGTCCGGTAGGTTTCCGGTTGTGATTGACCGCGAACAGGCCGAGCAGATTGCGGCGGTGTGGGCCCGCCGCGACTCACTGCGCCTGGGTCACGAGTGCCAGCCGATGGTGACCGAGTTCGACCTCGGGTACGTCATCACCTCGACAGTGTCCACACAGGTCAGAATGCTTCCCGGTGACCTGCCGACCACCGTGGTCGACAAGGAGACCGGTGAGGTGAGCACGTGGCCCCGGGTCCCACCTGAAATGGTCGAGCAGCTCTTTCGCCGGAGCCGGCCCACCGGCCCGCCGGTGCCCCGCACCGTCGATCCGGCAAGTCAACTACTGCGGGAGATCCGCAGGCTGCCCACTCCGACCACTGCGGCGCACCTGACTATCGAAGGGCGCATTTTCACCGCCCACGGAGCCAAGGGAGACGTGGAGCTCAACCACCATCCACTGGTCCGCGCGTACCTAGACGGGTTGCCTCCGGGGCATCTGGTCCGCGGCGGCGACCGGCACGCGGAACTGATCGTTGTCTCCGACGTCCTATACGAGTACGACCAGCGCCGCGCCGCCGAATGCATCGCCCCGATGGACGTCAGCGACGCGGCAGGGTTGCTCAGCGAGGCGCGTTTTGACTGCTACCTCGTTCGCGAAGCCGGCGACCCCGCCGGTGGGCGCACCGAGCGCCCCTGCGACACCTGCATCAACTTCCTCGTTCACTTCAACATCCTGCCTTGGTCCGACCGTGGCTGGACGGCACCGTGGCATCCCGAATCTGCGCCCGATCCGTCGCCCGGCCGATTCCCGGCGGAGGTGGCGCATGCTCTCGTCGCCGCTGGCTGGCGACCACACTTCGGTGACGAGGTCGTGGCGATGTCAGCTATCCGCGACGTCAGCGCAGTTCGCAGCAGGGTTCACGAACACTCCGTTTTTCCTGCCGTAGCGTCCACCCTCACTGCTTTTCCGAGCCTCGTCGGAGCCCGACTCGGGCCAGGTGAGCAGGTATGGATTTCCCGTTTCGACATTCGGCCCCGGCAGGTTGCGCACACCGCTGACACGCTTGCCGACTTTGCGGCGGTGATCGGGGCGCGGCTTTTCCCGATCGGCACGGAAAACCAGCACAGCATCATCGCCGTTGACGAGCAGGGCCGGATCTTCGCGCTGGATCAGGCCGGCGAGTGGTTCCTCGGGGCGGACATCGACGAGGCGCTCACCACCCTGCTGCTCGGTCGCGCCCCGGCCCGGGTACGCGACGACGGCACCTGGTGACCCGCCTCTCGAGTTAGAAGCTCGTCGCTGATCGTGGGGGGTGCGCGGCCCGCATTGTGAGGCCGGCCGCGCCAGGTTCGGCTGGAGTGCGCCGACAGCCACGCGCCAGAAAACGAGCAGGGAGCGCCCGGCCAGCAGCGGTACACCGGGTTGATCAGGCGCGTCTCCGCGATCAGCCGGCGCATTGTTTTGCCGGCGCATCCACCGGCATCCTGGGCCGAGCGATGTCGCTATCGACTGCTGTCGAGCTGATCCGTCTTTGCTCTCACGACCCCTCAGCCAACCGGCAGCCCCGCCATCGTCATGGCACACCCCACCCACCCGCCGCCAATCACCGCGATCCGTTCACGCCCTCAGCTCGACAGGTCCCCAACCCGACACGACAAACTGCGGCGAACCGCCCCCACAGAAGACCAGGACACCGGCGGGCCAGGCGGTTAAAAGGGGGCCCTTCCTATACACCAGGCGTTAAAAAGGTGCCCTTCCTTACACCCCTTCTTTACACCCCTTCCTTACACCCTTCCTTAAACTGCTGCCCTTACAGCTGCAGGCTGGTGAGGACGGTGACGCGGGGGTGGGTGTAGTCGTCCATGGCGCTGCGTAGGCCCTCGCGGCCCACGCCGCTGCCTTTCATTCCGCCGTAGGGCATCTGGTCGGCGCGGTACGACGGCACGTCACCGACGATCACCCCGCCCACCTCCAGGATCCGGGCCGCCGCGAAGGCCACGTCGAGGCGGTGGGTGAAGACGCCGGCCTGGAGGCCGTACGCCGAGTCGTTGACGGCGGCGAAGCCTGCGGTGTCGTTCTCCACCCGGTCCACGACGAGCACCGGACCGAAGACCTCCTCGGCGCAGACCTTCGCGCCCTTCGGCACTCCACTGAGGACCGTGGGCGGGTAGGTCGCGCCGTCCCGAAGGCCGCCGGTCTCGACGGTGGCGCCGGCCGCAACCGCCTCGTCCACCCAGGCTTCCACCCGGCGGGCGGCGTCGACGGAGACCAGCGGGCCGACGTCGGTCAGCGGGTCGGTCGGGTCGCCGGTGCGTAGTTCCCGCACGGCCGCGACCAGCCGGGGCAGGAAGCCATCGTAGAGCCACTCGTGCACGTAGACCCGCTGCACCGCGATGCAGGACTGCCCGGCCTGGTAGTTGGCGAAGGTGGCGATCCGCTGCGCCGCAAAGGTCAGATCCTCGTCGCCCGCCCAGTCCTCGCAGATGAGCGCCGCCGCGTTGCCGCCCAGCTCCAGCGTCACGTGCTTCTCCGGCGCCGACCTGCGGATGGCCGCGCCGACCGGCCCGGAGCCGGTGAACGAGACCACCGGCAGCCGGGGATCGGTGACGAGTTCGGTGGCGCGCTCGTTGGGCAGCGGCAGCACCGAGAACATTCCCTCGGGCAGCTCGGTCTCGGCCAGGATCTCGCCGAGCAGCAGCGCCGACAGCGGGGTGGCCGGCGCCGGCTTGACCACGATGGGTGCGCCGACCGCGAGGGCCGGAGCGACCTTGTGCGCCACCAGGTTGAGCGGAAAGTTGAACGGGGTGATGCCCAGCACCGGGCCCCTGGGCACCCGCCGGATCAGAGCGATCCGGCCGGTGGCCGCAGGGTCGGTGTCGAGCCGTTGCAGTTCGCCGGAGAAACGGCGTGCCTCCTCGGCCGCCCAGCGGAAGGTGGAGACCGCCCGACTCACTTCGGCCCGCGCCCACTTGACCGGTTTGCCGTTCTCGGCGGTGATCAGGGCGGCGACCTCCTCGGCCCGCTCGGCGAGCCGGCGCGAGACGTGGTCCAGGGCCGCCGCGCGAGCGTGGGCGGGCAGGCCGGCCGCCGTCGCGGCCACCTCGGCCGCCGCCGCCACGGCCGATTCGACCTGGGCGGCGGTGGCGAGGGTGGTACGACCGACCGGACGACCGTCGTACGGGTGGTGGACGGTCACTTCGCCGGATCCGTGGGTACGACGGCCGGCGACGAAGAACGGGGTGGGCTCCACGTTCCGCAGCCTAAACTCACGGCGAAGTTGACAGGCAGTTATGCGACAGCGGCCCGTAGCGGGTCTGCGCCGCACCGGTGAGCAACGCCCAGTACCGGTCGCCGTAGGACCAGTGCCACCACTCGGTCGGATAGTTCACCAAACCTGCGCCGGCCAGCGCGGTCACCAGGATCCGCCGGTGCCGGCGGGCCCGGGCGGAGATCGACGACGCGGCGGTGAAACAGGCGTTCCCACTGGCTTCGGGGGTGGCATCCACGACGGTGCCCATGTCCAGTTCGGCGCCGTCGTCGGTGCAGAGCGTCAGGTCCACCGCCCCGCCGGTGCTGTGCGGTGCCACCTCGACCGGCGAGACGAACTTGGTGGTCTCCCGGTACACCCGTTCCGGCGACCAGTCCGGGTGGCGGCGGCGCAACTCGTTCCGGTAGCCGGTGAAGATGTCCAGCTGCGCCTGGTACGGCCGGTACCCCTCGATGACCAGCAGGCGCAGGCCGCCGGGCAGGGCGCGCTGCGCGGCCAGCAATCGCTCCACCACCCCCCGGCGCAGCCGCGCGTACGCCCCGGCCGGGTCGGCGACCCGATCGTCCAACCGCAGCTCGGGCAGATCGCGCAGGTCCACCAGGGGTTCCCCGTCGTCGGCACCGGGTACCGCCGCGACTCGTGGGTCACCGAGCAGGATCACTGCGGGACCCCCTGGCCGGTCGGACGATCAGCGTGCCGGGCGAAGGCCAACGCGACCAGCCGGTCCACGATCTCCCGGTAGCCGACGCCGGCCGCCGCCCACACCTTCGGGTACATCGAGTGCGCGGTGAATCCCGGCATGGTGTTCAACTCGTTGACATACAGCTCGTTGGCGGCCTCGTCGTACAGGAAGTCGACCCGGGCCAGCCCCCAGCCGCCGATGGCCACGAACGCGCGTACCGACAGCTCACGAATCCGCTCGGCGACCTCGTCGGGCAGCAGGGCCGGCACCACCATCGGATCGTCGTCGCCCAGATACTTCTGCCGGTAGTCGAACCAGCCCCCGGTGACGCGGACCTCGCCGACCGCCGACGCCTGCGGGTCGGCGCCGCCGAGCACCCCGCACTCCAGTTCCCGGCCGGTCACCCCCTGCTCCACCACGACCAGGTCGTCGTGCCGCAGCGCCTCGTCGACCGCCGCGGTCAGGTCGTCCCCGTCGGCCACCCGACTGATGCCGATCGAGGAACCCATCCGGGCCGGCTTGACGAACAGCGGCCGGCGCAGCCCCACCACCAGCTTCTCGGGATCCTCGCTGGCCCGGTAGGTCTGCGCGTCGAACCAGACGTACGGCGTGATCGGCACCCCTTCGGCCCGCAGCGCCCGTTTCATCGCCACCTTGTCCATCCCGACGGCCGAGGCGAGGATCCCGCACCCCACGTACGGCACGCCGAGGGATTCGAGCAGTCCCTGCACCACCCCGTCCTCCCCGAACGGGCCGTGCAGCACCGGAAAGACCACGTCCAGCTCGGCGTGCACCGCACCCGGCCCGTCGACGGCGGTGACGAGCGCGATCGCCGACCGTCGGCCGGCCCGCAGCTCCACGATCGGCCCGGTCACCACCAGCCGGTCGTCGATGGCCCGCCTTGGCGCGCTGCTGTCGAGAATCCGGGCCAGCGTCTCGTCCGGCACGAGCCGCAGCTCGCGGTCGCGGGTGATGCCGATGGCCACCACGTGGTACCCGTTCCCGGTCAGCGCCCGGGCCACACCGAGCGCCGAGGCGCAGGAGACCTCGTGCTCCGCTGACGGGCCGCCGAACAACACGCCGACCCGCAGCGGCCCACTCCGACCACCCTCACCCCGCGACGCTGGGTCGTTCGTCCGACTCACGCTCACGCTGCCACCTCTTCCCTCATCCGGGCGGCGGTCGCCAACCGGGCGACCAGCTCCGCATCCACGTTTCCGCCGGTCAGCACCACGCCGACCGTTCGCTGCCGCCCGCCGTCGATCGGGCCCGACGCATCGCCGGCCGCGAGTCGCAGTGCGCCGGCCAGGCCGGCCGCGCCGGACGGTTCGACCAGCACCTTCAGCTCCAGCAGGAGCAGCTGGAACGCGTCGGCGATCTCCTCCTCCGTCACCCGGATCACCCGGCGCAGCCGGTCCCGCACGATGGCGAAGGGCAGCTCACCCACGCAGGCCGGCCGGAGTCCGTCGGCGATCGTCGGGGCCGGTCGGACCGGGGTCGGTCGACCGGCGGCCAGGCTGCGGGCCAGCGAGTCGCAGCCGACCGGTTCCACCCCGTACACCTCGATCGGTCGGCCGGCCGCGGCCAGGCAGGCACCGGCCACGCCGCCGCCCCCGCCGACCGGCAGCACCAGCACATCCACCGGGCTGCCGGCCCGCTCCGCGTCCTCGATCAGCTCAAGGCTGGCGCTGCCCTGCCCGGCGACCACGTCCGGGTGGTCGTACGCGTCGACGACCGGGTGGCCGGTCTCGTCGCTGATCCGGCTGGCCACGGCCAACCGTTCGGCGACCGTGGTGCCGGCGAGGACCACGCGGGCTCCGGCCGCCCGGACTCGGGCGATCTTGGTCGGTGCCGCGTCGACCGGGAGCACGACGGTGGCGGCCAGTTCGTACCGCCGGGCGGCCAGCGCCACCGCCACCGCGTGGTTTCCGGTGCTCTGCGCGACCACCCCGCGGTGTCCGGCCGCGGCGAGCCGGCCCACCGCGTACAGCCCGCCGCGCATCTTGTACGAGCCACCGGTCTGCAGGTTCTCCGCCTTCAGCAACACCCGGGCGCCGGCCAGCCGGTCGATCGCCGGGGAGCACAGCAGCGGGGTACGCAGGACCCGGACGTCGAGCCATCGCGCAGCCGCTGTCACATCGACCTCTGTGCCGGCCGATCCGGGTGGATCTGTGCGGGACATGTCGTCTCCTTCGTCGAGTCGTTCGGCGGTGCGTCGTCCGGCCGGATAGCGGTACGCCCCTTGGGCAGGTCGAACAGCCACCCCGCCCGAACCGCCAGCAGCACCCGGTGCACGCCCAGGCTGAGCGCCAGCACCAGGACGGTGAGTGAGAACGGATAGCCGAGGGAGAGCGCCAACCGGGCGGGGTCGCTCAGGTTGGCGATCGGGTCGGCGACCAGCCGGTGCAGCAGTGCCAGCACCGGCATGTGGATCACGTAGATGGGCAGCGTCTGGCGCCCGAGGGCGGCGAAGGGCTGGCCGATCGCGGGCCGGCGCACGAGTCGGACCGCGACAGCGATCCCGAACGCGACGGCGACCACCGACACCAGCGGCCCCACCCCGGGCAGCCGGCCGGTGCCGGTCGCCGTCACGGCCACCAGCACCACGGCGTACGCGACCGCCGCCAGCAGCAGGCGCTGAAGGCTCACCGCCCGCGCCCAGCGCTCGACGTACCGCCGCAGGTGCAGGCCGGCGAGGAAGAACACCAGGTTCTGGTAGAGCCCCGCCCGGTTGCCCGGAGTGTCGAGCAGCCCGGCCGACGCCACGGCGTTGAGCACACCCGCAGCGACCAGCAACACCGCCGGGTGGACCCGGCGCAGCGTCTTGGCCAGGGTGAAGTAGAGCGCCAGCGCGTACAGGTACCAGAGGTTGGACGGGGTGACGGTCAGCTGGATCAGCAGCTCTCCCGGGCCGGTCGCCCGCTCGGTCGGGAAGTCCGGGGCGAGGGCCAGCACGGCGGTGTGGATCAGTAGCCAGACGCCGTACAGGTAGAGCAGGCGGGCGACCCGGGAGCGGCCGACCGATCGCCACGGCCGATGCACGGCGGCCGCCGCGAACATCCCGGAGATGGTGAAGAACAGCGGCATCCGCATCGGCAGCAGTAGCTCGCCCAGCGTCCCCCAGGCGCCCGCCACCGGCACGTCCAGCCGCCAGTCGAGCTGGAGATAGTTCTTCATGATCACGTGCCAGAGCAGGACCAACACGATGCAGCCGCCCTTGGCGACGTCCGCCCAGGCCAGCCGACCATCGGCCGTACCGCTGCCGGCGCTCGAAGCGCTGCTGCCCGACGGGCCAACGGTCGTGGCCGGCGGCGCGGTCGCGTGGCCGTGGGTGGTCATGGCGCTCTCCTCTTCGTCGCCTTCCGGGCATGCCGAGGGCCGGGTCGCCGCGGTTCGCGGTCCCGTGTCGGGGTGATCGGTCGTGAGTCCTGGCCGGGTCAGGGTGCGTCGGGTAGCTGGACGTCCACCCGCAGCCCGCCGTACTCGGCCGGCCGGGCGGCGATCAGACCGTCGTGCGCCTGGGTGATCGAGCGGGCGATGGCCAGGCCGAGGCCGGCTCCGCCGGCCTGGTTGGTGCGGTCACGGGCCAGGCGACGGAACGGCTCGAAGAGCCCGGCCACCGCCTCGGCCGGCACCACCTGGCCGGTGTTGACCACGGTCAGCGCCGGGTTGTCACCGACCGTGACGGCGATCGTGCCACCGGGCCGGTTGTACTTGATCGCGTTCTCGACCAGGTTGGTCACCAGGCGTTCCAGCAGCACCCGTTCGCCCATGACGATCCGGGGCGCGAGGTGGCTCTGCACGGTCACCCCGGCCGCCGTGGCCCGGTCCTGATGGGCGGCGAGCACGGTGCCGACGATCTCGTCGAGCCGCTGTGGCAGGCGGGCACGCAACCCCTGGTCGCTTTCGCTGAGCGCGAGCAGCCCCTCGATGAGCCGCTCGTTACGCTCGTTGGTCGCCAGCAGTTGGCTGGTCAGCAGCTCGAGCTGCTCGCCGGTGAGCGACTGGGCCATGCCGACCTCGATCAGCGTCCGCTGCACCGCGAGCGGCGTACGCAACTCGTGTGAGGCGTTCGCGGCGAACCGCCGTTGCCCCTCGTACCCGGCGGCGATGCGCTCCATCATCTCGTCGAGGGACCGGGCGAGCCGGGCGAGTTCGTCGTTGCCGCGCGGCCGGATGCGGTAGCCGAGGTTCTGCGGCCCGACGTGCGCGATCGGCCCGGCGAGATCATGCACCGGACGCAGGCACCACACGGCCGCGACCCAGATGCCGACCATCGCGAGCACGAGAACGGCCAGCGGGGCGAGCCCGACGACAAGCTCCCCGACGTCGGGTGCCGCCCGGCAGACCAGGCTGGAGGCGACCAGCCCCCGATCGCAGAGATTCCGGCCCCACCACCACAGCTCGCCGACGGCCAACCTGGTCAGCTCCGGCGCGGCGTACCCGACGAGCAGCGTGAGCACACCGACCAGCACGATGCGTCGGCGCGGAGTCACGCCGGGTCACCGATCCGGTAGCCGGCCCGGGGAACGGTGTGGATGACCTGCGGTTGGCCGAGCTTCTTGCGCAGCGTCATCACGGTCACCCGGACGACGTTGGTGAACGGGTCGGCGAACTCGTCCCACGCCTGTTCGAGCAGGTCCTCCGCGCTGACCACCCGGCCTTCGGCACGCATCAGCACGTGCAGCACGGCGAACTCCTTGGGGCTCAGGTTGACCGGGTGCCCGTCCCGCCGGACGACGTGCCGGGCCACGTCCAACTCCACGCCGTGCTGCTGCAGCACCGGCGGCAGCGCCGGCGCGGAGCGCCGGCCCAGGGCCTGCACCCGGGCAACCAGCTCGGCGAAGGCGAACGGCTTGGTCAGGTAGTCGTCGGCGCCCAGCCCGAGGCCCTCCACCCGGTCCCGGATACCGGCGGCAGCGGTGAGCAGCAACACCCGGGTGCCCGTGCCGGAGTCGGTCAGGTTACGGCACACCTCGTCGCCGGTCTGCCCGGGCATGTCCCGATCCAGCACCGCCACGTCGTAGCGGTTCACCCCGATCCGTTCCAACGCGCCGTCGCCGTCGTAGCAGACGTCGACCGCCATCGAGAGGCGACGCAACCCCTCGGCGACCGTGTCCGCCAGCAACCGTTCGTCGTCCGCCACCAGCACCCGCACCGTGTCCGCTCCCCGTTCTCCGTCGTCGTCGGCCATACGTTCTCAGGCAGGGGTTAAGGATTCCGTAAGCGCCTGCCGCGCAGTGTGCTGGTCAGCACCAGCAGCAGCGCGATCAGGAACATGGCCGTGCCGATCACGTTGACCTGCGGCGGGATGCCCCGCTGGGCAGCGCCCCAGACGTACATCGGAAACGTGACGGTGGTGCCGGAGTTGAAGTTCGTGATGATGAAGTCGTCGAAGCTGAGCGAGAAGGCCAGCAGGGCGGCGGCGACGATGCCGGGCAGCACCAGCGGCAGGGTGATCCGCCGGAACGTCTGCCACTCGCTGGCGTACAGGTCCATCGCGGCCTCCTCCAGCCGCCGGTCCATCCCGGCCAGCCGCGCCTTCACCGTCACCACCACGAACGACAGGCAGAACATCACGTGCGCGACGACGATGGCCCAGAAGCCCAGCGGCACCCCACCGGCAACGAACAGGGCGAGCAGCGAGGTGCCCATCACCAGTTCCGGCGCCGCCATCGGCAGGAAGATCAGCACGTTCAAGCCCGACCGACCGCGGAACCGATGCCGGGCCAGAGCGAACGCCATCAGGGTGCCGAGCGTGGTGGCGACCACGGTGGCGACGAAGCCGATCTGCACGCTGCGCAGCACCGCCTCGCACATCTCCGAGGTGGCGCACGGGTTGCGCCAGTTGTCGAAGGTGAACTCGTGGAAGTCGTACGACAAGCGGTGGGCGGGCCGGTTGACCGAGAGCGCGGCGACCACGGCGATCGGCAGGAACAGGTAGCCGAGCACCAGCAGCGCCAGCCCCATCACCCAGTGCCGGGCAAGCCAGCGCCAAATGCTCATAGCAGCTCTTCCGCACCGGCGCGGCGCAGGCAGCCGAAGACCACCGCGAGGGTCGCCGCCATCAGCAGGAGCGACAGCGCCGCGCCCTGTGGGTAGTCCAGCCGGACCAGGAACGCCGAGTCGATGACGTTGCCGATCATGTACTCGTTGGGGGTGCCCAACAGTTCGGCGTTGATGTAGTCACCGGTCGCCGGGATGAAGAACAGCAGGGTGCCGGCGATCAGGCCGGGCATCGACAGCGGCAGGGTGACCCGGCGGAAGGTCTGCCAGGCGTTCGCGTACAGGTCGCGGGACGCCTCCAACAGCCGGTGGTCGAGCCGCTCCAGGTTCGCGTACAGCGGCAGCACCAGGAAGGGCAGGAAGTTGTACGTCAGGCCGAGCACCACCGCGACCGGGGTGGCCAGCAGCCGGCCGTCGGGACCGAGCAGGTGCACGTCGCGCAGCAGTCCGACGACCCAGCCGTTGTCGGACAGGATGGTCTTCCAGGCCAGGGTGCGCACCAGGAAGCTGGTGAACATCGGCGCCACCACGCAGACCAGCAGCAGGTTCTTCCACCGGCCGGCCTTGCACGCGATCGCGTACGCCAGCGGGTAGCCCATCAGCAGCGCCAGCACCAGGGCGCTGCCGGCGTACAGGAACGACCGGCCGAACTGCGGCCAGTACGCCTGCAACGCCGCCGGGTAGTTGCCGAACGCCCAGGTCATCGTGTACCCGGTGGAGAGCGTGTCGTTCGGGTCGTAGAGGCTGGCGGTGGCGAGCTGGACCAGCGGCAGGGCGAAGAAGAGAAACAACCAGGCCGCGCCGGGCAGCAACAGCAGGTACGGCAGGAGCCGGTGCCGCCCCGGGCGGGCAACCGGTGGCGGCTGCCCCGACACGCTGGGTAGGTGCGCGAACGCACTCACGCCGTAGCCACCGGCTCGGTCAGGACCGGCGTGATCCGGTCGTTCTCGTCGGCGCGGCGGCCGAGCAGGAAGGCGTGCCGGGGATTCCAGTAGGCCACTGCCCGGTCACCCGGCCCGTAGCGCCGCTGGGTGCCGCTGTTGGCGACGAAGGCGCTCAGCTCGGTGCCGCCGCCGGCGCGCAACAGATACTGGGTGCTCACTCCGGCATAGGAGGCGTCGGTGATGGTGCCGTCGAGGTACTGGCTGTCCGTGGGCACCTGGTCGACGGAGTCGGCCAGGTGCAGCTTCTCGGGGCGTACTCCCAGGTAGACCGCGCCCCGGTCGGCGCGGGCCCGGGCCGACGGCACCGCGAAGCGCGCGCCGTGCGCGGTGACCAGGATGTCACCACCGTTGTCGCCGGAGACGACACCGGCGATCAGGTTGGACTGGCCGAGGAAGTTGGCCACGAACGCGGTGGCCGGGAATTCGTAGATCTCGGTCGGTGCGCCGAACTGCTCGATCCGGCCGGCATTCATCACCGCGACCGTGTCGGCCATCGTCATGGCCTCCTCCTGGTCGTGGGTGACGTGCAGGAAGGTGATGCCGACCTCGTTCTGGATCCGCTTCAGCTCGATCTGCATCCGGCGGCGCAGCTTGAGGTCGAGCGCACTGAGCGGCTCGTCCAGCAGCAGCACCTGCGGTTGGTTGATCAACGCCCGGGCCAGCGCGACCCGCTGCTGCTCGCCGCCGGAGAGCTGAGCCGGGCGGCGTCGTTCGTAGCCGTCCAACTGCATGAGCGACAGCGCCTGCCGGACCTGCCCGTCGACCGGGCGGATGCCGCGTCGGCGCAGCCCGAAGGCCACGTTCTCGAAGACGTCCAGATGCGGGAAGAGCGCGTAGCTCTGGAACACCGTGTTGACCGGCCGCTTGTGGGGGCGCAGCCGGGCGATGTCCCGGCCGCCGAGCAGCACCTGTCCGCTGGTCGGCTCCTCCAGCCCGGCGACGATCCGCAGGGTGGTGGTCTTGCCACAGCCGGAGGCGCCGAGCAGCGCGAAGAACGAGCCCTGGCCGATGGTCAGGTTCAGGTCGTCGACGGCGGTGAACGCGCCGAACCTCTTGGTGAGATCGACCAGACGCAGATCGCCGGCCGGGACGTCCCGCGCCATCGTCACGCTCCGATCACCTGCTGGAACCTGGTTTCGTACGCGCGCTCCTGCTGCTCGTCCAACGCCATGAAGACCCGGGCCGCGGCGAGGGTGGCGTCGTCCGGGAAGATCAGCGGGTTGACCGCCAGCTCCGGATCGATCTTCGCCATCTCCTCCTGCGCCCCCTGCACCGGGCAAATGTAGTTGACGTACGCGGCGAGCTGGGCGGCGACCGCCGGATCGTAGTAGTGGTTGATCAACGCTTCGGCGTTGGCCCGGTGGGTCGCCTTCTTCGGTACCAGCATGTTGTCCGACCAGAGCAGCACGCCGGAGTCGGGCACCACGAACCTGATCCGGTCGTCGTCGAAGCCGAGCTGGATGATGTCACCGGACCAACCGATGCAGGCCGCGATGTCGCCCCTGGCCAGGTCGGGTGCGTAGTCGTTCCCGGTGAACCGGCGGATCTGCCCGGCGGCGACGGCCCTGCGCAGCTTGTCGAGCGCAGCGTCGAACTGCGCCTCGGTGAAGGCGGCCGGGTCGTGGCCGTTGGACAGCAACAGCAGCCCCATGGTGTCGCGCATCTCGCTCAACACGGTCACCCTGCCCTTCAGGTCGGGGCGGGTGAGCAGCTCGTCGACGCCGCGAATCTCCTTCGTGACCCGGCCGTTGTACGCCAGCCCCGCCAGGCCCGCCTGCCACGGCACGGCGAAGTCGTTGCCCACGTCGAGGGGGCGATCGCGCAGTGACGGCAGCAGGTTGGCCTCGACGTTGGGTAGGTTGGCCGGGTCGAGCTTCTGGATCCAGCCCAACCGGATCATCCGGGCCGCCATCCAGTCGGAGAGGACCATGAGGTCCCGCCCGGTGCTCTGGCAGGTGGAAAGCTGGTACTGCACCTTGCCGAAGAACTCGTTGTTGTCGTTGATGTCCTCGGTGTAGGTCACCTGGATGCCGGTGGCGCTGACGAAACTGTCCAGGGAGGGGCGCTTCGACTCGTCGTCCACGTCCAGGTACTGCGGCCAGTTGGAGAAGGCCAGCTTCTTCTCCGTATCGGACAGGTCCTCGCTCACGCACCCGGCCCCGGTCTGTTGGGCGGCGGGGATGCCACAGCCGGCGCCACCGGTGGCGAGCAGCGCGGCCACGCCGACGGTCCCGGTGAGCAGACCACGCCGGGTGAGGGGCCGCAGGGCACGCCGCATGTCATGACTCCTAACCGACTATCGCCGGCAGGACATGCTGCCCGGGCCTGACCGCTCGATCAACTCCGTAACACCGAAACGGCGGCATCAACGCGGACGCGACCCCGCCATTACGCCGGAACGGGGTTGGTCAACGGCCGATCTGGCGCGGGGCGGCGACGAAGGCGCGCCAGGCGTCGGGGGTGAAGGTCAGGGTGCCGCCGTCGCGGTCCTTGCTGTCGCGCACCAGGACCCGGCCGGGCAGGTTGTCGGCCACCTCGACGCAGTCGCCGCCATTGTTGCTGCTGCGGGTGGCGGTGCGCCAGCGGGCGCCGGTCATCTCCATGTCGTCGCCACTTCCCTGATCAGCTCGATGGACCGGCGACGGGGCAGCGCCTCACCGGTGACGCTCTCCCATCTCGTATTGAGGCTAGCAAGATCGGCACGCTCGGTCACCACCTGACCGCGCAGTTGGTTGTCGAGGTAGGCCGCCTCGGACCCGTCCGGCGTGCGGGCCAGCACGAACGGCCCGGCCAGGCCGGTGTGCCACGGGTTTTCTGCCGGGATCACCCGCACCTGCACGTGCTCCCGCTCGCCCAGGTCGGCCAGGTGGGTCAACTGCCCGGCCATCACCGCCCGGTCGCCGCCCACCTGGCGGCGCAACACCACCTCGTCGATCACCGTGATCAACTGGAGCGGGACGTCGCGCTCAAGCACCCGCTGCCGCGCCAACCGCCCGGCGACGACCTCCTCCACCTCCGTGGGCGACAGCAGGCCGCCGGTGGCCAGCACGGCTCGGGCGTACGCCTCGGTCTGAAGCAGACCCGGCACGAGCAATGGCTGGTACGACCGGATCGACTTGGCCTTCTGTTCCAGATCCGCCCACTCCTGGAACCAGGGCAGGTCCCGCCGCCGGAACGGTTCCGGCCAGAGCTTCTTGGCCTCGCACCCGAGGACCGTGGCGACGGCGATCCGGGTCCGTGGATGCGGGATCCGATCGTCGGTCAGCCACCGGCCCGCCGTCTTCGGGTCGACCCCGACCTTCGCCGCCAACGACTCGGCGGTCTCGCCCTTGTCCGCCATCGCCAACCGGAGTATTTCGTTCACCGTCGACCTCTCCCGATGGACATCACCCTCCGCCGCACGCTAGCCACTCTGAGTGGCGCTTGCCGCCTCGCGCCGGCGTGTCGCCGCCGAGACTGTTTCGCCATATCCGAGGTGCGCCACAGAGGCCCCCGAAACGCCCCGAACACGCCCCGGGCGGCCACTGCCGCCGGACGACCGGCCCCGGCAAGCCCCACCCCTGGCGACCGCCGACGGCCAGTCGACGTGATGCCCGACGGCCAGTCGACGTGATGCGAGGCTCAGCACCTCACTGCCGCCGAGGACCAGGCCGGTCAGCTCGTACCCGGCGGCGCTCGCTCCTGTTGCCCCTGTCGAGCTGAACCGTTAACGCCATCACACGATGACCCCGGGGCTGGTGGCCTCCGAGATCAACGCACCGCCCCGCCAGCACCGCACCCAACCCGACGGACCGACCGCTCGTCATTGCCCCGCCAAACGCCCCGACCCGTTCGCGCCTTCAGCTCGACACGGCCAGCCCCACCACACGCCCCGACCCACTCCCGCCCTCAGCTCGACACGGCCAGCCCCACCACACGCCCCGACCCACTCCCGCCCTCAGCTCGACAGAGCCAGCCCCGCCAAAGGGCCCACCGAGAGACGGTGAGAAGCGGGGCGGGGTCAGTGCGGTGGGGGGATGACGCGGAGGTGACCGCGGCGGGAGGTGGCCGGCATGTTCGGCGGCTGGTTCTGGTCGTCCTGAGGCGGACGGGGGGTCGGGCGGGCCGCCTCCCGGACCGCTTCGGCCAGCGCCACCAGGTCGTCGGTGGTGGGCGGCGGCGGTTCGAACTCGCCCTCGTGCCGGACCACCTCCCACCCCCGAGGGGCGGTGAGGCTGCGCGCGTGGGGCTCGCAGAGGTCGTACGTGTGTGGCTCGGCGAAGGCTGCCAGCGGGCCCACCACGGCGGTTGACTCGTTGTAGACATAGGTCAGCGTCGCGACCGCTTGCCGGGGGCAGCCGTTACGGGAGCAGCGCCGTGGTGACCTCACGGGCGCAGGGTATCTCCATTACCGGGTCGGGCGCACTGGTTCGCGTTGCGACACGCCCGTATGAGTGATCACATTCTCGCCGCCACGGCGCGGCTCGCCGTGGTTCCGAGCTGTTGTGGCCCCGTCCCGCCCGGGGGCTACCCTTTGCCTCATGACGATCCCGGACAACCGCCGCCCCGGAGTCAACCGGCGGGTGCATCGCGATCGCCACGGTCGCGGCCTGCGCGGGCGGCTGGTGCCGGCAACCGTGCCGCTGGCGCGTACCAAGGCGGAGATCTTCGACGATCTCGTGCTGGACACCGTCGAGACGCTCGAACGCCGGTTCGCCAAGGAGCTGGCCGGGGTGGAGTTCGCCGTCGAGGACGTCCCGCCTGAACTGAACGTCTACGACTCGGACGTGCTCGAGGACGGCGAGGTGCCGTTGGCCCGGCTGCTTCCGGGCCGGCCCGGCCGCCAGGAGTTGCCGCCCCGGATCGTGCTGTACCGGCGGCCGCTGGAGTTCCGGGCCATGGATCGGGAGGATCTCGCCGACCTGGTGCACGACGTGATCATTGAGCAGGTGGCGAACCTGCTCGGCGTGGACCCGGACGAGTTGGCCTGAGGCCGCCTCCGGCGGCACGCCTCGTCGGGCAGGGCGGTCCCCCAACCGCCCCGGCCCGACGAATCAGGCTGCCTGGCGCTTCAGTCGGCGCCGTTCCCGCTCGGAGAGCCCACCCCAGATACCGAACCGCTCGTCCTGGCCGAGGGCGTACTCGAGACATTCCGTCTTGACCTCGCACCGCGAGCAGATCCGCTTTGCTTCCCGGGTCGAGCCGCCCTTCTCGGGAAAGAACGCTTCCGGGTCGGTCTGCGAGCACAGCGCCCGCTCCTGCCACTCCGGCGCGTTCCCGAGCAGGTCGGCCGCCTCGAGCTGGCCGTCCATCAATTGCCTCCTTGTCGCGCACCGGCGTCATCGCCGCTGCAACCCCCCACGCGAAAGGCGTGTTTGTCCGTCCGGACCCGTTTTGCTGCGTTCCGTGCGAACAACCCCATTCAAATTACACGCGTGTAATGCGTGCGCCGTCAAGCCAAACTTGATATTGGAGTCGCCCTCCCGACACGCGCCCGGACGATTGGCCCGGACCACCCCGTCTCGCCTTGCCCTATCGATTCAGACCCCGGCCGAGTAACGCCCTCCCCGGCGAGTTGCCGGAGTTTTCTCCCGTGGCGGAGCGCCCCACCGGCACGGTAGGACCCGGCACCAACCCCCGGGAGAGCCACCCGTCAAGATCCGTTGATCTTGAGCCGCAAGATTAACCCGCCTTCGCCGGCCCTGCTCGCCGAGCGGGGGCACAACGACCGCGTCCCGCCCACATAGTGGACGGGACGCGGTCGTCGGCGGGCCTCGCCGGTCAGTCGGCAGCCGGATATGCGCTGGTGGGCCAAATGAATTCGGCGACTACGCCGCCGGCTACGGTGACCGCGCCGACCGGCGTGTCGGCGTCCCACCAAACGGTATAGAAGCCGGCGGCAAGGTCTGGATAGACCGCACTGTGGAAGGTGCCGTCGCGAACCTGACGCTCCCGCACCGCGGCATGCGTACGCGGCTCGCCCGCCCGGTCGGCCCGGCTCACCTCGATCTCCCGGCCGAGCAACTGTCGCCCGGTATGGATGATCAGGGCACCGGTGTCGCCACCCACGTTGAGCAGCACCGTCCCGCTACCCGTCGGCCCGTAGGCGTGCGAGTGCTCGGTCACGCTCCCGTCTCCGACTCAGGCCTGTGCCGGCGGGTTGTTGAACCCGTCGTAGGGCGTACCGAGGAACGGGAAGTTGCGCAGGAAGGGCGCGGTCACGTCCGCCTCGGTCAGCCCCGGGGTCACTGCCGCCGCCGCGTCGTCCGGTGTGAATTTCTGTCCACCAGCGGCACGGTCAGCCCCGCGATGGCCCGCAACGCGATGGTCACCACGTCATCGGTGACTCGGCGCCCGTTCGGGTATCCCGCCAGATCGCCGCCGAGCACCCCCAGCCGGTTCGGGCGGCGAGCCGGCGGGATGGCCGTGTTCAGCCGCAGCATGTCGGCCTGGACGTCACCGGTGGCGTTGCTGAAACCGTTGATCAATCCCTCCGGAATGCCGGTGAGCAGGATGGCGACCAGGTCGGCCCGGGCCTTCTTCGACCTGTTCAGCTTGGCGAGGTTGTCGAAGACCCCCGGATAGAGCACCGGCAGCAGGGCGGCCAGTTCCGGCTGTTCGACGAACTTCGCGAACCGTTTGTCCTCCGTCGGCGGCAGGGTGTTCCACAGATCCTTCTGCGCCATCGGCACGATGACCTCGTTGAACAACGGGTTGCCCAACCGCGACACCTGAGTGAAGGGCCCGGCGTCGGTGTCGCCCGCCGCCCTGTCCCCGAGCACCTTCACCTGGCGGCGGGACGCCGACGTCCACACCCCGATCACCGAGGCCGGCTCCTGCCAGTGGTAGCGGTTGGCCCGCCGCCGCACCTTGTTCAGCGGCACCTGCAGGGCGAGGCTGTGCACGTTCATCCGGTCGAGGGCATTGACCGGCTCGCCGGCATTTCGGAAAAGCTTTCGCCCGGCCACGTGCAGCTGCTGGAAGGGCCGCAGCGTGCCGAGGTCGAAGATCGCGCCGAGGTCGACGTAGAAGCCGTCCGCACGCTGCCCGGCGAAGACCTTCTCCCCGGTGGAGAGCGAAAAGGTGGCCTGACGGACCAGGTCGTCGTAGCGCGGGATGGAGAGCCGACCGACGTTGCTCGGCGGGCAGGGCAGCTTGCGGGCCAACAGCCGCGTCCGGCCGTCGGCGATCCGGGTCAGGCTGTAGAACTGTCGCCGGTTCCAGTTCTCGCTCTCCAGCAACTCGATCGGGCCGGTGTTGTAGAGGAAGCTGTTCGGGTTGGTGATTTCGGTGGTGAACTCGAAGCGGTAGGTGACCTCCGGCTCGCCGTCGCCGTTGTTGTCGATGTGGATCTCGTACCGCACGTCGTCACCGAACTCGAAGAAATTCGGCCCACCCGAGGGCAGCTGCAAAGGTACGTAGTTGGCGATCAACGTCATCGTGTCCGGCTTGTTCGGGGTGACGAAGGCGTAGAGGTCCGACGAATCGGCGACCGGATCCTTGGCGATCTCCGGCGCCTCACGATGTGAAGACATGGCGAATCCACCTCACTGGGCGAAATGGTGAATTGGATAGCTGGCCGGCCACCGAGAGCCGGGGCCGGGCCAGGGGCGGGGCGGAGCGGGCCGGAAAGCTAACGCCGCGCGGCCTTGCGCAGCCGGTCCGCCAGGCCCTTGTCACGCACCTGGAGGCGGGACTCGCCGACGAACACGTCCATCGTGCCGTTCCGGGCGTCGCGCAGATGCACGATGATCGTCTCGTCCGGACCGGCGGCCGCGCCCTTGTCGCCATCGCCAGCGGCAGACAGACCGGGCACGGCGAGCGCAGCGGCGCCGAGGGTGGCGCTGGCCGCGGCCGTCAACGTCTGTCGGCGGGTAAGTTTCGGCCAGCGCCGCTTACGCGTCTCAGTTCTCATGGCAACCTTTCCGGCGGCGCGCGCACGCGCCCGCGATGGCGGGCAGGGGTCGGGACGACGGCCGCCGGCCCCCGCGAGGGTGACCGGCGGCGGTCCTCGCCGCTACCGCCGCCGGCATCGACAGGTACGGCTGCCGTCCGGCGAAGGTTCGACGCTACGCGGCGACGTGACCGTACGCAGTCGTACGCCTACGCGCTGGCCGTCCCGCCGCCGCCGCGATCGCCCGCAGCTGCTCCTCGGTACGCGCCGAGCCGTTGTCCGAACCCGCCATCCGCGAAATGGTCTCCTCCATCAACGTGCCGCCCAGGTCGTTGCAGCCGCTGCGCAGCATCTCGGCGGTGCCCTCGTCGCCCAGCTTCACCCACGAGCACTGGATGTTGTCGATCCGGCCGTGCAGCAGCACCCGGGCCATCGCGTGCACCGCCCGGTTCTCCCGCCAGGTCGGACCGGGCCGGGCGATGCCGGCAAGGTAGATCGGGGCGTTGGTGTGCACGAACGGCAACGCCACGAACTCGGTGAACCCGCCGGTGCGGTCCTGCACGCCGGCCAGCACCCGGAAGTGCGCCAGCCACTGCCCGGGATGGTCCACGTGGCCGTACATCATCGTGGAGCTGGACCGGATGCCCAGCTCGTGGGCCGTGCTGACCACCTCGACCCAGGCGGCGGTCGGCAACTTGCCCTTGGTCAGCACCCAGCGCACCTCGTCGTCGAGAATCTCCGCCGCGGTGCCCGGAATGGTGTCCAGCCCCGCGTCGCGCAGCCCGGTCAACCACTCCCGCACCGACACGCCGGCCTTCGCCGCGGCGGTGGCGATCTCCATGGGCGAGAAAGCGTGCACGTGCATCTGCGGCACCCGAGTCTTGATCGCGCGGATCAGCTCGGCGTAGACGGTCACCGGCAGCTTCGGGTCGATGCCGCCCTGGATGCAGACCTCGCCGGCACCGGCCGCCCACGCCTCCTCGGCCCGGTCGGCGACCTGCTCCACCGACAACCGGTACGCGTCGGCATCGCGTTCCCGTTGCGCGAAGGCACAGAAGCGGCACCCCACGTAACACACGTTGCTGAAGTTGATATTGCGGTTCACCACGTAGGTGACGTCGTCGCCGACGGCGTCCCGGCGCAGCTCGTCGGCCGTGCGGCACAGCTCGTCCAGCGCCGCGCCGTCCGCCGCGAACAGCGCCAGCGCGGCGTCGGCATGCCGGGGTTCCAGCAGCGCCGACGGATCCTCGGCGGCCAGCCGCAGGCCGGCCCGCAGGTCGGCGTCGCCGATTCCGACGCTCGCCTGCCGGCCGATCTTCCCGGCGACCTCGGACCAGTCGCCGTACACGTGGTCGAAGTCGCCCCGCCGATCCTTTGTACGCCCCGTGGTGTCGATGGTGACGTGCAGGTCGGTACGCCCGCCGTACGTCTCGTCGGGCTCCTGCCACGGCCGTCCCACCGGCCGGGCCGCCTCCACGGCCAGCCCGGTCTCCGGATCGGCCAGCGCACCGACGTGCGGCAGCAGGCGCGGATCCAGCCAGGGCTCGCCGGCCCGGACGTACTCCGGGTAGATGGTCAGCCGCTCGCGCAGCGTGAACCCGGCCGCGGCGGTACGGGCCGCCAACTCGTCGAGCTGCGGCCAGGGACGCTCCGGGTTGACGTGGTCCGGGGTCACCGGCGAGACCCCGCCCCAGTCGTCGATGCCGGCCCGCAGCAACAGGTCGTACTCGCCGGCGATCAGGTTCGGCGGCGCCTGGATGCGGGCCTTCGGCCCGAGCAGCACCCGGGCCACCGCCACGGTGGCGGCGAGGTCGTGCAGCTCGGCGTCGGGCATCCCGCGCATCGCGGTGTCCGGCTTGGCCCGGAAGTTCTGCACGATCACCTCCTGGAGGTGGCCGTACTCCCGCATGGCCCGCCGGATCGCGAAGATCGCGTCCACCCGCTCGGCGTGGGTCTCGCCGATGCCGATCAGGATGCCCGTGGTGAACGGCACACCGACCCGGCCGGCGTCGTCGAGCACCCGCAACCGCACCGCCGGCTCCTTGTCCGGCGAGCCGTAGTGCGGGCCGCCCGGCTCCGACCAGAGCCGCGTCGCCGTGGTCTCCAGCATCATCCCCATGCTGGGCGCGACCGGCTTGAGCCGATGCAGCTCCGACCAGGAGAGCACGCCAGGGTTCAGGTGCGGCAGCAGGCCGGTCTCCTCCAGCACCGCGACCGCGCAGGCCCGCAGGTAGTCCAGGGTGGACTCGTACCCCCGCTCGTCCAGCCACCGCCGGGCCGCCGGCCAGCGCTCCTCGGGCCGGTCGCCGAGGGTGAACAGCGCCTCCTTGCACCCCTGGGCCGCACCGGCGCGCGCGATGGCCAGCACCTCGTCGCGGTCGAGGAACGCCGCCGGCAACCGGTGCGGCACGGTGGCGAACGTGCAGTAGTGGCAACGGTCCCGGCACAACCGGGTCAACGGGATGAAGACCTTTTTGGAGTACGTCACCACGCCCGGTCGGCCGGCGTCCCGCAGGCCGGCGTCGCGGATCGCTCCGGCGATGTCGAACAGCTGTTCCAGTGCCGCGCCCCGGGCGGTCAGCAGCGCCGACGCCTCGCCGACGTCGATCGCCCGCCCGGTGGCGGCCCGGTGCAACGCTCGCCGCACACCTGCCTCGTTCAGCGCCGGCTCGCTCCGATCAACCATTCGTCCAGCCTATGCGCTACCGCCCGGCCCACAATCGGCCCGTGCGCGGTCGCCCTCGATACGGGATTTCGCGGTCAGCTCAAGTCGATGCGCTGGGTGGCGTCGCCGCCGGCGCCGGCGCGCGGAATGGCCTGGGTCGGCTCGGCA
>NZ_BOPC01000026.1 GCF_016863555.1 Micromonospora qiuiae | reverse complement strand
GAACCATGAGTTGCGGCATCCAGCGCGACGATGCCGGATGAGAGCGCCTCAGGCTGACCGACCGATCGCTGCACGGGCCAAGGTCCACCACCGCCCTATTGCCGGACTTACTTAGGACGGTGACGGTGCGGTCAATGCCTTGGCGGGTTCGACTACAGCAGCTAGCAACGAATCTGGGCGAAGGCGACCGCCGGGCTGCGGGCGCTCAAGCCTGAAGAAAGGCCCGACCCAGCTCAGTGTGAGACGGTGCAGCCGGTCGTCGGCGCGGGCGTCGCGGCCGGGGCGCCGACCGTGGGCAGCCCGAGCAACACCCCGGGGGTACGCGGCGACCGCCCGGCCTCGGCCGCGTCGCCAGCGCGGGTACGCCGGTGTGACAGCGGCTCGCCGTCGGCGTTGAGGTGGTGCGGGGCGGCGTAGGTGATCGTGGTGTGCACGATGTCGCCCGGCCGGATCGCCCCGGCCTCGCCGGGCCGGCCGTCAGCGCCCGTCGCGAAGTGCACCAGGCGCCCGTCGCGGGCCCGGCCGGACATCCGACCGGTGCGCTCGTCCTTGCGGCCCTCCCCGACGGCGACCAACACCTCGACGGTCTCGCCCACCAGCTTCCTGTTCTCCGCCCAGGTGATCTCCTCGACGCAGGCGATCAGCCGCTCGTACCGCTCCTGCACGACCTGCTTGGGCAACTGGCCGTCCATGGTCGCGGCCGGCGTGCCGGGGCGCTTCGAATACTGGAAGGTGAAGGCGGAGGAGAACCGTGCCTCGCGGACCACGTCCAGGGTGCGCTCGAAGTCCGCCTCGGTCTCGCCGGGGAAACCGACGATGATGTCGGTGGTGATCGCCGCGTCCGGCATCGCCGCGCGGACCTTCTCGATGATGCTCAGATAGCGCTCCGACCGGTACGACCGGCGCATCGCCCGCAGCACCTCGTCCGAGCCCGACTGCAACGGCATGTGCAGCGAGTGGCAGACGTTCGGCGTCTCGGCCATCGCCGCGATCACGTCGTCGGTGAAGTCCTTCGGGTGCGGGCTGGTGAACCGCACCCGCTCCAGCCCGTCGATCTCGCCGCAGGCGCGCAGCAGCTTCCCGAAGGCGTACCGGTCTCCGAACTCCACGCCGTAGGAGTTGACGTTCTGCCCGAGCAGGGTCACCTCCAGCACGCCCTCGTCGACCAGCGCGCGTACCTCGTTGAGGATGTCGCCGGGGCGGCGGTCCTTCTCCTTGCCGCGCAGCGCCGGCACGATGCAGAAGGTGCAGGTGTTGTTGCAGCCGACCGAGATCGACACCCAACCGGCGTACGTCGACTCGCGGCGGGTCGGCAGCGTGGAGGGGAACACGTCGAGGGACTCGAGGATCTCCACCTCGGCGGCGGCGTTGTGCCGGGCGCGCTCCAACAGCACCGGCAGCGACCCGATGTTGTGCGTGCCGAAGACCACGTCGACCCAGGGCGCCCGACGGACGATGTCGCCCCGGTCCTTCTGGGCCAGGCAGCCACCGACCGCGATCTGCATTCCCGGGTGCCGGTCCTTAACCGGACGCAGATGCCCGAGGTTGCCGTACAGTCGGTTGTCGGCGTTCTCGCGGACCGCGCAGGTGTTGAACACCACCACGTCCGGAGTGTCGTCGGCCTCGCCCGCGCGGACGTAGCCGGCCCGCTCCAGCAGGCCGGAGATGCGCTCGGAGTCGTGCACATTCATCTGGCAGCCGTAGGTGCGCACCTGGTAGGTGCGCGGGCCGCCCGTCGCTGCGGTAGTCATGACGTGCACAGCGTATCCGCACCAGCGGGAACCCACGGAACGAGGAGGAGCCATGTGCCGGAGCATCAAGACGCTGCGTGAGCCGTACACCCCTGCGGTCACCGACGCCGACGTGCAGGCCGCCGCGTTGCAGTACGTCCGGAAGATCTCCGGGTTCCGGGCGCCGGCGGCGCACAACGCCGCCGCGTTCGACGCCGCAGTGGCCGCGGTCGCCGCCGCCACCCGCACCCTGCTCGACGACCTCGTCGTCCGCGGCGGCCGCGCCCAGGTGTAAGGAGGGGCCCCTTATTAACGCCTGCGGTAGAGAAAGGGCCCCTTCTTAACACCGTCTGCGAGCGACGCGCCGCTACTTGTTAAAAGGGGCCCCCTTCAATACACGAGGCGTTAAAAGGGGGCCCTTCCTTACACATCAGGCGGCGGCGAGGGCGGGGTTCACCGAGTCGGGGGTCCAGCGGGAGCGGTGGCAACGCGACCAGCCGCGGCAGCGCGGGTCGGCCTCGGTGCACAGGCGTCGGTTGCTCAGCACCTCACCGTCGTCGGTCTCCCGTACGTCGAAGTGCACCGGCCGGATGCTGCCATCGGGAGCGACCAGCAGGTGCCGGGTGGCGTCGAGGGTGTCGTCGCGCAGCACGCAGTTGCGACCGAGCAGCCGGGCCAGCGCCGCGACGCTGGGCAGCTCGGGCAGAGTGTCGGGCACGCCGTAGCAGTCCACGATCGTGGCGAACTCCCCCGGGGCCTGCCACACGTCGCAGACCACCGCGTACGTCGGCAGCCGGGCCGGGTCGGCGACGGCCAGCGGCATCACCACCCGACCGAGCGCGTCGGCGAGCGCCGGGTAGACCTCCACCGGCCGTACCCTGTCGATTCTCCAGTTCCACAGCTCGGTCATGCCGCCTCCTCGCTGTGCTCGTCCACCGGCCTCCGGATCGGGCCTCACCAACGATGGTGGTAGGCATTTGCCCCTAGCCGGGGGCAAGTTACCGGTCTGTGACCATTCTGGGCAAAATTTCCATGAGCCCCGTTGCTCCAGGTAGCAGGAAGGTGACAGTTTATCGGGTATGGTGCCCGTTTCCGGGCGGCAGCCCGGAGGCCGGCGTGTTCGCGCTACCGGCTCGGCAGGCTGGCGTGTTCGCGCTACCGGCTCGGCAGGCCAGCAGGTTTGCGCTACCGCTCGGCAGGCCGGCGGGTTTGCGCTCGCGGCTCGCCGCGCCGGCGCACCCCAGGTCGGTTCTCAGCGCAGCACGACCAGGTGTTCGCCCCGGGGAAGCAGCTCACCGATGACCGGGGCGCCGGGCACCTCGCCAGCGACCAGCAGGCCACCGGAGGTCTGCGCGTCGGCGAGCAACAGCCGGTCGATCTCTGCGACCGCGCCGAAGTCGGTCCACGGCAGCACCCACTCCAGGTTGCGCCGGGACCCGCCGCTGACGTACCCGTCGCGGGCGGCCTCCCGGGCCCCGGCCAGGTACGGCACCCGAGCGACGTCGATCGCCACGGTGAGCCGACTGGCTCGGGCCAGCTTCGAGGCGTGACCGAGCAGGCCGAAGCCGGTCACGTCGGTGCCGCAGCGCACCCCGGCCGCCACCGCGGCTCGGGCGGCCTCCCGGTTCAGCGTGGTCATCGCCGCGACCGCCTCGGGAAAACTCTCGCCGGTGTTCTTGTGCCGGGTGTTGAGCACACCGATGCCGAGCGGCTTGGTCAACGACAGCGGCAACCCGGCCTGCCCGGCGTCGAGGGTGATCAACTCCTGCGGCCGGACCAGCCCGGTGACCGCCAGGCCGTACTTCGGACCGTCGTCGTCGACGCTGTGCCCGCCGGCCAGGTGGCAGCCCGCGGCGCGGGCGACGTCCCGGCCGCCGCGCAACACCTCGCGGGCCAACTCCAGCGGCAGCGTCTCGCGAGGCCAGCAGAGCAGGTTGAGCGCGACCAGCGGGTTGCCGCCCATCGCGTACACGTCCGACAGGGCGTTGGTCGCGGCGATCCGACCCCAGTCGTACGCGTCGTCGACCACGGGGGTGAAGAAGTCCGCCGTGGTCACCACGCCGGTGCGCGCGTCGAGCCGGACCACCGCGGCGTCGTCGCCATGATCGAGCCCGACCAGCAGGTCGGCGGTGTCGGCGGCCGGCTCCAGGTCGGCCACCATCGCCTCCAACTCGCCCGGTGGAATTTTGCAGGCGCACCCGCCACCGCGGGCGTACCGGGTCAGCCGCACGAGTTCGTCCATCCCCACATGATCTTCGTAGCCGGGCGCGGGCGCTACCCGTAGTGGGCAATTCCGGGCGCGGGGGGACCGATCCGAAACGGTGTTACCGCCTCGTGACCATCTGAGTTGCGTACCGCCACTTCACCCCGCCTACAGTGACCGTCACCGGGGGCCGACCGGCCCCCCGTCAGGCAACGAGGGGGACGACGTGACGACGGGCGAACCGCTCATCGTGCTGGACTCGGTCAACAAGTGGTACGGACCGCTGCACGTGCTGGACGACGTCTCACTCTCCGTGGGCCGCGGCGAGGTGGTCGTGGTGATCGGCCCGTCCGGCTCCGGAAAGTCGACCCTGTGCCGCACGATCAACCGGCTGGAGCCGATCAACTCCGGCACCATCACCTTCGACGGGCAGGAACTGCCGGCCGAGGGCAAGGCCCTGGCGAAGCTGCGCAGCGACGTCGGCATGGTCTTCCAGTCGTTCAACCTCTTCGCGCACAAGACGATCCTGGAGAACGTCACCCTCGGCCCGATCAAGGTACGCCGGGAAAAGCCGGCCGCGGCCCGCGAGCGCGGCCTCGCCCTGCTCGACCGGGTCGGCATCGCCAACCAGGCCGACAAGTTCCCCGCCCAGCTCTCCGGCGGCCAGCAGCAGCGCGTCGCGATCGCCCGTGCCCTGGCCATGCAGCCCAAGGCGATGCTCTTCGACGAGCCGACCAGCGCGCTGGACCCGGAGATGGTCGGCGAGGTGCTGGACGTGATGACCTCGCTGGCCCGTGACGGCATGACCATGGTCGTGGTCACCCACGAGATGGGCTTCGCCCGGCACGCCGCCAACCGGGTCATCTTCATGGCCGACGGCAAACTCG
Organism: Micromonospora qiuiae; assembly: GCF_016863555.1. Classification (GTDB taxonomy): domain Bacteria; phylum Actinomycetota; class Actinomycetes; order Mycobacteriales; family Micromonosporaceae; genus Micromonospora; species Micromonospora qiuiae. The sequence goes on along the minus strand of NZ_BOPC01000026.1, from coordinate 31,518 downwards.
TCGAGGACGCTTCCCCGACGGAGTTCTTCGCCAACCCGCGCAGCGAGCGGGCCCGGGACTTCCTTTCGAAGATTCTCACGCACTAGGCGTTCCGTAGCGGATTAGGCCGCGACCCGGCCGGTTCCAGTTTCAGAAGGAGAACAAGTATGCGAATGAAGCGCATGGCGGCGATTGCCGCCGCTGCCGGCCTCGCGGTCACCATGGCCGCCTGTGGCGGGGACAGCGACGAGGGTGGTTCCGGCTCGGGCGCCGGCGGCATCGTCGGCAAGGCCGAGAGCCAGAAGAAGCTGGTCATCGGCGTCAAGGCCGACCAGCCGGGCCTGGGCCTGCAGACCGGCAGCCAGTACGAGGGCTTCGAAATCGAACTCGCGAAGATCATCGCGAAGGGTCTCGGCGTCGAGGAGGGCAACATCGAGTGGAAGACCACCGTGTCCTCCAACCGTGAGCCCTTCATCGAGCAGGGCACCGTCGACCTCGTGGTGGCCACCTACACCATCAACGACGAGCGTAAGCAGAAGGTCGGCTTCGCCGGCCCGTACTACCTGGCCGGTCAGGACCTGCTGGTCCGCGCCGACTCCGACATCACCGGGCCGGAGTCGCTGGAGGGCAAGACCGTCTGCTCGGCGACCGGCTCGACCCCGGCCAAGCGGATCACTGAGGAGTACCCGAAGGCCCAGTTGGAGCAGTTCGACGCGTACTCGAAGTGCCTGCCGCTGCTGGAGAACGGCCAGGTCGACGCGGTGACCACCGACGACATCATCCTCGCCGGTTACGCCGCGCAGGACCAGTACGCCGGCAAGTTCAAGGTCGTCGGCAAGCGCTTCTCCGACGAGCCGTACGGCATCGGTCTGAAGAAGAACGACACCGCCGGCTGCGAGAAGGTCAACGAGATCCTCAAGGCCGCTGCCTCCGACGGCAGCTACAAGGCCGCCTGGGACGCCACCCTGGGCAAGAGCGGCACCCCCGCACCCGAGTTGGACACCACCAAGCTGACCCACTGCAGCGCCGCCTGACCGGTGCCGGAGCCGGCATCCCGCGTGGGTGCCGGCTCCGGCCTGTCACCGGCCGCGATTAGTGCCCCGGGAGCCGAAGCATGCACGTATTCTCCGATCCGAAGAACTTCGACGCGTACGTGTCGAGCTTCCTCTGGATCCTCAAGTTGACCGGCGCGTCCGCCGTCTGCGCGCTGCTCCTCGGCGTGCTGCTGGCCGCGATGCGGGTCTCCCCCGTACCCGTGCTGCGCGGCTTCGGCGCGGCGTGGGTCAACATCTTCCGTAACACCCCGCTCACTCTGGTCATCTTCTTCTGCTACTTCGGCCTGTACGCCACCCTCGGGCTGAGCCTGTCGCAGAAGCTCGACATCAACCGTTACTGGCTCGGTGTGATCGGCCTGTCGGTCTACACGGCCGCGTTCGTCTGCGAAGCGGTGCGCTCGGGCATCAACACGGTGCCGACCGGTCAGGCCGAGGCGGCCCGGGCGATCGGGCTCTCCTTCGCGCAGACCCTGCGCATCGTGGTGCTGCCGCAGGCCGCGCGCTCGGTGATCGCGCCGCTGGGCAGCGTCCTGATCGCGCTCTGCAAGAACGCCACCATCGTCGGCACCATCGGGTTGATGGAGACCTCCAACGTCATGAAGGACCTGATCAACAGCAACGGTAACGCCGTTATCGTGATCTTCCTGGTCTTCGCCGGCACCTTCGCCGCGTTCCTCATCCCCACCGGCTACCTCTTCGGCTGGCTGGCCAACCGCTTGGCGGTGAAGCGCTGATGAGCTCCAGCAGCGTCCTCTACGACCACCCGGGGCCGCGCGCCCGGATCCGCAACGCGGTGCTCAGCGTCCTCTTCGGCGTCGCACTACTCGGGCTGCTCTACTGGATCTACACCAAGTTCGACCAGGCCAACCAATGGGAGCTTCGGCTGTGGGAGCCGTTCACCCGGTCGACCACCTGGACCCAGTTCATCCTGCCGGGCCTGTGGGCGACCCTGAAGGCCGCCGGGGTCGGCATGGTGTTGTCGCTCGCCTTCGGCATCATCTTCGCCGTCGGCCGCCTCTCCGACCACCGGTGGATCAGCATGCCGGCCGGGGTGGTGGTGGAGTTCTTCCGGGCCGTACCGCTGCTGTTGATGATCTTCTTCGTCTTCTACGGCGTGCCGTTCCTCATCAAGGGTCCGGTGAACGCGTTCTGGGCCGTCGTGATCGGCCTGACCCTCTACAACGGGTCGGTGCTGGCCGAGGCGTTCCGGGCCGGCATCCGGTCCCTACCCGCCGGGCAGTCCGAGGCGGCGTACGCGATCGGCATGCGTAAGACGCAGGTCATGCAGCTGATCCTGATCCCGCAGGCGGCCCGGGCCATGCTGCCGATCATCGTCAGCCAACTGGTGGTGCTGCTCAAGGACACCGCGCTCGGCTACATCGTGGCCTACCCCGAACTGCTCCAACGCGGCGTCAACGACCTCGCCGCCAACTACGGCAACATCATCGCCGCGGCGATGGTGATCGCGGTCCTCTACATCGTCATCAACTCGCTGCTGACCTGGCTCGCCGGCTGGCTGGACCGGCGCAGCCGCGTCCGGGGCTTCCGGGTGCCGAAGCAGACCGCCCCGGCAAACGCGCCCGACTCCACCCCGGAGGGCGGCGCCACCGTCTCGCAACCGCAGGGCTGATCTGGCCCACAGAAAGCGGCGCCGGCCAGGTTGGCCGGCGCCGCTTCGCGTCTCTCCCCGCCTCCCACATGATCGCCCCGGCACACGGCACAAGCGTGCGCGGCACCCTGACACGGCGTACGCGGCACCCCACGGCGCGCGCGGCACCCCAGGGCGCGCGGCACGGGCGCGCGCGGCACCCCGACACAGCGTGCGGCACCCCACGGCGCGCGCGGCAACCCCACACAGCGTGCGCGGTGCGCGCCCGCGCGTTGCCCCTGCGGCAGTACGCGCCATCCGGCGTTAAGAAGGGGCCCTTCCTATGCACGAGGCGTTAAAAAGGGGCCCTTCCTTACACCTCAGCGGGCGATTTCGGTGACGCGGGACTCGCGGACCACGGTCACCCGGATCTGACCGGGATAGGTCAGCTCCTCCTCGATCTGCTTGGCCACGTCCCGGGCCAGCACCGCCGCACCGATGTCGTCCACATCGTCGGGCTTGACCATCACCCGGATCTCCCGGCCCGCCTGCATGGCGAAGACCTTCTCCACACCGAGCTTGCCGGCCGCGATCTCCTCGATCCGCTCCAGCCGCTTGACGTACGCCTCGAGACTCTCCCGCCGCGCCCCCGGTCGACCCCCGGAACAGGCGTCGGACGCCTGAGTCAACACGGCCTCCACCGTCTGCGGCGGCACCTCGTTGTGGTGCGCCTCGATGGCATGCACCACGTCCTCACTCTCGCCGTACTTGCGAGCCACGTCGGCACCGACGATGGCATGGCTGCCCTCCACCTCGTGGGTGAGCGCCTTGCCGATGTCGTGCAGGAACGCCGACCGCTTGATCAACGGCACGTCCAGGCGCAGCTCGGCGGCCATGATGCCGGCGATGTGCGCGGTCTCCAGCAGATGCTTGAGCACGTTCTGCCCATACGACGTGCGGTAACGCAGCCGGCCGAGCAACGTGACCAGCTCCGGGTGGATCTCGGTGATGCCAACCTCCACCAGAGCGTCCTCGGCAGCCCGCTGGCACAGCTGGTCCACCTCCTGCCGGGCCAGCTCGTGCACCTCCTCGATCCGGTGCGGGTGGATCCGACCGTCGAGCACCAGCTTCTCCAACGTCAACCGGCCCACCTCCCGGCGCACCGGGTCGAAGCAGGACAGCAACACCGCCTCCGGCGTGTCATCGATGATCAGATTGACCCCGGTGACCGACTCGAAGGCCCGGATGTTGCGACCCTCCCGGCCGATGATCCGCCCCTTCATCTCGTCGCCCGGCAGGTGCAGCACACTGACCACGCTTTCCGCGGTCTGCTCGCTGGCCACCCGCTGGATCGCGTCGACCACGATGTGCCGGGCCCGCTGCTCGGCGGTGGATCGGGCATCCGCCTCGATGTCCCGCACCAGCAGCGCCGCCTCCCGCTTCGCCTGGGTCTCGATCGCCTCCACCAGCTCGTGCCGCGCGGTGTCGGCGGTCAGCCCGGCGACCCGCTCCAACTCGCGCCGTCGCTGGTTCTCCGCCTCGGTCAGCTCCTCCTCGCGTACCGCCAACGCGGCCTCGCGGGCAGCAAGGGCAGCGCTCGCCGCGGTCAACTGGCGCTCCCGCTCGGCGAGTCGCTCCACCTCCTCGGTGTGCAGCCGCTCCCGCTCGTCCATCCGGGCCGCCCGCCGCTCCACCTCCGCGGCCTGCTCGCGGGTGGTCGCGGCGAGCACCGCCACCTCCCGCTCACCGCTACGTCGGGCCGCGGTCCGCAGCTGCTCGGCGTCCGCCTCGGCCTGCTTGTGCGCGCGCTCCAGCACCGTGTCCGCCTCGGCGCGGGCGGCGTCGAGCATCCGACGCGCCTCCGCCCGAGCCGCCTTCGCCTCGGCCCTGGCCGCCGCCGCCTCCGCGCGGGCCGCCGCCGCCGCGGACTTCGCCACGTCGATCGTGCTGTTCGCCTCGTCGGCGGCGGTACGCAACGCGGCCAGGGACTGTTCCTGGCGGTCCTTCTCGGCGATGTAGGCGGGATCCTCCGGCGCCGGACGCGCCTGCAACCCGCGCACCACCCGCATCCCGAGCAGCACCGCGCCGAGCACCACCAGAGTGAGCACCAGCACGGCGATCAGCAGGACGACCTCGAAGGCGCTCATGCCGCCGCTCCCGCCGCCGGATGCTGCCCGCCGTCGTCGGTGTTCCCGGCCTCCGCTAGGCCGGCAGCCGACTCCCCGCTCATGCCGACGCTCCGCTTCGCTCGCTGGCTAGCGGTGCTGCGCGCCGCTCCGCGCCGCCATGAGGCAGCGACCAATGACTCGTTCGCCCACGCCCGCTCATGCCGGCCACCCCGCGGATCTGTGTCGCCTCGCCATGGCGCGCCTCCCCTGAACGTCGCGCCGCAGGAGCCTGTCGGTAGGCACACTCCTACGGCTCTGAACGCCCGACCGGAGCGCCTGGCCATGGGACGGCTTTCTCCGCCGGCGGTCTCCCTGCGGAGCGCCGACGGGCCGGGTGAAGGTGTCCTGCCGGCACCGGACCGGCCTGTCCGGAGCTGGCGTGAGGCCGATGGAGCTGGCCAAAGTGATGCAGTTCTGTTACGCGTTCTATGTTGTGCGCTTAGCCTGCGCTTGGTCGGGCAATGTGAGCCTTTATGGCGAGGCTAGGTCTCCGACGGGCTCCGGTCAAGAAGTCATGATCAAACCACCCGGACGGAGAGAAGTTGAACCGTCACCGAACGCTCAACCTGAGTCGGACGGCCGGGGACAAACAAGACGGCCAAGAGAGGTCAGCGGGCGCCGAGGGCGACAGCGGCGGCCACCAAAGCCGCGTTGTCGGGCGCCGGCGAGCCGTCGGGCAGGCACACCGTGTCCTCCAACCCGACCCGGGTGTCGAGACCCCGCCGGACCGCCTCGCCCAGCACCGCCCACACTCCAGCGCCCTCGGCGTGCAGCAGCACCGGCGGCCCGGCCACCGGGAGCGCGGCCAGCATCGCCGCCGCCTCCGCCAACGCCGCCTCGGGCGAATCCGTCATGCACTCGACCAGCACCCGGCCGACCGGCACCCGCCACTCGCGGAACGCCTCGACCCCAGCCACCGTCCACAGCCCCGCCTCGACCATGACGCCTCGCTCATGCAGCGCCGCCGCGACCACCTCCGCCCCCGGCTCGTGGGCGTTGACCGACGCGAAGTCCGGCAGCACCGCCCAGGCGCGTACCGCGGCCACCCGGGCGAGCGGATCCGGCTCGATCCACGCGCCGGTGCTCACCCCCACCGGCAGGCCCGGTGTGGCAACGCGGATCGCCCCGACCGCGTCGGCGATCACCTCCGGGCGCAACGACTCGGTCCCGTCGTCGGTACGCGGATGGACGTGCACCGCGCCTACCCCGAGCCTGGCGCACCGGGCCGCGTCGGCGGCCAGTTCGGCCGGAGTGAGCGGCACCGCCGCATGCGAGTCACGGCCACGGGCACCGTTGAGGCAACCCTTCAGCATCTCGCCTCCCTCATGGCGGTCCGGAACGCGCCACATCGCAGCACTGTGATCACCGTCGTCGGAGTGCCGGAAACACGCCGGCCGAGACGACAGCGTCGCCGCCTGAAGCGGTACGCCTCAGCGCAGACCTTCCTCCTCGGCGTCGGCCAGCGCGTCGGCGTCGATCTGCTCGGCGAACGCGGCCGCCTCGGCGCTCTGCTCCGCCAACGCCTCCTTCACCGCCCGAATGGCCACCCCCGGCGAATAGCCCTTGCGGGCCAACATGCCGACCAGCCGCCGGAACACCGCATCCGGCTCACCCCGGGCGGTACGCAGCTTCCGCCGGACCAGGGCCCGCGCGGTCTCCGCCTCGGTGGTCTCGTCCAACTCGCCGAGCGCCTCGCTGGCGGTGTCGCCGTCGACCCCGCGCTGACGCAACTCGTTGGCGAGCGCGCGGCGGGCCAGCCCTCGGCCAGCGTGCCGGCTGGTCACCCAAGCCCGGGCGAACGCCGCATCGTCGATGATCCCGACCTCGTCGTACCGGTCGAGAACCTCGCTGGCGGTCTCCTCGGAGATGCCCTGCCGAGCCAGCGCGGCAGCCAACTCGGCCCGGGTACGCGGGCGGACCGAGAGCTGCCGCAGGCAGATCTCCCGAGCCACCTCGCCCTCGTCACGCGGGGCTGAGCCCGCGCCCTCCGCCGCATCGGGGTCGGCCTCGTTCGCCGGGGAACGGCGACGGGGACGCGGAGTGGTGTCACCCGCACGGGGCGGACTGGCATCCCAGCCCCGCCCCGTGCGGGCACGTCGTCCAGCCACGGGTCAGATCAGAAGTCGACCGGCGGCAACTCGGGCCCACCGGCGGCGTCGCCCGCGCCGACCCCGACGCCGAGCTTCTCCAGGATCTTCTTCTCGATCTCGGCGGCCACGTCCGGGTTCTCCCGGAGGAACTCGCGGGCCTTCTCCTTGCCCTGGCCGAGCTGGTCACCCTCGTAGGTGTACCAGGCACCGGACTTGCGGATGATCGACTGCTCGACGCCGACGTCGATCAGCGAACCCTCGCGGGAAATTCCCTTTCCATACATAATGTCGAATTCGGCTTGTTTGAATGGAGAAGCTACCTTGTTCTTCACGACCTTGACCCGAGTGCGGTTACCGACCACATCGGTGCCGTCCTTCAAGCTTTCGATGCGCCGCACATCGAGCCGGACCGAGGCGTAGAACTTCAACGCCCGCCCACCCGTCGTCGTCTCGGGACTTCCAAACATGACTCCGATTTTTTCTCGCAATTGGTTGATGAAGATCGCGGTGGTGCCGGTGTTGTTGAGCACACCGGTGATCTTCCGCAGCGCCTGGCTCATCAGTCGGGCCTGAAGACCCACGTGGCTGTCGCCCATCTCACCCTCGATCTCGGCGCGCGGCACCAGGGCGGCGACCGAGTCGATCACGATGATGTCCAGCGCGCCGGAGCGGACCAGCATGTCCGCGATCTCCAGCGCCTGCTCGCCGGTGTCGGGCTGGGAGACCAGCAGGGCGTCGGTATCGACGCCGAGAGCCCGGGCGTACTCGGGGTCGAGCGCGTGCTCGGCGTCGATGAAGGCGGCGATGCCACCGTTGCGCTGGGCGTTGGCCACCGCGTGCAGGGCGACCGTGGTGTTGTGGGAGAGCACCCCGTTCGCGATGAAGCTGTGCGTTCCCGGGAGCATGACGTCGAAGGTTGGCTGAGCACCCGCGTCGACAACCTCGACGACTTCCTCATAGGTGTAGGAGGAGGTAGCCAGGTGCTTAAGGTGCGTGACAATTGCCTGGCCCGAAATCGAGAGGCGTTCCCAGCGCCGTTCGCCCCACTCCACGATCTTTGCCAAACGACTGCGAGAGCAGGCCAACTTGAAATCCGCGCGGAAAAGGTCTCCGGCGGCCCGGTCGAATGCCCGGTCACCACCACAGTCGTCGCGAAGGTCTCGGATGAGGCCCTCGAGATGAGGGACGTTCTCGAACTGAGCGTCCCGCTTACTGAGGCGGAAACAGCGCTCGACCTGCATTCGACGCCGAGCCGAACGGAACCCGACCTCGCGGACGAACCGGTGTGTCACCGAGGGATTGACAGTCACCGTCCAGTAGTCGCGCTGGTACTCCTCATTCCACTTCGAGGAGACGGTGTTCGGGATGTTGAGCCCGTAGAGCAGCAACTGAACCTCACGGGCCAGTTGCTCGGATGCAGTGCCGAGCCCGATCGTGGAGCTTTCGTCGATCCATCCGTCGCCCTCGAACAACGCCGACAAGAAGGCACGTTGCATCTTGTGACCGGCGGTACGCACTCGGTAGGGGACGCTCTTGCCGTGTGCGGTGACATAGTCGAGGCCGTACTCCTCGGCGAGGCGCTTGCGGAAAGCACCACCCGATACGACGAACTCCTTGTTGTTGTAGTCGCGGACCTCGACACCGAACACCTGCTCCATGAGGCGGCGGTACTCGCCGCTCACCTCGGGATCCCAGTTGGTGAACCGGACGCTGTGCTGGTAACTCAGTGAGCCCTCGGCGACGAGGTAGCCCAGGAGCACGGCCTCGTCCTCGGAAAGCCCGTCGCCGTACGCAGCCTCCGCTGCACCAAAGGCGGCTGACACCAGGAAATCGCCGGATCGGATGTTTCCGACCGTCCGCCAGGCAATGAACCCACGCTCGGTGATCACCCGCAGCGGATGATTTTTCGTCGCGGTCACGGTGCGACCGGAGCGCAGCTTGAGCTTGATCACCGGCTTGCGGTTGTTGTGGGTCAACGCCGCGACCGACTCAAGCTCACCCCGCTCGTTGACCATCCGCACGCCGAGATCGCGGATGTCGGTAACCCGGCTGGTGCAACTTGCGGGTTGACCACAGCGTGCGAACAATTCCTCGACGGTCTCAAGGCCCCGGTCCGTCCAGAGATGCGTGTCGGCGGTCAGGCATTTACCGCTGCTCTCCGGGCCATAGATCTCGATGACCCGGCCGCGGGGCAGGCCGCCCACGCCGAGCGCGACGTCGAGCGCGATGGAGCCGGTGGGGATCACCGCGGTCTGCACGACCGGCCGCTCCCCCAGGCGCATCACCGAGCCCTTGCCGAATTGTTTGTCGATCTGAGCGAGAGCAAGGTCGAGCGCCTTCTCCCGGTCAGGTCCTGCCGCCATCGTTGCCACCCCTGCCTTCGCCGGCGTCTTTCCTGAGCTTCGCGTCACGCGAGACACGCTAGGCGCTGGGTCCGACAGAAAACCAGCCGACCGGCCGTGGCCTGTGGACGAGCACCCCGCTGTGGACAATAGCCGAACAGGTGTACGAGTCGGCAAGGGACACGCGGAAGTAGCGAATCGGCTGCTCAGCGTAGCCGGGCGGGGACCCGGTCGGGGTAGGCGGAGACCACCGCCCGCCACACCACGTGCGTCTCCTCACCGGCCGCGAGGGCCTGCTCGATGGTCCGCCCGCCGAGCTGCGACAGCACTTGGTCGCTGGCGATGCTGGCCGCGTACGCCGGCCCGAACGCCTCCTCCAGTCGCGTCCAGAATTCGGTCAGCCGCACGTGATCAGTCCTCCTCGCCCGCCGCGCTCACCGGCCGCAACGCTAGCGCCAGCAGGGGCGTCACCGCGATCGCGGCGAGCAGGGTCAGCACCGGATAGCCGGACAGCTGCACGACAAACCCGCTGACCGCGCCGGCCAGCGCCCCGGCGCACCCCATGACCAGGTCGGAGAGGCCCTGTGCGCTGGGGCGCACCGCGTCGGGTACCGACTCTGACAGCAGGGTGGAGCCGGCCACCATGGTGGCCGACCAGCCGAGCCCGAGCAGCACCAGCCCGACGGTGAGGCGGGGGGTGTGGTGCCCGGCGGTGCCGGCGACCGCGCAGGCGGCGAGCAGGGTGCCGACGCCGCCGAGGATGACCGGGCGGCGGCCGAGTCGGTCGGTGAGCCAGCCGATCACGGGCGCCAGCGCGTACATGCCGGCGATGTGCAGGCTCAGCACCAGCCCGACGACCGGCAGCACTTCCTCGACGGGGTGGAACTCCCGCAGGTGCACGGGGGTCATCGCCATCACCGCCACCATCACCAGGTGTCCCACTGCCACTGTGGCGATGCCGAGCCGGGCGGCCGGTAGGGCGCGTACCACCGACCAGGCGGCGCGCATGCCCGCGCCGCGCCGGGCGGGCGGTGCCGGCACCGCGACCGGCTCGGCCGCCACCGGACTGCCGTCGGAGGCCACCACCTGGCCGGCACGGGCCGCCGTACCCCCCTCGGGCGCTTCGGTGGCGCGGGCCGGCGCGAGGAGGCGCGCGGTGAGCAGCGGGTCGGGCCGCAGGAACAGTTGGAGTACGCCGGCGGCGAGCACGAAGGCGACGGCGCTGAACGCGAACGGGCCGGAGAGTGCCGGCAGTCCCCAACCGTGGGTGGTGCGGTCGGCGAGCGCGGCGAAGTTCGGGGCGGCCACCGCGCCGACTGTGGTGGCCCAGACGATCAGGGACAGCTGTCGGGCCCGGCGCTCCGGTTCGGCGAGGTCGACCGCCGCGTAGCGGGCCTGGAGGTTGGCGGTGGACCCCCCGCCGAAGAGCAGCATGCCGGTGAAGAGCAGCGGAACCGATCGGGCCACCGCGGCCAGCACGATCAGCACGGCGCCCAGCGCGCCGATGCCGTACGCGAAGGTCAGGCCGGGTCGGCGGCCGTGGCCGGTGATGATCCGGGTGACCGGCACGGCGAGCAGCGCGCCGCCGACCACGGCGGCGCTCTGTGCCAGGCCGGCCACTGCGGTGCCGGCGATCTCGGCGGCGAGCAGCGCTCCGACGGAGATGCCGATGGTGACCCCGATGCCGCCGACGATCTGGGTGGTGAAGAGCAGGCGCAGGGTGCGCCGTTGGATCGGTGCGGCGTCGGGGTGCGCCGGTGTGGGGGTCGTCAGGTCGGTCGCCAACAGCATGCTCCTTGGTGCGGGGGATCATCCTCTCGCTTCCGGCCGGTGGGGGCGGCCGGTTTTTCGTCACAGCCCGAGGCCGCGCCCGATGATCTCCTTCATGATCTCGGTGGTGCCGCCGTAGATGGTCTGTACCCGGCTGTCGAGCCAGGCTTTGGCCACCGGCTGTTCCAGCATGAAGCCGTAGCCGCCGTGCAGTTGCACGCAGCGGTCGGCGACCCGGTTCTGCAGTTCGGTGGTCCACCACTTGACCTTGGCGGCGTCGGTCACGGACAACCGGCCGGCGTTGAATTCGGTGATGCAGTGGTTGAGGAAGGTCCGTGCGATGGTGACCTCGGTGTCCAGTTCGGCCAGGAGGAACCGGTTGTGCTGGAACTTGCCGATCGGCTGGCCGAAGGCCTCCCGGGTGCGGGCGTGTTCGAGGGTGAGCGTGAGCAGTTTCTCGGCGGCGGCGACCGCGCCGACGGCGATGCTCAGCCGTTCCCGGGGCAGGTTGGCCATCAGGTGGTAGAAGCCGTGGTTCTCGGTGCCGATGAGGTTCTTGGCCGGTACCCGGCAGTCGTCGAAGAAGAGTTCGGCGGTGTCGTTGGCTTTCAGTCCGACCTTGGCCAGCCGTTGGCCTCGGGTGAAGCCGGGGGTGCCGGTTTCCACCGCGATCAGGCTGACCCCGTGCGCGCCCCGGTCGGCGGTGCGGGCGACCACGATGACCAGGTCGGCGAGTTCGCCGTTGGTGATGAAGGTTTTCTGCCCGTTGAGCAGGTAGCTGTCACCGTCGCGGACGGCGTTGGTGCGGATGCCGGCCAGGTCGGAGCCGGCGTCCGGCTCGCTCATCGCGATCGCGGTGACCAGGTCGCCGGAGCAGAATCCGGGCAGCCAGCGTGTGCGTTGCTCGTCGGTGGTCAGTTCGGTGAGGTACGGCGCGACCACGTCGTTGTGCAGGCCGAAGCCGAGCCCGGAGCAGCCGGCGGTGACGATCTCCTCGACCAGGACGGCGTTGTACCGGAAGTCCTGTTGCCCGCCTCCGCCGTACGTCTCGTCGACGTCGAGGCCGAGCAGCCCGGCGGCGCCGGCGGCACGCCACACGTCGCGGTCGACGATGCCGTCGGTCTCCCAGCGGTCGTGGTGTGGCACGGCCTCGCGGGCGAGGAACCGGCGGCACAGGTCGCGGAACGCGTCGTGGTCGGGTTCGTACAGGTGCTGCTGCATGGCGGCAAGTGTGGCATCGGGTGTCCGGGCCGGCCCAGCGGCGTCCGTCCGTCGCCGCTGGGCCGGGTGGCCCGTTGCGGGCCCTGCCCGGTCAACTCCTGGTGGCCGCTGCGCCGGGCGACGGCCTCGGCTGTCCGGGAGGCTGTCAGCGGGCGAGGGCGCGGGCGACGACGGTGAGGTCGGCGACCAGGCCGTCGTACGCGATGTCCTGGTTGTCGGCGCGGAGCACGGCGGACGGGTGGATGGTGGCCAGCAGTTGGGCCGGCGGTGCGTCGGCGGTGCGTCCGGCGCTGTCCACCGGCACCTGCTGGAAGTCCTCGGGGTGTTGGGCGGCGGCCGGCCAGGGCAGCAGCTCCCCGCGCTGGCGGGTGACGCGGAACGCCGGGCCGAGCAGTGCTTTCGCGGCGGTTGCCCCGAGCACCACGACGACTTCCGGGTTCAGTTGGGCGAATTCGGCGACCAGCCAGGGTCGGCAGGCGGTGATGTGCACCCGGTCCGGCGTCTGGTGGATGCGCCGCTTGCCGCGTAGTTGGAAGCGGAAGTGCTTCACGGCGTTGGTGAGGTAGATGTGTCCCGGGTCCAGTCCGGCGTCGTCGACCGCCTTGCGCAGCAGCCGGCCGGCGGGTCCGACGAAGGGCAGCCCTTTCTGGTCCTCCATGTCGCCGGGCTGTTCGCCGACGAAGACCACCCGGGCGGTGGCGTCGCCTCGGCCGAAGACGGTTTGCGAGGCGTCCTGGTACAGCTCGCAGCCCTGGCATCCGCTGGCGGCGGCGCGCAGGTCGTCGAGGGTGTCGGCCTGCGGAGGGATGAATCGCTGGGCGCCGGGTGGGGTGTCGGTCATGCCACTGTTCTACCCGTCCCGCCCCTGCCCTCGCCCCGAGCCTCGCCGATCATGCACTTGTGGTCGCCGATATGCGATGTGTGCCCCGTTTCATCCCGACCAAAGGTGCAAGATCGCGAGGGGGGTAACGGGTCAGGCGGTGAAGGTGGGGTGGGGACGGGGGTGGGCGGCGCGGGCGAGGGCGTCGGCCAGGGCGGGCAGGTCCGGCTCGTCCAGTGAGCTGACGGTGATCCGGAGGCCGGGGGCGCCGGCGATGCGGTACAGCGCTCCGGGGGCGACCAGCCAGCCGGCGTCGCGTAGCACGGTTGCGGCGAAGGTCTCGTCGGTGACCGGCACCCAGACGTTGATCCCGCTGCGACCGTGTGCCGCCAGGCCACGCTCGGCCAGGGCGTCGATCAGGGCGCTGCGCCGCTGTTCGTAGCGGTCCGCCGCCCGGTCGATCAGGGCGGTCACCGCCGGGTCGCGCCAGAGGGAGAGCACCAGTCGTTGCAGCACGGTGGAGACCCAGCCGGCGCCGACCCGGGACCGGCCGGCCACGCGGGCCACCGTGGTCTCGTCGCCGGCCAGCACGGCCAGGCGCAGGTCGGGCCCGTAGGGCTTGCTGACCGAGCGGAGCAGGGCCCAGTGGGTGGTCGCGCCGGCGAGCGGGTGCAGCGGTACGCGGGCCAGTTCGGCGGCGTGGTCGTCCTCGATGAGCAGCAGGTCGGCGTAGCCGGCGAGCAGGGTACGTAGCGCGGCGGCCCGGTCGGCGGAGAGCGCGGCGCCGGTGGGGTTCTGGGCGCGGCTGGTCACGATCAGCGCTCGGGCCCCGGCGGCGAGCGCGGCGGCCACGCCCGCGGCCAGTGGGCCGTCGTCGTCGACCGGTACGCCGATCGGTCGCAGCCCGAGCGCGGCGATGAGGTCGAGTTGGTTGGCCCAGCCCGGGTCCTCGACCGCGACTGCGTCCCCGGGGCGCAGGTGGGCGCCGAGCAGCCGCTCGATGCCGTCCAGCGCGCCGCCGGTGAGGGCCAGTTCGGCGGCGGGCACGCCGTCGGCGATGAGTCGGTCGCGGGCCGCCTCGGCGAATTCGGGCAGCGTTCCGGCGTCGGAGTAGCTGATTGCCGGGCCGACGGTGTCGGCGAGCGTGGCCAGGTGCGGGCCGAGTGGTGGCAGCAGGCGCGCGTCGGGTTCGCCCTGGGACAGGTCGCGCAGCCCGGCGGCGGGTGGTGGGAGCAGGGCAGCGCGGCTGGCGGCGACCGGTGGCCGGGGCCGGACCCGGGTGCCGTGCCGGCCGGCGGTGACGATGAGTCCGCGTCGACGCAGTTCGGCGTAGGCGCTCCAGACGGTGGCCGGGCTGACGGCCAGTTCCGCGGCGAGCGTCCGCACCGGCGGCAGCGGATCGCCGGGGGTGAGGGTGGCATGGCGGATGCCGGATTCGATGCTGGCCGAAATCTCTGCGGCTGTCGTACCGGTGACCTGATAGCGTGCTGACACAAACAGGAGATTGTACTAGAACAGAGGTGGGAGCATGTACGCGCAGACCGCCCGCACCACCGCCAGCCGCAGCCGGGACCGGATGAGCTACGACCGGGCGGCCGCCCACGCCGTGCTCGACGAGGCGTACCACTGCGTGCTCGGGTTCACCGTGGACGGCGAACCACGCCTGCTGCCCACCCTGCACGTACGCGTCGGCGACACGCTCTACCTGCACGGCTCCACCGGTAGCCGGCCACTGCTGGCCGCCCGGGGCGACGGGCTGCCGATCTGTGTGGCGGTCACCCTGCTCGACGGGCTGGTGTACGCCCGCTCGCACTTCCACCACAGCGCCAACTACCGGTCGGTGGTCGCGCACGGCACCGCCCACCTGGTCACCGATCCGGGTGAACGGGCCGAGGTTTTCACCGCCCTGGTGGAGAAAGTCGGCGCCGGCCGCGCGGCGGAGAGCCGCCCACCGAGCCGGCGGGAACTGGCCGAGACCGCCCTGCTGGCACTCCCGCTGCACGAGGTGTCGGTCCGCGCCCGCACCGGCGGCGTCCGCGACGAACCCGCCGATTTGGCGCTGCCGTACTGGGCCGGAGTGGTCCCGCTGCGGCTGACCGCCGGGCCGCCGGAGCCCGACGCGGGGGTCGCCGCGCCGGTGCCGGCGTACCTGCGGCCGGCCCGGACACCGTGGCACGAGCCGGTGGTGCTGCGCGGCGAGCACGTCCGGTTGGAACCGCTGGACCTGGCGCACGCCGACGAGCTCTACGCGGCCACCACCGACCCGGAGGTCTGGCGGTATCTGTCGGCGCCCCCGCCGGCCGACGCCATGGCGATGCGGGGCATCCTCGCCGCGGCGCTCGCCGCGCAGCACCGGGGCGAACGGGTCGCCTGGGCACAACGTTGCGCGGTCACCGGCGCGGTGGTCGGCAGCACCTCCTACTACGAGATCGATCCCGAGCGGCGGTCGGTGGCGATCGGGCACACCTTCCTCGGCCGGCCATGGTGGCGTACCGGCATCAACACCGAGGCGAAGCTGCTGCTGCTCGACCGCGCCTTCGACGAGCTGGACGCCGTCCGGGTGGTCTGGCACACCGACATCCGCAACGAGCGCTCGCAGCGGGCCGTCGAGCGGCTCGGCGCGACCCGGGAGGGGGTGCTGCGGATGCACCGGCTGCGCCCCGACGGCTCGTGGCGGGACACCGTGCAGTATTCGATGACCGTCGACGAGTGGCGCAAGGCACAGGTCGCGCTCCGGGAAAGGCTTCGCGCGCAGGCCCTGGCGGCCCGATGATGTCGGGCGTGCTGGGGATCACCGACATCTGGACGTACGTGCTGGGTACCGTCGCCATCGTGCTGCTGCCCGGGCCCAACTCTCTCTTCGTGCTCTCCACCGCCGCCCGCCGGGGCGTGCGCACCGGTTACCGGGCCGCAGGTGGGGTGTTCGTCGGCGACGGGTTGCTCATGTTCCTCTCCGCCGCCGGGGTGGCGTCGCTGCTGCGGGCGTACCCTCCGATCTTCCTCGTGATCAAGTACGCGGGTGCGGCGTACCTGGGCTATGTGGGGTTGACCATGCTGCGCGGGGCCTGGCGGCGCTGGCGCGACCGCAACGACCCGGCCGCGCCGCGGTTGATCGACGCCGCGGAGCCGGCGGCGATGCGCAGCCCGTTCCGCAAGGCCCTCATGATCAGCCTGTTGAATCCGAAGGCGATCCTCTTCTTCATCTCGTTCTTCATCCAGTTCGTCGACCCGACCTACCCGTGGCCGGCGCTGTCCTTCCTGCTGCTCGGCCTGATCGCCCAGGTGGCCAGCGCGCTCTACCTGACCGCGCTGATCTTCGCGGGCACGTTCCTGGCCGCCCAGTTCAGCCGGCGGCGCCGGCTCGCCGCCGGCGCCACCTCCGCCGTCGGCGCGCTGTTCATCGGCTTCGGTCTCAAGCTCGCCCAGGGGTGAGGAGGGCACCTTGGTCAGGTGCCGTCGCCGCCACCGCCGCCACCGCCGCCCGCCGCGCCGCCTGCGCCGAAGCCCGGCTGGAGCGGCTCGTCGGGTGGGCGGCTGACGTGGGCCGACTCGGTGATGGTGGCCGACCAGTCGGCGTGGGCCGCCGCAGCGGCGTGCCGGTTGATCGTCTCGCGCAGCCAGCCGTCCACGGTCGCCACCCAGTCCCGCTGGTCGGCACCGGTGTGCCAGACCCGGAACCGGCTGATGCTGGTGTGGGTGATTCCGGCCAGCGCCAGTCGGCGGTCGCACCAGAGGATCACCTCGAGACCCGCGGAGTTGGCCACGAAGATCACCTCCAGTTCGGTGATCGGCCCGGCGTAGAGCGGCCCGACCCAGAATCCCCAGCGTTGGTGCAGCGGCAGGGCCTGCTCGACCCCGGGCAGCCGGCCGTCGACCAGCCCGGCCTGGCGCACGCGGAAGCCGAGGGTGTCCAGGGCGGCCAGCACGTGCTGCTGGGTCGGCAACGGATACACGAAGATCGGCACCATGGCGCCCTGGTCCAGCCCCGGTTCGATGGCCACCTCCGTGCGCAGCCCCATGCGCAGGCTGAGCAGCGGTACGCCGCCGAACATGGTCAGCGGCGTCTCCCAGGGCAGCGGGAAGTAGAACGGGATCGAGCGGGCCCGCCCGGCCCGCAGCACCAGGGCATCGGCCACCTGCGCCTGGTGGAACTGCACCAGCCGGCGGGGGGCTTCCGGATCGTCCGGCTCGACCTGGCTGACCAGGCCCAGCCGGACGTGGTAGACCGGCACGTCGACGGAACCGGCGACGAGGGTCACCCGCCCCGGAAGCCGCAGACCGGGACGGGTGCTGGGGTTGGTCACGGCGGTCTGCACCGTCAGGCCGGTACCGCCCGACTCCGGTGACACCCCCGTCAACCGCACCGCGTCCCTCCTACCTGAGGCGGCGCACCGCGCGCGGGATCGAGTCGGTCTCGTCGTCGAACTCCCCGATGACCTCCTCCAACAGGTCCTCCAACGCGACGAAACCGACCGGACGGGCCGGGCCGCCGCCGTTGCGCACCAGCGCGAGCTGAGACTGGCGGGCGCGCATCACGGCCACCGCCTCGGTCACCGTTGCCGTGCCGGGCAGCGTGATCGCCTCGTTCATCAGGTCCACCGCCCGGGCGTCGGGACGGGTGGCGGTGGCCCGCACCGCCTCGCGTACGTGCACCAGGCCGCAGACGTCGCCGGCAGCGTCCAGCACCGCCAGCCGCGAGCGGCCACTGTCCCGGCTGATCTGCTCGATCCGGTCGGCCGGTTCGTTCCGCCGGACCGTCACCATCCGGTCGAACGGCTCCATCACCTGGGCGACCGTGGTCTGCTGCAACTCCAACATGCTGGTCAGCATCTCGTGTTGGGCGGCGCCGAGCAGCCCGTGCTCGCGGGACTGCTCCAGCAGCATCCGCAGCTCGTCCGGCCCGTGCACCTGGGCGAGCTGGTCCTGCGGCTTGACCTTGGCCAGTCGCAGCAGCGCGTTGGCCACCGCGTTGAGGACCGACAGCACCGGCCGGGACACCCGGGCGAAGGCCCGGAAGGGCAGGGCCAGCAGCAACGCGGAGCGCTCCGGGTGGGTGATCGCCCAGGACTTCGGCGCCATCTCGCCGACCACCAGGTGCAGGAAGGTGACCAGGCTCAACGCGAAGATCAGCGCGATCACGTGGCTGGCGCCGTACGGCAGGCCGACCGCGTGCAGCACCGGGCTGAGCAGGCGCTCGATCGCCGGCTCGGCCAGGGCACCGAGGCCGAGCGTGCACAGCGTGATGCCGAGTTGCGCGCCGGCGAGCATCAGCGACAGCTCGCGTGAGCCGTCCAGCGCGGCACGGGCCGCCCGCCCGCCGCCGGCCGCCGCCTGCTCCAGGCGGTATCGCTTGCTCGCCACCAGGGCGAACTCGGCGGCGACGAAGAACCCGTTGAGCGCCAGCAGGACCACCGAGGTGATCAGCGCGAGTCCGGTGCTCATGCGGCCACCTCCTCCCGCCCGCCGGTCACCTCGAGGCGCACCGAGTCGGCCACGTGCCGGTCGACCGCGAGCACCTCGACGAGCGCGCGCGGCGGGACATCGCCGTTGTCACCGTCGGCCGGCAGGTTGATCTCCAGCCGGTCGCCGACCTCAGGCACCCGGCCCAGCTCCCGCATGACCAGCCCGGAGAGAGTGTCGTACTCGGGGTGTTCGGGCAGGGCGATGCCGGTGCTGTCGGCGACCTCGTCGATCCGCCACCGGGCCGGCACCACCCAGGAGCCGTCCTCCTGTCGCGCCGGGGCCCGCTCCGGCGGGTCGTCCTCGTCGCGGATCGGGCCGACCAGTTCCTCGGCGATGTCCTCCAGCGTGATGACGCCGGCGAAACCGCCGTACTCGTCGACCACGCAGGCGAGCTGACGGTGCCCGGCTCGGAGCCGGTCCAGCACCGTCGGCAGCGGCAGCGTCTCGGGCACCAGCAGCGGCGGTACGGCCACCGCGCTGACCGGCGTGGTGGCGCGCTCGGTCGGGGGCACCCCGAGCACGTCGGCGATGCCGATCACGCCGACCAGGTCGTCGACGCCCTCGGCACCCCGTACCGGGAAGCGGGAGCGGCCGGTGTCGAGCATTTCGACCACCCGGCTGACCGGCTCGTCCGCTCGTACGATGTGCACGTCGACGCGCGGCACCATGGCCTCGCCGGCGGTCAGCTGGCGGAAGTCCAGCCCTCGGTCCAACAGCTCTGACATCTCGGCGTCGAGGTGCCCCTCCAGCCGGGACTCGGCGATGATCTGCTCCAGATCCTCCGGGGTGGCGCCGCTGGGCAGTTCCTCGATCGGCTCGATGCCGACGCGCCGCAGCAGCCGCACCGCCGCCCGGTCGAACAGCTTGATCACCGGGCCGGCGATCGCCAGGTAGATCATGGTGGATCGGGCCAGCGCCCGGGCGACCGTCTCGGCGCGGGCGATGGCCAGGTTCTTCGGGGCCAGCTCGCCCACCACCATCTGCACGACGGTGGCGATGACCAGGGCCAGCACGACCGACAGCGGCAGGCTGACGGCGGCGGAGACGCCGGCGACGCCGAGCAGCTCGGCCAGGCCGGCACCGAGGTAGGGCTCAGCGACGTAACCGACCAGCAGGGCGGTGACGGTGATGCCGAGCTGCGCGCCGGAGAGCATGAACGACAGCCGTCCGGTCACCTCCAGCGCGCGGGCGGAGGCCTGGTCGCCCTCGGCGGCGAGCTGCTTCAGTTTGCCCCGGTCCACGGCGACGTAGCCGAACTCCTGCGCGACGAAGTACCCCGTCGCGACGGTCAAAACGAAGATCAGAAGAAGACCGACGAGGATCAACACGGGAGTTTCAGGGCTCCCGGGGTCGTCGGGCCGAACGGATGCCGGGGCTTACCCGGCTGGCTACTGCTGCCCTCCTGGGCAGAGGAGTCGATCATCCCGTCATTCTACCGGCGGGCCAGCTGGAAGGGGCTTGGTGTGCGGCGAGGGCCCCTTTCATTCATCAGGGGCGGATCAGTGCTCGGCCAACTCGTCGACGTCGAGCAGTCGCCGCTCCACTCGCCCGCTGCGGTACGCGGCCCGGCCGACCATCTGGGCGGCAACCGGGGCGGTGGCCAGCTGAAAGATCCCGGCCAGGGCGACCATGCCGAGGTCGGCGAGGGTACGCAGCCGCAGGGACACCCCCAGCAGCACGAGCAGTACGCCCAGCACCTGCGGCTTGGTGGCCGCGTGCATCCGGCTCAGCGTGTCCGGGAAGCGCAGTACCCCGATCGCGGCTGCCAGGCTCAGCAGCGCGCCGGCCACCAGGCTGGCGGCGCCCAGCCAGTCGGCGACGGCGATCGGCGACAGCGCCCAGTCGGCGGCGGCCGATTGTCCGGGAACCAGCGGCCCGGTGCCGCCCGGCGGCGTCACTGCTTCTTCTCCGGGGCGGCGAAGCGGACCAGCGCCACCGCCCCGATGAAGCCGAGCAGGGCGAGCACCACCAGCACCGGCAGCGTGGTGGCGTGTCGGTTGATCGCCGCCTCGGCGCCGACCGCGGCGACGATGGTGGCCAGCAGCATGTCCGCAGCGACCACCCGGTCCATCAGCGACGGGCCCCGGTAGAGCCGGACGAGGGCGAGCAGGGCGGTCATCGACAGCAGCCCGGCGATGACCACGGTGAGCAGATGGTTCACGGCAACTCCCTGTCGACGGGTACGGAGCGCACCTGGCGCAGCTCGGCCGCCGAACCGACCGCGGCGACGATCCGCCGCTCCAGCAGACGGATCTCCTTCCGAGCGTTGGCGATGTCGGCCGGGGCATGCACGTCGAGCACGT
Source organism: Micromonospora qiuiae (assembly GCF_016863555.1). Taxonomy (GTDB): domain Bacteria; phylum Actinomycetota; class Actinomycetes; order Mycobacteriales; family Micromonosporaceae; genus Micromonospora; species Micromonospora qiuiae. Next base: position 10,719 of record NZ_BOPC01000026.1, on the reverse strand, counting down.
GCACGTAGAGCACTCCGCCGTTTCGGTCCACATCCACGATCAACGTGCCGGGCACCAGCGACACCGCTTCGGCGGTGAGGGTCAGGTTGAGGTCGGTGGGCACCACCAGCCGCACCGCGATGATGGCCGAGCGTGGCGTGTAGCCGGGTTGCACCCCGATCCGGGCCACGTGCAGACTCGCCCAGACCAGTTCGACGACGAACCGTCCGGCGAACGCCAGCAGGCCGCGCAGTCGCAGCCGACCGCCGAGTCTCACCGTGGGAAGCGGAAAGAACACCAGCACCGCTGCGGCCGCCAGCAGTCCGCCCAGCAGATTTCCCCAGCTGATGTCGCCCCACAGCAGGACCCAGATCAGCACCAGCCCGGCGACCGCGCTCGACTGCTCGCGCCACCGGCGTACCCAGGCGCGCGGGCCCTGCCCCAGGCCGGTCACGGCCGCCCGCCCGGCAGCACGGCGTGGATGTAGGGGGTGCGCTCGTGCAGGTCGACCGCCGCGCCGGTGGTCACCTCGAACAGTGGACCCGCCACGACGGTCAGGGCCACCCCGAGCGCGACCAGCGCCACGGTGGCGCCGACCATCAACGTGGGCAGCGGGGCGGTCGACGCGAGGGCCTCACCGGGTGCCCGCCAGAAGGCGATGCTCCACACCCGGCTGGCCACGTAGAGGGTGAGCAGGCTGGTCGACGTGCCGAGGGCGACCAGGATCCAGGGCAGTGGACCGCCGGCCGCCACACCGGCCTGGAGCAGTCCGAGCTTGCCGAGGAAACCGGAGAACGGCGGGATGCCGGCGAGATTCATCGCCGAGACGAAGAAGAGCACCCCGAGCAGCGGCGTGATCCGGGCGAGGCCGCCCAGCCGGCGCAGGTCGGTGCTGCCGGTCTTCTCCTCGACCAGGCCGGTGACCAGGAAAAGGGCGGTCTGGATGGTGATGTGGTGGACCACGTAGAAGATGGCTCCGACCAGCCCGGCGACCGTGCTGAGTCCGATCCCGAAGATCATGTAACCGATGTGGCTGACCAGGGTGAACGAGAGCAGTCGCTTCAGGTCCGACTGGGCCACCGCGCCGAGGATGCCGACCAGCATGGTCAGCCCGGCCACCACCAGCAGCAGCGCGGCGGCGCGGGGTCCGGGGAAGAGCAGGGTCTGGGTACGGATGATCGCGTACACCCCGACTTTGGTGAGCAGGCCGGCGAAGACGGCGGTCACCGGGGCGGGCGCGGTCGGGTAGCTGTCGGGCAGCCAGGCCGACAGCGGGAAGACCGCCGCCTTGATGCCGAAGGCCAACAGCAGCATCAGTTGCAGACTCAGCCGTAACGTGTCGGGCAGCGCGTCCAGCCGGTGGGCGAGGTGGGCGAGGTTGAGTGTGCCGGTGGCCGCGTAGACCAGGCCCACCGAGATCAGGAAGATCATCGAGGCCAGGATGTTGACCACCACGTACGTCGAGCCGGTGCGGATACGCAGCGGGGTGCCGTTCAGGGTGATCAGGACGAAGCTCGCGCCGAGCAGCATCTCGAACGCGACGAAGAGGTTGAACAGGTCGCCGGCGAGGAACGCGTTGGTCACGCCGGCGGTCAGCACCAGGTAGGTCGGGTGGAAGATGGCCACCGGGGCGCTCTCGCTGGCCTCCGACTGCCCCTGGCCGATCGAGTACAGCAGCACGCAGAGGGTCACCGCCGAGGAGACCACCAGCATCAGCGCCGCCAGTTGGTCGGCGACCAGGACGATGCCGACCGGCGCGGGCCAGCCGCCGATCTCGACCACCAACGGCCCGTTTCGGTACGTCCGCACCAGCAGTACCGCCGCCACCGCCAGGGTGGCGGCCAGGCAGGCCACGCTGACCACCCGTTGGGGCCGGTCCCGCGTGGCCAGCAGCAGGGTCAGCGCCGCGCCCAGCAGCGGCAGCAGCACCGGCAGGGCCGCGAGTGCCCTCATTCCGGCCCCTCCTGACGAGGGGGCCGGCGGGGTGCCGGGGCGTCGACCTGTTCCGGGTCGGACTCGGCGCGGTCGTCGCTGAGGTCGGCGGTGGAGACCTCCTTGTGTGCGGCGCGGCGCACGATCTGCCGGTCCTCCAGGTCGTCGGGCACGTCGTCGCTGCCGGTCAGATACCAGCTGCGGTAGCTGATCGCCAGCAGGAAGGCGGTGAACCCGAAGGTGATCACGATGGCGGTGAGCACCATGGCCTGCGGCAGGGCGTCACTCATCGCTCCCGTCTCGGAGACCCCGACCACCGGCGCGCGACCGGACCGACCACCAAAGATGATCAGTAGGTTGACCCCGTTGCCGGCCATGACGATGCCGAGCAGCACGCGGATCAGGCTGCGCTCCAGCAGCAGGGTCACCCCGCAGCCGACGAGCACGCCGATCGCGACGAAGGACACCAGATTCGCGCCGGAGGCTCTCACCGGGCCTCCCCGCGCGGGTCGACGGCGGGTCCGCCCCCGGCCCGTCCGCCCGCCTCGATCTGCCGGTCCACCTCGGCGCCGAGGCTGCGCAGCACGTCCAGCGTCAGCCCGATCACCACCAGGTACACGCCGATGTCGAAGAAGAGCGAGGTGACCAGATAGAAGTTCCCGATCAGCGGCAGCCAGAGGTCGATCTTCGCGCTGGCCAGCACGGCCCCGCCGACCAGCAGGGAGATCACCCCGCTGCCGGCCGCGAACGCCAGCCCGAGGCCGAGCACGGTGCCGGCGCCGATCGGCGCGGACTCGGCCAGTTCCTGACGACCACCGGCGAGGTAACGCATGGCCAGCGCCAGGCTGGCCACCAGGCCGCCGGCGAAGCCGCCGCCGGGCGCATTGTGCCCGGAGAAGAGCAGGTAGAGGGAGAAGATCACGGCGATGTGGAAGATCAGCCGGGTGACCACCTCCAGCACGAGCGAGCGCTGCCGCTCGCTCAGGGTGGCGCCGCCGCGTAGCCAGACCGGTCGGCCGGCGAAGGCATCCTGCCGGCCCGTGGCCAGCCGACGAGGGCGGGGCCCGACCCGGGAGCCCAGGAAGATCAGGCTGGCCACTCCGGTGGCGGCCGCCACCAGCACCGTCAACTCCCCCAACGTGTCCCAGGCCCGGATGTCGACCAGGGTCACGTTGACCACGTTGCGGCCGTGCCCCCGCTCGACGGCCAGTTGAGGAAACTGCTCGGAGATGGAGGGCTCGCGCCGACTGGTGGTGGCGGCCACCGCGAGGCCGGCGACGGTCGCACCCACCGCCACGCCGATCGCCCGCCGCGCCCAACGGGCGCGACGCAGCGGTCGCACCGAGAACCGCTCCGGCAGGCGGCGCAGCACCAGCACGAAGATCGCGATGGTCATGGTCTCCACCAGGAACTGGGTCAGCGCCAGGTCGGGGGCGCCATAGAGCACGAAGAGCATCGCGGTGCCGTAGCCGGTCACGCCGACCAGCAGCATCGCGGTCAGCCGGCGGGCGGCGCCCACGGCGAGCAGGGCGGCGACGCTGATCACCAGCAGCACCACCGGCTGCGCCGGGTTGGCCCACAGCGCGAGTGGCTGCTCCCAGGGCCGCAGCAGCAGCAACGTGCCGCCCGGGACGGCGACCAGCACGATCAGGATGAGGCCGAGGTACTGCGGCAGTGCGCCTCGCTGGGTGACGCTGGTGACGTCCACCGCGGCTCGGTCGAAACCGTGGGTGATCCGCTCGTAGCCCTGCAGGCCGGTGACCGGCGAGCGCAGCCGGGACAGCGCCGGTGCCAGCGGATCACGCAACGCGAACAGCACCACGCCGCCCGCCACGGCCAACGCGGACAGGCCCAGCACCAGGTTGAGGCCGGGCCACAGCGCCAGGTGTCCGTGGGCCGGGCCGAGGAGTTCGGCGTACGGGCGCAGCAGCCGCTCCAGCCCGCCCGCCGCCGGGCCCGCGACCAGCCCGGCCACGGCCAGCAGCGCCGGCGGCACGAACATCGGCGCGGCGACCCGTCCCAGCTCGGTGGGGGCCACCGCGCGGCGGGTGGCGAACGCGCCCCAGCAGAACCGGATGCTGTACGCGACGGTGAGCGCGGTGCCGGCGACCAGCACCGTCAGGGTCAGCGGCTGGCCGGCGAAGGCGGCGAAGATGGCCTCCTTGGCGACAAAGCCGACCAGCGGTGGCAGGCCCGCCATCGACGCGGCGGCGAGCAGCGCCACCCCGGCCAGGACCGGAGCGGTGCGCCACAGCCCGGACAACTCGCGCAGGTCCCGGGTGCCGGCGCCGTGGTCGATCACGCCGACGACCAGGAACAGCGCTGCCTTGAACAGGGCGTGGGCGAGCAGCATCGCGACACCGGCCAGGGCCGCGTCCGCGGTGCCCGTCCCCACCACCGCCGCCAACAGGCCCAGCTGACTGAGCGTGCCGTACGCCAGCAGCAGCTTCAGGTCGGTCTGCCGCAGCGCGGCCCAGCCGCCCACCATCATGGTGGCCAGCCCGGCGACCAGGACGATCGGCCGCCACGGGCCGGCCAGGGCGAGCACCGGGGCGAGCAGGCCGAGCAGATAGATGCCGGCCTTCACCATCGCCGCCGCGTGCAGGTACGCGCTCACCGGCGTCGGTGCCGCCATCGCCACCGGCAACCACGAGCTGAACGGCAGCACCGCCGACTTGGACAGCGCCCCGAGCAGGATCAGCAGCACGGCGATGACCAGGTACGCCCCACCCGGCAGCGGGCGCCCGACCAGCTCCGACAAGCGGTAGGTGCCGGCGTGGTGACCGAGCATGATGAACCCGACCAGCATGGCCAGGCCGCCGAACGTGGTCACGATCAGCGCCTGGGCGGCCGCCAGGCGGCTGGACCGCCGCTCGGTGCTGTGCCCGATCAGCAGGTACGAGAAGACCGTGGTGAGTTCCCAGCAGACGTAGAGCAGCAGCAGGTCGTCGGCGAAGACGAGCCCGAGCATGGCACCGGCGAAGGCCACCATCACCCCGGCGTACCGGGCGGTGCCGACCGCCTCGGGTGGGAAGTACCGCCCGCTGTAGAGCAGCACCAACGCGCCGACTCCGCCGATCAGCAGCGTCATCAGCCAGGACAGCGTGGTCATCCGCAGGTCCACGTTCAGGCCCAGCCGGGGGATCCACCGGTACGCCTCGACCACCGCGCCGCCGTCGACCACGGCGGGTGTGCGTACCAGCGCCCAGCCGAACGCCGTGGCCGGCACCAGCGCCAGCGGAAAACAGGCGCGCGGTCCCCACCGACGCACCAGCAGCGGCGCCACGAGGGCCGCCACGAGGTGCAGGATCAGCAGTACGAGCACACGCCGCTCCCGGTCGAGGTGGGCAGGGGCGCCCCTCGGCGGGTGCACGGCGCCTAGAAGCGATCAGACGCTAGTTTGCGTGCACTATGGGCTGTTTTCCCGAAAATGCCCCGCTTTTGCGATGGTCGGGCGGGACCGCCCTGCGACGTCAGAACCAGGCGGTGTGGTCGCCTCGGCCCTCGACCGTGAGGTCGGGCCGGCCGAGCCGGAGCGCGGCCCGATCGACCAGCCGCTGGGCGGCGGTCAGCGAGCGCACCGACAGCAGTCGGCCCCGGCTCTCCCGACGCAGCACGAAGTAGTGCACGGCGACGCGCACCTGCGCGCGGTCGGCCGCGCTGGCGTGGGCCGTGGAACGGACCAGCTCACGCAGGCAGCCGGCGAGCCGTTCGGCCAGCTCGAGGTCGGGGCCGTGCAGCCCGACGCGGAGGGCGACGAGCCGGCTGTCGACCTTGCGGATGAGGACGTCACTGCCGGGCTCAGAGCTGCGCTCCTCGACGACCATCCGACCTCCTCCACCGCTCACCGCATCGCGAGCGAAGTTACTTTATGTTGCGGCTTGCTAGCAAGCAGTTAAGTAAGACTTAACGGGATCAACGGTCAACTCAGCTGCAATGCCTTGACCGGGGCATCCCGCCAGGGGTGGCGTGGCGATGTCGGTGGACGGGGGCAGGATGGGGAGGTGGCGGATTCCCTCGAAGCGTCGCCGGGTGAGGAGGTGCTCTCCCGGTTCGGCCCGGCGACCCGGGAGTGGTTCCGCGCCGCCTTCGCCGCGCCGACGGCGGCACAGGCCGGCGCCTGGGCGGCGGTCGCCGCCGGTCACCACGCCCTCGTCGTGGCGCCGACCGGCTCCGGCAAGACCCTCGCCGCCTTCCTCTGGTCACTCGACCGGCTGGCTCGCGAGCCCGCCCCGACCGATCCCCGGCACCGCTGCCGGGTGCTCTACGTCAGTCCACTCAAGGCGCTAGCGGTCGACGTCGAGCGGAACCTGCGCGCCCCGCTCGCCGGCATCCGGCAGGCCGCCACCCGACTCGCGCTCACCCCACCGGGCATCACCGTCGGCATGCGCACCGGCGACACCCCCGCCGACGAGCGGCGGGCCTTCGCCCGCACCCCGCCGGACATCCTCATCACCACCCCGGAGTCGCTGTTCCTGCTGCTCACCTCGGCCGCACGGGATTCGCTACGCGGCGTCGAAACGGTGATTCTCGACGAGGTGCACGCGGTGGCCGGCACCAAACGCGGCGCCCACCTCGCGCTCTCCCTGGAACGTCTGGACGAGTTGCTGCCCGCCCCGGCCCAGCGGATCGGGCTCTCCGCGACGGTCCGGCCGATCGACGAGTGCGCCCGGTTCCTCGCCGGCGCCCGCCCGGTCGACGTGGTCGCGCCGGTGAGCGCCAAGACGATCGAGGTCAGCGTCCAGGTGCCGGTGGAGGACATGACCCGCCTCGACGAGCAGGAAGCACCCGAGGACGACCTGGCCGGTCCACGCACCGCGTCGATCTGGCCCGCAGTGGAGGAACGTGTCCACTCCCTGATCCGGGCACACCGCTCCACCATCGTCTTCACCAACTCCCGGCGCAGCGCCGAGCGGCTCTGCGCCCGCCTGAACGAGCTGGCCGCCGAGGAGATAGCCGGTGCGCCGGCCGCGGCCGATCGCGCCGTTCGCACCCCGGCAGAGATGATGGCCCAGGCGGGAGCGGTGGCCGGCGCCCCACCGGTGCTCGCCCGGGCGCATCACGGCAGCGTCTCCCGAGAGGAGCGGCGGCACATCGAGGAGTCGCTCAAGGCGGGGCAACTGCCCGCCGTGGTCGCCACCTCCAGCCTCGAGCTCGGCATCGACATGGGCGCGGTCGACCTGGTGGTGCAGATCGAGGCGCCGCCGAGCGTGGCCGCCGGCCTGCAACGCGTGGGCCGCGCCGGGCACCAGGTCGGCGCGGTCTCCCGTGGGGTGGTGTTGCCGAAGCATCGCGGTGACCTGCTCTCCTGCGCGGTGGTCGCCGAGCGGATGAGCGACGCCGCGATCGAGGAACTGCACCATCCCCGCAACCCGCTGGACGTGCTCGCCCAGCAGATCGTCGCGATGGTCGCCCTGGACCAGTGGCGCGTCGGCGACCTGGCCACGGTGGTCCGCCGCGCGGCGCCCTTCGCCGAGCTGCCCGACTCGGCCCTGCATGCCGTGCTGGACATGCTCTCCGGGCGTTACCCGTCGACCGCCTTCGCCGAACTGCGCCCACGGCTGGTCTGGGACCGCGCCACCGACGTGCTGACCGGCCGTCCAGGAGCGCAGCGGCTCGCGGTCACCAGCGGCGGCACCATCCCGGACCGGGGCCTGTTCGGCGTCTTCCTGGCCGGCGCGGAACGCGCCGCCCGAGTCGGCGAACTGGACGAGGAGATGGTCTACGAGTCCCGGGTCGGCGACGTGTTCCTCCTCGGCTCCTCGTCCTGGCGGATCGAGGAGATCACCCCGGACCGGGTGCTGGTCTCCCCCGCCCCCGGTCAGGCGGCCAAGATGCCGTTCTGGAAAGGCGACCAGCCCGGTCGGCCGGTGGAGCTGGGCCGGGCGATCGGAGCCCGAATCCGTGGCCTGCTGCGGCAGGGTGACGACGAGGCGCTGGCCGGGTTGCGTACCGCCGGGTTGGACGACTGGGCCGCCGGCAACCTGATGGCGTACCTGCGCGAGCAGCAGGCCGCCACCCGCGCGTTGCCGGACGACCGGACGGTGGTGGTCGAGCGGTTCCGCGACGAGTTGGGCGACTGGCGGCTGGCCGTGCACAGCATCCTCGGCGCCCGGGTGAACGCGCCCTGGGCACTGGCGATCGGTCGCCGGCTCGCCGAACGCTACGGCGTGGACGCCCAGGTGATGCCCGCCGACGACGGCATCGTCGTACGCCTGCCGGACACCGCCGACAACCCACCCGGCGCCGACGTGGTGGCCTTCGACCCCGAGGAAATCGCCCAGCTGGTCGAGGAGTCGGTCGGCACCTCGGCGCTGTTCGCCGCCCGGTTCCGAGAGTGCGCCGCGCGGTCGCTGCTGCTGCCCCGCCGCGACCCGCGCCGCCGTCAACCGCTGTGGCAGCAGCGGCAACGCGCCGCCCAACTGCTCGACGTCGCCCGCGAGTACGCCGACTTCCCGGTCACCCTGGAGGCGGCCCGGGAGTGCCTCCAGGACGTCTTCGACCTGCCCGCCCTGACCCAGGTGATGCGCGACCTGGCGGGCCGGCGGGTGCGGCTGGTCGAGGTGGAGACGTCCCGGCCGTCGCCGTTCGCCCGGTCCCTGCTCTTCGGTTACGTCGGCGCCTTCCTCTACGAGGGCGACGCCCCGCTCGCCGAGCGCCGCGCCGCGGCACTGACGCTGGATTCGGCCCTGCTCGGTGAGCTGCTCGGCCGGGTCGACCTGCGCGAGTTGCTCGACCCGGCGGTGCTCGCCGAGACCGAGCGGCAACTGCGCTGGCTGACCCCGCAGCGCCGGCCCCGGGACGCGGAGGACGTGGTCGAGCTGCTGCGCCAGCTCGGCGATCTGAGCACTGATGAGCTGGCCGAGCGGGAGGTGCCGGTCGACTGGCTGACTGACCTGGCCGCCGCTCGGCGGGTGCTGCGGGTCCGCATCGCCGGGCAGGAGCGCTGGGTCGTCGTGGAGGACGCCGGCCGGCTGCGGGACGCCCTCGGCGTGGCCCTGCCGGTGGGAATCGCCGAGGCGTACCTGGAACCGGTCGCCGACCCGCTCGGTGATCTCGTCGCCCGGTACGCCCGCACCCACGCCCCGTTCACCACGGCCGGCTGCGCGGCACGGTTCGGGTTGGGCGTCTTCGTCGTGGAGCAGGCGCTGCGCCGGCTGGCCGCCACCGGGCGGGTGGTCTCCGGCGAGTTCACTCCGGACACGGTCGGCGTCCAGTGGTGTGACGCGGAGGTGCTGCGACTGCTGCGCCGCCGGTCCCTCGCGGCGTTGCGCCGGGAGATCGAGCCGGTGCCGCCCCGGGCGTTGGCCACCTTCCTGCCCCGATGGCAGCAGGTCGGCTCCTCGGCCCGTGGCGTGGAGGCGGTGGCCGCAACGGTGGAGCAGCTGCAGGGTGCGTTGGTGCCGGCGTCGGCACTGGAGCGGCTGGTGCTGCCGGCCCGGGTCGCCGACTACTCCCCCGCCCTGCTGGACGAGCTGTGCGCCAGCGGCGAGGTGCTGTGGGCCGGGGCCGGCGCGATCTCCGGCGGGGACGGCTGGGTCAGCCTGGCGTACGCCGACACGGCACCGCTGCTGCTACCGCCGCCGGACGAGGCGCTCACCCGTACGCCGCTGCACGACGCGGTGCTCGACGCCCTCGACGACGGGCAGGCGTTGTTCTTCCGGCCGCTGGCCGACCGGGTCGGCGCCACCGACGACGCCGCACTGGCCACCGTCGTCTGGGACCTCGTCTGGGCCGGGTATCTCACCAACGACACCCTGGCGCCGCTGCGGGCGGTGCTCGGCGGCGGTGGGGCGCACCGGTCCCGGCCGATCGCCGCGCGCAGCCGCTACCGGCGCCCCGGCCGGGTGGCCCTGCCCGGCCGGGGTGGTCCGCCGAGCGCGGCGGGCCGCTGGTCCCGGCTGCCGGAGCGGGATTTCGACCCGACCCGGCGCGCCGCGGCCCTGGCCGACGTGCTGTTGGAGCGACACGGGGTGCTCACCCGGGGCGCGGTCATGGCCGAGCAGGTGTCCGGCGGTTTCGCCGCGGTCTATCCCGTGCTGTCCGCGTTGGAGGAGCGCGGCGCCGCCCGGCGGGGATACTTCGTCGACGGGCTGGGCGCGGCGCAGTTCGCGGCGCCCGGTGCGGTGGACCGGATCAGGGCGCTGGCCGAGCCGCTGGACGGCGGGCGGGTTCGCGGCGGTCCGGCGGTGGTGCTCGCGGCCACCGACCCGGCCAACCCGTACGGCGCGGCGCTGCCCTGGCCGGAACGGGTGGTCGACTCCGGCGACGCGGCAACACCGCCCGGCACCGGCCACCGGGCCGGCCGCAAGGCCGGTGCACTGGTCGTGCTGGTCGCCGGCGATCTGGTGCTCTACGTCGAACGCGGCGGGCGGACGATCCTCTCCTTCACCGCTGACGTCGACGCCCTGACCGCGGCCGGGAAGGCCCTGGCCGACACCGTCCACACCGGAGCACTGGGCCCGATCTCCGTCGAACGCGCCGACGGCGAACCCGTCCGCTCCACCCCTCTGCACGACGCCCTCACCGCCGCCGGCTTCCGCCCCACGCCCCGCGGCCTCCGCCTCCGCACCTGAGACCTTCCGGGTTGACCATCGCCGATCGCCGTTTCGCCGTAGTAGCGGTGTCCCGGCCGATTGGACACCGCCGTACCGACGAAACGGAGTCGATCAACCGGCGGCGGAGGCCAGCGGCAACTGCACCGGGGGCCGGTCGGGCCGGGCACCGGGGCCGGGCACCGGGGCCGGGCACCGGGGCCGGGCACCGGGGCCGGGCACCGGGGCCGGGCACCGGGGCCGGGCACCGGGG
>NZ_BOPC01000025.1 GCF_016863555.1 Micromonospora qiuiae | reverse complement strand
GCACCGGGGCCGGGCACCGGGGCCGGGCACCGGGGCCGGGCACCGGGGCCGGGCACCGGGGCCGGGCACCGGGGCCGGGCACCGGGGCCGGCAAGCCATAGCATGCAATGCTGTGACCAGCGAAACGGTAAGCGGAGCACAGGCACCGACCGGAGTCGTCTCGCTGACCACCGACTACGGTCTCGCCGACGGTTTCGTGGCGGCCTGCCACGGGATGATCGCGCGGATCGCGCCGGCGGTCCGGGTGATCGACGTGACCCACCTGGTGCCTCCCGGTGACGTACGCCGGGGCGCGGCAGTGCTCGCACAGACGGTGCCGCACCTACCGACGGGGGTGCACGTGGCGGTGGTCGACCCGGGCGTGGGCACGACCCGCCGGGGCATCGCGCTGGCCACGCCCGACGGCATCCTGGTGGGCCCGGACAACGGGCTGCTGCTCGACGCCGCCGGTGCCCTCGGCGGGGTGGCCGACGCGGTGGAGTTGACCAACCCGCAATGGCGGGCCCCTCGGGTGTCGGCCACCTTCCACGGTCGGGACATCTTCGCGCCGGTGGCGGCCCGGCTGGCCGCCGGCGCGCCGCTGGGCGGGGCCGGCCCGGCGGTCGACCCGGCGACGCTGGTCCGGCTGCCCGAGCCGGTCGTCGAGCCGAGGTCGGGCGGGTTCACCGCCGAGGTGCTGACGGTCGACCACTTCGGCAACGTCCAACTGGCCGCCCCGGCCGCTCTCCTGGCGCCCCTGCCGGGGCGGGTGCGGGTGAGTCCGGCCGGGAACCGCGAGGCGATCGAGGCCGTGCACGGCCGCACCTTCGGGGACGCACCGGTGGGCGCCCTCGTGGCGCACGCCGATTCGGCCGACCGGGTCGCTCTCTCGGTCAACGGCGGTCGGGCGGTCGACCTGCTCGCCGCCCGCCCCGGTAGGCTGTTGCGGGTTGAGGAGATCCCAACTACTGGCCCGGCCCTCGGGCCATACGCTTAAAAAGTCCACTATGGAAAGCTGTCGGCGTGGATGATCGCTGGGTACCCGCTGCCTGCCCCTGCTGCGCGTCCCGGACCGGTGGGGGCACCTGTCCCGTCTGCTTCTGGACCGATGACGGCCAGAGCGACGCCGACGCCGACGTCGTACGTGGCGGGGCCAACGGAGAGCTGAGCCTCTCGCTCGCCCGCCTCAACTTCGCCGTGTACGGCGCCTGCCACCCCCGCTACCAGGAACTGGTCCGCTCACCACGACCGGAGGAGTTGCCCTGACGGCTGAGCGAGAATGGCGAGGTGCCCGAAGGCGACACCGTCTGGAACACCGCCCGCGTGCTGGAGCGCGCGCTGGGCGGAGCCCGGCTGACCGGTAGCGACTTTCGGGTGCCCCGGCTGGCCACCACCGATCTCACCGGCTGGACGGTGATCGGATGCGCCAGCCGGGGCAAGCACCTGCTGTTGCGGCTGGAGGCCCCCGACCGTGTCCGCTGGACGTTGCACTCGCACCTGCGCATGGACGGCATCTGGCGGACGTACGCCCCCGGGGAACGCTGGGCGGCCCGCCCGGCGCACCTGATCCGGGCGGTGTTGCGCGCTCCGGCCGCGATCGCCGTCGGCTACCACCTGCACGACCTGGCCCTGGTGCCGTCCGCCGAGGAGGACCGCCTCGTCGGTCATCTCGGTCCCGACCTGCTCGGCCCGGATTGGGACCCGGACGAGGCGGTACGCCGGCTGGCCGCCCACCCGGACGAAAGCATCGCGGTGGCGCTGCTGGACCAGCGCAACCTGGCCGGAATCGGCAACCTCTACAAGTGCGAGACGCTGTTCCTGCACCGGATCCATCCCCGGACGCGGGTCCGCGACGTCCCCGACCTCACCGGCCTGGTCGCCCTGGCGCAGAGGTTGCTCGCCGCCAGCCGGGGCCGGTGGACGCAGAGCACCACCGGTTCGCTGCGCCGCGGTCAGACCAGCTACGTGTACGGGCGCCGGGCCGAGCCCTGCCGCCGCTGCGGCACCGCCATCCGAAAAGAGGAGTTGGGTGCACGGGTCACCTACTGGTGCCCCAACTGCCAGCCCGCCCCCTGACGAGATTCACCACCGTCGGCCGGGCCAGATCAGCAAACGGGACGAACCGGAGCCATCCGGGATCGCCGGGGTGGCGCGCGGGACACGCCGGGAGAGCGGCAGATTGGGACGATTGGGCACTTCCTAACCAGCCTTTCAGGTCGCATGCTGCGATTGGGTGCTCACGGATCGTCAACACTGCGCGACCGCGCCTGCCCCGCCGTAGTGGCAGTCGCCGCGCCCGATCTCCGGGGGAGCCATGGCCGTTTTCCGCAGACTCCGCGCCACCTGGATGGCCCGCGCCGACCACGCTGACAGTGCAGCCCGCGCCGACCACACCGGCGGTGCGGCCCGCGCCGACCAGCAGGATCCCTCCATGGCCGTCCCCGCCGCGCGCACCGGCCCCGACACCGCAGGCAGCACCGGCACCACAGGCAGCACCGGCACCACCACAGCACCGGCACCGGACTCGGCACGGGCGGCCGCCAGTCTGGATCCCACGGCCCCGCCACGGTGCCTCGGTCCGGTGCCGAATCACGCGTACAGTCCGCTGCCGCTGGTCGATGACGCCGGTCAGGTGGTGGCCGGCACCGGCCTGCGCAAGTTCGTCGACCCGCTGCCCGGCCTCGGCCCGCCCTCAGACGCACCGCTCGGCGCGCACCTGCCGGTGGCGACGCCCGACACGATCAGTTATCCGGGCTGCGACTACTACGAGATCGGCCTCCAGGAGTACACCCAGCGCCTGCACCGGGACCTGCCGGCCACCCGGCTACGCGGCTACCGGCAGCTCAACCAGGGCACTGACGGCGACGGGCACAACACCGTCGCCCCGCCGCGACGGCCCTGGCACCTCGGCCCGGTCGTGCTCGCCCGCCGGGGGCGACCGGTGCGGATCAAGTTCATCAACCAACTGCCCACCGGGCCGGCCGGCGACCTCTTCCTGCCGGTCGACCCGACCGTGCCCGGCGCCGGGGCGGGTCCGCTCGACGGGCCGGCACCGTACCCGCAGAACCGGGCGGTGCTGCACCTTTGCGGCGCGTCGACCGGCTGGATCAGCGCCGGCAACCCCTGGCACTGGATCACTCCGGCGGGTGAGATCACCCCGTACCCGACCGGCAGCGGACTGACTCACGTCCCCGACATGGCCCACCCGGGCCGGGGCGCCACCACCCTCTACTACCCGAACGAGCAGAGCGGTCGGCTGCTCTGGTTCCACGACAACACCGTCGGGCTGTCCCGGCTGACCGGCTACTCCGGGCAGGTCGCGCTCTACCTGCTCACCGACGAGGCGCAGGAGGAGCTGATCGCCGACGGAGTGCTTCCCGCCGAGCAACTTCCTCTGGTCTTCGAGGACAAGACCTTCGTGCCGGACGACGGCCAACTCGCCACCCAGGACCCGACCTGGGACCGGGACCGGTGGGGGTCTCGGGGCAACCTGTGGCACCCGCACGTCTACCAGCCCCGGCAACACCCGTACCAGCCGGACGGGACCAACCCGACCGGCCGGTGGGACTACGGCCCGTGGTCGCGTACCGCCGCGCCGGCCGACCTGGACGCGCCGGCCGCACCGGTGCCCAACCCGCGCCACGACCCGGTCACCGATCCGGACGAGCCGCCGGAGATCCCCGGTGTGCCGCATCCGAGCGCGGTGCCCACGGCGTACGGCGACACCGTGCTGGTCAACGGCGTCGCGTACCCGTACCTGGAGGTCGAGCCCCGGCTGTACCGGTGGCGGATCCTCAACGCCTGCACCGACCGCTGGCTGAACCTCCAGCTGTACCGGGCCGGCTCGGACGGGCCGATGTGGACGCCGGAGGGCGTGCTGGCCGACCCGGCCGCCGGTGAGGTGCCGATGGTCGACGCCGTACCCGCCGCTGACCGGCCAGCGGACTGGCCCACCGACGGCCGGCCGGGCGGGGTGCCGGATCCGCGTGTCGCCGGGCCCGCGCTGATCCGGATCGGCAACGAGTGCGGCCTGCTTCCGGCGCCCGAGGTGATCCCCAACCGGCCGATCGGTTTCCGGTACGACCGCCGCGATCCGACCGTGCTCAACGTGGCCCACCACGCGCTGCTGCTGGCCCCCGGCGAGCGGGCCGACGTGCTGGTGGACTTCGCCACGGTCGCGCCGGGCAGCACGTTGATCCTGTACAACGACTGCCCCGCCCCGCTGCCCTGCTTCGATCCCCGCTACGACCTGCACACCGACGGGCCGGACCGTACGGCCGAGGGTGGCCCGCCGTCGACCCGCCCCGGGTACGGCCCGAACACCCGAACCCTGCTGCAGCTGCGAGTGGCCGGTCACCCCGCACCGGCGTACGACCTCGACCGGCTGCGGCAACGGCTGCCCGGCGCGTACGCCACCAGCCAACGTCCCCCGGTCGTTCCGCAACCGGCCTACGATCCCTGCTTCGGCACCGTCACGACCCGCCCGGTCCGGGTGTCGGTGCACACCACCGAGGTGGAGTTCGTCCCGGCCGGAGCCGCCGCCCCGGTGACCCTGCCGCTGACGGTCAAGGCCGTGGGGCAGGTCTTCGAGCCCGACCACGGCCGGCTCACCGGCCGACTCGGCGTGGCGCACCCGCACGCCGGGCCACTGGGCGAGGCGATCCTGCCGCTCGGGCCGACCGATCCGGCCACCGAACTGCTTCGCGTCGGCGACCCGGCGATCGCGGTCGGCGCGCCCGGCGACGGCAGCCAGCTCTGGCGGGTCCGTGGCACCGGCCGGCAGAGCCATCCGGTGCGGTTCGAGGGACTCGACGTGCAGGTGGTCGGCCGGGTCGGCGACGACGGCAGGATTCGGCCGCCGCAGCCCGGCGAGCTCGGCTGGAAGCAGGTCGTACGGGTCGACCCGGGCGAGGACGTGGTGCTGGCGCTCCGACCGGAGGCGCCACCCCTGCCATTCAAGATCAGCGACAGCGTACGGCTGCTCGACCCGACCCGGCCGGCGGGTGCGCCCACCGGCTCCGCCAGGATCAGTCCGCTCGACGGGGGGCCCGCGTCGGTGGTCAACCAGGTGGTCAACCTGGGCTGGGAGTACCACTGGTCGAGCGCCGCAGGCGGGCACCGCGACCAGGGCATGATCCGGCCCCTGGTGCTACGCGTCTCCCCTCGGGCACCGACCGGGCTGACCGCCACTCCAGAGCCGGGATCGGCGACCGCACTGCCGGCGATCGCGCTGACCTGGACCGGCAACGGCGGCCTTCCGACCGCCACCAGCCACCTGCTGCAACGGGCCACCGACGCGACCTTCGCCACCGGGCTGACCGAGATCACCGTGGCGGCCACGGCGACCCGGCACACCGATGCCAGCGTCACCCCGGGAGTGACGTACCACTACCGGATCCGGGCGGAGAACGCCGCGAGCTGCTCCGCCTGGTCGAACAGCGTCCCGGCGGCGGTGCGGCTCGCCGCGCCGACCGGGCTGACCGCGGCACTGGCACCTGCCGCCCCGCTGCGGGTCGCGTTGCGCTGGACCAACCGCTCCTTCGCCACCGGCGTCGACGTGCAGCGGGCCACCAACCCGACCTTCACCAGCGGGCCGGGCACCACCGCTATCGGTGTCGGCGATCATCACCTGGACACCGCGCTCGCCCCCGACACCACGTACTACTACCGGGTACGCACCACCTACCTCGGTGCGGCCTCGCCCTGGTCGATGGTGGCCCGGTTGACCACCCCACCGGCGCCGGGCATCCCGACCAGGGTGAGCGTGGCCACCAGCGCGCCCGGCCCGGACACCGCGACGGTCGTGCTGGGCTGGGCGGCCAGCATCCCCACCGGCCTGGGCTCGGGGTTCGTCGTGGAGCGGGCCGGGGATGCACTCTTCACCCGGGAGGTGGCCACCTTCACGGTCACCGGTCGGGGCTTCACCAACACCGGCCTGGCCCGCGGCGTCACCTACCACTACCGGATCCGCTCGTTCAACCTGGTCGGCAGCTCCCCGTTCACCGGTCCCATCCCGGTCACCACCCCGGAATGATCGGCGGTGCCGACACCGCACGGTCCGTCGTGGTCGTCGCGGCGCCGGCACCGGTCGGCGCGGCGTGAGCGGTGGTGGCGTTCCGGCCCATCGCGACCACGAGAATGGGTAGCGCATAAGTCTGCTGTCGACGGTATATTCTTACCATCACTGGTCGATCAGGGGAGTCGTCAGGTGGACACCATCACCCCTCGGGGTTTTCGTGCGCTGGTCGGCAATGCCGGGCTCAAGGACGAGGGTGACGACTTCACCGCCCTGGTCTCGGAGACACCGGCGGTGAGTGCGGCGGTGTTCACCCGATCCCGATTCGCTGGTCCGAGTGTGGTGCTCAGCCGCTCGGCACGCAGCGCCACATGCCGTGGCGTAGTCGTGCTCGCTCGTAACGCCAACGTCGCCACCGGCGAGGAGGGTATGGCGAACGCCCGCGAGATCCGGGCGACGGTGGCGAAGGCGGTCGGGGTGGATCCGGACGATCTGCTGATCGCCTCGACCGGGGTGATCGGGCGGCAGTACCCGATGCCCCGGCTGCGCGCGTACCTCGCCGAGCTGCGCTGGCCGTTTCCGCCGGCGGACTTCGATCGGGTGGCCGCCGCCATGATGACGACCGACACCCATCCGAAGGTGGCACGATCGCGGTGCGGTACGGCCACCATCATCGGCGTGGCCAAGGGCGTCGGCATGATCGAGCCGAACATGGCCACCCTGTTGACCTTCTTCTGCACGGATGCTCAGATCGACCCCGTCGACCTCGACCGGGTGTTCCGTGCGGTGATCGACCGGACCTTCAACGCGGTGAGCATCGACACCGACACCTCGACCAGCGACACCGCGGCCATCTTCGCCAACGGTCTCGCCGGGCCGGTCAACCTCGACGAGTTCGCGGAGTCGTTGCACGCCTGCGCCCTGCAGTTGGTGCGGATGGTGGCGCGCGACGGCGAGGGGGCCAGCAAGCTGATCGAGGTCCGGGTCACCGGCGCCCGCGACGACGACCAGGCCAAGCGGGTGGGAAAGGCGGTGGTGAACTCACCGCTGGTGAAGACCGCGGTGCACGGCGCGGACCCGAACTGGGGCCGGGTGGCGATGGCGGTGGGCAAGTGCGAGGAGGACGACGACATCCTGCCGGAGCGGGTGACCATCGGTTTTGGCGGCATGGAGGTCTATCCCGCTGCGGCGACGGACGAGAAACTGCGGTTGCTGCAGGAGCACCTGCGCCACGACGACGTGGTGATCGAGGTGGACCTGGGCATCGCCGAGGGTGCCTTCACCGTCTACGGCTGCGACCTGACCGAGGGCTACATCCGGATCAACGCCGACTACACCACCTAGCGATCACCGGGATGGCCTGCTCTCGTGCGGAAGCAACTCCGGTCGACAAGCCCCTCCTGCGGCGACGCCTCGGATAGCCGGAAGCGCCGCCTGGCATGTGCGACGGATGCTCAGGGAGCGGCAGCGGGGCGGCCCACCGCGCGCAGCTCGGACAGCGCCGACGCGAACCCGTGCAGCAGATCAGTTGCCTCGGTCAGTCGCGCCGCCGCCGGGTGTTCGCTCTCTGGGCGGTACTCCTCGGCCAGATAACCGGCGGCGGCCACCACCAGCCGCTCGTAGGCGGTCACGCCGGTCTCCAACTGTCCGGTGAGCGCCTGGTGCGCCTCGGCCAGGGGCGGCCGGGCATCGGCCGGGGCGAGGCGTACCGCGCGTTCCACGCTGGCGACGCGGTTGGCCAGGTCGCGCAGGGACTGTTCGGCCGCTGCCGCCTCGGCCACCGCCGGCTCGGCCAGGCCGGTCAGCCGGCCCGCCATCGAGGCCATCGTCGAGGCAGCGCGATCCAGCCGCTCCCACAACCCGGCGGCGGTGGTGCCGCGCAGCGCGTTGCGGGAGCGGACCCGGCGTACCTCGGCCACCACGCCAGCGCCGACGGGCAGGCGTTCCACGGCGGCGACCAGCCGGGCGCGGGAGCGGGCGGCGGCCTGCGCCGGGTCGAGGGCGGGCGGCGCGGGCCGGGCGGCCAGCGCACGCAGGTCGCTCCAGCGCCAGGCGGCCAGCGCGGTGCTCGCGCCCGCGGCGGCGGCCCAGGCCGCGTCGGCAAGCCCGATCCCGGCGTACGGGGTCAGGATGGCCGTCGCGCCACCGAGCCCGCCGGCCAGTACGCTCCACCGCCGGGCAGAGCGTCGCAGCTTGCCCAGCCGACGAAAGTAGCGGGTGCGCTCGTCTGCCACCGTCGCCTCCTCGACTGCTCCGGCTCAGCCGGCGGCGGTGGTGTCGCCGGTGCCGCGGTCGCGGCTCATGCTGGCCCTGATCTCGTCGAGCCGCGCCACGGCCGGGTCGTTGCTCGCCGCTGCCGGCTGGCCGCTGACCGCACCGCGTTCGGGGCCGGCGCCGAGCTGCTCGCCGGCCATGCTGGCGCGAATCTGATCCAGCCGGGCGGAGCCCGCCGTGTCCAGGGTCGCCTTCTGGATCTCCAGCATTCGGCCCTCGGCCGAGTTGCTGGCCAATTCGGCCCGGCCCATGGCGTTGGCGTAGCGGCGTTCGATGCGGTCGCGGACCTCGTCCAGGCTGGGGGTGGTGCCCGGCGCGGTGAGCGCGGACATGGACTCCAGCGAGGCGGCCACGCTCTCCTGCATCTTGGCCTGCTCCAGCTGGCTGAGCAGCTTGGCGCGCTCGGCGAGCTTCTGCTGGAGGATCATCGAGTTGTTCTCCACCGCGCGGCGCGCCTGCCCGGCGGCGGCGAGCGCCTGATCGTGCAGGGTCTTCAGGTCCTCCGCGGCCTGCTCGGCGGAGACCAGCTGGGTGGCCAGGGTCTGTGCGGACTGCTCGTAGCGGCCGGCCTCGGCCTCGTCGCCCTTGGCCCGGGCCCGGTCGGCGAGGACCAGCGCCTGCCGAGCGTTGGCCTGCAACCGCTCGACGTCGGACATCTGGCGGGAAAGCTTCATCTCCAGCTGGCGCTGGTTGCCGATCACCGCCGCGGCCTGCTGGACGAGTGCCTGGTGCTGCCGGTGCGCCTCGTCGATGGCCTGCTGGAGCTGCACCTTGGGGTCGGCGTGCTCGTCGATTCGAGCGCCGAAAAGCGCCATCAGGTATTTCCAGCCCTTGACGAACGGGTTCGCCATCTCCGCGGTATCCCCTCAGTAACGTCGCTGCGCCTGTCCCACACCGGGCGGGCCAGGTCGGCCACCGGCGATGGTGGATACATCGTCCCAGCCGACCGCCAGCACAGCATCCGTACCGACCGGAGGGGGACGTGCACGATCAACCCTACGCGGCGCGGGCCACCACGACCATCGGCCCTGTCAGGCGGCGCAGACCACGTCCCGGTCGGGGCGCACCCGGGTGCTGCGCAAGGTGGCCTTGAGCGGAGATTCCTGGCGCACGGCGACGGCGACGCTGCCGTCCGAGCTGACCTGGCGCACCCCCCGGCCGGTGGACCTGGCCACCGGCGGCGCCGCGACCGGTGTCGACTCGGCCGGCTCGTTCTGCACCGGGACGAGCACGCCCGGCAGTTGCTCGGCGAGCGCAACGGTATCGCTGACCTCGCGCAGCAGCTCGGACAGGCGGGCGCCCAGCGCGTCGCAGATCGCAGCGAGCAGTTCGCTGGAGGCTTCCTTCTGGCCGCGCTCGATCTCGGACAGGTACCCCAGGCTGACGTTGGCGGCGGAAGATACCTCGCGCAGCGTGCGGTGCTGCCCCTGCCGGCGCGCCCGCAATGCGTCACCGATCACCCGGCGTAGCAGGACCATCGCACCTCCCCTGAGGGACACAGTTCGCCCGGCCTCGCGGCCCGGCGGCGGCACCGGCCCCGGTCGTCGGAGCCTTCCCGCAACCGTACCCGGTACGCGCCGCCGCGACATCCCACCCCGACGGGGTAAACGAGGCGACATCCGGCAAGGGCGCGTGACGAGGGGTCAGGACCGGGGGGCTTCGGCGGCGTCCGGGACCTGAATGTGCTCGGCGAGCAGCCGCAGCGCGCCGGTCACCGCGCCCGCCCGAATGTGGTCGCGCCCACCGTCGAGGTCGAGTTCCCGTACCTCGGTGCCGTCCGGGCCGGCGACCGCGACGTAGACCAGCCCGACCGGCTTGCCGTCCTGGGACTCCGGGCCAGCCACCCCGGTGGTGGCCAGTGCCCAGTCGGCCCCGCAGCCGCGTCGTCCGCCCTCGGCGAGCGCCGCCGCCACGTCCGGGTCGACCGGGCCGCGCTCGGCCAGCAGCTGCGCCGGTACGCCGGCCAGCCACTCCTTCAGCTCGGTGGCGTAAACCACCAGCCCGCCCCGGTAGGCGGCGCTCGCACCGGCGATCTCGACGATCGTTGCGGCCAGCAGGCCGCCGGTCAGCGACTCGACGGTGGCGACCGTCTGTCGCCGTTCGGCGAGACGGTGCACCACGCCGGCCGCTGCGCTGCCCATCGCTCCTTCGGCTTCTCTCATGCCCACTTGTCGCATCCTTCCCGACCAGGCGGTGATCTACTCGCCGCAGCGCCGGTCAGCTGGTGGTTCGGCGCAACCGTAGGGCCTGGGCGAGGTAGTCGAAGCCCGTGAGCACAGTGACGGCGACCGCCGCGCCCATGATCCACGGACCGACCGTGGCCAGGGCGTCGGGCATCGGCCACAGATACCAGGTGATGGCCAGGATCTGCAGCGCGGTCTTGACCTTGCCACCGCGGCTCGCGGCAATCACCCCGCGTCGGATCACCCAGAACCGCAGGGCCGTGATGCCCAACTCCCGGGCGAGGATCACCCCCGTCACCCACCACGGCAGTTGGTCGTGGGCCGACAGGAGCAGCAGAGCGGTGCCGATGAGCGCCTTGTCGGCGATCGGGTCGGCCACCTTGCCGAACGCGGTCACGAGCGCGAACCGGCGGGCGATCCAGCCGTCGACGAAATCCGTCAGCGAGGCGACGGCGAAGATCAGACAGGCGATGACCTGCCAACCGGCGTGCGTCATGCCCGAGACGATCACGGAGGCGGCGAAGACCGGCACCAGGGCCAGCCGCAGCGCGGTCAGGGCGTTGGCCGCGTTGACCACCGGCACCCGGGCCACCACCGGCAGCGGGGTGGACTCCGTCGCCCCGGTCATCGGCCCACCGTCGGGCACCGCACCTCGTCGCTCCCTCGTCTCGTCCCGGCCCGCCGTCACCGCGTCGCGCCGGGCGCCGCCGAGATCATCTCATCCGGCACCGCGACCAGGTCGACCCCTTCGGTGCCGGTCACGGTCGCCCGGACCAGGTCGCCCGGGCGCAGCGCGGCCAGGTCGACCCCGCCGCCCCGCGGCGCGACGAGCGTGGTCGAGCCGTCCACCTCCGGTCCCTGGTGCGCGGCCCGCCCCTCGACGACACCCTCGTCGACTGAGTCGACCAGCACCTCGACCGTCGCGCCGAGGCGGTCCTCGGCGCGCTGCGAGCACAGCTCGTCGGCGAGCGCGCTGAGCTTGTCGTACCGGCGCTTGATGGTGGCGGCGGAGACCTTGCCGGGCAGTCCGGCGGCCTCGGTGCCGTCCTCGTCGCTGTAGTCGAAGACCCCGATCGCGTCGAGCCGGGCCTCGGTGAGGAAGCGGACCAGTTCGTCGACGTCGGCCCGGGTCTCGCCGGGGAATCCGACGATGAAGTTGCTTCGCGCCCCGGCCTGCGGTGCCAACTCCCGTGCGTCGGCCAACAGTTTCAGGAACCGGTCGGTGGAGCCGAAACGACGCATCCGGCGCAGCACCGGCTCGCTGGAGTGCTGGAACGACAGGTCGAAGTAGGGTGCCACCCCCGGTGTGGTGGCGATCGCCTCGACCAGGCCGGGCCGGGTCTCGGCCGGCTGGAGGTAGCTGACCCGGACCCGGACGATGCCGTCGACTGCGGCTAGCTGCGGCAGCAGCTTCTCCAATGCCCGGGGGTCGCCCAGGTCCTTGCCGTACGAGGTCGAGTTCTCGCTGACCAGGACCAGCTCACGAACACCGCTCTTGGCCAGCCACTCGGCTTCGGCGAGCAGTTCGTCCGGGGTGCGGGAGACGAAGGCGCCCCGGAAGGCGGGAATGGCGCAGAAGGCGCAACGCCGGTCGCAGCCGCTGGCCAGCTTGAGCGAGGCGACCGGGCCGCTGACCAGCCGGCGGCGCAGCACCGGCCGTAGGTGCGCCGGGGTGTGCTCGTCGACGTCGGCGGCGTTGCCGTGCCCGGGCAGCGACACCGCGCTGTCCCGGCGGGCCACCGGCGTCAGCGGCAGCAGCTCGCGCCGGTCCCGGGGAGTGTGCGCGGCGAAGCTGCGGCCGGCGACGACCGCGTCCAGCCGGGCGGAGATCTCCGGATAGTCGTCGAAGCTGAGCACCGCCTGGGCCTCGGGAAGGCTGTCGGCCAGCTCCCGGCCGTACCGCTCGGCCATGCAGCCGGCAGCGACCACCTTCGCGCCGGTGTCGGCGGCGGCCAGCAGCGTCTGGATCGAGTCCTGCTTGGCCTTCTCCACGAAGCCGCAGGTGTTGACGACCACCACGTCGGCGCCCTCGCCGTCGGTCGTCACCTGCCAACCGTCGGCGTGCAGGCGGGCGGCCAGCTCCTCCGAGTCGACCTCGTTACGGGCACAGCCCAGGGTCAGCAGGGCGACCCGGCGGCCGTCGCCGGCGGACGACTCCGCCGACCGCGCAGAGCTGGAGTGGTCGGTCGACTGCTCCAACTCGCGGCGCGGCGCCAGACGCGCCGAGTTGGAGTGGTCAGTAGGGGAGGTGGCAGACACCATCCGAGGGTACCGGGCCGCCGCGCCCGATCCGGCGGGGCGGCCCGGCGGCGGGCGTCACCCGGATGAGCCGGTCGCGCCGGCGACGAGAATCCGGACCAGGCGGTCGAGTAGGAACACCTCGGTGCCGGCGAGACCGACCGAGCAGAAGACCGAGATCTGGTCCGCACCGGTGCGGCCGGGCGCCGATCCGGCCAGCACCGCGCCCAGATCGCCCAGCCGTGCGGCGTACGGCGGCTCGGCGGCGAGCATCGGCGGAACGTACGACCGGGACTGCGCCGGTGAATCGCTGACCAGCACGGCGGCGCGATCCAGCAGATCGGGGGCGAACTCCGCGCGGTCGCGCTGCTTGAACCCGACTGCGTTGACGTGGCAGCCCGGGGTCAGGTCGGCGGCGTCCAGTACCGGCGTGGGGCTGGTGGTGGCCAGCACCACCACGTCCCGGTCGTGCACCGCCGCCCGGGCGTTGTCCACCGGGCGGGCCGGAATGCCGAGTTCGGCCCGGACCCGGGCGGCGAACGCCTCCCGACGCGCCGTCGAGCGGCTGTAGACCGTCACCTCCTGCAGCGGGCGTACGGCGGCGGCGGCCCAGACCTGGGTCCATGCCTGCCCGCCGGAGCCGATCACACCGAGCGTGGCCGCGTCCGGGCGGGCCAGCGCGTCCACCGCGACCCCGCCCAGCCCGCCGGTACGCCGGGAGCCCAACTCCTCCCCCACGGCGACCGCCCGCACCGCACCCGTACGCCCGTCGTGCAGCACCACCACCTGTTCGGCTTCGGGATGGCCGAACGTGTCGTACGCCCGGTATCCGTACCACTGCCCGAGCAGGTGCCCGGCGGTGAGCATCATCCGGCCGCCGCCCAACTGCACGCCGGCTCGGGGCGGGGCCACCAGCCGGCCGTCGTGGCTGGCCAGCAGCGCATCGCGCATCGCGTCCACCGTGGCCGGTGCGTCCAGTGCGGCGGCGACCTCCGCGTCGGAGATGAGCACGGTCATGGCCTCATCGTGCAAGGTGAAGCAAGGTTGAGGTCCAGCCCGGTGATTTGTCTCACCCATCGCGCCGCCCCGCCGGTGCTACGGTCGGTCGCGGCGGCCCGGTGTGGCTGCCCCGGACGAGTCGTGGGCGTACCCGGTCAGGCCAAGACGCCCCATGCGGAATCGACCCGCCCGAGGCCCGACGGCCCGGGCAACGGCGAAGAGGTGGCTCGATGGCCTGGATCGTACTGGTGCTCTCCGGACTGTTGGAGACCGCGTGGGCGATCGCCCTGGACCGCAGTGCGGGCTTCACCCGACCGGTCCCCTCGGTGGTGTTCGTGATCACGTTGGTGTTGAGCATGATCGGCCTGGGATACGCGTTGCGGGAGATCCCGGTCGGCACCGGGTATGTGGTCTGGGTCGGCATCGGCGCGGTCGGCACCGCCCTGATCGGCATGGTGGCGCTCGGCGAGTCGGCCAACCTGCTCCGGCTGCTCAGCCTGCTGCTGGTGATCGCCGGGGTGGTAGGGCTCAAGGTCTTCCACTGAGCGTTCCGGCCGGCCCCGAGGCCGATGATGCTGTTTGGACCGTGGCCTGGTGTGGGTACTCCGCCGATCAACGAAGAGTTGACTTCCGGAGGAGATCATGGCCAATCCGGCCGCCATCCTGCTCAACCTGCTGTTCGCCGCCGCGCTCACCTGACCCACGCGACGAGTCGCGTCACCGCAGGGCCAGCCGGTTCACTTCGACGGGCCCTGCGGTGTCTGCACATCCGGCCGGCGGCATTCCGGCAACGTCACTGCTCGTCCCCGCGCAGGCCGGCCAGGACCTCCTCCAGCTCGTCCGGCTTGACCAGCACGTCGCGGGCCTTGGAACCCTCGGAGGGGCCGACGACGCCGCGGGTCTCCATCAGGTCCATCAGCCGGCCCGCCTTGGCGAAGCCGACCCGCAGCTTGCGCTGGAGCATGGAGGTCGAGCCGAACTGCGAGGTGACCACCAGCTCGACCGCCTGCACCAGCAGGTCGAGGTCGTCGCCGATGTCCTCGTCGATCTTCTTCTTGCTCTCCTGGGCGACGGTCAGCACGTCCGAGCGGAACTCCGGCTCACGCTGTTCCTTGCAGAACTTGACGACATCGGCGATCTCACGCTCGGTGACCCAGGCGCCCTGGATGCGGATCGGCTTCGAGGCGCCCATCGGCAGGAACAGCCCGTCGCCGCGGCCGAGCAGCTTCTCCGCGCCGGGCTGATCCAGGATGACCCGGGAGTCGGCCAGCGAGGAGGTGGCGAAAGCCAACCGGGACGGCACGTTGGCCTTGATCAGGCCGGTCACCACGTCGACCGAGGGGCGTTGGGTGGCCAGCACCAGGTGGATCCCGGCCGCCCGGGCGAGCTGGGTGATCCGGACGATGGAGTCCTCCACGTCACGCGGGGCGACCATCATCAGGTCGGCCAACTCGTCGACGATCACCAGCAGGTACGGGTACGGCCGCATTTCCCGCTCGCTGCCCGGTGGGGCCTTGATCTCGCCGGTGCGGACCTTGCGGTTGAAGTCGTCGATGTGCCGGACCCCGTTCGCGGCGAGGTCGTCGTAGCGCATGTCCATCTCACGCACGACCCACTCCAGCGAGTCGGCCGCCTTCTTGGCGTTGGTCACGATCGGGGTGACCAGGTGCGGGATCCCCTCGTAGCCGGTCAGCTCGACCCGCTTCGGGTCGATCAGCAGCAGCCGCACCTCGTCCGGCGTCGCCCGCGTCAGAATGGACATCAGCAGAGTATTGAGGCAGCTCGATTTGCCGGCGCCGGTGGCCCCCGCGATCAGAATATGGGGCATCTTCGCGAGGTTGGCCACCACGTAGCCGCCCTCGATGTCCTTGCCGAGCGCGACCAGCATCGGGTGGTGGTCGCTGGCGGCGGCCCGCGAGCGGAGCACGTCGCCGAGGGCCACGTTCTCCGGGTCGGTGTTCGGGATCTCCACGCCGACCGCGCTCTTGCCCGGGATCGGGCTGAGGATGCGGACGTCCGGCGACTTCACCGCGTACGCGATGTTGCGGGAAAGCTGGGTGATCCGCTCCACCTTGACGCCGTGGCCCAGCTCGACCTCGTAGCGGGTCACCGTCGGGCCCCGGGTGAAGCCGGTCACCGCCGCGTCCACGTCGAACTGCTCGAAGACGCCGGTCAGCGCGGCGATCACCTCGTCGTTGGCCTTGCTGCGGGTCTTCGGCGCGGCACCGCTGGCGAGCATGTTCGACGGGGGCAGGGTGTAGTCGCCGGCCAACCCGGTCAGCGCGAGCTGTTCGGCGCGGGTCGGCGCGGGTGAGTGCTCCGGCGGCTCGGCCGGCTTGCGGCTCGCCGGCACCCGTGACCGCGCCTTGCGCGGCAGGACCATCGTCTCCTGGAGATCCACGCCGGTCAGGTCGTCGAACTCGTCCGGGTCGACCGGCGGTGGCGCCCGTTTCGCCGGGCGGCGGCGGGGCGGCGCGGCCGGGGCCTCGTCCGTCTCCTGGCCGCTCGGGCCGAGCACACTCGCGGCGAGCAGGCCGAGCCGCTCGGGGATCTTGTTGATCGGTGTCGCGGTGACCACGAGCAGCCCGAACACCAGCAGCAGGATCAGCAGCGGCACCGCGACCCAGGCGGTGACCGCCCGCTCCAGCAGGCTACCGACGCCGGCGCCGATCAGGCCGCCGGCGAAGTCCCGCTCGCCCGGGTCGGCCGGCTGCTGGCCGATGTGCAGCATCGCGGCGGTGGCGACCAGCATGGAGCCCCACCCGATCGGTCCACGGCCGCGGTGCTCGGGATCGCCGGGCTGGCGCATCAGCCGCCAGGCACCGATGCCGAGCAGCACCGGCACCACGATGGAGATCGCCCCGAGGAAGAGCCGGACCGTGTCGGCCAGCCGGGCACCGACCGGCCCGGCCGCCGAGAACCAGATCGCCCCGGCGCTGAGCAGGGCCAAGCCGATCATCAGCAGTCCGGCACCGTCCCGGCGGTGCTCCGGATCGAGGTCGCGGGCCGAGGCGGCCTGCCGGCCGACGGCGCGTACCGCCCAACCCACGCCGTGCGCCAGGCCCATCCACAGTGCCCCGATCGTGCGGCCGACCAACGCGGCGGGACCGGGCCTGCGTGCCGTGGTGCGGCGCCGTGCCGGCGCGCTGGTCTTCTTGGCCGGCTTACGGGCACGACTGTTCGTGCCACCGCGCGGCGACGCGCCGCGCCGCCGGCTCGCCTGAGAGGTACGGCCCGCCATAGCATCACCGTAACGGCGGCACCCGGCAGATCGCTGCTTTTCCGGGTCGTGTCCGCGCGTCGTCGCGCGAGTCGGTCGCCGGTCGTGATATCCGCCTCAGAAGGGGTGCCCATGGCGTCGCCGACCGCGGACGGTGTGGACCGCCCCCTGGCCGGATACCCGGGCGCGCTGCGTCCGCTGACCGGCGAGCTGATCGCCAGCGTGCTCGCCAACCGGGGATACCCGGTCGAGACCGACCCGGCCGGCGACCTGGTCGGTCGGTGGGCCGACAGCCTGATCTGGTTCCTGCGTCCGGGCACCGCCGGGGAGCTGCTTCAGGTACGCACGGTGGCGGCACCGACGTTCACCATCGAGTACGTGCCCGCGCTGCACGCCTTCTGCAACTCGTGGAACCACGACCGGCTCTGGCCCAAGGCGTTCGTCCACGTCGAGGACGACGGGCGAGCCCGGATCTGCGGCGAGGTCATCGCCGACCTGGAACACGGGGTGACCCCGCACCAGCTCGACCAGCTTCTCGACCGCGGCATCGCCACCGGCTGCCAGCTGGCCACCGAGGTGGCCCGCCTGCCCGGCGGGGTGCTGCCGTGACCGGGCAGCCCGGCGGCCGAGGGCTGGACGAGTTCGGCTGGCCGGGGTGGCTGGGCGGCCGGCGGCGACCCGAGCGGGACGGCCGCGCGCTCGCCGAGGAGCTGGCCGACGCCCGGGACTCCCCCGACGGCGAGGCGCGCAGCGTCGAGCTGGAGCGGATCGCCGCGCGGGCCGACGCCACCGGCGATGACCGGTCGGCGTTGGAGGCCCGGCTCGCGCTGATCGAGACGTACCTGCTGCACGGGAAGCGGTGGCGGTTGGTCGAGCCAGTCCGCCGCTGCCTCGTGGCCGTCGAACGCCGGCCCGACCTGCTGCCGCCCGGCGGCCGTGATCAGCTGTCGCGCTACCAGCGGTACGCGGTCGAGGCCCTGCTCGGCAGTCCCCGCGTCGGGCTGGACCAGGCCCGGACTCTGCTCGACGACCTCGAGGCCGGCGGCGCCACGGCGGTCGCCGAGCTGCGCTGCCGGATCGCCGACCACCTCGGCGACGAACCGGCCGCCCGCTCCTGGTACGAACGCTGGGTGGCCGCCGGATCTGAGCCGGCCGACGGGTGCGCCGACTGTGCCGCGGTGCGGCGGGCCGACCTGCTCGCCGGCTGGGGCGACTGGCAGGCCGCCCTGGACGAGTTGGCCGGCGCCGGACGGGGCGACTGCACCGAGGCGCCCGAGCGCGGCCTCGCCGCGGCGATGCTGCCCCTGCTGCGGGCCGGCGAGCCGGAGCGGGCCGCAGCGGCACACGTCCGGGCGCACCGGCGGCACCGACACGAGCGGGGTGCCTTCCCCTACCTCGCAGCGCACCTGCGCTTCTGCGCCCTCGCCGGGCATCCCGCCCGAGGGCTGGACCTGCTCGCCACACAGCTGCCAAAGCTCGACCACGCCGACGACGAACTGTCTGCGATGGAGTTCGCCGCCGCCGCCGCGCTGGTGTGCGCGGTCGCGGCGGCGGCGGGGCTCGGCGGGCAGATGGTGCACCGCCCCGGGTACGCCGCCCGGCCCGCAGCCGACCTCGACGTCGAAGCTCTCGGCGCTGTGCTGCTCGACCTGGCCACCGGGCTGGCCGGCAGCTTCGACGCGCGCAACGGCACCGGGCACCAGTCCGGGCGGATCGCGTCCTGGCTGGCCGAGCGGGCGCTCGCGGAGCGGGCCCTCGCCGATCCCGTGCCGCTGCCGTCCGAGGAGCCGGACGATGTCGGGCCGACCGACGACGGGACGGTCGACGACCCGCCGGACGACGTGCCCGTACCGCTCAGCCTGGCGCTGATCACCGCCGCCCTGGATCGGCGCGGCGACCGGTACGTGGTGGACGCCGCTGACACTGTGGTCGGCCGCTGGGGTGAGGCGCTCATCCAGGTGCGGCGGGCCGGCGAGCGGGGCGAGATCCTCCATGTCCGCACCGTCGCCAGCCGCCGGCTCCCCGCAGACCGGCGCGCCGAGGCGTACGCGTTCTGCAACTCCTGGAACCACGATCGGCTGCTGCCGGCGGCGTACGTGCACGAGGCGGGAGGCGAACTGGTGCTGGCCGGGAACGTCAGCACCGACCTGTCGCACGGGGTGGCCCCGATTCAGCTGGACGTGCTGCTGGAGGCGGCCGTACGCACCGGCTCGGCGTACGCCGATGCGGTGGCCGCCCTGCCCTGACCCGGCCCGCCGGCCCACGAATCGAGTCCGAAACCCGCGAGACAGGCCCGGTCCGAGTTGATGGACTGGCCGGCATGACGACGCACCAGCAGCGCCATGCCCTGCTCTTTCACGACCTGCACCAGCCCGGAACCCCCCTCGTGCTGCCCAACGCCTGGGACGCCGCCAGCGCTCGGATCGTCGCGAACTGCGGCGCGGCGGCAGTCGCCACCACCAGCGCCGGAATCGCCTGGAGCCTGGGCCGGCCGGATGGCGACCAACTGGGCCGGGAGGCGACGCTCGCGGCGATCGGCCGGATCGCCGCCGCGGTGACCGTTCCGGTCACCGCGGACATCGAAAGCGGGTTCGGGGCCGATCCGGCCGGCGTCGCCCAGACCGTCGGCGGCGTGCTCGCCGCCGGCGCGGTCGGCATCAACATCGAGGACGCGCCGGCGTCCGGAACGGATCCACTTCGGCCGGTCGACGACCAGTGCGCGCGGATCGAAGCGGCCCGGGAGGCGGCCGACGCGGCCGGGGTCCGGCTGTTCGTCAACGCCCGTATCGACACCTACCTGCGGGAGGTGGGTGATCCGGCGGACCGGCTGGCGGAGACGCTGCGCCGGGCGGCGGCGTACCAAGCGGCGGGCGCGGACGGGATCTTCGTACCGGGCGTCGCCGATCCCGCGATCGTCGGAGCGCTGGTGGCCGGGATCGACGCGCCGCTCAACGTCCTCGCCGGTCCGGGCTCGCCGCCGATCCCCGTCCTCGCCGAGTTGGGCGTGGCTCGGGTGAGCCTCGGCTCGTCCATTGCGCAGGCGGCGTACGGACTGATCCACCGCGCCGCGACGGAGGCGCTGACGCAGGGGTCGTACGGCCACCTCGGCGACCCGCTGCCCTACCGGGACCTGAACGCGCTGTCGGCCTGATCACCCGGGCACCGGCGGGCCCGTGACGGGCCCGGCGGCGCCCGCTCGGCTACGACGCGTTCCGAGTGGTGATCAGGGTCAGGTTGTTGCGCTGGAGGATCTCGTTGACCGGCTGGTAGAACGTGGTCCCGCCGCGCACGCAGTCGCCCGAGCCGCCGGAGGTGACGCCCTGGGCCTGGTTGCCCGAGATCCACGAGCCGCCCGAGTCGCCGGGCTCGGCGCAGACGTTGGTCCGGACCAGCCCGCTGACCAGTCCCTCCGGGTAGCGCACGGTGGCGTTGCGCGCCTGGACGGTGCCGCAGCGCACCCCGGTGGTGGAGCCGGAGCGGCAGATCGACGAGCCGGCGGGCACCTCCTGGGAACCGGCGACCCGGGCGATGCCGCCCCGGAAGTCGGTCACCTCGGGCAGCACCCGGGTGTTGCTGTTGACCTGGACGACGGCCCAGTCGTCGCCGGGGAAGGAGGAGGCCCGGAAGATGCCCTGCAACTCCCCGTCCGGCCCGGAGGTGCGGTCGCCGACCCGGCCGCAGTGCCCGGCGGTGACGTAGCCACCGACCACCGCGAAGCCGACGGAGCAGCGCCCACTGCCGACGAAGAAGGCTTCACCGCCGCGGACGTCGGCGAAGAGCCGGGGCTGCTCCTCGGTGGCCATCCGAACCGCCTGCCGGGGCACCCCGGCGCGCGCCACGAATCGCCAGCCGGCCGTCTCCGCGCCCGGCTCGGCGAGCACCACGAGGCTGTTCGAGGCGACGTCGACGTACCAGCCGGACACCTGCTGCGCGGCGGCGGCGCTATGGTCCATCCGGGTTTTGAGCGCGTCGAGGTGCCCGACCCCGCGCTCGACCACCTTCGGCACCGCCCCGGCGGCCCGCACTCGCCGCGCCTGCGCCGGGTCGGCGACCGCCACGTTGAGCTGGCTGCCGTCGGCGCTGAGCCAGCTGCCGCCGTAGTCCGCACCGAGTTCCGTCCGGAGCTGGTCGACCACGCCGGTCGCCCAGCGTTCGGTCTTGAGCCGAGCGGCCACCTGCGACTGGTTCAGCCGCAGGTCACGGCGGAGCGCCTCGACCACCTCCGGGTCGGCTCCCTCCACCGCCTGGCTGGTCGGGGCGTTGCTCGGCGCGCCACCCTCGCCGGCGAACGACGGCAGGGTCACGGCCGCCGCCGCGCCCACCGCCGCCACCACGACACCGATGGCTGTCAATCGTCTGCGGTCCATCCGCCATGCTCCTCCCGGCCGGCGCGGGGTACGCCTGCCGGATCGGAGTACGGGCGGAAAGTCCGTTCGGTTCAGACCTCGACGACGGTGGGGACGATCATCGGACGGCGGCGGTAGGCGTCGTTGACCCACCGACCCACGGTCCGCCGGACGATCTGCTGGAGCTGGTGCGGATCGGTGATCCCGTCCGTCGCCGCCCGGTTCAGCGCCTCGGTGACGAGCGGTATCACCGCGTTGAACGCCGCCTGGTCCTCGGAGAACCCCTTGGCGGAGACCGTCGGGCCGGCGACCACCTTGCCGGTGACCGAGTCGACCACCACGGTCGCGGCGATGAACCCGCCGTCGCCGAGGATCCGCCGTTCGGTGAGCAACGACTCGCTGACGTCGCCGACGGCGAGCCCGTCGACGTAGACGTACCGGCTCCTGACGTGGCCGACCAGGCTGGCCCGTCCCTCCACCAGGTCAACCACGTCGCCGTCCTCGCAGAGCACCACCCGGTCGGGCGCCACGCCGGACTCGATACCGAGCCGGGCGTGGGCGCGCAGGTGCCGCCACTCCCCGTGCACCGGCATCAGATTGCTGGGCCGCACGACGTTGAGCAGGTAGAGCAGTTCCCCGGCGGGGGCGTGGCCGGAGACGTGCACCTTGGCCACGTCCTTGTGCACCACCACGGCGCCGGCCCGGGCCAGCCGGTTGATCACCCGGTAGACGGAGGTTTCGTTGCCGGGCACCAGCGAGGAGGCCAGCACCACGGTGTCGCCGGGGGCGATGGTGATGTGCCGGTGGTCGCCGCTGGCCATCCGGCCCAGGGCGCTCATCGGCTCGCCCTGCGAGCCGGTGGACATCAGCACGATCTGCTCGGGCGGCATCGAGGTCGCCTCGTCCAGACCGACGACCAGGCCGGGCGGGATGTTCAGCAGCCCCAGGTCACGGGCGATGCCCATGTTGCGCACCATGGACCGACCGATCAGGGCGACCTTGCGGCCGTGCTCGATGGCCGAGTCGAAGACCTGCTGCACCCGGTGCACGTGGGAGGCGAAGGAGGCCACGATGATCCGCCCGCGGGCCTTGGCGAAGATCGAGTCGAGGACCGGGCCGATTTCCCGCTCCGGGGTGACGAAGCCGGGGATCTCCGCGTTGGTGGAGTCCGACAGCAGCAGGTCCACACCCTCGGCGCCGAGCCGGGCGAAGCCGGCCAGGTCGGTGATCCGGCCGTCCAGCGGCAGCTGGTCCATCTTGAAGTCGCCGGTGTGCAGCACCAGCCCGGCCGGGGTACGGATGGCCACCGCGAGCGCGTCCGGGATCGAGTGGTTGACGGCGAAGAACTCGCACTCGAACGGGCCGAGTCGTTCCCGGCCCCCCTCCCGCACGGTCAACGTGTACGGCTGGATCCGCCGCTCGGCCAGCTTCGCCTCGACCAGCGCGAGAGTGAACTGCGAGCCGACCAGCGGAATGTCGGCCTTGTGGGCGAGCAGGTAGGGCACGGCGCCGATGTGGTCCTCGTGGCCGTGGGTCAGCACGATCGCCTGGATGTCGTCGAGCCGGTCGAGGATCGGACCGAAGTCAGGCAGGATCAGGTCGACACCGGGCTGCTCCACGTCCGGAAAGAGCACGCCGCAGTCGACGACGAGCAGCTTCCCGTCGTACTCGAAGACGGTCATGTTCCGACCGATGGCGCCGAGCCCGCCGAGCGGGATGATCCGCAGCCCGCCTTCCGGCAACGGCGGGGGAAGTGGGGCCTCCTCGTTGTGCGCCGCGGTCACGCTTTCACCTCATTCTGGGACGCCGTCACCCGGCGTCCGTCGTGTCGTTCGATCATTCGGGAAGCGGCAGGCCCGCCGCCGCGCAGTCGGCGCGCAGCTGGGCCACCTGGTCTTCGGTGGCATCCACCAGCGGGGACCGGACCGGACCCGCCGGCAGGCCCTGCACGGTCAGGCCGGCCTTGACCAGAATCGCGCCCTGGGTACGGAAGATCCCCGTGAACAGCGGCAGCAGCCGGCGATGCAGGGCCAGCGCGGTGCCGATGTCACCGGCGTCGTACGCCTCGATCATCCGCTTGGTGTCCACCCCGATGAAGTGGGTCGACGTGCCGACCACCCCGACCGAGCCGACGGCCAGCGCGGGCAGCGTGAGGGCGTCCTCGCCGCTGTAGTACGCCAGATCGCAGCGGCTGGTCACCCAACTGGTGGCGGTCAGGTCACCCTTGGCATCCTTCACCGCCACGATGCGACCGTGCTCGGCGAGTCGGACCAGCGTCTCGGTCTCGATCGGGACACCGGAGCGGTGCGGAATGTCGTAGAGCATCATCGGCAGCCCGGTCGCGTCGGCCACGGCGGTGAAGTGCCGCAGCAGCCCCGCCTGGGGCGGCTTGTTGTAGTACGGGGTGACCACCAGCAGCCCGTGCGCGCCGGCCTTCTCCGCCATGGCGGCCAGCTCGATGGTGTGCCGGGTGTCGTTGGTGCCGACACCGGCCACCACCCGGGCCCGGTCGCCGACTGCCTCCACCACGGCTTGGAGCAGGCGCTCCTTCTCCGCGTCGGTGGTGGTCGGCGACTCACCGGTGGTGCCGTTGACCACCAGCGCGTCGCTGCCCTGCTCGGTGACGAGATGGTCCGCCAGCCGCGCGGCGCCGTCGAGGTCCAGTGCGCCATCGGGACTGAAGGGGGTCACCATGGCCGTGAGCACCCGACCGAAGGGTCGAGACACGGCCCGGACCGGGGTGCCAAGGTGGTCGTGCGTCATGAAGACAACCTAGCGGACTGCCGGCGGGGGCCCACCGGGGAAGGGCTCAGGAGCCGAAGGGCATGACGGGCTATCGCCCGCTCGGGACGGGACGTGCGGCTCGTGGCTCAGGACCCCGGAGCGTACGGGCTCGCCGCTACCTCGGTGCCGTCCGGCAGGGTCGAGATCACGAAGTCGGCGAAGACGTTCGGCGCGACCCGCTGCAACTGCCGCAGGCACTCCACCGCCAGTTCCCGGATCTCCACGTCGGCCTGCTCGGTGGCGCGCATCGCGATGAAGTGCCGCCAGGCCCGGTAGTTACCGGTCACCACGATGCGGGTCTCGGTCGCGTTCGGCAGTACCGCGCGGGCCGCCTGGCGTGCCTGCTTGCGCCGCAGGGTCGGGTTGGGTTCGTCGGCGAACCGCCGCTCGAGGCCCTCCAGCAGTTCGTTGTACGCCCGCACGCTCGCCTCGGCCGCCTCGACGAACCGTTTGTGCAGCTCCGGATCCTCGGCGATGACCCGCGGCTCCACCATCGCGGCGTCCCGCTCCGGCACGTAGCGCTGCGACAGCTGCGAGTACGAGAAGTGCCGGTGCCGGATCAGCTCGTGGGTGAACGAGCGGGACACCCCGGTGAAGTAGAAGCTCACCGAGCCGTGTTCCAGCACGGAGAGGTGGCCGACCTCCAGGATGTGCGCCAGGTAGCCGGCGTTGGTGGCGGTGGCCGGGTTCGGCTTGCGCCAGCTCTGGTAGCAGGCCCGGCCGGCGAACTCGGCGAGCGCCTGGCCCCCGTCGGCGTCGGTGGACCAGGGCACGTCCTGCGGCGGGTCGAACTGGGTCCACGCGATCAACCTGACCTGAGGCTGCACCATCTCCGGCATGCCGCGACTCTAACGGCACCCTTCGCCCGACCCGCACCCCGCCCCTCGCACCCCAACTCGCCGATCTTGCACTTTTGGTCGGCGAAACGCACCCTTGACCCCTTTTGTCGAGACACAAAGTGCAAGATCGGCGCCGGCAATGGGGGCGGCGCGGGGAGGGAGAGGGCGAGGGGGTCAGACGTAGAGGGCGGTGAAGGGGGGCCAGGGGAGGTTGCGGACCACGGAGAAGGCCAGCCAGGCGGCCATGAAGCCGCCGATCATCTTGGGGCTGACCCGCAGCTCGGGAAGCCGCCAGCCGAACGCCTGCTTGCCGGCCCAGGCGACGAAGAAGTACGCCAGGAAGGGCAGCGCGAAGACGAAAAGGAAGTGGTGCCGGGCGGCGGCCGGCAGGTCGGCGTGCAGGACGTACCAGAGGGCGCGGGTGCCGCCGCAGCCCGGGCAGTCCAGCCCGGTGGTGAGCTTGAGCAGGCAGGACGGCAGAGCATCCGGCGCCGACCGGGTGGGGTCGCTCAACAGCGTGTATCCGATGCCGGCGGCGACGCAGCCGAGCGCGGCCAGCGGCACCACCCAGCGCGGCGTGCGAGCGTGCAACCGCGTCACGAACCGGGTCAACCGATCCGGCTCGGCCACCGGATAGCCGGCCGGATAACCCGCCGGGTAGCCGGTTGGATGATCCGCCGGATAGGCGGCCGGTTGGTCGCCGGGATGGCCGTCGACGTGCCCCGCCAGCCGCCCCTCGGGCACGACTGCCGCGCCGGCCGGCTCACCCGAGGACGGTGGCGGCTGGGTGGGCGATCGGTCAACGGTGCTCACGAGGCTCACCGTACACCGGCTACACCTGTCAGCGCGGCGGCCAGCGGGGCGGCGAGGTCACCGGCGAGCGGCGGCGCCACCGCGTCCAGACCGAGCCAACCGGCCAGCCGGTACAGCTCGGCGGCGAGCGCCACGGCGGTCTCCCCCGGGTCGACGCCCGGCTCCACCCAGGCGGCCGGCACCAGCAGCACCCCGGCCCTGCGGTCGGCCTTCAGGTCGACCCGGGCGGTGAACCGCTCACCCTGCCGGAACGGCAGCACGTAGTAGCCGTGCACCCGTTTGGGGGCCGGGACGTAGATCTCGATGCGGTAGTTGAAGCCGAACAGCCGCTCGGCGCGGCCGCGTTCCCAGACCAACGGGTCGAACGGGCTGACCAGGGTGTTGCCCCGGACCCAACGCGGCAGCCGGGCCTGCGCGTGCCGCCAGGCCGGCTGCCGCCAGCCCTCCACCGTCACCGGCTGCAACTCCCCCGCCTCGACCAGCTCGGCGATGGCCGCTCGGGCACCGGCCACCGGCAGCCGGAAGTAGTCGCGCAGCTCCGGCTCCGCCGCCACCCCCAGCGACCGCGCGGCGATGCCGACCAGGGTGCGGTACGCCTCGGCATCGCTCGGCGTGGGCGCGTCGAGCACCGCCGCCGGAAGCACCCGCTCGGGCAGGTCGTAGCGGCGGGCGAACGAGCTGGTGCGCTCCGCCGCGCAGACCTCGCCGGCCCAGAAGAGATATTCCAGCGCCTGCTTCACCGCCGACCAGTTCCACCCCCAGTTGCCGGTCTGCCGGGGCGCGTCGTGCTCGATCTCGGCCACCGTCAGCGGACCTCGGGCGGTCACCTCGTCGCGGACCCAGGCGACCAGCTTGGGTTGCTCGCGGATGATGCGGCGCATCCCGCCCCAGGCGTCGGTGTGCGCCCGGGCCATCCGCCAGCGCAGCGCCGGATGCAGGCCCACCGGCACCAGCGACGCCTCGTGCCCCCAGTATTCGAACAGCTCGGGCGGGTGCCGGTAGGCGGCCGAGTCGAGCAGCGCGGTCGGGTAGGGACCGAGCCGGCTGTAGAGCGGCAGGTAGTGCGCGCGTTGCAGCACGTTGACCGAATCCATCTGGATCAGGCCGACCCGGTCGAGCACCCGGCGCAGGTGCCGGCGGGTGGGCGCCCCGGTGGGCGCGGGGTCGGCGAAACCCTGTGCGGCCAACGCGATCCGCCGGGCCTGGGCGAGCGAGAGCGATTCCGGTGCCACCATCGCCGGCAGGCTACGCCAGTCGTACGACATCGTCGGGCGGTCACCCGATCTGGTCGGATCGCGCCACACCGGCCGGCTCGGCGGGTGAAGCCGACGGCTTCCCGGGCGGGATCGAACGTCGTACCGGCAGGAAGGCCAGCAGTGCCAGGCTGATCCAGACGTACGTGTTGCTGAACAGGAAACCGTCGAGCCCGCTGAAGTCATCCTCCCACGCCCAGACGATCCGGCTGATCAGGAAGGCGTACGCGATGGTGGCGGCGACCAGCAGGGCCCGGCGCCGGCGGCTTCGCGGCGGCGCGGCCATGCCGTTGTCGATCAGCAGGATCAACCCCGGCAGCAGCCAGACCAGGTGATGCACCCAGGTGACCGGGCTGACCAGGCACATCACCGTGCCGGTCAGTGCCAGGCCGGCGGCGGAGTCCCCGGCGGACGCGGCGACGCGGGACCGCCACACCCACAGCGCCACCGTCGCGGCGACCAGCCCCAGCCAGGCCACCGTGCTGGGGCTGGTCGGGTCGAGCCGGGCCACCACGCCGCGCAGCGACTGGTTGGAGATGAAGGCGAGCTCACCGACCCGGTTGGTGTTCCACAGGGCGGTGGTCCAGAACTCCCGGGAGGCGTCCGGGACGAGCCCGGCGGCGAGCACGGTCGCCCCCGCCGCGGTGCCGACGGCGGTGACCGCCGCCCGAACACGCCCGGTGACCAGCAGGTACACGATGAAGATGCCCGGGGTCAGCTTGATCGCGGTGGCCAGGCCGATGCCGATTCCGGCCCATCGGCTGCCGCCCGGCAGCAGCCGCAGCAGGTCCACCGCGACCAGGAACAGCAGCAGGGTGTTGACCTGGCCGAAGTTGATGGTCTCGCGCATCGGCTCGAACGCGGCGGCGAGGCAGAGCGCCACCGCGAAGGCGAACCAGCGGGTCCAGCCCGCCCGCCGCGACACCGGGTCCAGCAGCCACCAGATCACCACCGCGCTGGTGGCCGCTCCGGCGGCCACGCTCACCACGATCGCCGGATGCCAGGACAGGTACGCCATCGGCAGCATCATCAGCGCGGCGAACGGCGGATAGGTGAAGCCGTACTGTGTGCCGGGCCGCAGGTAGTCGTAGATCTCCCCACCGTCGTGCACCCACCAGACCAGCGCGCCCCGATAGACCTGGAGGTCGAAGAAGCCGTGCCGGACCGCCGCCACGGACAGGAACGCGGCCACCGCGACGGCGAGCACGACCACCGTGACGATCTGCCCGACGGTCTGCCTGGCACCCTGCGCCAACGTCGCCTCCCTCGCCCTGCGTAGGCTGTCGTTCCATGGCTGCAGGGTTTGTCCGCCCGGCGCGTCCGGAGGACGTCGCCGAGATCGCCCGCATCCAGCTCGCCACCTGGCGGGCCGCCTACCGGCGGCTGCTGCCCCGGCACGTGCTGGACAACCTCGACGAGGGGTGGCTCGCCCAGCGCTGGGACGCCGCAGTGCGCCAGCCGCCCAGCGACACGCACCAGGTGCTGGTCGCCGTCGAACAGGCCGCGCAATCGTATCTGGTGGGTTTCGCCGCCTCCGGTCCGGCCGATGCGGAGGCGCTGGCCCCGAACGAGCCGGCTGACGCGCTCGGCGCGGGCGTGGTGGCGGTGACCGACCTGTTGGTCGAGCCGCGGTGGGGCCGGCGTGGGCACGGCAGCCGGCTGCTCGCCGCCAGCGTCGACCTGTGGCGGGAGTCCGGTTTCGACCGCGCGGTGGCCTGGGTGTTCGAGGGCGACCAGGCGTCCCGCAAGTTCCTCACCGCCGCCGGTTGGGAGCCCGACGGCGCGGGACGCGCACTGGACGTCGACGACATGCTGGTGCCCCAACTACGCCTGCACGTCGCGGTCCCCACCGAGCCGAGCGGGTCGGCGCAGCAACCTCAGCCGACCGAGGCCGGCTGACCGGCCCCGGTCGGCGACCCGCTCAGTCGAGCAGCGGGTCCAGGCCGAGGGTGAGGCCGGGGCGGTCACCCACCGCGCGGACCGCGAGCAGCACGCCGGGCATGAACGAGACCCGGTCGTACGAGTCGTGCCGGATGGTCAGTGTCTCGCCGGTGGTGCCGAAGAGCACCTCCTGGTGGGCGACCAGCCCGGTGGCCCGGACCGCGTGCACGCGTACCCCGTCGATGTCGGCGCCCCGGGCACCGGCGACCTCGTCGGAGGTGGCATCCGGCACCGGGCCGAGGCCGTCCTCGGCGCGGGCGGCGGCGATCAGGCGGGCGGTGTGGGTGGCGGTGCCGCTGGGCGCGTCGAGCTTACGCGGATGGTGCTGCTCGATGATCTCGACCGACTCGAAGTGCCGGGCGGCGCGGGCGGCGAACTGCATCATCAGCACCGCGCCGATGCCGAAGTTCGGGGCGATCACCATGCCGAGCCCGGGCTTGCCGGCGAGCCAGCCGCGCACCTGCTCCAGCCGCTGCTCGGTGAAGCCGGTGGTGCCGACCACCGCGTGGATGCCCTGGTCGACGCACCAGCGCAGGTTGTCCATGACCACATCCGGGGTGGTGAAGTCGACGACCACCTGCGCACCGGCGTCCGAGACGCCGGACAGCGCGTCGCCCTGGTCGACCGTCGCCACCAGTTTCATGTCGGGGGCCGCGTCGACGGCCCTGCACACCTCGACGCCCATCCGGCCACGGGCACCCAGCACACCGACCCGGATCGGCTCGGCCCCGCCCTTCTCCTGCTCGTCAGTCACGCGCCACAACCTATCCCAACCGGGACATCCGTACCCGCTGCTGTCGGCACACCGTCCGCCGGCCGGTGGTCCGCCACCGCAGGGCGGTCATGGACAGGGCTGGCGCAGGGACAGGTCGGGGAAGTAGCGCCGCCACTCGGCGTCGGACAACTGGGCTGGCGGCACGGCGCACAGATCGCGATAGATCCGGTCCGGGTCGAGATCCCAGATGGCCACCCCGCCGTCCGGGGCGAACACGCTCGACGGCCCGAGCCTGCCCAGTCTGCCCAGCACCGCCCGACTGTCCGGAGCGAACTCGGCGAACTCGCCCGGCACGGTGGCGAACGGGGTGAACAGGCCGGTGGGATCATCCCGCCGCCAGAGTTCGAAGGCACCGGAGAAGACGGAGGTGGAGGTGCCGACCAGGGTCTTCTTGTCCGGGCTGATGTCGAGGTCACGCAGGGCGGCGTCGCTGGCGAGGGCCGCTCCGATGACCGGGTGGTCGAGGTCGCTGATGTCCCAGGACTGCACGGTGCCGGTGTCCGTGTCGACGGCCAGCGTCTGCGGGTCGGTGACCATCAGGCCGGCGCTGGGCTTGTCCAGGTCGATCGCGCCGGCCCGCTGGGGCAGATGCGGGTCGGCGAGATTCCACAACCGGATGCGGTACTTGGTGCTCTCCGGGTCCGGCTCGTCGATGAAAGCGACCTTGCGGCGGCGCTCGTAGAGCACGCGACCCTCGCTGGCCGCGCCGGCGAGCACGCCGGCGCGAGCGGGGTGCTGCCGGTCCCGCACGTCCCACAGTTGGATGTCCCTGGCACCCCAGACCGCCAGCACGCCGTCGTCGAGAAATCCCAGGTGCCGGGCGGGCTCGGGGTTGTCGAACCGGCCCGCCTCGACCGGCTCACGAGGGTCACGGACATCCACCAGCCGGACTGTCCGCTGCAGGCTGTTGCCGAGCGCGAGATGGCGGCCGTCCGGGCTGGCCGCCACCCGGAAGTCACCGTCGGCCGAGCCGGGCCGGGTCAGGTCGGCCGCGGGCACCGGCCGGTGTGGATCGGTCACGTCCCAGAGCCGAACCCCGTTCAAGTCTGCACTCTGGCTGATCACCGTCCGGTCGTCGGGCAGGAAGACCGCAGCGTGCCAGCCCGCCGGCAGTTCCGCGGCCAGTACGGGTGGCCGGGCCCCGACGTCCCAAAGCCGGGCACCGGCCGGCGCATCGCGGGAAACGTTGGTGACCACGTACCGGCCCTCGAACCCGAACGCGCTGCCCGGCGCCTCGGAGCCCACCGCATTGAGGTCGCCGGTCACCACTGGAGCGGTGGGCGACCAGACCCGGATGGTGCCGCTGTCGGTGCCGTTGGCAAGGCCGCGCCCGTCCGGCCGGAAGGCCACCGCCCGGCTCGGCTCCGCCCCGGCCAGGGTGACCCATTGGTCGATCGAACTGTCGGCGTTGCTTCGATCGACCTTCCAGATGTTCACCTCGCCGGTGAGGCTGGCGGTGGCGAACATGCCGTCCGGCCGGAAGGCGAGCGAGAAGATCGCGCCGGCGTGGGCCGGGTCGCTCAGGATCGGATCCCGCAGCGACCGTGGACGCCGTGGGTCGGTCACGTCCCACGCCCGGGCGATGCCGTCCGCGCCGCCGCTGGCCAGCACCGCGTCCACCGGGCTGAAACCGACCGTGGTCGCGCTGGGCACCGGCAGCTCGACCAGCCGGTCGAGCCGGCGAGGATCCCGGACGTCCCAGAGCGTCACCTTGCCGCCCTGCTCCCTGCCCTCGGGGATCAGGTGGGCGGCGGCCAGGGTATGCCCGTCCCGGCTGAACGCCACCCCGCCGAGCTCGGCCACGCCTACCGAGCGGGTGCCGGCCAGGCTGGGGCGTGCCGGGTCGCCGATGTCCCAGAGCCGCAGCGTGCCCTGATCACCACCGGTGGCCACGGTCCGGCCGTCCGGGGCCACGGCCACCGTGTAGGTGACCGACCGCGGCGTGGGCACGCTGGCCCGCTCCACCGGATGGGCCGGATCGGTGATGTCCCACACGCCGAACGTCTCGGGCGAGCCGGCGACCAGCAGCCGGCCGTCGGGGCTGAGCGCGATCGCGGTGCTGCCGCTGCGGGGGATGACGCCGCGCGGGGCCGGACGCCGTGGATCCGAGACGTCCCACAGCCGGATACTGCGGTCGTGCGCGGAGCTGACCAGGGTACGGCCGTCCGGGGTGTACGCCAGGCTGAAGACCTGCTTCTGGTGGCCGGCGAGCGGAACCGGGCGTGGCTCGGCGTACGAGGCGTACAGCGTGTGCCGGGCCTCCGACGTCGGGGCGGTGCGGTACGCGGCCAGGCTGAGCGCCAACGCCGCCTCCGGCCGGCTGGACCGCATCGCACCGGCCTGCGCGGCCAACCGGCGGGAGGCGATCTGCGCGTCCAGCCGATCCGCCCTCGCTCGTTGCTGCACCACCAACACGGCACCGGAGCCGAGAAGCACCAGGAGCACCGCGACCACGGCGACCATGGCGCGGCGCAGCCGCCGCAGGCGGATGCTCCGGGCCAGGAACGCCCGCTCCACCGGGCTGAGCCTGCCGTCCTCATCCTCGGGAAGTGCATACCGGGTGGCCGCCAGCCGTGCGCCGGACAACAGGTCGCCCCGGTCCCGCCCGCCGGCCTGCCAGACCTGGGCGGCGTCGGCAAGCTGCTGGCGGGCCACCAGCCGGGCCCGGTCCTCGTTGACCCAGCCCGACAGCCGGGGCCAGGCGTGCAGCAGGGTCTCGTGACTGATCCGGACCACCCCGTCCGGATCGATGCCGACCAGCCGCCGGGCGGCAAGCCGCTCCAGCACCGCCGGGGCGGCAGCCCCCAGCCCGGCGAGGAGTTCGCTACGCGGCACCGGGCGGGCGGTGTCCGTGCCGTCGTCACCGACCCGGGTGAGCCGCAGCAGCAGTAGCCGGGCGGCGGCCTGCCCCGGCACGTCGAGTTGGTCGTAGGTGTCGTCGGCGGTCTTGGCGATCGCCCCGTTGAGGCCGCCGCTGTCTCGGTAGCCGGCGACGCTCAGCCGGTTGCCCGTACGCCGGCGCCAGGTTTCCCAGAGCACGTGGGACAGCAGCGGCAGCGCACCCGGCTCCGGCCCGCGGGGCCGACCGGCGCCCAGCTCGTGCAGCACCAGCTCGGCCAGACCGTCCCCGATCTCCAGCCCGGCCCGCTCCGCCGGGCCGTCGATCGTGCGGCGCAGCTCGGTGGCGCTCATCGGCCCGACCACCACGCGGGGGCCCGCCAGCAGCCCGGCGAAGGCCGGATCCTCGCTGGCCCGGCCGTAGAAGTCGGCCCGAAGGGCTGCCACCACGACGGCCCGGGGATGGCCGTCCGCGCGGGGCGCGGCCAGCGCCGCGAGGCAGCCGACGAAGGCTGCTCGGGCCGCCTCGCCGGCACCCAGCGTGAACAGCTCCTCCAACTGGTCGACGAGGATCAGCGCCGGGCTACCCGGCGGGTCGAGGTAGGCGTCGAGCAGTTCGGCCGCGGCCTCCGGCAGCTCGGCCAACCGGTCCGCCGCCTCCGGTCGGTCACCGCCGAAAGCCCGGGCCAGCGCCGCGAGTGGTGCCGCGCCCGGGGTCAACACCGGCAGGATCACCGGCCACACCGGAGGGTCGTCGTCGCCGGTGGTCAGCCCGTCCCGCCGTGCGCGGGCCAGCAGGCCAGCGTGCAGCAGTGAGGTCTTGCCGCTGCCCGACGGCCCGAGCACCAGCAGCGGCGCCGGGTCGACCAGCCGCCGCGCCGCCTCGGCGGCCAGCGCGGTGACGGCCGGCTCCCGACCGAAGAACACGTCGGCGTCCTGCTCCCGGAACGGCTCCAGACTGCGGTACGGGCTCGGTCCGGCGGACTGCGCGACGGGTTCGCCGGTCGCATCGATCACCGGTCGGTGGGCTGGGTTGTCGGCGAGGACGAGCCGGCCTGCGTGCCCGGCCTCCTGGCGGCGGGGCAGGGGTGCGCCCTGCGCTCGCATCGCGTCGAAGAGGTGATGGTACGCGTCGTCGAAGGTCAGCAGCGGCCCGCCGGACGGGTCGCCGGCATCGAGGAGTCTGATCAGCTCGCCGGTGAAAGTGGTGTGCTCGCGATCCGGGTCGACCACCGCGAGCTGCTCCGCGGAGCTCAGGAGGTACACCCCGTGCACCGGAGGGAGACTGGCGATCGGATCGGCGGCCGGCGAATCGAGCCGGGCCCGGCCCGAGAAGCAGCAGTCCAGGACCACCGCCACGGACGGGGCGCGGCAGGTGGTCAGCGCCTCGCGCAGCTCCGCGACCGGATACGCCTGGTGAGCGGCGAGCCCCGGGGTGAGCCGATCGGTGCCGCTGGCCGCCAGGTAGAGCTCGCCACCCGGTCCGCGCAGGCCGTGGCCGACGAAATAGATCAGCAGCACGGTCGAAGCCTGCTGTGCCGCATCGCTGACCGCCCGGGCGATGGTGAGGGCATCGGGCGGGTCGTGCACCAGGCGCAACTGCCCGGCCGGCACTCGGCAGCGGGAGGTCAGCCGATCGGCCAGAG
This sequence comes from Micromonospora qiuiae, assembly GCF_016863555.1. GTDB lineage: Bacteria > Actinomycetota > Actinomycetes > Mycobacteriales > Micromonosporaceae > Micromonospora > Micromonospora qiuiae. Next base: position 61,429 of record NZ_BOPC01000025.1, on the reverse strand, counting down.
CGGTCAAGGTACGTCCGACCGCCGGCACCGAGGGCAGCGTGCCGCCGTGGTGGGTCTCGGTGCCGATCACCAGGACCCGGACGCCTCGGCCGGTAAGGTCAGCCATCCGTCTTGCTCCTGCGGCCGCGACCACCGGCCGTCGCCCGGCTGGAGCTGGCCTGGCCCGGCTCGGCGACACTTGCCGCGCCAGCATCGGCGGCCGGCGCGAGCGCGGTGAGCAGGTCGGCCAGTTGCCCGCGCAGCTGGGCGTCGGTCAGCTCGCGGACCCGGTCGGCGGCCAGCGTGAGCCGTCTGCCGTCCGGCAGCTCGATCTCGACCCGCACCCCGCCGGCCCGGTGCCGCAGCCAGCTGACAACGGCGGTCGCCGCGGCGGTCGCCACACTGCCGGGGGCGAGGGCCAGCAGGATCGCGTCGAGCACCGGCCCGAGCGCCCCCGGTGGCGGGGGCAACTCGCACGCCATCACGCGACCGCGTAGCTCTGCGCTGTCGGTGAGCCACTCCTGCAACGATTCCAACTCGGTCAGCTCGTTGCCGCCCGACACCGTGATGCGTGCGTCCACCAGGCCCCCGCAGCTCATCCTCCGACCGCCGGAGTTTACCTAAGGTGAGTGAACGAAGTCGATCCCGTGATCGTGCCGACCGAGGTCAGGCGGAAAAGTCGGACTCGCCGAACGGGCCGACCACGGCCAGCGACATCGGCCGGGCCAGCAGCTCGGCGGCGAGCGTGTTGACCTCGTCCAGGGTGATCGCGTCGACCCGGGCGAGCAACTCGTCGACCGGCATCAGGGCGCCGTAGAGCAGCTCGCCCTTGGCCAGCCGGCTCATCCGCGAGCCGGTGTCCTCCAGCCCGAGCACGAACGAGCCCTTGCTCATCCCCTTGCCCCGGGCGAGTTCGGCCTCGGTGATGCCGTGTTCGGCGACCCGCGCCAGTTCGGTGCGGGTCAGCTCCAGCACCTCGCCGATCCGGGTCGGGGCGCAGCCGGCGTAGACGCCGAACAGGCCGCTGTCGGCGTACTGGCTGGCGTAGGAGTAGACCGAGTACGCCAGGCCGCGGCGCTCGCGGATCTCCTGGAACAGCCGGCTCGACATGCCGCCGCCGAGGACGTTGTTCAGCACGCCCAGGGCGAAGCGGCGCTCGTCGAGCCGGTCGATGCCGGGGCAGCCGAGCACGATGTGCGCCTGCTCGGTCTCCTTCGGCTCCACGGCGGTGGTGGCGGCCCGGGTGCGTACCACCGGGGTGGCCGGCCGGTGCGGCGCCGGAGCGGCGGGATCGGTGTCCAGCGGGCTGCCGTGCAGCGCCTGACGAACCAGCCGGACCACGATCGCGTGGTCGAGGTTGCCGGCGGCGGCGATGACGATCTGCGGGGCGACGTAGCCGCGGCGGTAGAAGTTCTGGATCTGCCGGCGGGTCATCGGGGTGATCGTCTCCGCGGTGCCGGAGATCAGCCGGCCCAGCGGGTGGTCACCGTAGACGGCCCGGGCGAAGAGGTCGTGCACCTCGTCGCCGGGCTCGTCGTCGTGCATGGCGATCTCCTCGAGGATCACACCGCGCTCGGTCTCCACGTCGGTCGGTTCCAGCACCGAGTCGGCCACCAGGTCGCACATCACGTCGATGGCCAGCGGCAGGTCCTCGTCCAGCACGCGGGCGTAGTAGCAGGTGTACTCCTTCGTGGTGAAGGCGTTGGTCTCCCCGCCGACCGCCTCGATCGCCGAGGAGATCTCCAGCGCACCCCGCTTGTGAGTGCCCTTGAAGAGCAAATGCTCCAGGAAGTGCGCGGCACCGGCCTGCGTCCCGGTCTCGTCCCGCGAGCCGACCGCCACCCAGATGCCGAACGAGACGCTGCGCATCGCCGGGATCGCCTCGGTCAGCACGCGCAGCCCGCTGGGCAGCACGGTGCGGCGCACCGTACCGCCCAGCGGATCGTCGCTCAGCGTCCTGGTCACCGCCCGGCTCGTGCCACCGACGGACCGGGCGGTCGCGGTGGCGTGCTGGCGCGCACCGGGCGGCGTCACCCCCCGTCGATCCGGCGGAAAGGACGAGGGCCGGGTCCGAGTCACGGGAACCTGCTTCCAGTTGACGAGGGGTGACTGGTTACGAACCGGCCGGGCGACGTGGTCGCCCGGCCGGTCAGCGGATCAGTACGGCTGATCAGAACTCAGCTGTGCCGGGTGCGGCGCCGCGGGCGGGACTCCCCGCCGTCCTCGCCGCCCTCGCCCCGCTCCGGGCCACGGCCGCCCCGGTCGCCACCGCGCTCACGGTCGCCCCGGTCCCGTGGAGCCCGGTCACCCCGGTCCCGACCGGCCGGCCGCTCGCCGCCGGCCTCGGCGGCGGCGGGAGCCGGCGCCTCGGCGCCCTCCGGGCGGACCTTGTCCAGGTAGATCTTGCCGCGCTGGTCGATGTCGGCGATCTCGACCTCGACCTTGTCACCGACGTTGAGGTAGTCCTCGACCTTCTCGACCCGCTTGCCGTCGCCCACCTTGGAGATGTGCAGCAGGCCGTCGCGGCCGGGCAGCAGCGAGACGAACGCGCCGAACGGCGCGGTCTTGACCACGGTGCCGAGGAAGCGGTCGCCGGCCTTGGGCAGGGTCGGGTTGGCGATCGCGTTGATCCGCTCGACGGCGGCCTGCGCCGACGGGCCGTTGGTGGCGCCGACGTAGATGGTGCCGTCGTCCTCGATGGAGATCTCGGCGCCGGTCTCGTCCTGGATGGCGTTGATGGTCTGGCCCTTCGGGCCGATCACCATGCCGATCTTGTCGATCGGGATCTTCACGGTGGTGACCCGCGGCGCGTAGTCGGACATCTCGGCCGGCGCCTCGATCGCCCGCTGCATCACGTCGAGGATGGTCTGCCGGGCCTCGTGGGCCTGCTGCAGCGCGGCGGCCAGCACGTCGGACGGGATGCCGTCGAGCTTGGTGTCGAGCTGCAACGCGGTGACGAAGTCAGGGGTGCCGGCGACCTTGAAGTCCATGTCGCCGAACGCGTCCTCGGCACCGAGGATGTCGGTGAGCGTCACGTACTGGGTCTTGCCGTCGACCTCGTCGGAGATGAGGCCCATGGCGATGCCGGCCACCGGCGCCTTCAGCGGCACACCGGCGCTGAGCAGGCCCAGCGTCGAGGCGCAGACCGAGCCCATCGAGGTGGAGCCGTTGGAACCGAGCGCCTCGGAGACCTGCCGGATGGCGTACGGGAACTCCTCCCGCGAGGGCAGCACCGGGATCAGCGCCCGCTCCGCGAGGGCGCCGTGCCCGATCTCGCGGCGCTTCGGGGAGCCGACCCGGCCGGTCTCACCGGTGGAGTACGGCGGGAAGTTGTAGTTGTGCATGTAACGCTTGGACTTCTCCGGAGAGAGGGTGTCCAGGGCCTGCTCCATGCGCAGCATGTTGAGCGTGGTGACGCCGAGGATCTGGGTCTCGCCGCGCTCGAACAGCGCCGAGCCGTGCACCCGGGGCAGCACGCCGACCTCGGCGGTCAGGGTGCGGATGTCGCGCGGGCCACGGCCGTCGATGCGGACCTGCTCGCGCAGCACCCGGCTGCGCACCTCGGACTTGGTCAGTGCGCGGAAGGCGGCGCTGAGCTCCTTCTCCCGGCCCTCGAAACGCGGGCCGACCTCCTCCAGCATGCGGGCCTTCACCGCGTCCAGGGCCTCCTCGCGGTCCGCCTTGCCGGCGATCTGCAGGGCCTCGGCGACGTCGGCGCGGGCGAACTCGGCCACCGCGTCGTACGCGTCGTCCTGGTAATCCAGGAAGATCGGGAACTCGGCGACCGGTTTGGCGGCCACCTCGGCCAGCTCGCTCTGCGCCCGGCACAGCTCGCGAATGGTCGGCTTGGCGGCCTCCAGGCCGCTGGCCACGACCTCCTCGGTCGGCGCGGCGGCACCGCCGGCGACCAGCTTGACGGTGTGCTCGGTGGCCTCCGCCTCGACCATCATGATCGCGACGTCGCCGTCGGGCAGCGAGCGGCCGGCCACGACCATGTCGAAGGTGGCCCGCTCCAGCTCCTCGTAGGTCGGGAAGGCGACCCACTGGCCGTCGATGTGGGCCAGCCGGGTGGCCCCGATCGGGCCGGAGAACGGCAGGCCGGAGAGCTTGGTCGACATCGAGGCGGCGTTGATCGCCACCACGTCGTACGGGTGCTGCGGGTCGAGCGCGAGGATGGTCTCGACGATCTGCACCTCGTTGCGCAGGCCCTTGACGAACGACGGGCGCAGCGGCCGGTCGATCAGGCGGCAGGTGAGGATGGCGTCCTCGCTGGGCCGGCCCTCGCGGCGGAAGAACGAACCGGGAATGCGCCCGGCCGCGTACATCCGCTCCTCCACGTCGACGGTCAGCGGGAAGAAGTCGAACTGCTCCTTCGGCTGCTTGCCGACGGTGGTGGCGGAAAGGACGACCGTCTCGCCGAGTTGGGCGACGACGGAACCGGCGGCCTGCCGGGCCAGCCGGCCGGTGGAGAAGGTGACCTCACGGGTGCCGAACGACCCGTTGTCGATCACGGCAGTGCGGGATTCGGTGCCGAGTCTGCTCTCGGTCATGGTGCTGTCGTGCTCCTTCGCATCGGGGGCCACGACGCGGGAGCTGTGCGGACGGCCGGTCTTCGATCGAAGCGCCCGGGGCCGGCGGCGTCTGCCGCGCTGCCCGGAGGCCACTACCGGAGACCGGTACGCCGACGGCTCCCTGTCTGGGTGGTCGCGGCCCGTGTCTTCGGATGGGACGTCGGGGGAGCGGCCGGGCTGGCCACTCCCCCGTTCACGTCACCGGCGCAGGCCGAGCCGCTCGATGAGCGACCGGTAGCGGTTGATGTCCTTCTTCTGGACGTAGCTGAGCAACCGACGGCGACGGCCGACCAGCAGCAGCAGCCCACGGCGGCTGTGGTGGTCGTGCTTGTGCGTCTTCAGGTGCTCGGTGAGGTCGGCAATCCGCTTGGTGAGGATCGCGACCTGCACCTCGGGCGAACCGGTGTCGCCTTCGGCGGTCGCGTACTCTTCGCGGATCTTGGCCTTGGTCTGCTGGTCGAGCGCCATGTTCTCCCTGTTTCGGTGGGTATCTGGATGCGGTCCGCCGGGCCGGGCCAGAGCACCGGCGGCGGACGGTCCTCGCACCCGCGGCGTCGAGCAGGCATGCGAGGCCCCACGTCGGTCAGCCGACGTCCCTGCTCACGGTATCACCTTGTCCTAGCGGTTTGGACAAGGCCGGTCAGGCCAGCGCTTGGCGGGTCCGCTCCACATCCTCGGTGATCTGCGCCACCAACGGCTCGATCGAGTCGAACCGGATCTGGCCGCGCAGCCGCGCCACGAAGTCCAGGGCGAGCCGCTCGCCGTACAGGTCGCCGTCAAAGTCCAGAACGTACGCCTCGACCCGGCGCTCGCGCCCGGAGAAGGTCGGGTTCGTGCCGATCGAGACGGCCGCGGCGAGGGCCTGCCGCTGACCCCGGCGGACCATCCGGGCGGCGTAAATGCCGTCGGCGGGCACCGCCGCGTACCGGCCGCAGAGCAGGTTGGCGGTCGGAAAGCCCAGCTCACGGCCGCGCTGGTCGCCCCGGACCACCACCCCTTCCAGCCGGTGCGGACGCCCCAGCGCGGCGGCCGCCGCCGTCACGTCACCCGCGTCGACGCAGGAACGGATGTACGTGGAGGAGAAGATGGTGCCGGCCTCGGCCACCAGCGGGGCAGCCTCGACGGCGAACCCGAACATGCTGCCGAGCCGCTCCAGCAGCGCCACGTCCCCGGTCGCCCGGTGCCCGAACCGGAAGTTGTCGCCCACCACCACCAGCGCGGCGTGCAGGTGCTCGACCAGCACGTCGTACACGAACGCCTCGGCAGGCAGCCGGGAGAACTCCGGGGTGAAGGGGACCACGCAGAGCACGTCCACGCCGAGCGCCTCGATCAGCTCCGCCTTGCGCGCCGGTTCGGTGAGCACCGCCGGGTGCGAGCCGGGCCGGACCACCTCGGCCGGGTGCGGGTCGAAGGTGACCACCACTGACTGCACGCCCAGTTCGCGGGCCCGGGTCACGGCATGCCCGATGGTGGCCTGATGCCCCTTGTGGACGCCGTCGAAAACCCCGATGGTGACGACCGACCGCCCCCAGCCACCGGGCGCCGCGTCGTACCCCCGCCACCGCTGCATGCTCTTCCTCCCCTGTCGCGGGCCCGCCGTCACGCCGGGGCCAGCACGATCTCCGCGCGGGCCCGGCCGGCCCGCTCGCTGACGATAGCGATCAGTCCGCCGGCCGGGTCGAAGACCGCGTACGGCCCGGGGAGGCCGACCGGGTCGAGCGGCCCGCCGTGGGACAGCACCTTCGCCTCGTCCGCGCTGGCGTCCCGGCGCGGAAAGAACCGTTGCGCCGCGACGGCGAGGGGCAGGTCGACCAGATCGGGGGCTCGCCGTTCCAGTTCGTCGAGGGTGACGGCCTCCGCCAGGCGGAAGCCGCCCACGGCGGTGCGCCGCAACGCGGTCAGGTGCCCACCCACGCCGAGCGCCAGGCCCGCGTCACGGGCGATGGCCCGGATGTACGTGCCGGTGGAGCAGGCCACGTCGACGTCGACGTCCACCACGTCGGGCTGCTCACGCCGGATCGCCAGCACGTCCAGCCGGGAGACGGTGACCCGGCGGGCCGGCAGCTCGACGCTCTCCCCCTCGCGGACCCGCTTGTACGCCCGCTGCCCATTGATCTTGATGGCGCTCACCGCGCTCGGCACCTGGTCGATCTCACCGGTCAGCGCGGCCAGCGCCGACCGGATTCCGTCGTCGGTGAGGCGGCCGGCAGGCGTGGTGGAGGTCACGTCCCCCTCGGCGTCGTCGGTGACGGTGGCCTGGCCGAGCCGGATGGTGGCGGTGTAGCTCTTGTCCGCACCGATCACGTACGTCAGCAGGCGGGTGGCCCGGTTCACACCGATCACCAGCACCCCGGTGGCCATCGGGTCGAGGGTGCCGCCGTGCCCGACCCGGCGGGTACGCGCGAGTCGACGGACCCGCGCCACGACGTCGTGCGACGTCACGCCGCCGGGCTTGTCCACCACGATCAGACCGTCTGCGTTCACGACGTGCAAGCCTGCCAGACCGGTGGCGGCGGCCGGGCACCGCCACGGCCGGCCCGAAACGGGACGGGCCTCATGCTGACCGCTCACGTCGTCATGGGCCTGGTGATCGTCGCTTACCTCGTCATGGGCCTGGTGATCGTCGCTTACGCCCTCTACAGCTATGTCTGATCACAGGTTGGCGCCGCCGGCGCGGGACCCGCCCCGGACCGCGCCGGTCACCGCCCAGGCACCGCTGCGCAGCCGCAGCAGCAGGGCCACCAGGCGGATCACGATGAACAGCATCAGGCCGGCCCAGATACCGCCCAGGCCCAGGTCGAAGGCGTAGGCGAGCCAGATCGCCGGCAGGAATCCGCCCAGCGCGCCGACCACCGTGAGGTTGCGCAGGTAACGGATGTCACCCGCGCCGATCAGCACCCCGTCGAGCGCGAACACCACCCCGGCCAGCGGCAGCATCGCGACGAACCAGGGCCAGGCGACCAACGCCTGCTGGTGAACTGCGGAATCGGAGCTGAACCAGGTCGGTACGGCTCCGGCACCGACCGCCGCCAGCACGGCGAACGCCGCACCGCAGGCCGCGCCGAGCCGGCCGATCCGCCGGGCCAGCGCGCGGGCTCCCGCCTCATCGTCGGCACCGAGCGCGGCACCGACCAGCGCCTGCGCGGCGATGGCCAGCGCGTCGAGCACCAGCGCCGCGAAGAACCAGAGCTGCACGGCGATCTGGTGCGCGCCGACCGCAGCGGCGCCGAACCGGGCGGCGACCGCCGTGGCGGACAGGAAGCTGGCCTGGAAGGCCACCCCCCGGACGAGCAGGTCGCGGCTGAGCACCAGTTGCTGACCGATGACCTGGAGACGGGGGCGAAGCGCCACCCGTTCGGCCACCAGCGCGGCGGCGAAGAGCACCCCGGAGAGGGTCTGCGCGATGACGTTCGCCACCGCGGAGCCGATCAGCCCCATGCCCACCGGATAGACCAGCACCGGGCACAGCACCGCGGAGAGCAGGTTGGGGCCGACCACGAAGAGGACGGGACGGCGGGTGTTCTGCACACCGCGCAGCCAGCCGTTACCGGCGGCGGCGAGCAGCAGCCCGGGAGCACCGAACGCGGCGATCCGCAGCCACTCGGCGGCGGCGAGGCCGACCTCGCCACCCCCGGCCAGGGCGCCGGCCAAGGCGCCACCGCCGAACTGCATGCCGATCACGACCAGCACGCCGACGCCGAGAGCCAGCCAGGAGGCCTGTACGCCCTCGGCCACGGCGGCGGCGCGGTCGCCCGCGCCGAAGCGACGGGCCGCCCGTCCGGTCGTGCCGTACGCGACCACGGTGCCCAGCCAGGCGGTCAGGGTCATCACCGTGCCACCGACGGCCACGGCAGCCAACGGGACCCGGCCCAGATGGCCGACGACCGCTGTGTCGACCAGGACGTAGAGCGGCTCGGCGGCGAGGACCACGAGGGCCGGCAGGGCGAGAGCGGCGATGCGACGGGGCGAGGCGACCCGGTCGACGGCGGTGGTGGGCTGGCTCATCGTCGCCGATGGTGGCACGCGAGCCGTAAGGGGATCAAACTGATGCGCTGCTTACCCGTCGGGGACCTGCGTCGCTCGCTCAGGTGAAGAAAGCGACGAAGCCGGCGGAAGATCGGTTGCGGTCACTGACGGGTGTCCATGGAGGTCTGCAGGGCGCGTCGGGCCTGCTCACGGGCCTCGTCGGTCGGCTCCGGCTTGGGCTTGGCGGACATGGTGGACCCCTTTCCAGGGCACGCGCGGCGGCACGCCACGGGCGGTGTTACGAAGACGCCCGACACCTGCTCGGGGATCGCCGGAGCGATGGCTGGGCGGCGTGGTGACCCGGGTCGGTCGACCCTGGAGAGGAGCGGCACCGGGTATGGCTCCGCCCCTGACCTGCGTCAAAGCAACGTCGGCCGATTCCCAAGTTATCGTTCAGGTCCACATGGTGCGCGCCGTTCCCGCGATCTGGACAGGTCTGGTATCGATCACCGGGCCAGGAAGTGCCAGCCCACCCACCACCAGAAACCAAACAGCCCAATCCGCCCGACCGGCACCTGGCCAACCTCGTACCGCATCACGTAGGCGCAGACCTCGCCCAGCGTCGGGACTCGCGAGCCCTCCCGCCGGGCCATCCACTCGACCAGGCCGAACAGCGCCAGCCCGACCAGGAAACCGCCGATCGCCAGTGCCCGCATCATCGCCGCACCAGCCCCCAGAACGCCGACAACCACACCAACCAGGCCGCGGAGCGGACCAGCCGGTCCTCCAGCAACGGATCGGCCAGCCGGGAGAAGGTGGGGAAGTCGTCACCGGCCGACGCGAAGAAGGTGGCTCCCTCGAAAATCCCGAACACGAGTACCGGGAGGGTCCACCAGACCGCACTCGAGCTCAGTCGCCGCGGCGCCGGACGGCGCGGCACCCGGTTGCTCAGTCCGAGCCAGATAAGCACCCCGCCGGCACCGAACACGTAAAGGTTCGCCTCGGTGGAGAAGGAGGGAAAGCGTCCGCCGACCAGGGAAAGGGCGACGAGCACCGGTACGCAGACAACCGGACGCTCCCAGGTGCGGGGTGCCTCGACGGTCAGGTCGTGGGGCTGCTCCATCATCCGATTGTCCCCGTCCTGCGCCACCGGCGGAAACGACGACACCGCGGCGGCTGCCCGTGAAGTCAGCCGGGCCGGTCGGCGTCGCCGCCCGGGGCGGGCACCGCCAGCTCGGCCCGGATCCGCTCGACCACCTCGTCGACAGTGCCGCGACCGGTGAATCCAGCGGCGAGCCGATGCCCGCCACCGCCCAACGCGACGGCCACCCGGCTGACGTCCGTCGCCCCCTTGCTGCGTAGGGAGACCGCCCACTCCTGCGGCCCTGCCTGCTTTACGACGCAGCTCACGTCGGCCTCGGCGGTGCACCGCACCGGATCGATCAGGGCCTCCAGCACGTACGGTCGCTGCTCGTGCCGGGCAAGGTCGTCCAGGGTCGCGTACGTCCACACCAGGCCGTGCCCGGCGGCTGCCTCGGGCTCCAGTCGAGCCCGACCGAGCACCTCACCGAAGAGGCGTACCGCCCCGAACGGGCGGCTGTCGAAGACCCGCCGGGAGATGTCGCCCGGGCGAAGCCCGGTGGCCAGCAGGCGGGCCGCCATCTCGTGCACAGCCGGGGTGGTGGCGTCGAACCGGAAGGAGCCGGTGTCCGTGCTCAGGGCCACGTACAGGCACTCGGCGATGCCGGCGTCCAGCGCCACCCCGAGCCGGGCCAGTAGTTCCTCGGCCAGCACCGAGGTCGCCGCCGCGGCCGGATCGACCAGGTTGACGTCGCCGAAGCCGGTGTTGGAGGCATGATGGTCCAGCACCAGCGCGGTGCCCGGGCCGGTCAGCCGGTCGGCCAGCTCACCGAGGCGCGAAACGCTCGCCGCGTCGAAGCAGATGACCAGGTCGGGTGCCGGGTCGGCCTCGGCCGCCGGCACCAGCAGATCCAGGCCGGGCAGGCCGCGGAACGGCTCGGGCACATCCGACGGGTGGGGGAAGGTCGCCTGCAACTGCCGTACGCCGAGCCGACGCAGCCCGAGCCCGAAGCCCAGCATGCTGCCCAGCGCGTCGCCGTCGGGGTTGACGTGGCAGATCAACAGCACCCGGCCGTCGGGCGGCAGTCGACGCACGGCCGCCACGGCGGCGTCCCAGTCATCCTCGGTGGGGCCGTCCGCGATCACCGGTTCCGCTGCGGTCGCCGGATCCGCCTCGGTCAGGGCGCCGCCGAGGGACGCGGTCACCGCTGCTCCCCGCCCCGCGCGCCATCGGTGTCGGTGTCGGTGCCCTGCGCCTGGTCGACCTCCTCCAGCCGGTACGGCTGGGGCTCCCCGGCGTATTCGGCCTTGGCGGCGAGGCGTTGCACCTCGGCGTCGGCGTTGCGGGCCGCGGCGAGCAGGTCGTCGATGTGCTTGACCTGATCCTGCACGTCGTCCAGGACGAAGGTCAGGGTCGGCGAGTGGCGCAGACCCAGCGCCTTGCCGACCGTGCTGCGGAGCATGCCCTTGGCACTGTCCAGCGCGGCGGCGGTGCCCGCCTGGGCCGCCGCGTCGCCGAGCACGGTGTAGAACACCGTGGCGTCGCGCAGGTCGGCGGTGATCCGGGCGTCGGTGATGGTGATCATGCCGAGCCGGGGGTCCTTGATCTGGGTTCGCACCACCGAGGCGACCAGTTCCCGCACCCGCTCCGCGTGCCGGCGTACCTTGGCCGGATCCGTCATCTCCGTCACCTCCATGGGCGTCCCGCTACCGGCCGGGACCGGCGACGCCGACGTCACCGGAGCCAGCCGGGCCCCAACATCTCGAACCCTACCCGCGCCACGCCGTCGCGTGCGCGGGCGGCCGGCACGGACCGAGCGGCGGTGTCGTGCGTCGCGGTCAGTCTTCCGCGCCGTACAGCCGGCGGCGCACCGAGAGCAGTTCGATCTCCGGCCGCCCCGCCACCAGGCGCTCGCAGGCGTCGAGCACCTCACGGGCGTGCGCCGGCTCGGCGGCCACGACCGCCACGCCCAGTTCCGCGCGCCCGTGCAGGTCGAGCGCACCCACCTCGGCGGCCGAGACCTCGAAGCGGCGCAGCGCCGCCACGATCGGCCGTACGTACGATCTCTTGGCCTTGAGCGACCGGGAATCACCCGGCAGCAGCAGGTCGAATACAGCGGTTGCGGTGTACATCGTCTGCGGACACTACCCGCACTCCACCCCAGGCGATCAAGGGGTTTACGCCTTTCGGCGTAAACCCCTTGATCGATAGTGCCTACCGCGAGATCAGGCGCGTGCCTTCTCCCGCATCTCGAAGGTCTCGATCACGTCGCCGACCTGGACGTTGTTGTAACCGGCCAGGGTCAGACCGCACTCGAAGCCTTCCCGAACCTCCGTCGCGTCGTCCTTGAACCGCTTGAGCGAGCTGATCGTGAGGTTGTCCGCCACGACCGTGCCGTCGCGCAGCAGGCGAGCCTTCGCGTTGCGCCGGATCAGGCCCGACCGGACGATGCAGCCGGAGATGTTGCCGATCTTGGACGAGCGGAAGACCTCGCGGATCTCCGCACTGCCGAGCTCGACCTCCTCGTACTCCGGCTTGAGCAGGCCCTTGAGCGCCGCCTCGATCTCCTCGATGGCCTGGTAGATGATCGTGTAGTACCGGATCTCCACGCCTTCGCGGTCGGCCATCTCCCGGACCTTGCTGGAGGCCCGCACGTTGTAGCCGATGATCGTGACCGGCTCGGACGAGGCGCTCGCGAGCATGACGTTGCTCTCGGTGATCGCGCCGACGCCCCGGTCGAGGACCTTGAGCTGGACCTCCTCGGGGATGTCGAGGTTGAACAGCGCGTCCTCCAGGGCCTCCACGGAACCGGAGCCATCGCCCTTGAGGATGAGGTTGAGCGACGTCTTCTCGCCCTCCTTGAGCTGCTCCATGAGCGTCTCAAGGGTGGCCCGGCCACGGGAGTTGGCGAACGCCGCCGCCCGCCGCCGCGCCTGGCGCTGCTCGGCGATCTGCCGCACCGTGCGGTCGTCCGCCGCGGCGAGGAAGGTGTCGCCTGCGCCCGGCACCGCGGTCAGGCCGAGAACCATGACCGGACGCGCCGGACCAGCCTCGGTGACCTGCTTGCCGTTCTCGTCGAGCATCGCCCGGACCCGGCCGTGCGCCCCACCGGCGACGATCGAGTCGCCCGCCCGCAGGGTGCCCTTCTGCACCAGCACGGTTGCCACCGCGCCGCGGCCCTTGTCCAGGTGCGCCTCGATGGCCACACCCTGCGCCGGCCCGTCGGTCGGAGCGGTCAGCTCCAGCGACGCGTCGGCGGTGAGCAGCACCGCTTCGAGGAGGTTGTCGATGCCGATGCCCGGCTTCGCGGCCACGTTGACGAACATGGTGTCGCCGCCGTACTCCTCGGCAACCAGGCCGTACTCGGTCAGCTGCTGGCGGACCTTGTCCGGATTGGCCTCCGGCTTGTCGACCTTGTTGACCGCGACCACGATCGGCACGTCCGCCGCCTTGGCGTGGTTGAGCGCCTCGATGGTCTGCGGCATCACGCCGTCGTCGGCCGCCACCACCAGGATCACGATGTCGGTCACCTGGGCACCGCGGGCACGCATGGCGGTGAACGCCTCGTGACCCGGGGTGTCGATGAAGGTCACCGCCCGGTCCTCGCCCTCGTGCGGGACGTGGACCTGGTAGGCCCCGATGTGCTGGGTGATGCCACCGGCCTCGCCCGCCACCACGTTCGCCTTGCGGATCGCGTCGAGCAGCTTGGTCTTACCGTGGTCGACGTGACCCATGACGGTCACCACCGGCGCCCGGCTGACCAGGCGGTCCTCCGTCACCTCGGCGTCGAGGTCGATGTTGAACTGCGCGAGCAGCTCGCGATCCTCGTCCTCCGGGCTGACGATCTGCACGTTGAAGCCGAGGTGCTCACCCAGCAGCAGCAGGGTGTCGTCGGAGCAGGACTGGGTCGCGGTGACCATCTCGCCCAGGTTGAACATCTCCTGGACCAGCGAACCCGGGTTGGCGTTGATCTTGTCAGCGAAGTCCGACAGCGAGGCGCCACGGGAGAGCCGGATCGTCTGCCCCTGACCCCGGGGAGCACCCGAGCTCATGGTCGGGGCCGACAGGTTGTCGAACTCCTGTCTGCGCTGCTTCTTGGACTTGCGACCACGGGTCGGCTTGCCCCCCGGGCGCCCGAAGGCACCCGCGGCGCCGCCGCCGCGGCCACGGCCACCGCCACCCGGACGGCCGCCGCCACCGGCGGGCGCACCCGGCCGGAAGCCACCGCCGGCGCCACCGGCACCACCGGGGCCGCCACGGTAACCACCGCCGCCACCGGCACCACCGGGGCCGCCACGGTAACCACCGCCGCCACCGGCACCACCGGGGCCACCGCGGTAGCCACCGCCGCCGCCGGGACGACCGGTGCCCGCACCGGGACGACCGGCACCCGGACCACCCGGGCGACCGGGACGCTGGCTCGGCATCGACGCCGGACTCGGCCGCGGCGGCATGGACGCCGGGCTGGGCCGCGGCGGCATGGACGCCGGACTCGGCCGGGCACCGCCGGCCCCGGCGGCCGGCGGGCGCTGCTGCTGGCTGCCCTGGATGCCGAACGGGTTGTTGCCGGCGCCACGCGCCGGCGGACGGCCCGGCCGAGCACCCGGACCGGGGGTGGGTCCACCGGACCGGCCTGCGGCCGGGGAACCCGGACGGGGCGGCATGGTGCCGGGGCCCGGACGGGGACCCGGACGGGCGCCGCCGTCGGCCGGGGGTTCCCGGCGGACGTTCTCACGCTGCTGCTGACGGGCGGCCTGCGCGGCCTTGACCGCGGCCTCCTGCTCGGCCTTCAGCGCGGCGGCACGCGCCTCGGCGGCCGCCACCTCGATGTCGTGGGCGCTCGCCGGCTTGGCGACCGGGGCCGCCGACGGCGGCGGACCGGGCACCGGGGCCTTCGGCTTCGGCCCAGGCACCGCCGGACGCCGGGGCGGCGTCGGCTTGGCGGTGATCCGGGGCTCGCCCGGGGTCGGTGGTGGGGTCGGCACTGCCGACGGAGCCGGGGCGGCCGACGGCGGAGCCGCCGGGGCGCCGGAGCCGCCAGAGGCGACGAACGCGCTACGCAGCCGCCGGGCGACAGGCGCCTCGACAGTGCTCGACGCGGACTTCACGAACTCGCCCATTTCCTTCAGTTTGGCGAGAACGGTCTTGCTTTCGACCCCGAGCTCCTTTGCAAGCTCGTGTACGCGGGCCTTGCCTGCCACTGCACTCCTCACTCCGAGGTCGTGCGGGCAGCACCCGCAGCGACCTCACTCGTGCACTTGAAGCCTGGTCATTTCTGGGACTTCATCGTGTGCTCATGTCGGTCGTCCTACCTTGCTAGCGACCCTCGTCCGATCGGGTGACCGGACGTGGTGGTTGACGCGTCAGGTACTCCGCGAGGGCCCCGTCACGCGGGACCCCGGCGACACGCAGCGCACGCCCGAAGGCGCGACGTCGCACTGCCTGCGCGAAGCAGGCCGGATCCGGGTGCATGTTCGCTCCCCGACCCGGCATTCTGCGGGTCGGATCGGGTTGGAGGCTGAGGCCAGCCTCGTCCTCGACCGCGACGATCCGCAGTAGTTCACTGGCCGGCGCACGCCGTCGGCAACCCACACAGGTGCGCTCCGGCCGCGCGCGTCGTGCCACTGCTGGAAGTCTACCCCTAGCTGCCCGACACCGCGCCGCCCGGTTCCCTCACCTGATCAGCTTCCGACGGGCCTGCGGGAGCGGCCTGTTCCGCGTCCGACCGGATGTCGATGCGCCAACCGGTCAGCCGGGCGGCAAGCCGGGCATTCTGCCCTTCTCGCCCGATCGCGAGCGACAGCTGGAAGTCCGGAACTGTCACCCGGGCCGCGCGGGCGGCCAAATCGACCACCTCGACCCGCAGCGCCTTGGCCGGGGAGAGCGCATTCCCGACAAAGGTCGCCGGATCGTCCGACCAGTCGATGATGTCGATCTTCTCGCCGTGCAGCTCGCTCATCACCGCCCGGACCCGCTGCCCCATCGGACCGATACAGGCACCCTTGGCGTTGACGCCGGCTGCGGTCGAACGCACCGCGATCTTCGTGCGGTGGCCCGCCTCGCGCGCGATCGCTGCGATCTCGACCGTGCCGTCGGCGATTTCCGGCACCTCCAGGGCGAAGAGCTTCTTCACCAGGTTGGGGTGCGTACGGGACAACGTGATCTGCGGGCCGCGCATTCCCTTGGCCACGTGCACCACCACGCAGCGGATTCGTTCACCGTGCTGGGGGCGCTCGCCGGGCACCTGCTCGGACTGCGGCAGCACACCCTCCAACTTGCCGAGGTCGACGGTGACGATGCCCTTCTCCGCCCGCGCCTCGTGCGCCTGCACCACCCCGGTGACCAGGTCGCCGTCGCGGCCGACGTACTCACCGAAATGCACCTCGTCGGTGGCCTCCCGCAGCCGCTGGAGGATCACCTGCTTGGCGGTCATGGCCGCGATCCGGCCGAAGTCGTGCGGAGTGTCGTCCCACTCCCGTACCACGGCGCCCTCGGCGTCCACTTCCTGGGCGTAGACCGTGGCCCCGCCGCTCTTGCGGTCGATCTCCACCCGGGCGTGCGGCTGGGCGCCCTCGGTGTGCCGGTACGCGGTCAGCAGCGCGGTCTCGATCGCCGCGAGGATCGTGTCGAACGGGATCTCCCGCTCGCGCTCGAGGGCGCGCAGCGCCGCGAGGTCGATGTTCACCTCTCCTCGTCCTCCACATCGTCATCGTCGTCGAGCTCTTCTGAATCGGGCAGTTCGTCGAGGCGGCTGAATTCGATCTGCACCCGGCCCGGCCCGAGATCCGCGTAGGTCAGCTCCGTACGCCCGGCATCGGTCTCCAGCACCACGCGCTCGTCGTCGGCGGCGATCACCCGCCCGGTGACCTGCCGGTCGCCCGCCGGTGGCGCACCCTGCGCCGCGGGCGGTCCCGCGCCCCGGACCGTCACCCGGACCAGCCGGCCGAGGTTGCGTCGCCAGTGTCGGGGCAGGGTCAGCGGACGGTCCACGCCCGGGGAGCTGACCTCCAGTTGGTACTCCCCGGCGACGATGTCGCCACCGCTGTCCTCGGCGGCGTCCAGCGCCGCCGAGACCGCCCGCGAGACGTCGGCCACCGCGTCCAGGTTGATCCCGCCGTCGGCGTCGACGATCACGCGTACCACGTGCCGACGGCCGGCCCGGGACACGGACAGGTCCTCCAGGTCGTAGCCGGCCCCGTCGACCACCGGTGCGATCACGGCGCGGAGCCGCTCACGACGGGCGGTGAGATCGCCACGCGGCGCCTGACCGCCTCGCGGAGCCTGGCCACCGCCGCGAGAACGCCCCGTCGTCCTGGTGGCACGGCCACGCTGCGTCATCTGAAGAGACCTTTCCGCTGCTCGCCGGCGACCATGCCGGCACGCCACCGGTGCGGACGCGCCGGTGGCTGCGCCGAGCGTAACGCGCCGACCCCGGGACGGCCCCAGCGGCGCACCGACGCCACCGCCGGACAAGGGCGGTGGCGATGGTGTTGACTTGTCCGGTGGTGATGGGCAGAACGACTCGCCGAAACGGCGCATCCGAGCTTTCCCGACGGGCGGTGCTGGGGGTCGGCGCGCTGCTGGCGCTCGGGGGCGCCGCCGCGCCGCTGACCGGTTGTGGTCTTTTCGATAGTGACGAACCCCCGACACCCGACCCGCTCGCCCCGATGATCGACGAGGCGCTGCGGCTCGCGGCCGGGCTGAGGGCGGCCGGCGTCGCTCACCCCGACCTGGCCGACCGGCTCACCCCGCTCGCCGAGGCGCACGAGGCGCACGCCGCGGAACTCGCCCGGGTGACCGGCACCCCGCTCCCGTCCGGGCCGGCCGCCTCCTCCGGCGCCACCGGCGCATCGCCGACCGACCGGGCCGCCACGTTGACCGCGCTGCGACATGCCGAACGGGCCGGTCGGGACACGGCGTCGAAAGCCTGCGCCGAGGCACCCGCCGACCGGGTCGCACTGCTCGGCTCGATCACCGCCGCACGCGCGAGCCACCTGGAGGCGCTGAAGTGATGACCGCACCGCCCGACGCCGGCGAGGCGCTCGCCCAGGCGTTGATCGCCGAATACGCCGCCATCTGGGCCTACGGTCCGATCGGGGTACGCCTCACCGGTGCCGAGCGCAAGGCCGCCATCACGGCGGAGGCGGCACACCGCGCCCGGCGGGACGCCCTGGTGGTGCAGTTGAGCACCGGTGGCGGCAGCGTCCCGCCGGATCGGGCGGGATACGCACTGCCCTTCCCCGTGACCGACCGGGCCAGCGCGCTACAGCTCGCCGTGCAGGTGGAGGAGCGCACGGCGGCGTTCTGGCGGGCGGTGCTGCCGACCAGCGCCGGCGCCGAACGCGATCGGGCCCTGGGTGCTCTGGTCGAGTACGCGGTGCGGGCGACCCGCTGGCGGCGCAGCGCCGGGATCAGCCCGCTGACGGTGGCCTTTCCCGGCCGCCCGGGCTGAGGTCTGCGACACCCGGCGGCCAGCCCCGGTTGCGGTTCGGCATACCAGGTATGCATACTCCGGTGCCATGTCCATCCGCCACGGCCTGCTCGCCCTGCTCGAACGCGGGCAGATGTACGGCTACCAGTTGCGAGCCGCGTTCGAGGAGTCGACCGGCTCGACCTGGCCGCTGAACATCGGACAGGTGTACACCACGCTGTCGCGGCTGGAGCGGGACGGGCTGGTCCGTTCGCTGCCCGAGAGCGAGGCCGGGCAGCGGCCGTACGAGATCACCGATGCCGGGCGGGCCGACCTGGCCCTGTGGTTCGCCACCCCGATCAGCCGGACCGATCGTCCCCGCGACGAGTTGGCGATCAAGCTGGCGTTGGCGCTGACCACACCCGGGGTCGACGTACGCGCCGTGGTGCAGACCCAACGCACCGCCACCATGCGCGCGTTGCAGGAGTTGACCCGGTTGAAGTACGCCAGCGACCGCCCCGAGGACCTACCCTGGCGGTTGGTGCTGGACGCGATGATGTTCCAGGCCGAGGCGGAGGTGCGCTGGCTCGATCACTGCGAGACCAGCCTGGTGCGACACCGCCCCCCGGCGCCCGGCCCGGCGCCCAGCTCCGAGGCGGTGGGTCGCAGTGGTGAGGAGGCCCGACGGTGAGCGCGCTCAGCGGAACGACGCCAGCTGCGCCAGACCCGGCCGCGACCGGCGCGGCCACTCCGGTCGATCCGCCGGCCGACGCCGTACTCGACCTGCGTGACGTGCACCGCACCCACGGCAGCGGTCCCGCCGCCGTGCACGCCCTGCGGGGCGTCAGCCTGGTCGTGCGTCCCGGCGAGCTGGTCGCCGTGATGGGCCCCTCCGGCTCCGGCAAGTCGACCCTGCTCACCCTGGCCGGCGGGTTGGACAGCCCGACCGCCGGCGAGGTCTATGTCGAGGGGCAGCCGCTGCACGCGCTGCACCGCAGAGACCTGGCCCGGTTGCGCCGTCGCCGGATCGGCTACATCTTCCAGAACCTCAACCTCATCGGCGGGCTGACCGCGGTGGAGAATGTCGCGCTTCCCCTCGAACTCGACGGCGCGGGTGTGCGCCGGGCTCGCCGGCTCGCGCAGGACGCGCTGACCGAGGTGGGCCTGATGGAGCTGGGTGACCGGTTCCCGGACCAGCTCTCCGGCGGCCAGCAGCAGCGCGTCGCGATCGCTCGGGCGCTGGTGGGCGAGCGCCGTCTGGTCCTGGCCGACGAGCCGACCGGGGCGCTGGACTCGCAGACCGGGGAGGCGGTGCTGCGCCTGCTGCGCCGCCGGGTCGACGAGGGAGCCGCCGCAGTGCTGGTCACCCACGAGGCACGCCACGCCGGCTGGGCGGACCGGGTGGTGTTCCTGCGCGACGGCGTGACCGTCGACTCGACCGCACCGTTGGCCGGCGTCGAGGCCCTGCTCGCCGGCACCGGCCGGTGAGCGGCGTTCCGCAGCGGCTGTCCCGGCGGGCGCGGCTGGCTGAGGCCGCCGGGTCCTGGCGGGCGGCGCTGCGCATCGCCCGCCGGGAGGCGAAGCGGGCCCGGGGACGCACCGCCCTGATCCTGGCGATGATCATCCTGCCCGTGCTGGCGCTCACCTTCGTCGCGGTGAGTGTGGAGATGGCCCGGCTGACCCCGGCCGAGCGGCTGGACCGCCGCCTCGGCGTGGCCGACGCGGAGCTTCGGGTGGTGGGCAACGGCCCGGCGCGGCAGTCCGCAGACGGCGACGCCTGGGAGTCCTACGACAGCGAGACCGTCGCCGAACAGGTCAGCGCAGAGGAGATCAGGGCGCTGCTCCCACCGGGGAGCCGGGTCCTGCCGATCACCCGCTGGCTGCCGTTTCCCGCCTGGGACGGCCAGCGGTTCCAAAACGGCATCACCGCCAGCGCAGTTGACCTCACCGATCCGCTCGGCCGCGGGCTCGTCCGGGTGCATGCCGGCCGGGTACCGGCGGGCCCCGACGAGATCGTGGTGAATCCGGCCGCCCGACGCAGGCTCGGCGCCGACCTCGGCGACCGGGTCACCGCTGGGGACACCGGGCGCAGCTGGACCGTCGTCGGCGTGGTCGAGCTTCCCGACGAACTGGGTCCCGCCGTGATCCTGCATCCCGACGGGGCGCCCCCACCGGAGATCTACGGCGGGACGGTGTTCCTCGCCGACCTACCCGGGCCGATCACCGAGGACCTCTTCCGCCACCTCAACCGAAACGGTGTCGTGGTCACCGCCCGGGCGCCCGCGCCGCCCGCGGTGGGCTTTTCCCCATCTCCGTCCTGGTCGCTGGACGCGGAGGAGGTCGGCACCAGCGTACTGGTCGCCGGGCTCGGCCTGCTTGAGGTGGTGCTGCTGGTCGGCCCAGCCTTCGCGGTCGGCGTACGACGCCGACGGCGGGAACTCGCGCTGGTCGCGGTGGCCGGTGGCGACGCCGCGCAGCTACGCCGGGTGGTGCTCGCCGACGGTGTGGTGCTGGGTTGCGTCGGCGCCGCGACCGGCATCGCGCTCGGGGTGATCGCCGCGTTCGCCGGCCGGCCGCTGATGGAGCAGTTCGTCTTCCAGCACCGCTTCGGCGGGTACCGCGTCTGGCCGGCGGCCCTGATCGTGATCGCGCTGGTGGCGGTGCTCGCCGGGGTGCTGGCCGCCCTGGCACCGGCGTGGACGGCCGCCCGGCAGGACGTCGTGGCGGGGCTCGCCGGCCGGCGTACCCCACCGCGGCACTCGCGCCGGTGGCTGATCACCGGCGTGCTCCTGGCCGCCGGAGGGGCCGGCGTGGCCGCCCTCGGCGCGGTGGTGACCTCGCAGTCGGTCATCCTCGCCGGGCTGGTCGTGGGCGAATTCGGACTGGTCTGCGCCACCCCGACGCTGGTGGGCCTGCTGGCCCGGCTCGGCCGGATCCTTCCGCTGGCGCCCCGTATCGCGCTACGCGACGCCAGCCGAAACCGGTCGTCGGCGTCACCGGCCATCTCCGCGGTGATGGCCGCGGTGGCCGCCAGCGTCGCCCTCGGTCTCCTGCTCGCCAGCGAGCAGGCCCGCATCGCAGAGGGCCACCTGCCCGGACTGCCGAGCCACAGTCTGCTGATCACCGTCGCCGATCCGGCCGACCCGAAGGCGCCCACTCTCGCCGCGATTCCCGAAGCGGCCCGGCAGCACCTCGGTGCCGAGGCAGTCGCCCCGCTGGTCGAGGCCGACTGTCGGTCGCCGTCCGAACTCTGCCTGGTCACCGCGCGCATGCCCGCCGAGCGGGCCTGCCCATGGCGAGCGGACGAGCCACTCAGCGCAGCCGACCGGCGCCGGGCCCGCGCCGACGCCCGCTGCCAGGGCCCGGCCGACAACCACGTCACCACGTACCCGCGCACGATCGTGGACGACGGGTCCGCGCTACCGATCATCACCGGGGCGGCGCCCGACGAGGTCGCCGCCGCCAGGGCCACACTGCAGGCCGGCGGGGCGGTGCTGACCGACCGCCGCTACCTGGTGGACGGGCAGCTCAAACTCGGCGTCGAGCGCGATGCGGAGAAGCCGGTGAGCGACGCGGACACCGTGGCGGTGCCCGGCCACGTTCTGGACACCGGACTCGGCACCCAATGGCTACTGCTGTCCCCCGCCGCGGCCGAACGGCTCGGCCTCACGGCCCGCCAGACCGGCTGGGCGTTCAGCGTCAACGAACCTGCCGAACGGCACCAGCACGACCAGTTCTACGCCGCGACCCGCTCGCTCGGAGAACTGCTGGTGGACACCGCGGGCAACTGGGGCTCCGGCGACAGCACACCGCTGCTGCTGTTGCTCGCCGGGGTGTCCGCGGTGGTCACCATCGGCGCCGCGGGCATCGCCACCGGCCTCGCCGCGGCGGAGGGGCGGGCCGACCTGTCCACCCTGGCCGCGGTCGGCGCCGGTCCGGGCGTACGCCGCCTGCTGTCGCTCTGCCAGGCCGGGGTGATCGCCGTGCTCGGCTCGGCGCTGGGCATCATCGCCGGCTTCGCCGCGACGGTGATCATCCTGCTCTTCACCAATCAGCGGTACGCCGACAGCTGGCCGATCCAACCCCCGTACCCGCTGGTGATCCCCTGGCTCACCCTCGGCCTGCTGGTCGTGGTGCCCTTGGTCGCGATGCTGGGTGCGGCGCTGTTCACCCGCTCCCGGCTACCGGTGGAACGCCGCCTGGACTGACCCGATCGGCCGGAATGCCCGAATGTCAGAGGGCGCCTTGGACGCCGATGAGGGCGCCGACGAGGTAGGTCGCGAGGGCGGCGGCGGCGCCCAGGAGCAGTTGACGCAGGCCGCCGGTCCACCAGCGGCGGCTGGTGAACCGGGAGACGACCGCACCGGCGACGAAGAGCCCGAGCCCGCCCACCGCCAGGGCCAGGACCAGGCTGGTCGCGCCGAGCAGGTACGGCAGCAGCGGCACCAGCGCGCCGACGGAGAAGCAGAGGAACGACGAGATCGCCGCCGTCCACGGATTGGGGTGCTCGTCCGGGTTGACGCCCAATTCCTCCTGGATGTGCATCCGCAGGGCCAGCTCCGGGCGATCCCGGACCGCCTCGGCGACCTGGACGGCGAGGTCCTCCGGCAGGCCCCGAGCGACCCAGAGCTCGGCCAGCTCCCTGGCCTCGGCCTCCGGGTGTAGCTCCAGCTCGCGCCGTTCCTTGGCCACCTCGGCGGCGATCTGCTCGTTGGCCGACCGGACGCTGGTGTATTCCCCGAGCGCCATCGAGATCGCGCCGGCGACCAGGCCGGCGGTGCCGGTCAGCACGATGTTGCGCGGCGAGACGCCGCCACCGCCGACCCCGGCAATGAGGGCGATGTTGGTGACCAGGCCGTCCATCGCGCCGAAAACGGCCGGCCGCAGCCAGCCACCGGACACGTCCGCGTGGTGCGACTCCCGGAGCGCCGCCGGTGTCTCGGTCACGGCAGCGTCAGGATCTCGTGGCCGTCCTCGGTCACCAGAACGGTGTGCTCGAACTGCGCCGTCCACTTCCGGTCCTTGGTGACCACCGTCCAGCCGTCGTCCCACAGGTCGTACTGGTAGGTGCCGAGGGTGATCATGGGCTCGATGGTGAAGGTCATGCCCGGTTCCATCACGTCGGTGGGGCGCGGGCTGTCGTAGTGCGGCACGTAGAGCCCGCTGTGGAAGGACTCACCGATGCCGTGGCCGGTGAAGTCGCGCACCACGCCGTAGCCGAAGCGTTTCGCGTACGATTCGATGACCCGGCCGATGACGTTGATCTGCCGGCCCGGTGCGACCGCCCGGATGCCGCGCATCATGGCCTCGTGGGTCCGCTCGACCAGCAGCCGGGCCTCCTCACTCACCGTACCGACGCAGAAGGTCGCGTCGGTGTCGCCGTGCACCCCGTCGATGTAGGCGGTGACGTCGACGTTGATGATGTCGCCGTCGGCCAGCACGGTCGAGTCGGGGATGCCGTGACAGATCACCTCGTTGAGGCTGGTGCAGCAGGACTTCGGGAAGCCCTTGTAGCCCAGCGTCGACGGGTAGGCGCCCTGGTCGACGAGGAACTCGTGGACCACCCGGTCGATCTCGTCCGTGGTCACGCCGGGCTTGCAGTGCTCCCCGGCGAGCTGCACCGCCTGGGCGGCGATCCGGCCCGCGACGCGCATCCGCTCGATGATCTCCGGAGACTGCACGTGCGATCCCTGCCAGGGGCGGGGTGCCTTCTTGCCGACGTACTCCGGTCGCGGAATGTGGGCGGGCACCGGCCGCCACGGAGAGAGCGTGCCTGGGGTCAGCGGCGCACGGACGGTCATGCCGCAAGCCTATCGCCGATCGTCGGAGGGCTCCCATCACCGTCCGTCGCCGGAGTTTGTTGCCCCACCCCGGGCACTGTGTCAAGGTGTCTGCGTGGATCAACGGGGCGAGACTCCCGTCTTCTCCGCCAGCGCGGAGATCGATGGCGACCATCTCCGAGTAGTGGTCGCCGGCGAGGTCGACATGGCGACCGCCGACACCATGTTCCAGGCCGCGCTGCGCGAGCCGGCCGCCCACGTGACACTCGACCTGCGCGCGGTGACCTTCTTCGACTCGGCGGCCATCCACGCCCTGGTCCGACTCGCCGGCCGCTATCCGCAGTCGCTGACGGTGCTGCCGTCGCGACAGGTCAGCAGAGTGCTGGAGATCGCCGGCCTGGGCGAGCAGCGCTGGCTCTGCCGAAGCTCAGCCGGCTCAAGGGTCGAGCCGCCGGCGTAGGGTCACCTCCGTCCCCTCGGAAGTACGCTTGACCGACAGCTCCCCAAGTGCCCGGATCAGCGACAGGCCCCGGCCCCGGAAGCCCGACCCGGTCGATTCCCGCCACCGGCCGGTGTCCCGCACCGTCGCCACCACCACCCGGTCCTCCACGCTCACCTCGACAACGATCATCGGTTCCGCCGGGTCGACCGGGTGCTCGATGGCATTCGCCGCGGCCTCGGAAACCGCCACGGTGAGGTCGAACAGATCGCTCTCGCTCACCTCATGGGCGACGAGGAACTCCTCCAGTCGCTTACGCAGCATGCTCAACCGCGTCGGGTCGGCCGGCAGCCGCAGCGTGAACCGGTTGAGTTCGGCGGCCTCCAGCGCGAGCACCGCCACGTCGTCGCGGCGGGGCCGGTCGACGACCCGCTCGACGACCGCCTCGATCAGGTCGGCCACGTGCTCGCCGGGCCGGGCCGCGTCGGCGCGTAGCTGGGCCAGGGCGACGTCGATGCCGACCTGCCGGTCCTCGATCAGACCGTCGGTGTAGAGCAGGAGACGGTCGCCGGCTCGTAGCTCGCCGGTGACCGTCTCGTATTCCGTGCCGGGAATGGCCCCGACGGGCGGTCCGAGGGCACGGCCGTACAGGAACACCGCGTCGTCGCCGCGGATCAGCAGCGGGGACGGGTGGCCTGCGCTGGCGTACCGCAGCTGGTTGGTGCGTGGGCTGAACCAGACGGTGAAAACGGTGGCGAACGAGCGAGACTCGGTCGAGCCCACCAGCCGGTTGAGCCGGGTCAGCGACTCGCCCGGACCGAAACCCTCCAGCACGTACGCGCGCAACGCATTGCGCAGCTGCCCCATGGCCGCGGCGGCCGGCACGCCCTTGCCCACCACATCCCCGATGACCAGCACGAGTTCGTCGTCGTCGCGGGCGATGACGTCGTACCAGTCGCCGCCGATCTCGACGTCGGCGCTGCCGGGCAGGTACCGGCTGGCCACCACGGCACCGGGCAGCCGGGGCAGGCTCTGTGGCAGCAGACTGTGTTGCAGGGTGGTGGCGATGCGGTGCTCGGCCTCGTAGAGCTGGGCGTTTTCCAGGCGTACCCCGACCAGTCGGGCGAGCTGGGTGAGCGCGGCCTCGTCCGTACCGGCGCCCTCGGCGGCCGGACGCCACACCCGCAGCTCACCGAGCCGTTGGCCGGCGACGCCGGTCAACGGCAGGACGTCGGTCGGCTCGGCGCTGGTCTCGCCGTCGCCGGCCGCGTACCGGGCCGCACCGACGGAGACGACCACCCGGACGGCCTCGGCGAGGCTCAGCGCGTGTCGCGCCGCGACCTGGAGCACATCGGCAGTGGAGCGGGCGGTGTTCACCGCGACCGCGGCGTCCGCCAGGGCGTGCAGCCGACGGACGACCTGGCCGCGCAGCTGGCCGAGTTCCACGTTGGCCCGGACCCGGGCGATCAGCTCCTGTCCGGAGAAGGGCTTGGTCAGGTAGTCGTCCGCACCGACCGCCAGCCCGGCCATCTCCTCGCCCGCACCGGCCCGGGCGGTGAGCAGCACGATCGGCACGGAACGGGTGCGCGGGTCGGCGCGCAGCGCGGCGACCAGACCGAAGCCGTCCAGTCGAGGCATCATCACGTCGGTCAGCACCAGGTCGAAGGCGCTCCCGGTGGCCAGCCGCAGAGCATCGACACCGTCGATGGCGGTCACCACCTGCCAGTTCGGTTCGAGTAGCCGGGCGACGTGTTCCCGTAGGTCCGGGTTGTCGTCCACGACCAGGATGCGGCCCGCCGGCACGGACCCGGCCGGGGTACGGGTGAAAGCCGGCGCAGTGCCCGGTGTGGGCGTGGCCGAAGCCGTGAGCGTGGTGCGGGCCGACGTGGGCCCGTCGGTCCAGCGCGCGGTCTCGGCGAGGAAGGGCGCGGCCTGCACCGGCTCCCGCTCGGGGGCACCGGTGTCGGCCACCCGGTCGTCCGGCAGGTGCCCGGCGCCGAACGGGAGGTCGACGACGAAGGTGCTGCCCCGGTCGACCTGGCTGGTCACGCTGACCCGACCGCCGTGCATCTCGACCAGTTCGCGGACCAGCGCCAGCCCGATCCCGGTGCCCTCGTGGCTGCGCGACCGCACCCCCGACACCCGGTGGAAACGATCGAAGACGTGCGGCAGTTCCTCCGGCAGGATGCCCACGCCGGTGTCGGTGACCGTCAGGCGGGCGACCCCGTCGACGGCCCGCAGCCGCACCCGGATCTCGCCGTCGAAGGTGAACTTCACGGCGTTGGAGAGCAGATTGAGGACGATCTTCTCCCACATGTCCTGGTCGACGTGGACCGGTTCGGGCAGTGCCGGACAGTCGACCACCAGCCGCAGCCCGGCGCGTTCGGCGGCCGAGCGGAAGGTGCTGACCAGCCGGGTGGTGTAGCTGGCCAGGTCGATCGGCTCGTAGTACGCGACCAGCCGTTCCGACTCCAACCGGGAGAAGTCGAGCACGGTGTTGACCAGCTTCAGCAGCCGCATCGCGTTGCGGTGCATGCTGGTCAGCCGCTCGGCGTACGGCTCGGTCAACGCGGGGTCGGCGAGCATGTCCTCCAGCGGGCCCAGCACCAGGGTCAGTGGGGTACGGAACTCGTGACTCACGTTGGCGAAGAAGTTGGTCTTGGCCTGGTCCAGGGCGGCCAGTGCGGCGACCCGCGCCCGCTCCTGCTCGTACGCCCGCTGCTTGCCGGCCGCGCCGGAGACCTGTGCGGCGACCAGCTCGAAGAAGGTGCGATAGTCGCGGGTCAGCGGCAGCCGGCGGGCCAACCCCAGCACCAGCACCCCGGCCGGCTCGTTGGTCGCGCTGATCGGCAGCACCATCGCCTCGTCGGCGGCGTCGGCCGGTACGTGCCCGAGCAGGCCGGCGGTGCAGACCGTGTCGACGGTGCCGGCCGCGGCGAGTTCGACCAGGCGAGCGGGCGCTTCGACGGCGGCGAGTTCGCCCCCGCTGCCCCCGGCCGGGCACAGGTGGCCGTCGGCGTCGTACAGGTAGAGCAGGCCGAACGGCATGTCCGGCCGGTGCCGGTCGAGCACGGCCGCCACGACCTGGCCGAGTTCCTCGGTGTCGCCCAGCTCGGCCAGCTCCGTTCCGAGTTCGGCCAGGGCCCGCAGCCGGCGCTCGCCCAGCACCCGCCCGGTGGTCTCGCTGCAGACGCAGAGCACGCCGTTGATCGAACCGTCCGCATCCCGGATCGGGTCGTAGGAGACATCGAAGAAGACGTCCTCCACGAAACCGTGCCGGTTGATCAGGAAGTGATGGTCCTGCGCCTGGTACGCCTCGCCGTCGCGCAACACACCGGTCAGCAGCGGCCCGAGCACGTCCCAGGTCTCCGCCCAGTGCTTTCGGGCGGGCTGCCCGAGGATCGCCGGGTGCTTGTCGCCGATGGTCGGCCGGTAGGCGTCGTTGTAGAAGGCGCGGAAGTCGTCACCCCAGAACATGGCGATCTGCGCCTTCGAAGCGAGCATCGTGCTGATCGCGTTGCCCAGGGCGGCCGGCCATCGGTCCGGAGTGCCGAGCGGGCTGCTCGACCAGTCGTGGTCACGCAGAAGTGCGCCCATCTCGCCGCCGCCGGCGAACGCCGCCGCGAGCAGCGGAGGAATTTCTTCGCCCGTATCGGACGGATGGCTTCCGTCCGTACTCGCCTGGGCCGAGTTCATGCAGCCTCCCCGGCCGTGTCACACGACGCGCCCGATCACCAAATGCCGTGTTCCGCCTTCTACCCCGACCGATCAGCAACGTAACGCATCAAGGTCGCCGGACGCTGGTTCCCGCCTCCGCAGGTGAATCCACAGATCCACTGATCACCATCAGTGCCGAAGAGATCACAGTGGGGTGACGTACGCCCCGGTGATGCCCCCGTCGACCACGAACTGCGCGGCGGTCATGAAGGAGGCGTCGTCGCTCGCCAGGAACGCCACCGCGGCGGCGATCTCGGCCGGCTCACCGAAGCGTCCCATCGGCACGTGCACCAGCCGGCGCGCGGCCTGCTCGGGATCGGCCGCGAACAACTCCCGCAGCAACGGCGTGGCCACCGGCCCCGGGCACAGGGCGTTGACCCGGATGCCGTCCCGGGCGAACTGCACGCCCAGTTCCCGGGTCAGCGCCAGCACTCCGCCCTTGCTCGCGGTGTACGCGATCTGCGACGTCGCCGCGCCCATCAGCGCCACGAAGGAGGCGGTGTTGATGATCGACCCACGGCCCTGTCGGCGCATGTGCGGGATGACGTGCTTGCAGCAGAGGTAGACGCTGGTGGTGTTGACCCGCAGCACCCGCTCCCAGGCGTCCAGCCCCGTCTTGAGGATCGAGTCGTCGTCCGGCGGCGAGATGCCGGCGTTGTTGAACGCGACGTCCACCCGCCCGTACCGCTCGACCACGCCGTCGAAGAGGCCCCGCACCGCCGCCTCGTCGGTCACGTCGGCGGCGACGAAGCTGCCGTCCACGTCGTCGGCGGCCCGCTGACCGGTCTCGGCGTCGATGTCCACGCACACCACCCGGGCCCCCTCGGCGGCGAACCGGTGCACCGCGGCCAGCCCGATCCCGCTGCCCGCCCCGGTCACCACGGCGACCCGATCCTGCAACCGTCCCGGCATGTTCGCTCCTGTCGTGCTGGTGAACGGGTGCGGTGGCGGGCGGTCAGAGGCGTTCGAAGCCACGGGTCAGTTCCCAGTCGGTGACGGCGGCGTCGAAAGCCGCCAACTCGAGGCGGGCCATGTTGGCGTAGTGGGCGACCACGTCGTCACCGAAGGCGTCCCGGGCGAGCTGGGAGGACTGCCAGAGGGCCAGGGCCTCGCGGAGGCTGCCCGGGACGCGCTGCGCCGCCGAGTCGTCGTACGCGTTGCCGGTGCACTCGTCGCCCAGTTCCAACCCGTGCTCGATGCCGTACACGGTGCCGGCCACCAGCGCCGCGATCGCCAGGTACGGGTTCACGTCCGCGCCCGGCACCCGGTTCTCCACCCGGAGCCCCTGACCGTGCCCGACCAGGCGGAGTGCGCAGGTGCGGTTGTCGGTGCCCCAGCGCAGCGCGGTGGGGGCGAACGAGCCCGGCTGGTAGCGCTTGTAGGAGTTGATGTTCGGGGCGGAGAAGAGGCTCAGCTCCCGCATGGTGGCGAGCAGCCCGGCCAACACCCGCTGCCCGGTGACGCTGAGGTGGGCCGGGCCGTCGCCGAACAGGGCCGAGTCGCCGGAGGCGTCGCGCAGCGAGAAGTGGATGTGGCAGGAGCTGCCCTCCCGGTCGTTCGGCTTGGCCATGAAGGTGATCGACAGGCCCTCCTGGGCGGCGATCTCCTTCGCCCCGTTCTTGTAGATCACGTGGTGGTCGGCGCAGGCCAACGCCTCGTCGTACCGGAAGGCGATTTCGTACTGGCCGAGGTTGCACTCGCCCTTGGCGCTCTCCGGCGTCAACCCCGCGCCGGCCATCTCGGTGCGGACACGGCGCAGCAGCGGCTCCACCCGGGCGGTGCCGAGCAGGGAATAGTCCACGTTGTACTGGCTGGCCGGGGTCAGGTCGCGGTAGCCGCGCCGGAATGCCTGCTCGTACGAGTCACGGAAGATGACGAACTCCAACTCTGTCCCGGCGTACGCGGTCAGCCCGTGCCCGGCCAGCCGGTCGAGCTGCCGGCGGAGGATCTGCCGGGGCGAGGCGGCCACCGGGCCGTTGCCGTCCACCCACTCCAGGTCGGCCAGGAGCATCGCGGTGCCGGGCTGCCACGGCACCCGGCGCAGCGTGTGCAAGTCCGGCCGCATCGCGAAGTCGCCGTAGCCGCGTTCCCAGTTCGACATCGCGTACCCGTCGACGGTGTTCATGTCCACGTCGACGGCGAGCAGGTAGTTGCATCCCTCGCTGCCGTGCGCGACGACCTGGTCGAGAAAGTACGGCGCGTGGAACCGTTTGCCCTGCAACCGGCCCTGCATGTCGACCAGGGCCAGCGCCACCGTGTCGATCTCGCCCTCGGCGACGGCGACCCGTAGCTGTTCCAGCGTGAGCGGTGCTTTCCTCATCCGCCAGCCTCCATCACCCAGGTCTACCGGCCGAGCCGATCATCGTCAATGGGGCGCTCCGCTCGTACCCCCTTCCACTCTCCCCCGCAAACCGCAGCGGCGGTCGGGCCCGGCACCATCTCCAGACGGAGGTAACCGGATTCGCCGCGATCCGGAACGCTTCCCTCAGCTGACCTCTTTGCTCTTCTCGTCGTTGGCCATCAGCCACGCCTCACCGGCACCCACGCTCGAACTGCCCAGCAGTCCCCACCGCGTGGGGTCGACCTGGAGCGCGACCAGAATGTTCGCGGCCGTGTCGTGATCCAGGTCGGCGATGCCGAACTGGTTCCGCAGCAGTTCGAGGATGTACGGGATCTTGCGTTCGGACTGGAGGTCAAGCATGTCGTACGTTTTCAGCCCTTCCGAATCCCGGACCTGCGCCTTCCATCCGCTGAACCGCAACCCGGTGCCGACGGCCTTCCAGTACACCCGTAGCTTCTCGTAGCGTTTCCGCGCGGCAGCCAGCCGGGCTTCCAGTTCCTCCGCGCTGATCGTGCCGGTGTTGTCCTTGTTGGCGACCATGGTGGCGCGGTGCTCGGCCTTGAGCGAGTCGTACGTGACCTCGGCATAGATCGCGATGTGCCGATCCCATGAGTCCTTGTCGAAGATGTGGCCCTCGCGGTTCGAGGCGGTCAGGTCGACCCAGGCGATCTGCTGGCCGTCCTTGGCCAGCACCAGATCGGGCCGGGTGCCGCCCTTGGTCACCTGGGGCAGGATCGCGTAACCGTCCGGTGCCTTCGCGTAGTACGCCGAGGACGGGTTGCTGACCAGCGTCTCGATGACGTACCCGAAGGCCGCCGCGAGACCCTGGGTGTCGCCGGTGGCCAGGTAGCCGTTCCACAGCTTGGACCAGAGCGCGGTGTGCCCGTCCAACGCGACGAACGCGCCAAGCGACGGCGTCGTGAGCACGTATCGGAACGCAGCCTGGGTGCGCCCGTCGACCAGCGCGAAGAACTCCTTGGCCGCCTTGATCCGTTCCGGGTCGTCGGTGCCGTACCTGGCGTTCTCGATAGCCCGCTGGACTGCGGCGTTGCCGGCAGTGCGCTGCAGGTCGAGCAGTCGGTGGCCTGGACCGGCCGGCTCGCGCGGCACCACGCGCCGACCGGTTGCGCTGTGTTGTCGCCGGACCTGCTCGAACTGATGCGGCATCCATCAAAGTTACCCGATGCCAGGCCGACGGAGCAGAGCCTGCGGCCAATGCGACGGCGACACCGAGCGCCTCATGATCAAGGAGACGGAAATGCGAAAGGCAGGAAGAGGTCCGTCTTCCTGCCACTCTCAACGTATATCGCACCCCGGGTCTTGCCGCAAGACCCGGGTGGTGGCGCAGAATCTGCGACCGAAGACCGTCGGGAGCTGCGGAAATCCGAAAATCCGCACCGATTCGCGCTGCCCGGAAACGGGTTGAGAACCAAATGGGGGTACGTATGTACGACGTGATCGTTGCCGGGGGTGGGCCGACCGGGCTGATGTTGGCCGGCGAGTTGCGGCTGCACGGCGTACGCACGCTGGTGTTGGAGAAGGAGCACGAGCCGCCGCCGTTCGTGCGCGCGCTCGGCCTGCACGTACGCAGCATCGAGGTGCTGGACCAGCGCGGCCTGTTGGACCGTTTCCTCGCTCTCGGGCAGCGGTACCCGGCTGGCGGCTTCGCCGGTATCGACAAGCCCGCGCCCGGCCGACTGGGCACTGCGCATCCCTACATCCTGGGCATCCCGCAGCCGGTCACCGACCGGCTGCTCGAGGAGCACGCGGCCGAGGTCGGCGTGGAGATCCGGCGCGGCTGCGAGGTGGTCGGGTTGCGCCAGGACGAGCAGGCGGTGACCGTCGAGGTGGCGGACGGCAGCCGGTTTACCGCCCGCTACCTGGTCGGCTGCGACGGCGGGCGCAGCACGGTCCGCAAGCTGCTCGGGGTCGGCTTCCCCGGTGAGCCGAGCCGGGTCGACACGTTGCTTGGCGAGATGGAGGTGACCGCGCCGCCGGAGACGGTGGCGGCCGTGGTCGCCGAGGTCCGCCAGACCCAGAAGCGGTTCGGGCTCGGACCGGTCGGCGACGGGGTGTACCGGGTGGTGGTGCCCGCCGACGGGGTGGCCGCCGACCGTTCGGCGCCACCCACTCTGGCGGACTTCCAACAGCAACTGCGGGCGTACGCGGGCACCGACTTCGGCGTGCATTCACCGCGCTGGCTGTCCCGCTTCGGCGACGCGACCCGGCTGGTCGAGCGTTACCGGGTCGACCGGGTGCTGTTGGCCGGCGACGCGGCGCACGTCCACCCGCCGACCGGTGGGCAGGGGCTCAACCTCGGCATCCAGGACGCGTTCAACCTCGGGTGGAAGCTGGCCGCCGAGGTGGCCGGCTGGGCGCCGGAGGGGCTGCTGGACAGCTACCACACCGAACGGCACCCGGTCGCCGCCGACGTGCTGAACAACACGCGCGCGCAGATGGAGCTGCTCGGCACCGAGCCGGGCCCGCTGGCGGTGCGCCGGCTGCTGTCGGAGTTGATGGACTTCGAGGAGGTCAACCGGTACCTGGTCGAGAAAATCACTGCGATCGGGGTCCGCTACGACTTCGGCGCGGGGCACGACCTGCTCGGCCGACGGATGCGGGACGTACGCCTGAAGCGGGGCCGCCTCTACGAGCTGACGCACGCCGGCCGTGGCCTGCTGCTCGACCAAACCGGCCGGCTCTCGATCAGCGGCTGGACCGACCGCGTCGACCACGTGGTCGACGTCAGCGAGGAGTTGGACGTACCCGCCGTGCTGTTGCGGCCGGACGGGCATGTGGCCTGGGTCGGTGACGACCAGCAGGATCTGCTCGACCATCTGCCCCGCTGGTTCGGCACCGCCGCCTAGGCGGCAGCTTCGTCGGCCCCGGCGGCTTCCTGCAGCCCGGAGCAGGTGACGCCGACCGGGCGCCACGCAATTGCGTTGCCGGGTGCTTCGGCGTACCCCATCCTTGGGTTCGTGACCAGGCCCGATCGCGACGGGCCGCCCCGGGCCCTCGGAACGGCCCGGCAGCCGCGGCGGCGCGGGGAATCGTCACCTCTCTCTCGGGCACGGCACTGCGCCCTGCCCTGGCTCCGCCCCGCGCCGCCCGGCATCGCGTCAGGTCAGCACCAGGCCGGCCACCCAGAGCGCGCCGATCACCATCCCGGAGAGAAACTCGATAAGCATCGACAGTCCGGCCGCGCCGACGGCCCGTTTCGTCGCCGGCCAGGCCAGCCGGGTGTCGCCCAGCCGCAACCGTTCCATCAGGAAGATGCCGCCGACGAAGCCGATGACCAGCCCGACGACCGGGATGACGAAGAAGCCGACCAGGCCGAGCAACGCCCCGACGAGCAGCGTGGAGGTGGGTATGCCGGCTCGCTTGAGGTTGCGGCCCGGCCAGGCGTACTTGACCACGGTGCCGCCCAGGGCGACCAGGGTGGCGGCCGCGAGCACCAGCCAGCGCCCGGCGCCGGCCTCGCCGAACAACGCCCAGACCAGTACGCCGCCCCAGCACAGCGGCAGCGCCGGCAGGCCGGGCACCACCACCCCGGCCAACCCGGCGAGGATCGCCAACGCGGCGATCACGGACACCACCGTGCCGGTCTCTGTCAGACTCACGTCGGCTCCTCATCTGATCGTTGCGGTTGTTAAGAAGGGGCCCTTCCTCTACCGCAGGCGTTAATAAGGTGCCCTTCCTTACCCGCCGGCCAGGCGGGTTCTGATCGCGTCGGCGGGTTCGGGTGGGCCGAAGAGGCGGCCCTGCGCGGTGTCGCAGCGTAGCGCGCGCAGCCGCTCGGCCTGCGCCTCGGTCTCCACCCCCTCGGCGGTGACCCAGAGTTCCAACGCGTGGGCCAGCCGCACCAGGGCGTCGACGATCCGCTCGTCGCGGTGGTCGGCGGCGTCCGGCTCGTCGCCCCGGATGCCCTCGACGAACGGCGCGGCCAGCTTCAGGCAGGTGATCGGCAGCCGCCGCAGGTACGCCAGGTTCGAGTACCCGGTGCCGAAGTCGTCGATTGCCAGCCGCACGCCGAGACCGGCCAGCCGGTGCAGCGTCCGCAGCGGCTCTTCCGCCGAGCCCATCACGGCGCTCTCGGTCAGCTCCAGTTGCAACAGCTCCGCCGGCAGTCCGCTGCTGGCCAGGGTGTCGGCCACGGTGTCCACGATCGCCGGGGCGTCGGCCTGACGGGCGGCCAGGTTCACGCTGACCACCAGCCGGGCGTCGGGAAACTCGGTGTGCCATCCCCGGGCGTCCCGGCAGGCCTGTCGCAGCACCCACTCGCCCAGCCGGACGATCAGCCCGGTCTCCTCGGCCAGCCCGATGAACCGGTCCGGCCCGATCAGCCCCAGCTGCGGGTGCTGCCAGCGGACCAGCGCCTCGACCGCCAGCATCCGTCCGTCCAACAGCGACACGATCGGCTGGTAGTGCAGCACGAACTCGCCCCGGTCCAGCGCCAGCGGCAGCCCGGCGAGCCGGCCCGACCGGGCGATGTCCCGGGCGCTGCGCTCCGGGTCGTAGACCGCCCACCGGCCCCGGCCCTGCGCCTTGGCCCAGTACAGCGTGGTGTGAGCGGCCTTCATCAGCTCCGCGACGCTGGCGCCGACGTGTTCGGAGTCCACGATGCCGATGCTGGCCGAGACCATGAGCTGCTGGTCGTCGACGAACACCGGAGCGGAGACCGCGGCCAGCACCGCCTCGGCCACCGCGATCACGCCGTCGATCCCGGCATCACCGTCGACCAGGATGGCGAACTCGTCGCCTCCCATCCGGGCGACCAGGTAGCCGCGCTCCGCCACGCAGCCGGCGAGCCGTCGGGCGATTGTCACGAGCAGCCGGTCGCCGAGGTCGTGGCCGAGGCTGTCGTTGATCGCCTTGAACCCGTCGAGGTCGAGGAAGCAGAGCCCGACCGGGCCCGCCTGGCCCAGCAGCCGCCCCAACGTCTCGAAGAACAGCGTCCGGTTGGGCAGTTCGGTGAGCGGGTCGTGCAGCGCCTGGAAACGTAGTCGGCGTTGGAGTTCGTACCGCCCGGTGATGTCCTCCGCCACGGCGACGGTGAACCGGGGCCGGCCGTCGTCGTGACGGATCAGGGAGACCGCCAGGTCGGCCCAGACGCAAGTGCCGTCCTTGCGGTGGTACCGCTGCTCGGCCCGAACGCTCTCGCGCTTGCCCTCGACCAGTTCCCGGTACAGCTCCGACATTCCGGCCACGTCGTCGGGGTGGAACAGCGACGCGACGTCGAGCCGCCGCAGTTCCTCGACCGGGTAGCCGAGCATGTCGGCGAAGGCCTGGTTGACGTCGATGATGCGGCCGTCGACGTCGGCGATGCCGATGCCGATCGCCGCCCCGCTGAAGACGGCTCGGAAGCGGGCCTCGCTGTCCCGCAACGCCTGTTCGACAGCGTCCCGGGCCTGCCACGCGGATCGGGCGATCCGCTCCTGGTGGACGAAGGTGCGATCGCGCAACGCCCGCGCGAAGCCGGCGGCCAGGCCGCCCTGCGCAGCCGCGATCCGCCCGGCGAGCCCGGCTGCCGCACCGGATCCGCCCCGTCCGCAGAGCACCCGGGCCGGAAGCCGGTCGGCGAGGGCACGTACCGACCACTCGATCATTCCCGGCTCGGTCAGGTTCGTCTCGACCATGGCCCGGCCGATCTCCTCCGCCACCGACGCCACCGACTCGTCGGTGCGCAGGGCATCGGCCAGCCGGAGGGTGTACGCCAGCAGCAGCCGTTCGGTCTCGGCCGCGCTCAACGGCACGAATCCGAGCCGGCGTACGGCCCGGGCCCACTCGGCCGCGTAGCGCTGGGCACCGGTCCGGTCGACGGCGTCCTCGCCGGCTGCGTCGACCTCGGCCATCGGTCAGTCCGCGGCCCGGTCGTACCGGGCCACGCCGCCGAAGGCACCGAACCGCTGCGCGTCGGCGTCAACCTCGGACGGTGAGTCGGGGCGCCACAGCTCCATGTACACCACCCCCGGCTCGACGAGCACCCAGTCGCCGAAGAAGCCGGTTATCTCGGCGCACGAGCGGAGGGTGATCTCGGTGGCGGTACGCGCCGACAGTCGCTGCGCGTCCAGCATCTCCTGCGGCTGGTCCTCGAAGGTGGAGTGGGAGATGACCAGATGGCTGCCGGGCGCGGCGGCGGCCCGCAGGGCCGCCATGATGTCGGCGGGACGGTCGGTGTCCGGGACGAAGTGGACCACTCCGGCCAGCAGGATGCCCAGCGGCCGGTCGAAGTCGAGCAGATCCAGCCGGCGGGCCTCGGCCAGGATCCCCTCCGGGTCGCGCAGGTCGGCGTGGAGGACAGCGGTCAGGTCGTTGCCGGTCAGCAGTTCCCGGCTGTGCGCCACCGCCACCGGGTCGATGTCGACGTAGACCACCCGGGCCTTCGGGTTCGCGGCCTGGGCGACCTCGTGCACGTTGCCCACGGTGGGAATGCCGGAGCCGATGTCCAGGAACTGGTCGATGCCGGCGTCGAGCAGCATCCGCACGGCCCGGCGCAGGAAATCCCGCCCGGCCCGCATGGTCGCGGGGAGATTCGGCGTCATGGCCGCGATCTGCTCGGCCAACTGCCGGTCGATTTCGAAGTTGTGGCCGCCGCCCAGAAAGTAGTCGTACACCCGGGCCGCGCTGGGCCGGGAGAGGTCGATCTCGGTGGGAAGTCCGTCCGGCATCTGCACTGGTGCACCCCAAGTCGTCGCCGCGGATCGTGTGACGCTGCCCACTCTAGGCCGCCATTTCACGCGACGGGAGATCCGCCTCGGTGCTTGCGTTCGTGGGGTGGCCGGGCCGATCAGGCCGCCTCCAGCAGCAGCGAGATGCCCTGCCCGACACCGACGCACATGGTGG
The DNA here is from genome assembly GCF_016863555.1 of Micromonospora qiuiae. Lineage (GTDB taxonomy): Bacteria > Actinomycetota > Actinomycetes > Mycobacteriales > Micromonosporaceae > Micromonospora > Micromonospora qiuiae. Next base: position 24,302 of record NZ_BOPC01000025.1, on the reverse strand, counting down.
CCAGCGCCCGTCGCCCACCCCGCCTGCGCAGTTCCAGGGCAGCGGTGAGCGCCAGCCGCGCACCGCTGGCCCCGAGCGGATGCCCCAGGGCGATGGCACCGCCGTTCGGGTTGACATGCTCGGCGTCGGCGGGCAGCCCCAACTCCCGCAGCACCGCGACGGACTGTGCGGCGAACGCCTCGTTCAGCTCGATCACGTCGAGGTCGGCCAAGGCCAGCCCCTGTCGGTCGAGCAGCCGGCGGGTCGCCGGGACCGGACCGATGCCCATGACCCGGGGCGGCACCCCGGCGGTGGCCGCGCCGGTGACCCGGGCCAGCGGGGTGAGCCCGTACGCCGAGACCGCCGCCTCCGAGGCGACCAGCAGGGCCACCGCACCGTCGTTGACGCCGGAGGAGTTGCCGGCGGTCACCGTGCCGCCGTCCCGGAACGGGGTGGGCAGCGCGGCGAGCTTCTCCAGCGAGGTCTGCCGGGGATGCTCGTCGACCTCGACCAGCCGCGTCCCGCCCCGGCCGGCCGGCACGGTCACCGGCACGATCTCCTCGGCGAGCCGGCCGTCGGTCTGGGCCTTGGCGGCGCGCACCTGCGAGCGGTACGCGAACTCGTCCTGGGCGAGCCGGTCGACGCCGTATTCGGCGGCGACGTTCTCGGCCGTCTCCGGCATCGAGTCGATGCCCCAGCCCCGCTCCATCAGCGGATTGACCAGCCGCCAGCCGATCGTGGTGTCGTACATCTCGGCGGCCCGGGAGAAGGCGGTGGTCGCCTTCGGCATGACGAACGGCGCCCGGCTCATGCTCTCCACGCCGCCCGCGACGACCAGGTCGGCCTCTCCGGCGACGACGGCGCGGGCGGCGGTCGCCAGCGCGTCCAGGCCGGAGCCACAAAGCCGGTTGACGGTGCTGCCGGAGACCTCCTCGGGAAGCCCGCCGAGCAGCGCCGCCATCCGGGCCACGTTGCGGTTGTCCTCGCCGGCCTGGTTGGCACAGCCGAGAATCACGTCGTCGGTACGCGCCCAGTCCACCGTCTGGTGGCGGGCGACCAGCTCGCGGATGACGTGCGCGGCCAGGTCGTCGGGGCGTACGCCGGCCAACGCGCCGGCGTACCGGCCGATCGGGGTGCGGACACCGGCCACCAGGTATGCCACGGTCATCGCGAGTCCTTCGGGGGTGGGGAAGGTCGGCAGGCGGCGTCCACCGGATCCACGGGGACAGCCGGCGGCCAGGATATCGCCGCCGGATCGGAGATAGGTTGTCGGCATGGCACGAGCCCAGTTCAGTGCGGAGACCAGCGACGGCGGCGCGTTCGTCCGCCAGCCCAACCGGTTCACCGGGCGGGTCACCCCACACTCGACCTCGCCGCCGGGCGGCGGGCCGGACGCGCAGGACCGCTGGCCCCTTGAGCCGGGGCGCTACCGGCTGATCTGGTGCCGGGCCTGCCCGTGGGCGCATCGGGCGTTGATCGTACGCAACCTGCTCGGACTGCGGGACGCCATCTCGTTGGGCACCGTCGATCCGATCCGCGACGAGCGCGGCTGGCGGTTCACCCTCGACCAGGACGGCTTCGACCCGGTGCTGGGCATCGGCTTCCTGTCCGAGGCGTACCTGGCCACCGATCCCGACTTCACCGGCCGGGTCACCGTGCCCGCACTGGTGGACACGGTCACCGGCCGGGTGGTCACCAACGACTATCCGCAGCTCACCCTCGACCTGTCCACCGAGTGGCGGCGGCTGCACGCCCCGGACGCGCCGGACCTCTACCCGGTGCAGCTGCGCCCGGAGATGGACGCGCTGATGGCCGAAATCCACACCGACGTCAACAACGGCGTCTACCGGTGCGGCTTCGCGACCTCTCAGCAGGCGTACGACGAGGCGTACCGTACGCTGTTCGCCCGGCTGGACGCGCTGTCGGAGCGGCTGTCCGGCCGGCGCTACCTGATGGGCGACACCATCACCGAGGCGGACGTGCGGCTGTTCACCACGCTGGTCCGCTTCGACGTGGCGTACCACGGTCACTTCAAGTGCAACCGGAGCAAGCTCACCGAGATGCCGGTGCTCTGGGCGTACGCGCGGGATCTGTTCCAGACTCCCGGCTTCGGCGAGACAGTCGACTTCGACCACATCAAGCGGCACTACTACGCCACCCACCGGGAGATCAACCCGACCGGGATCGTGCCGCTCGGCCCGGACCTGCACGGCTGGACGACACCGCACGGGCGTGACTGAGCCACGCACCGGCGGACTGTCCGGTGTTGGACACGCCCCGGCCGGTACGCCGCACGGCGGGCGCGCCCTCGCGACGCGGGTCGCCGCCGGGGGCGCGGCGCTCGGTGTGCTGGTCGGCACGGCCCTGGTGGCGCTCGCCGTGGTCGCCGGTCCCGGTCCGGGTCTGACCGGGTACGTCAGCGAGGCCGGTGTCGCCGACAGCGGGTACGCCTGGACGTACCGCATCGGGGTTTTCGCCCTGGCCACGGCGTTGCTGCTGCTCGCCGCCGCGCTGCACCCCGGCGGCGGATGGCGCGGTGGAGGCCTATGGCGCGGTGGAGGCCTGTGGCGCGGCGACAACGGGCTGCGGGTCGCGGCGGCGCTGCTCGTGGCGGGTGGTCTGGCCACGGTCCTGTCCGGGGCGGTGACCTGCAGCGCGGGCTGCCCGCTGCCGCCGTTCGAGCGGGCCACCGTGGCCGACCTGGTGCACGGTGCGGCGAGCGTCGCCGCGACGGCCGCCGTGGTCTTTGCCATGATCGCGATCGCCCTGGCCCCGACGGCGGGACGCACCCTGCGCCGGACGGCCGCGGTCGCGGCGGTGCTGGCGCTGCCGCTCGCGGGCGCGGTCGGCCTGGCCATGCTGTTCGTCGGCCGGGGCTCGCTGGTCGGGGTGCTGGAGCGGCTGCTGCTGGCGGTGGCGGTCGGCTGGGGCCTGGCCACCGCCACGTCGCGTTGCGCGACGAGGGACACCCGCATGCCGCCCTCGTCCGTCTAGGGCGGCTGCTCGTTAGGGCGCGTGGCGGAGGGGCATCTCGGCCGCTGGCCTCCGCAGCCAGTTGATCGACTCCGTTTCGTCGGTACGGCGGTGTCCAAGCGCTCGGGACACCGCCATTACGGCGAAACGGCGATCGGCGATGTTCAGGTCACGGGCGTCGTCCGTGTCGCGGCCCTGAGGAGAGGATGGGGTCATGAGTTCGTTGTTCTCGCCGCTGGTGCTGCGCACGGTGACCCTGCCCAACCGGATCGCCCTGGCGCCGATGTGCCAGTACAGTGCCGGCCCCGACGGCCTGCCGACCGATTGGCACCTGGTGCATCTCGGCACCCGCGCCGTCGGCGGGGCCGGGCTGGTGATGACCGAGGCGACCGCCGTGCTGCCGGAGGGCCGGATCAGTCCGCAGGACACCGGTCTGTGGTCCGGTCGGCATGTGGACGCCTGGCGTCCGGTGACCCGGTTCCTGGCCGAGCACGGCGCGGTGCCGGTCGTGCAGCTCGCGCACGCCGGGTTCAAGGCGTCGACGTACCGGCCGTGGGACCCGCGCCAAGGCGGGGTGCCCGACGCCGAGGGCGGGTGGGTGCCGGTCGGCCCCACCGATGAGTCGTTCGTGCCGGAGTACCGGGTGCCGGCCGCCCTGGACGAGGCAGGGATCGCCGCCGTCGTCGAGGCGTTCGGGGCCGCCGCCGCGCGGGCGGTGGAGGCCGGGTTCGCCGCGGTGGAGGTGCACGCCGCGCACGGTTACCTGCTGCACGAGTTCCTGTCGCCGCTCACCAACCACCGCACGGACGGCTGGGGTGGGGACCGGGCCGGGCGGATGCGGCTGACCCTGGAGGTCGCCCGCGCGGTCCGTGCCGCCGTCGGCGCGGACGTGCCGGTGCTGGCCCGGATCTCCGCCACCGACTGGGTCGAGGGCGGCTGGACCGTCGACGACAGCGTCGCGCTCGCCACCGAACTCGCCGTCGCCGGGGTGGATCTGGTCGACTGTTCCTCAGGTGGGGCGTCGCCGAACGCCAGGGTCCCGGTCGGCCGTGGCTACCAGGTGCCGCTGGCCGCCCGGGTGCGCCGCGAGGCCCGGGTCGCCACCGGCGCGGTCGGTTTGATCGTGGAGCCGGAGCAGGCCGAGGCGATCATCGCCGAGGGCGAGGCCGACCTGGTGCTGCTCGGCCGGGAACTGCTGCGCAACCCGTACTGGCCGCTTCAGGCCGCGGCCAAGCTCGGCGCCGACGCCGGCTGGCCCGACCAGTACCTGCGCGCGGCCTGAGGCGGCAGTTCGGCCTCCCGGCGCTCGGCGCGTCGGGAGGCCCAACCCGAGGCGCAGGAAGGCCGGGCCCGGCTCAGCCCGCCAGGTGTCCCCAGCGCTGCTCCAACTCGCGCCACGGACCCTGAGCCGCCACGGCGCCGCCGATGAGCACCACGACGTGGTCGGCCCGCACCAGCGCGGCCCGCTTCGAGGTCGAGCCGACCACGGTCACGCCGCGCTCGCGCAGCGCCTGCCAGAGGGCCAGTTCGGTGGTGACGTCCAGCGCGGAGGAGACGTCGTCGGCGACCAGCAGTTCGGTACGCGGCGCCAGTGCCCGAGCCAGCGCCAGCCGTTGCAACTGCCCGCCGGAAAGTCGGGTGCCCTTGTGCCCGATGAGCAGCCCGAGCCCGCTGCCGGTGGCCGCCAGATCGTGCTCCAACTGGGCGGTGGCCACCGCGTGCCCGGCGTCCACCCGGTGGCCGAGGGTGATGTTGTCGGCCACCGTCCCGGAGAGCACCCGGGGCAGCTGGCCCACGTAACCGACCTGGTTGGGCCGCAGGAACAGCTCCGGCTCGGTGACCGGGTCGTCGTTCCAGGTCAGCCGGCCGGTGTGCGGGGCGATCCCGGCCAGCGCCCGCAGCAGCGAGGACTTGCCCGCGCCGACCGGCCCGACGACCAGCACCAACTGTCCACGCTTCACGGTCAGGTCGACGTCGCGTACGGCGATGGTGCCGTCGGTGTGCCGGACACCGAACCCGGTCAGCTCCAGCCGGTGCAGCGGGGTACGCGGAGCCGCCGGCGGCGCGGGCGCCGTCCCGGCCGCCAGGTCCACCCCCGGCACCTGCGCCGAGTACGCCTCGATCCCGGTCATTTCCGCCGTCCGCCGGGTCCACACACGGGCCGACGGGACCTGCGAGATGAGGGATGCGGTGGTCCAGGCGAACCAGCGCGCCGCGCCCAGCGTGGAGACCGCGACCAGTGCCGCCCCGGCGGAAAGCCCACCGGCCAGGAACAGCCCCCACACCCCGATCGGCAACAGGCCGCTGGTCAGCGACGGGGTCGAGCGGGCCCACACCTGCACCGCGATCTCCCGGCGCTGCCGCTCGCTGCGCACCCTGTCCAGGTCGGCGAGATGGGCCAGCACCGGCCGGGTGGCACCGGCGAGTTTCACCGTCCGTGCGGCCGACAGGCTGGAGACCAGCGCGGTGGCGAACGCCGCCCGCGCGGTGACGGTGTCCCGCGCGGCGTGTTCCAGCCGGGGCCCGAACGCCATCGCGGCCAGCCCGGAGAGCACCATCGTGCCGAGGAAGAACAGCCCCGGCACCACGCTGCCGGTGACCAGGGTCATGGCGACCAGCACGACCAGCCCCATCACCTGGTCCCACACGTTGTCGGCGAGTTGCACCACGCGCTCGGTGTCGCCGCCCTGGGCCACCACCTCAGCCGGGGTGTGCCGGCTGACCCGGCGCGGGCCGGTCTGGCCGTGCACCAGACGCAGACTGATCCGCAGCATCTGCCGCACCCACCAGGCCGGGAACCACAGGTGGGTCCAGTAGTGCGCCGGGATGGCGAAGACCAGCCCCACGGCGATGCCCAGGGCGGGTCGCCACGGGTCGCCGACGCCGTCCACCACATCCGCCCAGAGCCAGGGCAGCACCGGCCCGTCCAGGCCGAGGATCACCAGCACGGCGAAGATCCCGACCGCCGCGAGACCGTAGCGGGGATCGTTGCGGCAGAGCCGGAAGATCTCCCGTAGGGTCCGCGCCCGCGACGCCGGGCGCCGGTCGGTGTCCGGCTCACCGCCGGCCTGGGCCACCGAGGCGGTACGACCGACCGGCTCGCGCCCCTCCCGGCCGCTGGCCTCCCGTCCCTCCGCCGGGTCGACCGGCTCGGACCCGACCATCGGCCCGGAATCATCGGCAGCGACGAGCCCACCGGCCGGCACAGCCGCGCTCGACCCGGCAGAGGTCACCGCCGCGACAGCGGTGGCAGCCGCATCCGAACCGGCGGCAGCAAAGCCCGCGATGGTCGTCGCCGGGTTGGCGCCGACCAGCGCGGGTTCGGCGTTCATCCACCCGGTGTCGGTCAGCAGTTCGGCCTCGGCGTCGCCGTCCTGCGCGCCGACGTCACCGGCGGCGAGGAGTTCGGCGAACCGGCGCGACTGCGCCAGCGGGGCCGCCTCCACGACGGCGCCGTCGGCCAGCACCACCACCTCGTCGCACCGGCTCACCGACGACAGCCGGTGCGCGATGACGATGCCGATCCGGCCGCGCAGCAGCCGCTCGGTGGCCTGCTGCACCCGCATTTCGGTCACCGGGTCGAGCCGGGCGGTGGCCTCGTCGAGGATCACCACGTGCGGGTCCCGGACCAGGATGCGGGCGAAAGCGACGAGCTGCTCCTGCCCGGCCGAGAGCACGTGCCCGCCCTCGCCGAGGCGGGTGTCCAGGCCGGCGGGAAGTTCGGCGATCCAGTCGGCCAGGTCCAGTTCGTGCAGGGCCCGTGCGGCGGCGTCGAGCAGGTCGGGATCGAACAGAGCCACGTTCTCGGCGAGCGTGCCGGCGAGGATCTCGGTCCGCTGCGGCACCACGGCGATCCACCGGCGCAACTGCTCCACGTCCAGGTCGAGCACATCGCGCCCGCCGAGCAGCACCGTGCCGGGCGGCACGTCGACGGCTCGGGTGAGCACCTTGGCCAGGGTCGACTTTCCGGAGCCGGTTCGCCCGACCAGGGCGTACGAGCGGCCCCGGACGAAGGTGAGGTCGACCTTGCGCAGCGCGGGCCCCCGATCGGCGTCCGGGCCGGTCGCCGGGTAGTGGTACGTCAGGTCCCGGATGACCAGGTCGCCGTCGGTCGGCGGGGCACCGCCGGTGGGCTCCTGCGGGGATTTGGCGAGCAGTTGCACCCGGCCCCACGCGCCGAGTGCGTACTGCACCTCCGGCACCATCCGGCTGACGTGTTCGACGGTCATGCCCAGGGAGAGCGCGAGCAGCCAGATCGCGGTCAGCCGAGCGGCGTCCACCCGGCCGGTGGTCAGCGCCCACACCCCGCCGAGCACCACCAGCGCCACGCCGGCCCGGGTCACGCCAGCCGCGATGGTGTTCACCTGCGCCGACATCCGCCAGACCACCAGGCCACGGCGGAGCACCTCGGCGGCCCGCGCGGCGTACAGGCGTAGCACGTAGGGGCGGGCCAGGCTGGTGCGTACGTCGTCCTGGCCGTGGATGGCCTCCTCCATCACCGCCGCCAGGTCGGACCAGGCCGCCTCCTCGTGCATCCGGGCCGGCGCGATCCGCCCGGCGGGCCGCCGCAGGGTGATCGCGAGCAGGATGGCGAGCAGCAGCAGGCCGACCCCGGCGGGCCACCAGACGGTGATCGCGACCAGCGTGGACACCACGCCGACCGCCAGCGCCTGGGCCAGCCGTACGCCGGGGGCGCGCAGCCCCGACGCCACGTCGTAGACGTCGCCGTCGATGCGGTCGAGCATCTCTCCCACCGGCGTGGTCTCCAGGGCGGGCACGGGCTGGCCCATCGCCACCCGGCACAGCCGGCGGCGCAGGTCGGCCGACCAGTCCGCGGTCACCCCCGCCATCACCAGACTGATCACCAGGTCACTGACGACGGCGGCGACGAGGGCCGCCGAGAGCAGCACGAAGAACCCGACGGAACGGTGCACCAGCACCGGCCCGGCCAGCGCGGCGGTGGCCGCCTGACCGATACCGCCGACGACGACCAGGACGGCCACCAGAGTCATCCGGCGCGCGGAGGTGACCCACAGATCACGGAGCAGGCGCATGGGTCGGTTCCTCCGGTTTTCCGTGGCGGAGGTCCAGCCTGCTTGGCCCGCCCCCGGGCCCTCAACGGATTTTCGCCGCTGGAAGACTCAGAAGAGCACGGTGGCCAGGGTGCCCACCGGGCGGAAGCCGCAGCGCTCGTAGACCCGCCGGGCGGGCACATTGAAGTCGTTGACGTAGAGGCTGACGGTCGGAGCGACCCGGGTGAGCGCGTCGCGGACCACCGCCGCCATCGCCGCGGTGGCGATGCCCCGGCCCCGCCACTCGGGTGCCACCCAGACCCCCTGCACCTGGGCGGTACGCCGGGTGACGACCGCCAGTTCGGCCTTGAAGACCACCCGGCCGTCGACGAATCGGGCGTACGCCCGACCGGAGCGGATCATGTCGCTGACCCGGCGCCGATACCCGCGCCCGCCATCCTCGGCCAGCGGCGAGACGCCCACCTCCTCGGTGTACATCGCCACCGCCGCCGGAAAGAGCAGGTCGAGTTCACCGCTGCGGACCTGGCGGACCTGCGGGTCGACGGTGACCTCGGGCAGCGCGTCGGTGGCCAGCAGCGGCTGGTTCGGGCGTACGTCGCGGGCCGGTCCCCAGGCGCCGGCGAGGCGATCCCACAGCTCCAACACCGCGTCGGCGCGCCCGACGATCGAGGAGCAGAGCCGCTCCTCGCCCGCGAGCAGGTCGGCGAAGGCGGCGACCGCCGGCGGGCCGGCCAGCACGGGCGTCAGGTTGCCGCCGAGCCAGCAGACCGCCTCGAGATGGCGGCGGCAGCCGTACCCGAGCATCCGGCCCTCGGCCCGCCACCAGGCCAGGCCGCGCGCGGCGATCCGCTCCGCGACCTGCGCACTCGCGTACGGATCGAGGTCGAGCAGCCGCTCGACCGCGCGCCGTTCCGATTCCCCCAGTTGCCGCACCGGTGCCGTCAGCACGGTTACAGCCTGCCAGATCCCTCCGGAACGTGGTGGCGGACGGTGAGGTCAGTGCACGCTGACGGTGGCGCCGGGCAGCAGGCCGCGCAGTTCCTCGGGCAGGTCGGCGCCCATCTCGTCGGCGATCCGCAGCGCCTCCTCGATCAGGGTCTCCACGATCTGCCCCTCGGGGACGGTCTTGATGACCTGGCCCTTGACGAAGATCTGCCCCTTGCCGTTACCGGAGGCCACCCCCAGATCGGCCTCCCGGGCCTCTCCCGGCCCGTTCACCACGCAACCCATCACCGCCACCCGCAGTGGCACCGGCAGCCCCTCCAGGCCGGCGGTGACCTCTTCGGCCAGCTTGTAGACGTCCACCTGGGCCCGCCCACAGGACGGGCAGGAGACGATCTCCAGGCCGCGCTCGCGCAGCCCCAGCGACTCCAGGATCTGGTTGCCGACCTTGATCTCCTCGACCGGTGGAGCCGACAACGACACCCGAATCGTGTCGCCGATCCCCTCGGCCAGCAACGCCCCGAACGCCACCGCCGACTTGATCGTGCCCTGGAAGGCCGGGCCGGCCTCGGTCACGCCCAGGTGCAGCGGGTAGTCGCACTGCTCGGCGAGTTGCCGGTACGCCCGGATCATCACCAGCGGATCGTTGTGCTTCACCGAGATCTTGATGTCCCGGAAACCGTGCTCCTCGAACAGCGAGCACTCCCACAGCGCCGACTCGACCAACGCCTCCGCGGTGGCCTTGCCGTACTTGGCCAGCAGCCGCTTGTCCAGCGAACCGGCGTTCACCCCGATCCGGATCGGCGTACCGACGGCCGACGCCGCCGCCGCGATCTCCTTGACCTTGTCGTCGAACTGCCGAATGTTGCCCGGGTTCACCCGCACCGCCGCGCACCCGGCGTCGAGCGCGGCGAAGACGTACTTCGGCTGGAAGTGGATGTCGGCGATCACCGGGATCTGCGACTTTTTCGCGATCGTCGGCAGCGCCTCCACGTCGTCCTGGCTCGGCACCGCCACCCGCACGATCTGGCAACCCGACGCCGTCAGCTCGGCGATCTGCTGCAATGTGGAGTTGACGTCGGCGGTCAACGTGGTGGTCATCGACTGCACCGATATCGGTGCCCCACCACCGACCGGCACCGAACCGACCATGATCTGGCGGCTCGCCCGGCGGGGCGCGAGCGGCGGCGGCGGTACGGCGGGCATACCGAGGCTGACAGCGGTCACTTCAGGCACTCACCTTGGGAAGAGGGTGATCGGGTTGACGACGTCCGCGGTGATCGTGAGCAGGGTGAACACACCACCGATCAGGATCACCACGTACGTGAAGGGCATCAGCTTGAAGTAGTCGACCCGGCCCGGGTCGGGCTTGCGCAGCCGCGCGTACGCCCAGGAGCGGGCCCGTTCGAACCAGGCGATGGCGATGTGGCCGCCGTCCAGCGGCAGCAGCGGCAGCAGGTTGAACACCCCGATGAAGAAGTTCAGCGAGATGAACAGCATCACGAACAGTTCCCAGGCGTCGTTGGCGACCGCCTCGCCGCCGAGGACGCTGGCACCGACCACGCTGATCGGGGTGTCGACGTCCCGCTCACCACCGGTGATGGCGTGCCAGAGCGCGGGCACCTTTTCCGGCAGGCGCTGCATCGCCTTGGCGGTGGCCACCGCCATGTCGCCGAGGAAGTCGCCGGTCGCACCGACCGCCGCCACCGGACCGTAGGAGACCAGACCCGGGGTGGTGACGGCCAGCCCGACACCGAGCGCGGCCACGTCGGTGACCGGCCCCGCCGGGTCGTCGAGCGGCGGGCGCTTGGTGGTGGCCAGCACCGTTTCGGTGGTGCCCGGCTGCCCGTCGCGCTCGTAGCCGATGGTGGCGGTGCTGCCCGGGGTGGCGGCCCGCAGGGCGGTGAGCAACTCTCCGTAGTTGTTGATCGGGGTGCCGTTGAGCGAGGTGATCCGGTCACCGTCGCGGAGTTGGCCCACCGCCGCCGGGCTGGGGGCGTCGCCCGCCGCGCACTCCCGCCCGACGGTGTCCGGCAGCACGCAGTCCTGGACGGCGATCATCGCCGACTGGGCGCGGAACTGCTCGTCCGTACGCGGGAAGTCGGGGTTGGGCAGGCCGAACGTCATCGCGGCCAGCCAGGTGGCGAAGATCGCCAGCCCGAAGTGGGTGACCGACCCGGCGGACATCACGATGGTGCGCTTCCACACCGGGTAGCGCCACATGGCCCGCTTCTCGTCGCCGGGCTCGACGTCGTCGTCCTGCGGGGTCATCCCGACGATCTTGCAGAAGCCGCCGAGCGGGATGCCCTTGATGCCGTACTCGGTCTCGCCTCGCTTGAAGGACCACAGGGTGGGGCCGAAACCGACGAAGTAGCGGGTGACCTTCATCCCGAAGGCCTTGGCGGTGAGCATGTGGCCCGCCTCGTGCAGGCTGACCGAGATGAGGATGCCGAGGGCGAACAGCGTCACCCCGAACGCGAACGACATCAAGCTCCTTCCACCGCAGCAGCGATGATCTCCTGCGTGTGCGCGCGGGCCCACGACTCGGCTTCGAGTACGTCCTCGACGGTACCCGGTTCGCCGAATTCGGGAGCGTCCTCCAGCACGCGCTGTAGTGTGTCGACGATGCCGAGGAACGGCAGCCGGCCGGCGACGAAGGCCGCCACGCATTCCTCGTTCGCCGCGTTGTAGATGGCCGGCCGGCACCGGCCGGTCTCACCGGCCGCCTTGGCCAGCGCCACCGCCGGGAAAGCCTCGTCGTCCAGCGGCGCGAATTCCCAGGTGTGCGCGGCCGTCCAGTCGACGGCGGGGGCGGCGTCGGCGACCCGCTCCGGCCAGCCCAGGCCCAGCGCGATCGGCAGCCGCATGTCCGGCGGGCTGGCCTGGGCGAGCGTGGAGCCGTCGACGAACTCGACCATCGAGTGGATCACCGACTGCGGGTGCACCATCACGGTGATGTCGGCGTACGGCACGTCGAACAGCTCGTGCGCCTCGATCACCTCCAGCGCCTTGTTGACCATGGTCGCCGAGTTGATCGTGACGACCGGCCCCATGTTCCAGGTCGGGTGAGCGAGCGCCTGCTCCGGGGTGACAGACGTCAACTCGTCGCGTCGCTTGCCCCGGAACGGCCCGCCGCTGGCGGTGACGATCAGCCGGCGCACCTCACCTCGGGTGCCGCCGCGCAGGCACTGGGCGAGCGCGGAGTGCTCCGAGTCGACCGGGACGATCTGCTCCGGCCGGGTCACCGCAGCCTTGACCAGCGAGCCGCCGGCGACGAGGGACTCCTTGTTGGCCAACGCGAGGGTACGCCCGGCACGCAGCGCCGCGAGGGTCGGCGCCAGCCCGAGCGACCCCACCACCCCGTTGAGTACGACGTCGCACGGCCACTGCGCCAGCTCGCTCATGGCATCCGGCCCGGCGACGATCTTGGGCAGCTTGAAGTCGCCGCTGGCCCACCCGCGCCGGCTCGCCTCGGCGTAGAACGCGAGCTGAAGATCCTGCGCGGCGGACGCCTTCGCGACCCCGACCGCCTCGACGTCGAGCTCCAGCGCCTGAGCGGCGAGCAGCTCCACGTTTCCGCCACCGGCCCCGAGCGCCACCACCCGGAACCGATCCGGGTTGCGCCGCACGATGTCGATGGCCTGGGTACCGATCGATCCGGTACAGCCCAACAGCACAAGTTCGCGGGGGGACGTCACCCCGCCATTCTTCCCCACCCACGTTGGGGTGCAAGGAAGGGCACCTTATTAACGCCTGCGGTAGAGGAAGGGCCCCTTCTTAACACGAGCTACGCCTCACGCGGGGCGTCGTCCTCCTCCAGCGGGGCTTCCTCGCCGAGCAGATCGCCGGGATCGACCGAGAACTCGAACGGCTCCCGCATCTCGAAACTGCTACCGGCAGCAGCCGCAGCCACCGGCCGGTACTCGCCGTCGGTCAGCTCCTACAGCGCGATGGTGGACGTGGAGCCGACCGTAAGACCCGCGTACGCGGGCCGGTGGCTGTGAAGGGTCAACCCGGCACGGCAAACGCCGGTCAGACCGGGACCGTCCCACCGCAAGGTAGGACTACCGATCACACGCTCACTAGAGCGCACTGAAAGGTAACGGTGTCACGATCACGCTTCGCGTGCGGTCCACGGCTCGTCGTGCCACCGCAGCACGTCGAACGACGGCCCGCTGGGCCGGACATCGGCACCGGTCTCCGGCACCGGCTCCGGCGCGTACGCGGCCTGGGCCATCCGGGCTCACCCCCTCAGCGGAACATCCTGCTCGGCTCAGCCTAGCCAGCCCAGCCCGCGCCGCACGCCATCGCACAGCACGTCCGCCAGTCGCTTCCGTCAGGTCAGCGGCCAGTTGCGCAGGGCGGCGCCGGCCATCGTCTGGAGTTCGTCGCGGCCGATGCCGCTCGCGGCCTGCACTGCGATGCCGAACGCCAGGGTGGTGACGTAGCGGGCCAGTAGCCCGGGATCGGTCTGCGCAGGCAGGTCACCTTCGTCGACGGCCCGCTGGAACCGCTGGCGTACGCGGGCGCAGCCGTCGTTACGCCAAGCGGTGAGCAGGTCACGGACTGCCTGCGCGGAGTCGCCGGCGGCCAGGGCGCCTTGGACGCCCAGGCAGCCTGGGGGGTGAGCGGGGCGGGTGGTGGTGCGAATGGTGCCCGCCAGGATCGCGGTGGCCACGCCGAGGGCGGTCGGCTCGTCGAGCGCGCGGGGCAGGTAGCCGCCCGGGCCCTCGGTGTAGCGCTCCAGCGCCTTTCGGAACAGCTCCTCCTTGTTGCCGAAGGCCGCGTACATGCTGGTGGTGGAGATGCCCATCGCCTTGGTCAGGATGGCCAGGCTGGCCCCCTCGTAGCCGTGCTCCCAGAAGACCAGCATGGCGCGCTCGAGAGCCTCGTCGGCGTCGAATCCCCGCGGCCGGCCGATCGGGCCACTCTGCCTGCTTCCCACCACCGCAGTCTACCCGTTCTGTAGCGATCGATCCGGAAGTGCTAGTGTTCAACTTCCGCATCGATCGCTGCGGAAGTTTAGGGAGGTCATCCACATGGGACTACTTGAGGGCAAGACCGCTCTGGTCACCGGCGGCAGCACCGGAATCGGCCTGGCCAGCGCCGTACGCCTGGCGGCCGAGGGCGCGTACGTGTTCATCACCGGCCGGCGCAAGACCGAACTCGACGCGGCCGTGGAAACGATCGGCTCAGCAGCAGCCACGGCGGTGACCGGCGACATCGCGAACCTCGACGACCTCGATCGGCTCTACGAGACGGTCCGCAGCCGGGGGCGGGGCCTGGATGTCCTGTTCGCCAACGCCGCCATCGCTGAGTTCATGCCGCTCGATCAGATCACCGAGGAGCACTTCGACACCCTCTTCGGCATCAACGTCCGCGGCACCCTGTTCACCGTGCAGAAGGCCCTACCGGTGCTGAACGAGGGTGCCTCGGTGATCCTGAACGGTTCCACCAACGTTGACGTCGGCGTAGAGGCCTTCGGCGTCTACGCCGCGTCCAAGGCCGCCACCCGCTCGTTCGCCCGCACCTGGGCCAACGAACTCAAGGGACGCGGCATCCGGGTCAACACCGTCACACCGGGGCCGACCGACACCCCTGGCCTGTCCGGCCCCGCCTCCGATGAGGCACAGATCGCCGTCTTCCGGCAGCACCTGGCTGCGCAGGTGCCACTGGGCCGACTGGGACGCCCGGAGGAGATCGCCGCAGCCGTCGCCTTCCTCGCCTCCGACCAGAGCAGCTTCATCACCGGCTCCAGCCTCTACGTCGACGGCGGCCTCAACCAGATCTGACCACCCGACGCGGCCGGGCTTCCCAACCTACGGAAGCCCGGCCGGACCATGCTCGGCATACCTCGAATCCGTGTGCGCCGCCCGGTCGGCCCGAGTCATCCGCGCAGACAGGGCCACCAGCACGGACGGCCTCGGGCCTGAGGAGTCCTGGCTCGCGGGGCGGCTCGGCCAGGCCGTACGCTGGGGTTTGCCCGGCCCCGAAAGGACCACACATGTCTGATCTTGACCAGACTCCCGAACAGGCTGCCCGGGAGACCGGGCTCCGCGAGGTCTCCGAGGCGCTGCTCAACATCGAACAGGCGATCAAACGGACAGAACGGGCAAAGCGCACCGTCTCCATGACGGTCGGCTGCGACGATCTGGCCCGAATGCTGGACACGGCAGCCCGGAATCTGGAAATTGCTCGGAAGGACCTGTTTCAGGGCGCCTACTTCTCTGCGGATTCACCTAAGCTCTTTTGACCATGCGCAGTGGTGAGCAGATTCGGGCGGCACTGATCAAGTTCATCGGCCGTTGGCAGACGTACGCCGGCACGGAACGCTCCGAAGCGCAGACCTTCCTCAACGAACTGTTCGAGTGCTACGGGCGCAACCGCAAGGATGCCGGGGCGCTCTTCGAGGACGCGCATTCGTCCACCGGCATCATGGACCTGCACCTGCCGGGCCTGCTCATCGTGGAGATGAAGGCACCGAAGGAGAGCGGCCGGCTCGCGCAGCACCGCAAGCAGGCACTGGACTACTGGCACAACTCGGCCGACGTGACCGTGGGGCGACCGGCACCCCGGTTCGTGGTCCTCTGCTCCTTCCAGCGCTTCGAGATCTGGGAGCCGGGAAAGTACCCGAACGCCCCGCTGCTGGAATTCGACCTCGCCGAACTTCCCGACCGGTACGAGTCGCTGATGGTGCTCGCCGGGGACGAGCCACTGTTCCATCACAGCAGCCGCGAGCTGACGAAGGCCGCCGCCATCGCGGTGGCGAACGTCTATCGGGGCCTGCTCAGCCGTCAGGCCGCGCCGCCCGAATCGATCCAGCGATTCATCCTCCAGATGGTCTGGCTGTTCTTTGCCGAGGACTACGACATGATCGAGGGGCGACCGACCGAGAACACCTTGCGGTTCCTCACCAAGGCTGGCGATGTCTGGTCGTCGTACCTCATGCTCGGTGGCCTTTTCACCTCGCTCAACGATCCCGACGATTACGGGCGGCAGGGCATCCTCAAGGGCACGCAATATGTCAACGGGGACCTGTTCGACAAGCCGGCCCTGGTGCATCTGACCAAGGACGAGGCCACCGAGCTGCTGCGGATCGCCGAGTACAACTGGCGGCAGGTCGACCCGACCATCTTCGGATCGCTCATCGAGGGCTTCCTCAGCACGGACCGGAGTGCGCTCGGCGCCCACTACACCCACGAGATCGACATCCTGAAGATCGTCCGGCCGACCATCGTCAAGCCGTGGCGGACACGCATCGACGCGGTGACCACCCCGGACGAGGGCGTCGCCCTGCTGGACGAGCTGTGCCGGTTCCGGGTGCTCGACCCGGCCTGCGGCTGCGGCAACTTCCTCTACGTCGCCTACCGCGAGCTGCGCCATCTGGAGCACACGCTCAAGGAACGGATCACCGAGTTGGCGAAGAAGGCGGGGCTACCCGTGCCGACCGGGCTGCCCTACTTCCCGCTGCGCAACATGCAGGGGATCGACGTGGTGCCGATGGCGACCGCCGTCGCCCGGGTCACCCTCTGGATGGGGCACCGGCAGATGATCGAGAAGTACGGCGAAGCCGAGCCGGCGCTGCCGCTGGTCAGTCTCGGCTCGATCCGGACAGCGGACGCCCTGCGGACCGCGTGGCCGGAGACCGACTGCATCGTCGGCAACCCGCCCTTCCTCGGCTCACAGTTCATGCGGGACGCCCACGGTGACGACTACCTGAAGTGGCTGAGCAGCACCTTCAAGGTCGGCATCAAGGACTTCTGCGTCTACTGGTTCCGCCGCGCGCACCAGCACCTCAAGCCGGGCCAGCGCGCCGGCCTGGTCGGCACCAACTCGATCGCCCAGAACCGCGCCCGTTCGGCCAGCCTTGAGTACGTCACCAGCAACGACGGCGTAATCACCGACGCCGTCTCCAGTCAGGTCTGGCCGGGTGAAGCCAAGGTGCACGTCAGCTTGGTCAACTGGATCAAGTCACCAGCCGAGCCACCCACCGAGTTCACCCTCGACGGCGAAGCCGTCACCGGGATCACCGCGGAATTGAAGGCACCCGAGTCATCGACTGGCAAGGCACTGCCGTTGCCGCCGAACAAGGGCAGGTGCTTCCAGGGTCCCATCCCGGTCGGTGACTTCATCATCAGTGAGGATGAAGCGCGCTCGCTGTTGCAGCGCCGGGAGGCGGGTTATCGAGAGGTTGTCCGCCCCTACATCGTCAGCGAGGACATCGCGGACGATCCCGGTCAACGACCGAGACGTTGGGTGATCGACTTCGCGCAACAGCCGCTCGAGACCGCGATGAAATACCCCGCCGCTCTGGATCTGGTGCGCGAACGGGTGAAGCCCGTGCGCGACACCAACAATCGGGCTCTGTATCGGAATCGCTGGTGGCAGTTTGGGGAAGCGCGTCCGGGGATGAGGACTGCTCTCGCAGGACTAACCCGCTACATCGCCACAGGGCGAGTCGGTAAGCGACTGCTACTTACCTGGTGCGAGCCGTGGACCTGCCCGAGTGACCTGGTCTACGTGTTCGCCTTCGACGACGACTACTCGATGGGTGTGCTGTCGTCCTTCACCCACAGCGCCTTCGCGTGGTCGCAGTCCTCGACCCTCAAACGGGACATCAGATACACCCCCACCTCGGCATTCCTGCCGTTTCCGTGGCCGTACCCGGTGACCGACGAGCAGCGGGATCGGGTGGCCGAGGCTAGCCGGCGCATGATCGCGCGGCGGCAGGAGATCTGTTCCGAGGAGCAGTTCGGGCTGACCCGGCTCTACAACCTGGTGGACGAGGGGGCGTACACCGACCTCAAGACGCTGCATCGCGAACTGGACGAGGCGGTAGCCGTCTGCTATGGCTGGCCGAAGTCGGTCGCGCAGGACAGGGACGAGATCGCCCGGCGGCTGCTCGCCCTGAACGCAGAGATCGCCGCCGGCCAACGCCCCTATGACCCGTTCGCCGATCGGGATGGCCAGGCGATCGCTCAGCAGCTCGGCCTGCCGGTCGCCTGATCCGGTGCCATGGTTCCGGTGCCAGCCCGTTGGAAGGCCGGCACCGGAACCTCACTTCGGGCTCAGTGGGCAGCGTCGAACCGGCCGGTGCGGGTGGCGGTGACGAACCGGGTCCAGCTCGCGGGGCCAAAGCTCAGCTCCGGGCCCTGCCGGTCCTTGCTGTCGCGTACGCCGACCGCGTCAGCGAACCCCGCCACCTCGACACACTCACCGCTGCCGGACCGGGACGATGCGCGCCACACCCCGTCACGCTTCATGGCTCATCTCCTTCGCGATCGCCGTGATCAGCTCACGGGAGTCATCGACATCCAGCGCCCGCTCGCCGAGCGAACGCCAGACTTCCTCGTACACCTGAATCTCATTCGATTTGTCCAGGTAGACCGCGCCGCATGGACCGTCCATATAGATGGTGGTCGGCTCCGGCTCCCGCACGTCGGTCGGAAAGTCGAGCATGGTGAAGGTGCCAGTGTCGGCCGAGCGGAACAACCCAGCGGCTAGGGGAAACACTCGGACCTTGATGTTGTGCTGACCGCTTGCCACTAACAATGCGTCGAGTTGCCGGCCCATCGCCAGCCGATCACGTAACGGTCGACGTAGCACGGCCTCGCTGAGGATTACGTCGTAGTAGGGCGCCCGGGGCACCACCCGGGCCAGCAGCCGTTGTCGGCGGAGCCGGATGTCCATCTTGGCCTGCCGCTCGGCCTCGCTGAGCTGCGGGTGGTTTGTCGCGATGACCTCGGTCATGTACTCGACGCTCTGCAACAGGCCGGGGATCAGGTCTGCTTCGTACTTGCGGATTTTTGTCGCGGCGGCCTCCAGGCCGACGTAGAGCTTGAACCAGTCTTCTACCGCCTCTCCGTAGCTGTGCCACCAGCCGTGCGCCTTGGTCTCCCGGGCCAGGGCGCGCATGGTCTCGGTGGTCTCGGGGGTCGCGCCGTACACGCGGCACATTGCCGCCACGTCGTTCGGGTGCACGGGGACCTGGCCGGTTTCGTACCGCCAGATCCGCGGCGTCGACCATTCCAGTTCCTTCGCGGCCGCGACCACCGTTACGTGGGCATTTTCGCGAAGTTCTCTCAAATACCTGCCGAGTTGCCTACGCGGGACGGTGCTTCCCGAGTCGTCCACGTCATCTCCTTTGCTGTTGTCGCGTAAGGCACCTCATCCCTTGGTTCGCATTCTTCTCCAGAAGATTGCGGAAGGCTAGTAGGGAACTCAGGATCGCTGATGACCGGCCAATCCCCCGGCGGGTCACGACCGGGGCGGGTGCCCTTCCCCAGAAACCTCATCCTGGCACCCGTCCCGGCATCGTCCACATTCGACGAAAGAGGAATCATGGAATTGACCGAGGCATGCCGATGACCTATTCGAGTGAGGAACGCCTGCTTCCCCAGCAGGTCCGCGCCGTCACCTTCGCCACCGTCCGCCCGCGCGGCCTCGACCCCGTTGAGGTGTACGACTACCTCAACCGCGTCGCCGACGAGCTGGAACGCCTACGCCGCGAGCTGACCACCGCCAACACCGAGGTCGAACGCATGCGCCGAGCGTTGCGGCGATGGCAGTCCCGGCAGGCCGGCCACCATCACCACGACCGGCCGACCCCGCAGCAGGATCGAGAGCCGCAGTGAGCGCGCCACGTCATCCACCTGCCCACCACGCTGATCAGCCTCGACCAGGCCACCGCTCTCGCCGTCACCCTGCGCGCACTCGCTCGGCCACGTCACCGCCCTCGACTTCGGCGAGACCACTCTCAGCGAGGAGGACAGACAGTTCGTGCGTACCCGAATCTGGTGCGACGGCCCGCACGAAGCCCCCGGCCGCTGCCGTCTCCCCGCCGACCACGACGGGCCGGGCACCCCACCTGCCACCAAGCCTGATTGATAATGAAGTTAGTACCGAAGCCGATCTCCTCAACTGCCACTACGAGCGACGGGCAATAGGACGGTGGCCACCTTGGCCCGTGCAGCCACCGGCCGGCCAGCCTGAGCCGCTCTCATCCGGCATCGTCACGCAGGATGCCGCACCTCGTGATCTGCGAACGAGATACCGCAACTCGCGGCCTCAGCGACCCCGCACACCCCAACATGCCGCAACTCGCGCCGCTCAGAGGACGGGATACCCCGGCATGCCGCAACTCGCGCCCGCCCGATCGGCCCGAACACCCCGACATCCCGCATCCCGCCCCGCCACCACCCCAGGGACCGGCCTGGAACCCAACCCCGCCACCACCCCAGGGACCGCCGCCTGGAACCCAACCCCGCCACCACCACCTACTGCCGGTCTCTAACTTCATGATCAACCGAGCTGCGAGTGGCGGAGGGCTTCGCGGGAGAGGAAGTCGGCTCGGCGGATCACCTCGGGCAGGCGGTAATGCGGGCTCAGGTCGAGGGTCAATGACGCTGCCTGGTCGAGGGCGGTGCGGTGGCCTACCGAGACGAACACCGGCTTGACGCCGGTCTGCGTACGCAGCACCCGGCCCAGCACCTCGTCGCCGGCCCGCAACGGCGACCAGTCACCCCGGCACTCGCCCGGCTCGTCGTACCCAGCGACGAACGGCGTCTTCGCCACCCCGAAGGTCGGCAGCCCGGTCACCACCCCCAGGTGACAGGCCAGCCCGAACCGTCGAGGATGAGCGATGCCGTACCCGTCGCAGACCACCAGATCAGGACGGGCCGCGAGCCGGTCGAGCGCCGCCAGCAGGATCGGCACCTCACGGAACGCCAACAGCCCGGGAACGTACGGAAACGTCACCTCGCCGGGCACGACCACCGACTCCACCTCGACACCGGTGGCCAGGTCGAACACCACGGCCGCCGCGGTGACACGTTGCGACGTTTTGTCGTACGACACGTCGACGCCGGCCACCAGCCTCGGGGCGGCGGGCAGGTGATTGTGCAGGTCGAGCCGCTGTCGCAACTGCTCCTGGATGCGCTCGGCCTCCGCCACCGACGCCGGAGCTACGACCGACTCACCAGCGCCGGTTGGCCGGCTCACGCCGGGCGAGCCAGGACGAACGTCTCCAGTTCCTCACCGCCGTACCAGTCGCTGCGGCGACCCACGTGCGTCATGCCGAGCCGGCGGGCCACCGCCATCGAAGCGGTGTTCCCCGGAGCGACCACCGCGTGGACCAGCGGCGTCCCGGTCGCGAACTCCCGCTCCACGCAGGCGCGGGCGGCCTCGGTGGCATAACCGTTGCCCCACGCCTCCGGATGCAGATGCCAGCCCACCTCGATGTCATCGGTGAACACCCGCTCATCCCGCCCCGGCAACGGCTTGACCAACACCGAGCCCACCACCACACCGGTCTCCCGCACCTCGATCGCCCAAATGCCGTACCGATCACCGTACGCCGCGTGCCGCCGACGCCACCTGGCCAACCGCTCGACCGCCTGCGCCGGATCCGTCAACGGCAACCCCGCCCTCGCACCGAGCCACCGAGCAATCTCCGGCCGCGAGTAGATCTCGAACAGCCGAGCCAGATCCGCCGGCCCCTCAGCCCACTCCCGCACCAGCAGCCGCTCTGTGATCACAATCGCCATGACCCGCGATCGTAACCACCACCGGCCTCCCCGGAACACAATTACCTCGACCGCTGATCGACTCGGTCCAGGACCACCTTTGTCACAGCTGATGATCGGCGGATAACCAAAGCTCTACTTGTCTCCGAATTTCGGGATCCAAAACAGCGCCAGCAACCCACGGGAGCGCAGACAGGATACGCTCAACCCCTTGCAGCCGAAATTCTGTGGGGTCGGGCACAGCAGCATTTGGATCAATCACGCTGCCGGCCGACCCGAAGAACGATTCTCCGCGAGCAAATAGCGTCTTCTCCTGATTTGGGCAGCGCCGCCGCCGCCAATCTGAGCAGCCAGTACGAACCCCACGACTCATCGATATCCTGGCGCTCGACTGCCGAGCATCACCGCGTTGCCGCCACGCTTCAAGTCGGAAATCCGGTCGTACTGTTCTGCAGCAACCAAAGGACTCGCAGCGGTTTCGATGAACTCGAATACCGTCCCCGCAGTGGCGCTTGACCTTGAGAGCTCATCGCGGGCCGGACATGGCCGACCCGACCCGGGCGGCTCATGAATAAACGTCCTTGCGGTGCCCAACGGCGTGGATGGTCAACTCGTCGCCGTCGACGGCGGTAGAGGATCCGGTAGTCACCGACGCGCAGTCGACGCCCGGATCCCGTCGCGCATCTCGGTCGAGTTCTGTGGTGCGGGGTCGGAGACCAAGTCAAGGATCGCGCCCAGGACGATCAAAAAGACGTTGCGTGGCTGCTTGTGCAGCCAGACCAGCACGTCCCGGTCGATCTGAACCTTCACGCCGCCGCGCCGCCGGCCCGATCGGCCAGCAGCGCCTCCACCTCACGAGGATCGACCCCAAGCGACTCCAGAGCCGCCGACAGCGGCACGAACTGAGCTCTCCTAGCGGTCACCGAAGGCGGCAGGGACGGCCCGTCGCCTGCTGGTCCCTGAACTCGCGGGCCAGATCGGCCGGCAATCCGAGCTTGGCGTGCCTCCCGCTGAAGGATGATCCGGATGCGGTTGCCGTAACGAACAACGGGGAACAGAAGCCCGATGAGGGAGCGTGGCAGCGGACACTCGGCGATCTTGCACTTTCGGTCGCCGAGATGCCCCCATTAACAGCTTTCGCCCCGACAGAAAGTGCATGATCGACGGGGCTGGACCGGGCGGGCCGCGCGTTAGGGTTCGGGGATGAAGGGTGAGCTGCCGGGCCGGGTCGACGTGGTGGTGGTCGGGTCGGGGCACAACGGGTTGGTTTCGGCGATCCTGCTGGCCCGCGCCGGGCTGGACGTGCTGGTGCTGGAGGCCGCCGACGTGATCGGCGGAGCCACCCGCACCGAGAACCCGTTTCCCAAGGTGCCCGAGCTGCGGCACTCCACCGGGTCGTACCTGCTCGGGCTGATGCCCCCGGAGCTGCTCGCCACGCTCGACGTACGCATCCCGGTGCTGCGCCGCGACCCGCACTACTTCCTGCCCACCCCGGGCGGCGCCGGCTCGCCGTACCTGCTCTTCGGCACCGACACCGCGGCCAGCCGCGCCCAACTCGCCGAGTTCTTCTCCCCCGCCGACGTGGCCGCCGACGACGCGTTGCAGACCGAGCTGGCCGCGCTGCGGGAAGACCTCGCGCCGGCCTGGCTGGCCGAGCCGCTGCCAGTGGAGGAGACCGCGCAGCGCTACGTCCGGCCCGAGCTGCAACAGGTCTTCGTGGATCTGGTACGCGGCTCGGTCGCCGACTACCTGGCCCGCTTCGAGTTCCGCTCCGAGCTGCTGGTCAGCATGTACGCGGTCACCGACGGGCTGTCCGGACTCACCGCCGGCCCGGACGACCCGGGCACCGGGCACAACTTCCTGGTGCACAACATGTGCCGACTGCCCGGCTCGGGCGGCACCTGGATGATCGCCGAGGGCGGCATGGGCACCGTGTCGCGCACCTTCGCCGACGCGGCCCGCGCCGCCGGCGCCCGGATCGTCACCGGCGCACGGGTCACCGCGATCACCCTCGACGGCGGCGCTGCCTCCGGTGTCGTGCTGGCCGACGGGCGCGAGGTCGCCGCCGAGGTGGTGCTCGGCGCTTGCGACCCGTACCGGCTGATGGAGCTGCTGCCCGACGGCGCGCTGCCGACCGCGCTGACCGAGCGGATGGCGGCGGTCCGGCGCACCGGCACCACGCTCAAGCTCAACCTGGCGCTGCGTGGCCTGCCCCGCTTCTCCTGCCTGCCGGAGAGCGCGCCGAGCCCGTTCGGGTCCACCATCCACCTGCTGCCCGGCTCGGCGTCGCTGGCCGGCGGTGGAGGCGAGTCACCGATGGCGGCGCTGCGGGCGATGTGGGCCGACGTGCGGGCCGGGCGGCTGCCGGTGGAGCCGACCATCGAGTGGTACCTGCACACCACCGTCGATGAGTCGCTGGCCGACCCGGCCGGGCACCACTCGTCGGCGCTGTTCGTCCAGTCGGTGCCGTACGAGCTGGCCGGCACCACCTGGGACGCGGCGCTGCCCGGCTACGTCGAGCGGCTGGTGGAGATCTGCGAACGGTACGCCCCGGGCACCGGCGACCTGATCGCCGACGCGGTGCCGCTGTCCCCGCCCGGCATCGAGGCGCACTTCGGCATCACCGGCGGGCACATCCACCACGTCGACAACACCGTCTCGTTCACCGACCGGATGCCGTACGCCACCGGTGTCGACGGCGTGTACGCGGGCAGCGCCGGCTGCCATCCGGCGGGCAGCGTCATCGGCGCCGCCGGCCACAACGCCGCCCGCCGCATCCTCACCGAGATGAAAGGAAGGGCCCCTTTTTAACGCCTGGCGTAGTAAAGGGGCCCCTTCTTAACAAGCCACC
>NZ_BOPC01000024.1 GCF_016863555.1 Micromonospora qiuiae | reverse complement strand
CACCCGAGCCGAACCGCCGGCGTGCCCTACGCGCCAGGAGAGAGACATGAAGGCGAGACCCAGACTTCTGCCGGTCCTGCTCGCCGTCGCCGTGGCCTTCGGGCTCACCCCGGTGACGGCCGGACGGGCCGCGCCCACCGGCTCAGGGAAGATCGCCGATCGGGGCTTCGGCGACCTGCGCAACAGCTTCGCGTGGTCCATGGCCTGGTTCAAAGGGCGGCTCTACGTCGGCACCGCCCGCAGCCAGGTGTGTGTGGAGAAGGCCACGCTGGACTTCTACTACCCGAACCGGGGGTACTACAACGTCGAGCCCAATCGAGAGGTGACCTGTCCGAGGGATCGGTACGACCTGGACCTGCGCGCCGAGATCTGGGAGTACACCCCGGAGACCCGGCGGTGGCGGTTGGCCCTGCGGTCACCGGCCGACCTGCCGAATCCGCGGGCCCGAGGAAAGTTCGTCGCCCGCGACATCGGCTTTCGCGGCATGCAGGTCTACACCGAGCCCAGCGGCAAGCAGGCGCTCTACGTCTTCGGGGTCACCGCGAACGAGTACATTCCCGAGCTGGCGGCGGTGAGCCCGCCACGCGTCCTGCGAACCACAAACGGCCAGAAGTTCACCCCGTTGGCCGGCGGGCCGGGCATCATCGACACCCCGTACGGGCGACGGCCGGCCATGGGCTTCCGCGCCACCGCCGTGCACAAGGGTCGACTGTTCGCGACCGCCACCAGCGGCTTCACCGGCGACGGTGCCGTCGTCGAGATCAAAAAGCCGTGGAGCGAAAAGCCACGGTATGAACAGATCAGCCCGGCCACGCTCAGCGTGTTCGAGATGAAAACGTTCAACGGGAAGCTCTACGTCGGCGCGGGCGACGCGCGTACCGGCTACTCGGTGTGGCGGACGAACGCCGCCGACAGCTCCCCCACCTTCACGCCGGTGGTGACCGCCGGCGCGGGACGGGGTTGGGAGGTCACCTCGGTCGTGTCGATGCAGGTGTTCAAAGATCGCCTGTACGTCGGATCCAGCGGCTGGTACTCCGCGCTCTTCCCGGCCTCGGAACTGATCCGGATCAACCCCGACGACAGCTGGTCGCTGATCGTCGGCAACTCCCGCTCCACCAGTGACGGCACGTTCCGGCATCCGCTCAGCGGGCTGCCCGACGGATTCGGCAACATCTTCAATGCCCACTTCTGGCGCATGCAACCACACGCCGGGGCGCTGTATCTCGGCACCAACGACTGGAGTCACATCCTGCAGACGTTGCCGGTGCTCAACCGGCGCCTAGCGGGGCAGTTCGGCTTCGACGTGTACGGCAGCTGCGACGGGCGATCCTGGTTCACGGCGACAACGAACGCCTTTGGCGCCAATCCGTACCACTACGGCGTCAGGACAATAGTGTCCACTCCGGCGGGCTTCTTCCTCGGCAGCACCAACGACATGGCCGGCGCCGGCGTCTGGCGCGACCCGGCGGCCTCGCCGTGCGCCGCGACGCCGAGCAGCGCCACCGCCACGACGTCCGGTGCGCCGCGTACGGCGACGGGGCTGACCGCCTCGGCCGGCCGCTGCGGCACGGTGTTGAGCTGGGACCGGGCGCCCGCCACCACGAGCTACACCATCGAGCGCGCCGAGCTGCAGCGGGTAACCGGCGTCGGCGTCGCGCCACCGCCACCGTCGCCCAGTGGCTTCCGGCCGCCGACCCCGCCCAACCTGGTCCCGGGCGCGTCCGGGCGGCCGTTCTCGATCCCGGGTTCCTTCGAGGTCGTCGGCGTGTCGGCCGGCACCACCTTCACCGACCGTACCGCCGTACCCGGCACCGCCTACCTCTACCGGTTGGTGCCACGCGGCTCCGGATCGGGGCTCGCGGCGACCGCCGGCATCCTGCCCCAGGCCGAGGCACCAGCCCCGGCGGTGCTGCGCACCGAGGTGCTGCGGCTCGTGCGGCGGGAGCAGTTGAGCCGGTCGGTGGAGCAGCGGTTGATCGAGCTGGCGGAAACTCTCACCGGTAAGGAACCCCGCTACGCCGACCTGCGGACGCTGCTCGACGGGCCGGCCCTGCGACAGGTTCGCGACTCGGCCGCGCGCGACGACCTGTCCCACGGCGCGCTGCTCGGGCAGCGACACCACGCGGCGCGACGGTGCTGACGCAACGGCCGTGAGTGGGGCGGTGGACGATCCGCGTCCACCGCCCCACTGTCGTCAGCAGGTGTTCAACATGCTGGCCAGCGCCGATTTCTCGGCGCTGTCGACAGAGAGCGCGTAGTACCACTTCACCTGGATCCAGGCCCGCGCGTAGGTGCAGTGGAACGCTGCCCGCGGCGGTTTCCACGCAGCCGGGTCCTTGTCGCCCTTGGACGAGTTGACGCTGCCGGTGACCGCCCACAACTCCGGGCCACCGAGGTCGTTGGCGTAGGTCTGGCGGTGCGCGGTGCTCCAGGCCCAGGCCCCGGAGCGCCAGGCCTCGGCGAGCGGCACGACGTGGTCGATGGAGATCTCGGCGGGGCTGGTACGCGTCAGCCCGTCGTACGGGCTGTACCAGGACCCGGAGGTCGGGTAGCAGTTGGCGTCGACGATGACGTTGCTGCCATCGCGTTTGAGGACCTGTTCCCGGGTGTTGCAGGTGCCGGTGATCGTGATCCAGTGCGGGAAGAGGTCGCGGCTGTAGCTGGACTGGTGGGACTCGGGGGCGACGGTGAGCGAGTTGAGCCGGCTCACCGCCGTGCTGTGCGAGGGGATGTTGGGCGGGGTGGCCTGGGCCGGTGCCGGGGCCACGAGGACGGACAGGGCGACGGCGGCCGCCGTAGCGAGGGCCACCTTGGGTACGCGGGCCACTGAACGGCTCCTTGCTGTCGCCTGCCACGGCGGGCGGGGGCCGCGCAGACGGCATGGCAGCGACGACACGAATTCTCGCAGACATAGTGATCTTTGGATCGACTCGCGCGGCAAGCCTCGGTGAACGCCGGTTGACTACAGCAGCCGCTCTCAGGGTGCCGGGGTGCGGTTGACCGTACGGATGTAGCCGTTGAGCAGGGCGAAGTCGCGGCACTGGCCGCCGCCGCCACCGACCCCGTCCAGCGCGGTGCCCGCCTGCCGGCAGTTGACCCGCAGGCTCACCACCGCACCGGCGGGAACCTCGATCGGGGACACCACGTGGTAGTCCAGGTCGCGGAAGTTCTGCAACGCGACGGTCTGCACCGTCGTCCCGTCGATCACCAGGTCGAGGCGCCCCTCGTCGCCCTGCGGGTTCTGCAGGAAGATGTCGGTCAGCACGAAGACCCGCCGGGACGGCACGGTGTACTGGTCGGTGCGGGTGGCGCGGGTCGGCGCGGTGACGGCGAGCCGTCGGCTGAACGACCGGGCGCCGGGTGGCAGCCCGGGCACCCCAACCGACGGGCTGGCGCTGGGGCTGGGGCTCGGCGAGGCGGGCGCGGCGCTGGCCGCCGCCACCGCCTGGTCGGCCTTGGTCTGCGCCTCCTGGGCTCGGGTGTCGGCGGCCCGGGCCTGCTGGGCCACCGGAGCGACCTGCTCCTGGGCGGCTTCCTCGGCGAGCGACTTCACCGTCGGCCGCAGCAGCGCGTACCACAGGCCCGCGCCGAGCAGCGCGAGCACCAGCAGCGCCGCCACCACCCGGCCGATGCCCTGCGGGAGCACCGGCTCCTGCACTGTGGCGGCATCGAGCCGGGACGGCGGAAGGTCGTCGGTGACCACGTCGACCTGGAACGGCAACGTGACCGGTTGGCCGCGCCACAGCAGCTTGCGGGCACGGGCACGGACCTGCACGAACGCGGCCTCACCCGGAGCGACGGTCAGTTCCGCCGGGCGGATCGCGAAGACGAGCCGGTTGTTCGGGTCACTGCCGCTCAATGCCATGCCGAGCGGAATGTTGCCGACGTTGGCCACCGACACCTCGTGCCGGCCGGTACGCCGCCCGCGTGAGGTGCGCGGCAGGATCTCCGGCGTCACCGCCGCGAACGGCAGCACCCGTACGGTGGCCTCCGGCACCACCTGCGCGTCCGGGCTCTCGGCCGGGGTGACCCGCACCGCGAACGGCCGATCCCCGGCCACCACCTGCGCCGAGCGCGGCGGCTGGAAGCGGACGACGGCGGACCCGCTGTCGCCGGGATAGACCGTGACGACGGGCGGCTCCACGCTCGCCCAACCCGCCGGCTCGCCGAGCACCTCGATCGTGTACGACTCGACGATCGGCCCGGTGTTACGGATCTCAAGCCGGCAACTCGCCTCACTGCCCGGGCCGACCTCGATCAGGTCAGCGTCCAGGTAGGCCTCGGTGCTCATGCTCGGGACTCTAGGATCGACCGGGGCGGTTCAATCAGGCATAGAGGAAGACCTTCGGGCAACGCGTGAGGGACGTTGAGTCCACGTTGACTGCACGATTGGTGCGCGCGGCGATACTCGCCGTGTCGTTCGACTGTGCGCTGCTTGGGGGAGCCAATGCGACGTCTGCCCGTGCATCTCTACTCCACTGACGTGATCTCACGCGCCGGCGTGGTCAGCCAGCTCCGGCCCCGCCCGGAGGTGCTGCTGCTCGACGAGTCCGAAGCGGACCAGGCGGCCGTCGCCGTGATCGTCAGCGACAACATCGACGAGCCGACCCTGCGTACGCTGCGAGGGCTGCGTAGCCGGAGCCGGGCCGCCCTGGTGCTGGTGGTCACCCAGGCCGACGACGCCGGTCTGGTCGCCGCCGTGGAGCACGGCGTCGCTGGCATCGTGCGCCGGTCGGAGGCGAGCGCCGACCGGCTGGTGGCGGTGATCCAGGCCGCCGCGGCCGGTGAGGGCGCGGTGCCACCGGACCTGCTGGGCCGGCTGTTGCAGCAGGTCGGGACGTTGCAGCGGGAGGTGCTCGGGCCGCGCGGGCTGACCTTCGCCGGGCTGGCCGAGCGGGAGGTGGAGGTGCTGCGGCTGGTCGCCGACGGCTTCGACACCGCCGAGATCGCCAGAAAGCTGTCCTACTCGCAGCGGACGATCAAGAACATCCTGCACGACGTGACGAACCGGCTGCATCTGCGCAACCGCTGCCACGCGGTGGCGTACGCGCTGCGCAACGGCCTGATCTGAGCCCTCGCTGCACGTTCGGGCAAACCGCGCTGCCCACAGGCCGGCCCGCACCGGCACGACCCGGGCGGACGCCGGCAGCCAGGGTGGTGGCACCTGTGTCCACGGGGAGGTGTCGTGCGCTGGGGCAACCGCCGCTGGGGAGTAATGGTGCTCGGGTTGCTGGCCGGGCCGGCCCTGGTCGCGCCCGAGCCGAGCGCGACGGCGCCGCCGCCCGCGGTGCCCACGGCACCCGCGCCCGGGGTCGGTTACCGGCTCGGCTACACCAGCACCGAGCGGCCGATCCTGGTGTTCGGCCGGGCCGGCACCCGCGTGCCGCAGCCGCTGCTGACCGAGGCCGAGCGCGGTGACGCCGAGCAGGACGCCGACGTGCGCGCCGGCCGGCTGGTCTGGGTGGGACGCAGGGCCGGCGGGGACGGCGCCGACCTGGCCGGCGGCCTCTGGCTGCGCCGTCCGGGAGCCGCGCCGGTGCGGCTGGTCGGTGGCCCCGGCGCGGTCGCGCACCCGGCACTGTCCCCCGACGGCCGGCGGGTCGCCTTCACCAGCGACCGGGCGGGCAACGCCGACATCTGGGTGGTCGGCACCGACGGCACCGGGCTGCGCCGGCTCACCGACCATCCGGCCGAGGACAGCTGGCCGACCTGGTCGCCCGACGGCACCCGGATCGCGTTCGCCAGCACCCGGGCCGACCTCGCCGGTGACCTCTGGGTCATGCCGGCGGCGGGCGGCGCGCCGACCCGGCTGACCGACGGCCCGGCCGCCGACAGGGAGCCCGCCTGGTCGCCCGATGGTCGCCGGATCGCCTTCACCACCACCCGCTTCGCCCCCGTCAGCGACCCGGGCCGGCGTACGGTGGCCACCGTAGCCGCGACAGGCGGCGCGGTGACCCGCATGGTGCCCGGCCCCGGGGACGCCGCCGAGCCGGCCTGGTCGCCAGAGGGCACCCAACTCGCCTTCACCTCCACCGACGCCGACCCGTCCGGGGATGTGCACGTGCTGCGGGACGGGCGGGTCACCCCGGTGGCCACCGGCCCGTTGCCCCAGCACCATCCGGCCTGGCGGGGTGACGACCTGATCTGGACGGCCACCGACACCGACCGCACCGGCGACGTGTGGAGCGCCGACGCCTCCGGCGGCGACCGGCGGGATCTCACCGCCCGGCCGGGGCGTGACGAGACCGGTCCGGCGTTCAGCCCGGACGGCACCCGGCTGGCTTACAGCGCCGAGCAGCCCGACGGCGGCGCCCGCATCGTCGTCGCCGACGCCACCGGCGCCGACCCGCAGGTGCTGGCGCCGCCGGGCACCATCGGGCAGGACCGGGACACGGACCCGACCTGGTCGCCGGACGGCACGGCGATCGCCTTCACCCGACAGTCGTCGGATCAGCGCCGACCGTCGCGGATCCTGGCCGTCTCGGTGACCGACGGGCGACTGCTCACCGAGGTGCCGATGCCCTGGTTCCTGCGCGGCGCCGATGCGCAGCCGTCCTGGTCGCCGGATGGGCGGCAGCTGGCCTTCGACCGGGATTCCTGGGCCCGGGACAGCGAACTCGAATGGCCCCTCGTGGACCGGCCGGCGCTGCCCGGCACCACGATCGACTTCACCCAGTCGGTGCGTACCCCGCAGATCCCACCCGACCCCGACATCGTCTTCCTGGTCGACGACACCGGCTCGATGGCAGCGCCGGGCGAGGGCGGCGCGAGCGTGATCGGTCAGCTCAAGGCCCGACTACCCGAGGTGATTGCCAGGGTCCGGGAAATCCAACAGGACCCCTACTTCGGCCTGGCGACGTTCAGCGGTCGGGCCAGCCCAACCGGTGCACATGACCCCGACATTTACCTCCCCCGACAGGCGTTGACCAAGGACGACGATGCCATCAACCAGGCGGTCGGGCAGCTGGACGCGAACAGCAACTACGGTACGGAGAACTGGTTCTACGCGCTGTGGCAGCTCGCCGGCAACGTGGGGATCGGTTTCCGGGAGAAGAGCAGCCGGGTGGTGGTGTTGATCACCGACACCTACAGCGTCGACAAGACTTTCCCACCCCCGAATCGGGGCGAGATCAAAGAGGCCGAGCTCATCACCAGGTTGCAACAGGCGGGGATCGCGGTGATCGGCGTCTCCATCACCAGCTCCGGAGGCGAGCTCGGACTCCATTACGACGAGGCAGCCAAGAACATCACCACGGCAACCAAAGGTGCGCTGACCACCGACAGCAACCCCGGGCAGATGATCGAGGCGATCGTCGACGCCATCCGCAAGCTCCAGGTCACCGTGAAACCCAGCGTCACCAGGTGCGACGAGGGCCTCTCCGTCAGCTTCGATCCCGACCCCGCCCAGGTGGATGCCGGCACCCGGGCACAGATCCGGGAAATCATCACCGTCGCGCCGGACGCGGTTCCCGGGTCGGTGCTGCGCTGCACCCTGTTCTTCGACCTCGACCCGGCGCAGCCCAACCGCGACGCCGAACAGGAGCTCATCGTCCGGGTGGCCCAGCCCGGCGCGCCCTTCGTCCGCGTCGACGACCTGCGCGTAGCACCGACCGGGCCGCTGGGCGCGCGGGTGAACTACCAGGCGTCGGCGGTGGACGCCGCCGGCCGGCCGCTGCCGGTGCGCTGCCAGCCACCGCCCGGTTCGCTGTTCCCGATCGGGCAGACCGTGGTGAACTGCACGGCCACCGACCGCGACGGCCCAACCTGGTCCGACCCCGGTCTGATCGTCGTGACCGACCCGGCGGCCCAGGGCCGGCGGATCTGGCTGGCCCGCCTCGACGGCCCCCCCGCCGGCACGTTGACCGTCACCGACCAGTGGGATCTCAGCGCACGGGTGGGCGAGGGCTGCCCGAGCCGCGCCGATGACCGGGCGCCAGCCTGGTCACCCGACGGCAACGGCATCGCGTACGCCGACAGCGCCGGTGACCTGTGCGTGGTACGCCCCGACGGCACCGGCGCGCGCCATCCGCTCACCGCCAGCGACCGCGCCGGCCGTACGGTGACCGATCCGGCGTGGTCACCGGACGGCCGACGGATCGCGGTGGCGCTGCGCCGCGCCCGGTCGGAAGCTCCGGCGAGCGGCGGCTCGGACATCGTGGTGCTGCCCAGCGGCGGCGGCCCGGCCACCCCGGTGATCCGTGAGGTGGGCCGTCAGCCCGCGTTCCAGCGCCTGCCGGTACCCGACCTGAGCCTGACCGTCTCGGTGAGCGGTCAACCCGGCTACGTGGGCGGCGACCCGAGCACCGTCACCTTCATCGTGCGCAACACCACCGACCTGCCGGCCGAAAACGCCTGGCTGGACATCACCGCGCCCACGCCGCTGCTGCCGCTGGTCAGCACCGACGCGCGCTGCGACGCCGAGCGGCGGTTCTGCCAACTCGGCACGCTCGGCCCCGGCACCCAGCAGGTGATCAGGGTGGTGCTGCCCGCGCGGGCGGCGGTCGCCGCACCGGTCGCCGGCCGGCTCACCGCGGCCGTACGACAGGTGCCGGCGGCGCGTACCGCGCAGGCGCCGGTGCGGGTGCTGGCCCCCCGGGTACGCCTCGATTCGGTGATCGGCCCGCCCGGCTTCGTCACCGCGGCGATCGGCACCGACTTCCCGCCCGGGGCGCGGGTGCGGTTGAGCTGGTCACCGGGGATCACCACCACTCCGGACACGGTGACCGTGGCGGCGGACGGCAGCTTCCGCACCCAGGTCCTGGTGCTGCGCAAGGACGTCCTGGGTCCCCGCGAGCTGGCCGCCGAGCGGGTCTCCGGTCGCGCCTTCGCGCCGGTACGCGCGCCCGATCCGTTCCTGGTGGTGCCACGTGGGCTCGGTCCGCCCGCGTTCAGCGGGCGGGGGTGAGGCAATTGATCCACGAGATCGACGACGCGCTGCGCCGGCTGGTGCGTGACGAGGCGCTGCCCGGGTCCGGGGTGGAGATCGTGCTGGAGGCGCCGACGAAGGAGTGGGCGGCCCGCCGCAACGCCCCCACCGTCAACCTCTACCTCTACGACATCCGCGAGGACCTGCGCCGCCGCTCCCGGGGCCTGGTCAACGAGTACGACGAGCGGGGCCAGGTGGCCCGCCGGATCGCGCCGCCCCGCTACGTGAAACTGTCCTACCTGGTCACCGCGTGGACCCAGCGGCCGGAGGACGAGCACCGGCTGCTCTCCGCACTGCTGTTGTGCTTCCTGCGCTTCGACGCCGTGCCGGCGGCCGTGCTGACCGGCTCGGTGGCCGCCATCGGCATGCCGGTGCCGATGACGGTCGCGCTGCCGCCCCCGGAGGACCGGGCCTTCGCCGACGTCTGGACCGCCCTCGGCGGCGAGTTGAAACCCTCGCTGGACCTGGTGGTCAGCACTCCGGTGGACAGCGGCCGCGAGGTGCCGGTCGGGCCGCCGGCCTACGAGGGCGTCGTCGCCGAGGTCGCCGACACCACCACCGGCGGCGAGGCCGACCGCGTCGGGCACCGCCCGGCCCGCAGCGGGAGCTGACGCGTGGTCGGCGAAACTCGGCCGCTGCTGCACCGTCTCCAGCGCGTGGAGCTGGCGGTACGCGCGGCGGTGGCCCGCCGGCGGGAGAGCGACCCGCAGCCGGACGACCCGTTCCGGGGGCTCTACCTCTCCGACGAGGCGGTCGACGCGGCCCTGGCCACCGCCCGCGAGCCGTTCGACCCGTGGCCCGCCGACGCACCCGGTTCGGCCCCGCCGGTCCCGGCGACCTCGACCGTGGGCGACCCGGCCCGGTCCGGCGACCGGCTGGCAAGGCTGGCCGAGGCCGCCGGGCTGACTCCGCTGGACGAGGCGCTGTTGCTGGTGGCGCTCGCCCCCGACGTGGACAGCCGCTTCGAGCAGTTCTACGGCTACCTCAACGACGACGTGACCCGCCGTCGCCCCTCGATCGGCCTGGCGTTGCGGCTCTGCGGGCAGCCCGAGGCGGCCGCGTCGGCCCGGCTGCGGCTGGCGACCGGCGCGCCGCTGATCGACCTGGCGCTGCTGCGGGTGGACTCCCCCGACAGACCGGTGCTCAGCCGCGGGCTCTGGGTGCCGGACCGGGTCAGCGGCTGGCTGCTCGGCGCGGACGCGCCGGAGCCGCTGCTGGTCGGGCTGGCCGCACCGATCACCCCGTCCGGGCCGCCGCCGGCCGACGCGGCACCGCTCGGGCGGGCACTCGACCGGGCCGGGGCCCGCCTGGCATACCTGCGGGAGCGGCCCGGCGGCAGCGCGACGGCCCTCGCGGTGGCCGCACTGGACGGCGCCGGCCGGGCCGCCCTCGCGGTCGACCTGCCCCGGCTGGCGGCCGACGCGCACCCGGCGGAGCTGGCGACCGCGCTGGTCCGGGAAGCGTTGCTCACCGGGGCGGGGCTGGTCGTCGGGCCGGTGCAGGGCGACGAGCCGTGGGCGGTCTGGGCCCGGCTGACCGTCGGCGAGGTGCCGGTGCTGGCGTACGGCACGCAGCCGTGGGATCCCGCCTGGACGACGCGCGCGCCGTTGCAGGTGGAGGTCGCCCCGCTGGGCGCCGAGGAACGGGCGACGGTGTGGCGGTCCGCCCTGCCCGACGGGCTCGCCGACGGCCTCGATCCGGCCGCTGCCACCGCCCAGTTCGTGCTCGGTGCGCCGGCCATCCACCGGGCCGCCTCGGTGGCCGTGCAGCTCGCCACGGCGGCCGGTGAACCGGTCGACGAGACCCACCTGCGGGCCGGCGCGCGTACCCAGAACGCGGCCGGCCTGGAACGGCTGGCCCGGCGGATCGTGCCGGAGGTCGGCTGGGACGACCTGGTGCTGCCGGCCCCGACGCTGTCACTGCTGCACGAACTGGCCGGGCGGGCTCGGCACCGGGACCGGGTGCTGCGGCAGTGGCGGATGCGTCCCGGCGGCGGGCGCGGGCACGGGGTGACCGCGCTGTTCGCCGGCGACTCGGGCACCGGCAAGACCATGTCGGCCGAGGTGGTGGCCGGCAGCCTGGGGCTGGACCTGTACACCGTCAACCTCGCCACGGTGGTGGACAAGTACGTCGGGGAGACCGAGAAGAACCTGGAACGGATCTTCGGCGAGGCGGCCGGGGTGAACGGGGTGCTGCTCTTCGACGAGGCGGACGCCATCTTCGGCAAGCGCTCGGAGGTACGCGACGCGCACGACCGGTACGCCAACATCGAAAGCGCGTACCTGCTGCAACGGATGGAGACCTTCGACGGGCTGGCGGTCCTCGCCACGAACCTGCGGGCCAACCTGGACGAGGCGTTCACCCGGCGCCTGGACGTGGTGGTGGACTTCCCGGTGCCCGACGAGGCGGCCCGCCGGGCGCTCTGGGACCGCTGCCTCGGCGAGCGGGTGCCCCGGGCCGACGACGTGGACCTGGACTTCCTGGCCAAGGCGTTCGAGCTGGCCGGCGGCCACATCCGCTCCGCCGCCGTAACCGCCGGCTACCTGGCCGCCGCCGCGGCTCGACCGGTCGGCATGGCAGAACTCATCGGCGCGGTCGGCCGCGAGTACCGCAAACTGGGCCGCCTGACCCTGGAAAGCGAGTTCGGCCCCTACCTCCCCCTGGCCAGCTAACCCCCCACCCTCCCCGCCCTTCCGCCCTCACCCCTTCTCTTCGTCGATCATGCACTTTTCGTCGGGACAAATGACCGTGGAAGGGACATCTCGGCGACCGAAAGTGCAAGATCGCGCGAGGAGGGGGGACGGGGTGCCTCTTGGGGCAGGGGTTGTTGCCCGTTGGGCGGCGCTGACAGCGCGGCGGGAGGGCCGCGCCACGGTGCACGGTCGAGGGGGACCTGGCGCGGCAGGGGGTAACCATGCGCGGACACCGTGAGTTCGATTCCGAAGCGGCCGTACGCCCGGCGGGCGACCGCCCGACCGGCGCCGACCGGGAGACCGATTCCTTGACGTATGCCGCAGCGGCCACCGGCCGCCCCGACGTGCTCGGCGCGTCTGGGCTGCTCGGCCTGCAACGAGCGGTGGGTAACCAGGCGGTCGGTGAGCTGCTGGAGCCGGAACGCTCCCCGGTGCACGACGTGGTCCGCTCCGGTGGCGGTTCGCCGTTGGCCCCGGACGTGCGGGCCGACATGGAGTCCCGCTTCGGCGGGCAGGACTTTTCCGACGTCCGGGTGCACACCGACGGTGCCGCGCACGAATCGGCGAAGTCGGTCAACGCGCAGGCGTACACCGTCGGGTCGAACATCGTCTTCCAGCGCGACAGCTACGATCCGACCTCGTCGGCCGGGCAGCACATGCTCGCCCACGAGCTGACCCACGTGGTGCAGCAGCGCAGCGGCCCGGTTGACGGCACCGACCACGGCGGCGGAGTCAAGGTCAGCGACCCGTCCGACCGGTTCGAGCGAGAGGCCGTCGCCAACGCCGACCGGCTGATGTCCGCCCCCGCCGCGACCGCCCCCGCCGCGCCCGTGCAGCGGGCCGTCGACCACGGCGGCCACGACCACCCGGTGGCGCAGCGCGAGGAGGAGATGTCCGAGGAGGACGAGTCGGCGCAGACGTACGTGCAGCGGCAGGAGGCCGGCGAGGAGGAAGAGGAAACCCCGGCTTCCTGACTCCGCCGGCCTTTGGTCGCGCCGTTGCCCCATCGGGCAACTTTCGTGGCACTTCAGAGAGGCTGCACGGTCAGTGACCAGTGACTCGAAGTGTCGGACCCTCGTTCTCACGGTGAGGTGTTGCCCGGGCCGGGAGGTGCAGCGTGAAGGCGCCGGCCGAGGAGCGAGGGGCGAAACCCGCTCCGGCACGCCCGGCCACGCCGCCACCGACCCGGCCCACCGACGACCTGGGCGCGACGATTGCGGCAGATCGTCGTACCGAGAGTCGCCCGTTGAGTCCCGCCGTCGCCCAGCGCTTGCAGACGGCAGCCGGCAACCGTGCGGTCTCCGCCCTGGTGGCGCAACGCAGGACGGCGGGCTCGACCGCACGTAGGCCCTCGACCGCCGCCCGGTCGGCGCCCGGCGACCGGCAGCCGAAGACCGGTCCGGCGACATCGTCGCCCGCCTCGGCAGCAGTCCAGCCGATCTCGGCTCCTACGAGTGAGGCGGCCGCTGTCGAGCCGTCGATCAACGTACCGGTGCAGCGCCTGGCTCCCGGCGCGGACGCCGCGACCGGGCAGCGGCCAGGACCCACCGCGGACCCGAAATTCGCGGCGCTGAAGGCGGACGTACGGGGCAAGCAGAAGCTGCTCGCGGCGCATCCGCCAGCGAAGTCGGAGGCGTCGAAGGCCCAGGGTGCCGCGAAGCCGCCGCAGGACGACAAGGAGGCGCAGGGCAAGGCGGCCAACGCGGAGAAGATGAACGCCGCGAAGCCGGGTGAGTTCGACAAGGCGGCATTCGTTCGGGCGGTGAACGAGGCGATCGCGGCGCAGGCGCCGAAGAACCTTGACGAGGCTGACAAGTTCGGTGACTCGGGTAAGGCCGACGCGGTCAAGGGGCAGGTGCAGGGCCAGGTCACCGACGGCAAGAAGACGTCGGCGAACGCCATCGAGACCACCACGAAGGCCCCGCCGGACACCTCGGCGGCGAAGGAGAAGCAGGTCACGCCGCTGGTGGCGGACAAGCCACCCGCGACGCCGGGCACGCCGGATCCGGCGAAGGCCGTACCGGACAAGGCACCGCCGGCGGCGACCGACTTCTCCGACGGGCCGAAGCAGGTCGACCAGCAGATGGCCGACGCGCAGGTGACCGAGGAGCAGTTGGCGAAGTCCAACGAGCCGGAGTTCACCGGGGCGTTGAAGGAGAAGAACGCCGTCGAGCAGCACGCCGCCACCGCTCCCGGTCAGGTACGGGCGGCGGAGGCGCAGACCCTGGCCAGGGCGAAAGCGGCGGCCGGGCAGGCCGGCGCGGCGGCGATGACCACCCTCGCCGGCGACCGTAAGCAGGCCGGTGCGCAGGTCGGGGCGGGCAAGGAGCAGGCCAAGTCCGCCGACGAGGCGAAGCGGGCCAAGGTCACCGCGATCCTGCAGAAAGTCTTCGACGGCACCAAGAAAGACGTCGAGGACATCCTGTCCGGGCTGGACAAAAAGGTCGACGACCAGTTCACCAAGGGTGAAAAGGCGGCGCGGGACGCGTTCACCGCCGAGCACAAGCGGCGGATGGACGAGTACAAGGACAAGCGGTACTCGGGCATCATCGGCAAGGGCCGCTGGCTCAAGGACAAGTTCGCCGGGCTGCCCGAGGAGGCCAACCAGATCTTCGTGGTGGCCCGCAAGGGCTACGTCGACCGGATGCAGCAGGTCATCTCCGGCGTTGCCGACATCATCGGCGCCGAGTTGGGCCGGGCCAAGCAGCGGATCGCCACCGGCCGCGCCGAACTCCAAGCAGCGGTGAAGGGCCTCGACCCCGACCTGCAAGCGATCGGCCGCCAAGCTGCCGCCGACTTCGCCGGCAAGTTCGACGAGCTGACCGAGTCGGTCGACAACAAGGGCACCGAGTTGGTGCAGACCCTCGCGACGAAGTACAACGAGGCGCTCGCATCGGTCGACGAGGAGATCGCCGCCGAGAAGGAGAAGAACAAGGGCCTGGTCGCCAAAGCGGTCGACGCGATCGGCGGCGCCATCAAGACCATCCTCCAGCTCAAGGACATGCTGCTCGGCGTTCTGGCCAAGGCCGCCAGCGCGGTGATGGCGATCATCAAGGACCCGATCGGCTTCCTCGGCAACCTGGTCTCCGCAGTCGGCGCCGGCCTGAAGGCGTTCATCGCCAACATCGGCGAGCACCTGAAGAAGGGTTTGGTCGGCTGGCTCACCGGCGCCATGGCCGGCGCCGGCCTGGAACTGCCGGCCAAGTTCGACCTGCGCGGCATCGTCATGATGATCGGCTCCCTGCTCGGCCTGACCTGGGCGTCGATCCGGGGCCTGATCGTCAAGCGCGGCGTGCCCGAGCAGGCCATGAGCACGGTCGAGAAGTCCGTGCCCATCGTGCAGAAGGTGCAGTCGCAGGGCCTCGGCGGCATCTGGGAGGAGATCAAGGAGAAGGTCGGCGACCTCAAGGCCAACCTCTTCTCCAAGATCAGCGAATATCTGATCCCGACCGTGCTGATGGCTGGCATCACCTGGATCCTCAGCCTGCTCAACCCCGCGTCGGCCTTCATCCGTGCCGTGAAGATGATCATCGACTTCGTCACGTTCATCATCACCCAGGGCGCGCAGATCATCGAGTTCGTCAACTCCGTCCTCGACGCCATCATCGCCATCGCGGGCGGCGGCGCGGGCGGGGTGCCGGCGCTGATTGAGAAGGCCCTGGCCCGGTCGGTGCCGGTGCTGATCGGGGTGCTCGCGGCGGTGCTCGGCGTCGGCGGCATCGCGAGCAAGGTCAAAAGCTTCTTCGCCGCCCTCGGCAAGCCGGTCAAGAAGGCGGTCCTCTGGGTCGTCGACAAGGTCGTCGGCCTCGCCAAGAAACTCTGGGCGAAGCTCAAGGCGAAGGCCAAGAGCAAGGCCACGAATGCTTCCGGTGAGACGACCACCCCCGACAAGATGACTCCGAAGCAGAAGGAGAAGGTCGCCCAGCAGGCCGCCGACGACGGCTTCCGCGCGATTAGCGCCGTGCCGATCGGCGAGATGCCCGGCGCGTTGGACGGCGTCTACCGCAAGTGGCAGCCGCAGGGCCTCAAAGGCCTTGAGGTCGTCCCCGACGGCAACCACCAGTTCACCGTCGAGGCAAGCGTCAACCCGGTGAAGAAAGCCAAGCCGAAGGGCACCGTGGACCTCGACGTTGACCCGAAGCAGCTCACGATCGAACAGGTCACGGCGACGAGCTTCGCCTCGAGCACCACGGCGGCGAGCGGGGTGTTCAGCGCGGACAGCAAGCCGGCGTTGTCCGACGTGATGCTCAGTGGCGCCAACAAGGCAAAGCTGGAGATCACCGACAGTCAGCAGGGAGCACACGCCGAGGAGCAGGTCGCCAACCATTTCCACCGGGACTGGTCGGACCGCAACGACCTCATCGAGAGCCAGGTCAAGCCGGGGAAGGAAGCACCGGCCAAGCCGTGGTCGTACGTGCGGATGGCATTTGATATCAGCAAGAGCAGCTGCATCAACTGCGCATCGTACATCGTGCGATTCACCCGAGCGATCAGGCAGAAGTCCGCCACTACCAATGTGTCCGTCCGGGTGGCGTCCCTTTACCAGGGCAAGCAGCGGGTCCCCCGCTCCAACATGATCGACTTTGGGGCGCTGATCCGGCTGTTCGTTGAAAAGGGCAAGTTGAAGAGGACCAACAAGCTGGGCCGGATCTGGGGCCGTTTGTCCCTGCACGGAGACACACAGGAACAGGTGACCGAGGTGCGGGGCGGCCAGCACGGCGGCAAGGCGGGTCTGGCGATTCTTCGCGACGCCGAAATCTCCGTGGGCGTGCTCAGCGAAGAGAACGTTAGCGGCGAAGCGACTCCCGCGCAGGAAGCGTTGCTCAGGCAGCGCAATCAGAAACTAAAGGACGCGTTGGCCGAGGTGGAACAGAAGCTGAAAATAAAGAAGGGTTGACGTGCTCAAACACAGGCAGCTCCAGAAGTGGTTCCCGGACAGCGACATCGTCGTGCTGCCTCCAGCCGCCATTACTCCCCAGGTCACCGACGAGGGCGCCCGCGCGGTGCTGACCGAAGCCGGGATGCCGGAGAATCTCTACGACGTCCTGGATCTCCACAGCCGTCTTTCAGTCGCGGTCACGACGATCGGCGAGGCGTACGCGCAGCAGGACGCTCAGGCGCCTGCGAACACGGAGGCGCTTCTCTATCTGGGCTTCGCAGGCCAGCGCTTCCTCGCCCTGAACGGACAGTCCGGCGAGGTGTTGCAGGTGCATGACGACTTCGGGGCCCGACCGTTCGCCCCCGGCCTGGAGAGCTTCGTAAGAGCGCTCGGTGCGGTCAACAATCGCGTACGCAAGAGCCTGAAGAAGGGGCGGACGTCGAGCGTCGAACAGTTGCTGGCCGAAGTGTCCAAGGAGTTTCCCCTGGCGGACGCCGAACACGCGTGGCGCGACTTCCTCGCCGACATCGTGGCGAGCGCGGAGTGACGCCCAGCCCCGGCCGAGCCGGCGGCCGTTGGCTGACCGGCCTGAAGGCCGCTGGCCGCTACAACGAGGACATCCTCGCTGGGTGAGTGCGCTCCAGCGGGGAGCTTGTCGAGGCTCAGGAAGCCTCGACAGGGGCGGGATTTCAGCCAGACGAGGGCGAACTTGGTCGTCGTCTCGCTGATCCGTACGTCTCCCGCAGTTCGAGCAGCGTCGACGGCTCAGGCCGCTGCCGCCTACCGGACCGCCATTCTAGGCAGTGGAAGCACCGTGCTCGACGGCCGTTAATAAGGGGCCCTTCCTATACACGAGGCGTTAATAGGGGGCCCTTCCTTGCACTCGGTGCGCTTAAGGGCAGCGAAGGGTTCCCGATCAAGCGGCCGGGTGGACGTTTAACCAGGGCGACACAGGCGGGACGCTGGCCTTGATCCCCGAGGGACGAGGAGGCGTGATGCCCAACTACCTGGCGCCGGGTGTGTACGTCGAGGAGGTGGAGTCCGGCTCCCGCCCGATCGAGGGCGTCGGCACGGCGATCGCCGCCTTCGTCGGCTTCGCCGCGCAGGGGCCGTTCAACACTCCGACGCTGGTGACGAACTGGAGCCAGTACTCGCAGATCTTCGGTGAGTTCGCCCCGGACTGCTACCTGGGCCACGCCGTCTACGGGTACTTCATGCAGGGCGGCGGGGCCGCGTACATCGTGCGGGTCGGTGGCGACCGGGCCGAGGAGGCGCTGCCCGCCGCTCCCGCGCCGACCGCCGTGCTCGGCACCTACAAGGTGGTCGCCCGGGCACTGCCCGAGGGCATGCCGGAAGATGTCACGGTCGAGGTCGCCGACCCGCCGGAGGGCGCCGGCGAGGACCGGTTCAACCTGGTGGTCAAGCGCGGCGGCCAGGTGGTCGAGACGTTCGAGTCGGTGACCACCAAGCGCGGCAAGGACAACGTGGTGACCGTGGTCCGCGATCGATCCAAGCTGATCACCATCGAGGAAGCGGCGCCGACCGGGCAACTGGCCCGGCCCAGCGGTGGCGAGGTGGCGCTGACCGGGCCGGGGCCGATGTCGGCGCCGGAGAGCGTCTCGGCGGAGGAGTACGTCGGCGACGCGGCGGAGCGTACCGGCTTCGGCGGCCTGGAGGCGGTCGACGAGGTGACCATGGTCGCGGTGCCCGACCTGATGGGGGCCTACCAGCGCGGCGCGATCGACCTGGAGTCGGTGAAGACGGTCCAGTCGGCGATGATCGCCCACTGTGAGCTGATGGGCGACCGGATGGCCATCCTGGACCCACCGCCCGCGCTCAACGCCCAGCAGGTCAAGGAGTGGCGCACCGACCAGGCCGGCTACGACTCGAAGTACGCCGCCCTCTACTACCCGTGGATCAAGGTGTTCGACCCGGTGACCGGCACCAACCGGTTCATGCCCCCCTCGGGTCACCTGGCCGGGGTGTGGGCGCGCAACGACGGGTCGCGCGGGGTGCACAAGGCGCCCGCCAACGAGGTGATCCGGGGCGCTGTCGCGCTGGAGACCCAGTTGACCCGCGCGGAGCAGGAGTTGCTGAACCCGCTGGGCGTCAACTGCATCCGCTCCTTCCCCGGCCGGGGCATCCTGGTCTGGGGCGCCCGGACGCTCTCCTCCGACCCGGCCTGGCGCTATCTGAACGTGCGGCGGCTCTTCAACTACCTGGAGGAGTCGATCCTCAACGGCACCCAGTGGGTCGTCTTCGAGCCCAACGACGACATGCTC
This sequence comes from Micromonospora qiuiae, assembly GCF_016863555.1. Classification (GTDB taxonomy): domain Bacteria; phylum Actinomycetota; class Actinomycetes; order Mycobacteriales; family Micromonosporaceae; genus Micromonospora; species Micromonospora qiuiae. The sequence continues at coordinate 123,566 of NZ_BOPC01000024.1, read as the reverse complement.
TGGGCGCGGATCCGGCGCACGGTGAGCGCCTTCCTGGTCAACGAGTGGCGGCGCGGCGCGCTGTTCGGGCTCACGCCCGACGAGGCGTTCTTCGTCAAGTGCGACCGGGAGACCAACCCCGCCGAGAGCATCGACGCCGGCCAGGTGGTGTGCCAGATCGGTGTGGCACCCGTCAAGCCCGCCGAGTTCGTGATCTTCCAGCTGGCGCAGATGTCCGGTGGCACCAGCCTGGTCAACGAGTAGTCCCCGTAGCGTCAGGAGGCAGTCGTGCCGCTCCCCGATTTCGACTCCGCCGTCGGCCACTCGTTCGGGCTGGAGGTGGACAGCATCGTCATCCGGCAGATCACCGAGGTCACCGGCCTCAAGATGGAGCAGGATGTCATTGAATACAAGTCGAACACCGCCGACGGCAAGTTCGCCGTCCGCAAGGCGCCCGGTGCGCCGAAGGCCGGCGAGGTGACGCTCACCCGGGGCCTGACCGCGGACAACAGCTTCGAATCGTGGATCAAGGACTGCCGGTTCGGCAAGATGGGCCAGGCCCGCAAGGGCGGCGCCATCATCGTCTTCGACTACGAGGGCTTCCCGATCAAGCGGTACAAGCTGACCAACGCTTGGCCGAAAAGCCTGGAGATCAGCTCACTCAAGGCCGGCGACACCAGCGTACTCACCGAGAAGCTCGTGGTGACGTACGAGGCGATGGAGGTCGAGTAGCCCCATGCGCCGTACGTCGTCGCTCGTCCCGCCGCCCGGTGCCGACGCGGCCGAACCGCCCGCCGTCGCGACACGACGCGAGACGCTGCGCACGGAGTTCCCGTTCGAGCTGCCCCGCGGCTACGTCGACGGCTCCGGGACGCTGCACCGGGACGGGGTGATGCGACTGGCGACCGCCCGGGACGAGCTGGTGCCCCTGCGCGACGACCGGGTACGCGAGAACCCGGCCTACCTCACGGTGGTGCTGCTCAGCCGGGTGGTCACCCGGATCGGCACGGTGGTGGACGTCCACCCCGGCGTGGTGGAGGACCTGTTCGCCTCCGACCTGGCGTTCCTTCAGGACATGTACCGGCGGATCAACAGCGAGGGGCACACCCGCGCCAGCGTGGTGTGCCCGGAGTGCCAGCACCGCTTCGCGGTCGAGCTCGCCGGTGGGCGCCTGGGGGAATCGTGACGTACGCGGCCGACCGCATCTACTCCGAGGTCGCGTACGTCGCCTACCACTTCCACTGGTCGCTGGAGGAGATCCTCGACCTCGAACACGGCGAACGGCTGCGCTACGTAGCCGAGATCGCGAACATCAACACCCGCATCAGTCAGGGACGGTGACCCGATGTGGCGGTGGCCGTGGCGCTCGCAGCGAACCGTGCAGCGCTTGCCTGCGCAAGACGCCGCGCCCGACACCGCGTCGACCGATGACCGCACGGCAACGACGCCCGACGACGCTGCGGCCGGCACGGCGACCGGTGACCGCACGGCCGGTACGGCGACTGGTGTTGCTCCGTACCGGCGGAACGAGCCGCCGGCCTGGCAGGGCCTGCCGCCGATCCAGCGGGTCACCCCCGACGAGCCACGGTTGAACCTGCCCGAGACGTTCACCGGCACGCTGGCGTCCTGGCGTGATCCGTCGTATCTGGCTCCGCTCGGTCACCTGGTCTCCGGCGCCGAACCGGCCGGCGTGCTGCACGGTGCCGCCGAGCCGGTGATCGCGCCGGCGGAACCGAACCCGGTCGTGCGGGCCTCCGCCGACGAGCTCACACCGTTGCCGCTCGCGATGCCGGCCGCGCCGACGCCGGGCAGCAGGGCCTCCCTGCAACGCTCGGTGATCGGCACCGGGCCGCACGATTCTCCGCCGACCACCCCGCACCATCCTGACCCGCCCCTCTCGCACAGCTCCGGCCCGGCCACCTCATCCGGCCCGGCCACGAGCCACGATCCCGGCCCGGCCCCCACGAGCCTCGAACCCGGCCCGGCCACGAGCCTCGAACCCGGCCCGGCCACGAGCCACGATCCCGGCACGGCGACGAGCCGCGATCCGGGCACGGCGTACGCTCCCGGCCCGGCCACGCTGCGCGGGCTCCGGCTGCCGCCGGCCGAGGTGCCGGGGCCGTTGCCGGAGTTGCCGCTGGCGGTGCCGGCGCGGCCGGTACCGCTGGAGCCGGTGTCGGTCAGCCGGCTGCTGACCGCGCCACCACCGCCGGTGGAGCTGCACCTGCCCACGGTCGGCCCGCCGACCGTCGTGGCGCAGCGCACCGTCACACCGGGCACCCCCGAGCGCTTCCAGTCCGCTCCGGGACGGCAGGCCGAGCTGACCGATGTCGAGCAGCCAGGCGACGAGTCCGGCGCACCCGAAGTACCCACGCTGGGCCGGGAGCTCGTTGATCCAAAGCTCGCCTCCGGCGACACGCCCGCGCTCGACGACTCGGGCGCGATGGCCTCGGCAGACGCAGCCGGAGCATCGGCAGCGTCCGGCGGGCCGGCGCTCGACCTGGCCGTGCAGCGGAGTTCGCCGGAGGGCCCACGACCGCCTCGTCGGCTCGGTCTCGGTGAGCCCATCGTGTCTCCGCTGCTCCCACGGCACGACCCCGTGGCAGCGGCCGACCCGGTGCAGCGCCTGCCGGCCGGCGACAGCGCGTCCCCACCACCGCTGATCGACCGGCCGGTCGGCGCCGGTCAACCGGTCACCGACCCGAGCGCCGACGCCCGCCAGTCGGCCGGCAACGACCGGACTGCGGCCGAGGGCAGTGCGAGTACCGGCGACCAGGCGGGACTGGTCGGGGAGACAGTCGTCTCGCGCCTCGCCGCCGACACCGGCTCCGTCGGCTCCTCCCCCGGCCAGTTTTCGACCGACGTCGGCCTCGACGCCAACGCCGGCACCGACCTGGGTGCGTCGGCACCGGTCGGTGACCTGCCGGTCGTTGGTCCATCGGCAAGCCGGAGCACGCCGGACGACGACCTGCCCTCGGGCGGGGATGTCGCGTCAACCGGCGTGCAGACGTCCGTGCCACCGGACGCCGAGATGTCCACCGAGGCGCAGGTGGCCCCCCTGCTCGGTCAACCGTCCGCAGCGACGCCGCCCCGCGCCGAGGAACCGGCACCGCCCAGGGTCGGAGCGCCGGAACCGGCCGGCCCATCCGATCGGGCCACCAGCCCGGGCGGCGGCCACCCCGCCGGAGGTCCCGACCTGCCGGTGGTGTCCCGGCTGGCCACGCCCGCCTCCGCAGCCGATCCTCCGGTGCGGCCGACCGCCATCGGCTCGAACGCCGCACCCGCCGGCAATGCCCCGCACGAGACACCGGCCGGCATCGGCACGCACGCCGCACCGGCCGGCAATGCCCCGCACGAGACACCCGCCACCTTGGGCGGCGGCGCCGCTGCCACCGTCGGGACGGACGCTCCAAGCGGCGGCATGGATCATCCCGGCACCGGGTCCGGCACCGCCGACCTGGTGGGTGGCTACGGCGACCCGCCGGATCAGCCGGGCGGCTCAGGTGGGCGGCCCGACGCCGCACCGGCACCACTGCCCCTCGTTGTGGCCCGGTTGGTCGGCGACCGCCCGATCCGGTCGTTGACCGGGGAGTTGCCCGAGCCGGCGGCACCGGCCGGGCCGAGCGTGCAACGGGTGAGCTGGCAGCAGCACGAGGCAGCGGCCTCGGTCCCGCTCGCCGCCGCCGGGTTGGACCGCGCCGAGCCGCAACTGCCGGCCGCCGCAGGCGTCCCCGCTCAGAGCGAGGCTGGCGGCAGCACGCCGGTCCAGCGCTGGGTGGGTGCGCTACCCGACTCGCCGCCCCCGTCCGTCCGGGCCGGCTCGGGCGGCGGCAACGCGCCGGCCACCCGCCTCACCGGCTCCGGCGGAAGCAGCGCCCCGATGACGCTCTCCGACAGCGGCAGCGCCCCGATGACGTTCTCCGGCGGAAGCAGCAGCCCGATGACGTTCTTCACCAGCTCCGGCAGCGGCAGCGCCCCGATGACGTACCTCGTCAGCTCCGACGCGGGCAGCACGCCGGCGGCGTACCCCGATGGGCTGGGCGGGCCGTTGCTCGTGCAGCGGGCCGAGTCCACGGACATGCCCCCGGACGACCTGCCCCCCGCGGAGTTCTCCAGCCCGCCTCCGCCCGACCTGCCTGCGCCGCCGCCGGCTGCGGCGGCACCGCCGCCGGATGGCGCGGCGGTGGCCGGACAGCCGGCGGTGCCGGGCGCACCGGCCGCCGGGATCGAACCCGAGGAGCTGCTGAAGAAGCTGTACGACCCGCTGCTGCGCCGGCTGAAGACCGAGTTACGCCTCGACCGGGAACGGCACGGGGTGCTCGGCGGACCCGGCTGACCGCACCACCGCACGGCCGTGAAGCAGCGGCGAACCAGCGCCGAACGACCAGGAGGAATGGATGACCAAGGACGAGGTCGCCGTCGCGATCGCCTTCGTCGTCAAGATCGACGATCAGGATCTCGGCGCGTTCAACACCTGTGACGGGCTGGGCTGCGAGGTGGTGGTGGAGCAGCGGGAGGAGGGTGGCAACAACGGCCACGTCTGGCAGCTGCCGACCCGGATGAAGTTCTCCAACGTCAAGCTCTCCCGGCCGATCACGGCGGACAGCACCAAACTGATGCGCTGGTTCTCCGGCATGGCCAACGGGATCACCCGCAAGACCGCCACCATCGAGGCGCGCACGCTGGAGGGCACCGTGATCGCCCGCTGGGGGCTGCTCGACGTCATCCCGGTGAAGTGGTCCGGGCCGCAGCTCAGCCCGGACAGCCCGAAGGTGGCCGTGGAGACCCTGGAGTTGGCCCACCACGGCTTCTTCGGCCCCGGGGCCGGGGGGTGAGACCGTGAGCGCCTCGCCGGTCACCTTCACCGCCGCCGGCAGCCCCGCCGGCCGGGGCGGCGGCGCCCCGCCGCAGCTGACCCACGCCTACCTCCAGCTGCACGAGCCGCCCCGCAACGGCGGCACCGCCTCCCCCGGGCCGAAGCTGAGCCAGATCCCGTTCCAGTTCAACCCGAAGGAACTGGCGCTGACCAAGACTGCCAAGTGGAAGCGGGACGCGCAGCGCAACGCCAAGAAGAGCGGCGTGCCGGAGTTCACCGGGTCGGACCCGTGCAAGCTGAGCCTGGAGATGTTTTTCGACGCTACCGACACCATGGACAGCTCGGTGGTGAAGCGGGTCGAGGAACTTTTCGCCTGCTGCGTACCGACCGACGCGAGCCGGCAGCAGAAGAAGGGATCGCCGCCGTGGGTGGTGTTCCACTGGGGTGGCATGGTCGGCTTCCCGTCCTTCGTGGCCAGCGTCAACGCCAAGTACACCCTGTTCACCCCGGGCGGCACACCCGTGCGGGCACTGTGCACGGTGACCCTGGAGGAGATCTCCGGCGAGCAGCCCGGGCAGAACCCGACCTCGGGCGCGCTGGCCGCTCGGGACATCCACGTCGTCGTCACCGGGGACACTCTGCACTCGGTGGCGTACCAGGCGTACGGGCGGGCGGGTCTGTGGCGGCAGATCGCCGAGGCCAACGACATCGACGACCCGATGCGGCTGCGCCCCGGCACCGCCCTGCTGGTGCCGGCCCCGGAGGAACTGACGGACGGTGCCCGTGGCCAATGAGCAGTTCGCCAACGCCCTCCTGGTCGAGGTGGGCGGCAGCCCGCTGCCCGCGGAGATCGCCGCGCTGCTGACGTACGCGGCGGTGGACGACAGCCGCAACCTGCCCGACCGGTTCGTGCTGCGCTACCGCGACCCGGACCGCAGCGTACTGGCCAAGGGAGGCTTCACCATCGGTGCGCCGGTGCGGCTGAGCGTGCAGACCTCCGACCCGGGTGGCCCTGCCCTGCTGCTCAACGGCGAGGTCACCGCTCTGGAATGCGAGCTGGACGCGACCGGCACATTCAGCGAGGTACGCGGCCTCGACCTGGCGCACCGGCTGCTGCGCGGGCGGCGGGTCGCCGCGTACCCGGGAATGAGCGTGCCCGACATCGTGCGCAAGGTGGCGCAGCGAGCCGGACTGAAGGCGGGCCGGATCGACCCGGTGGCCGGCATCGGCGGCGAGCCGGAGACGCAGCTCAGTCAGGACAACGTCAGCGACTGGGCCTTCCTGCACCGGCTCGCGGAACTGGTCGGCGCGCAGGTGATGGTGATCGACGGCGAGCTGCACCTGCGGATGCCCGAACCACCGGCCGGCGCACCGGACACCTCCGCGCGGGCCACCCAGGACCCGCTGGTGCTGGAGGTCAACCGGAACCTGATCTCGTTGCGGGCCGGGGTGACCGCCACCGCGCAGGTGCCCGAGGTGGGCGCGCGGGGCTGGGACCCGGCCACGAAGCGGGCGGTCAGCTCGACCGCGACGCCGAAGGTGCCCGGCGCCGAGGGGATCGGGGTGGACCCGGCCGAGTTGGGCAGAAAGCTGGGCAGCCCGCCGTACCTGGTCGCCGACCCGACCCTCGGCACCGACGCCGCGGTCCGGACGGTGTCCGGCGCGCTCGCCGGCGACCTCGGTGCCGGCTGCGCCGAGATCGAGGGGGTGGCCAAGGGCAACGCCCGGCTGCGCGCGGGCGCGGCGGTGGCGCTGGCCAACATCGGCGAACCGTTCCAGGGCAAGTACGTGCTGACCAGCACCCGGCATCTGTTCAGCGAGCAGGCCGGCTACACCACGGCGTTCACCGTCTCCGGCCGCTCCGACCGCTCGCTGTACGGCCTGACCGCCGGCGGGGCGGTGACCGAACGGGCCGCTCAGGGCCTGGTTCCGGCGGTGGTCAGCGACGTCAAGGATCCCAGGAAGCTCGGCCGGGTCCGGCTCACCCTGCCGTGGCTGGACGAGAAGTACACCACGGGCTGGGCGCGGGTGGTGCAGCCCGGCGCGGGCGCGGACCGGGGGGCGGTGCTGCTGCCGGAGGTGGGCGACGAGGTGCTGGTCGGGTTCACCGGCGGCAACCTGGACGCCGCGTACGTCCTCGGCGGGCTGCACAACGGCAAGGACGCGCCGCCGAAGCTGGACACCGAGGCGGTGGACGACGGCAGCGGCCGGATCGCCGTGCGGGCGCTGGTTTCCCGCACCGGCCACCGGTTGGAGCTGCTGGAGGCCGGCAGCGGCCCGGACGGGGTCCTGATCGCCACCGGCGACCGGAAGTTCACCGTACGGCTGGACCGCAGCGGCAAGCAGATCGAGATCGTCAGCGACGGCAAGGTCAGCGTCCAGGCTCGCAACGGAATCAGCCTGGACGCCGGTACCGGGGCGTTGGAGCTGGCCGGGCAGCGGGTCAGCGTCACCGCAAAGGGCGACCTGGGCATCGAGGGACAGGGCCCGGTCACCATCCGTGGCGCCGTGGTCCGGATCAACTGAGCGACCCGGGGAGACTCCTCGGCCGACCGAAGGGAGAGTGCCGTGCCACCAGCCGCACGCGTTGGCGATCCCACCGCCCACCCGGGGACGATCGGCGGCCCCGGCGTGCCCACCGTGCTCATCGGCGGGCAGCCCGCGGCGACCGTGGGCACCACCCACGCCTGCGCCTTCCCGGGCACCCCGCCGCACCCGCCGTCACCGCTGGTCCCACCCGGCTGCCCGACGGTGCTGATCGGCGGGCGACCCGCCGCCCGCGTCGGTGACCTCACCGGCTGCGGGGCTCCGATCATCGCCGGCTGCCCGACCGTGCTGATCGGCGGGTGAGGGGAATGGCCACGGATTTCGTCGGAGCCGGTTGGGCGTTTCCGCTGCGTACCGACCCGACGGGTGGAATCGCGCTGGTCCGTGGGGACCGAGAGGTGGTGGAGAGCATCCGGCTGATCCTCGGCACCGCGCCCGGTGAACGGCCCGGCCGACCCGAGTTCGGCTGCGCCATCCATGAGCTGGTGTTCGCCCCCGCCGACCCGTCCACCGCCGGTCAGGTCGCCTACCAGGTGCGGCTGGCCCTGGAGCGGTGGGAGCCGCGCATCGTGTTGGATGACGTGCTGGTCGACTTCGCCGACGCCGCCCGCGGCACCCTGCACATCGACATCCGCTACCGGCTGCGTCAGGACAACGACCCGCGCAACCTGGTCTTCCCGTTCTACGTCATCCCCGCGCACGACCCCGGAGCCGAGTGATGGCCCTGCCCGCACCGAATCTCGACGACCGCCGCTTCCAGGACCTGGTGGACGACGCGAAGCGTCTGGTGCAGCGGCGCTGCCCCGAGTGGACCGACCACAACGTCTCCGACCCGGGGGTGACCCTGATCGAGACGTTCGCGTACATGGTCGACCAGCTGCTCTACCGGCTCAACCGGGTGCCGGACCGGCACTACGTGAAGTTCCTCGACCTGCTCGGCATCACCCCGTTCCCGCCGGCCGTGGCCTCGACGGACGTCACGTTCTGGCTCTCCGCGCCGCGCGACGCGCCGGTCGTCGTGCCCGCCGGCACACACGTGGCGACCGTCCGGGCCGAGAACGTCGAGCCGGTGACCTTCGAGACGCTGCGCGAGCTGACCGTGCCGCCGTGCCGGCTGCGGCGGGTGGTGACCGTGCCGGCCGGGGGCCAACCGACGGACCGCACCGGTGAGCTGAACGGCCCGGACCGCTTACCGGCGTTCGCCGACCCGCCGGTGGCCGGCGACGCGGTCCTGTTCGGGCTCGACGAGCCGGTGCCCGGCTGCGCCGTGCTGCTCACCATGGACTGGGAGGTCGCCGGGCGCGGCGTGGACCCGACGAACCCTCCGCTGGTGTGGGAGGCGTTGACCGACGAGGGCTGGGTGGAGTGCCCGGTGGAGCGGGACACCACGGGTGCGCTCAACCGGGCCGGCGAGGTGGTGCTGCACGTACCGGCCGGGCACAGCGCCTCGGTGGTCGCCCGGCACCGCGCCGGCTGGTTGCGGTGCCGGCTGCGCCAGCCCGCCGCCGGGCAGCCGTTCTTCCACGCCCCGCCCCGGCTGGGCCGGGCCGAGGCGGCCACCATCGGCGGCACGGTGGAAGCCTGCCACGCGGAACTGATCGCCGGGGAGAGCCTCGGCGCCTCCGAGGGGGTGCCGGGGCAGCGGTTCACGGTCCAGCGGGCGCCGATCGTGGCCGCCGACGGGGCGATCGAGATCGAGGTGAGCAGCGCCGACGGCTGGCAGACCTGGCGGGAGGTGGCGTCCTTCGCCGACTCGCGGCCTGAGGACCGCCACGTGTGCGTGGACCGCAGCACCGGGGAGATCCGCTTCGGACCGGCCGTGCGGCAGCCCGACGGCACGATCAGCCGGCACGGGGCGGTGCCGCCGAAGGGCGCGGTGATCCGGATTCCGGCGTACCGGACGGGCGGCGGCCGGCAGGGCAACGTGGCCGCCCGCACGCTCAGCGTGCTGCGCGACCCGGTGCCGTTCGTGTCGACGGTGACCAACCGGACCGCGGCCACCGGCGGGGTGGACGGCGAATCGTTGGACGAGACGTCGGTCCGGGGACCGCTGACCCTGCGCACCCGGGAGCGGGCGGTCACCGCCGAGGACTACGAGCAACTGTCCCGGCAGGCCGCGCCGGAGGTGCAGCGGGTGCGGTGCGTACCGGCGGGAAACGGCTCCGCCGCGGTGCGGGTGCTGGTCGTCCCGGCGTTGGGTGAGCACCGGGACACCGACGACGACGCGGCCCGGTTCGCCGCGCTGCGACCGCGCGACGAGATCCTGGAACGGATCCGGACCTTTCTCGACTCCCGCCGCTGCGTCGGCGCGCGGGTGCTGGTGGAACCGCCGTTCTACCAGGGGGTCACGGTGGTCGCCCAGGTCCGCGCCCGGCCCCGGGCCGGCAGCTCCAACGCCGATCTGCGCCGCCGGGCGGTGCGCGCCCTCTACGACTATCTGGATCCGGTGCGGGGCGGGCCCGAGGGCGCCGGCTGGCCGTTCGGGCGACCGGTGCAGTCCGGCGAGCTGCACGCGGTGCTGCAACGCGTCGCCGGGGTCGACCTGGTGGAGGAGGTACGCCTCTTCGGGGCCGACCCGACCAGCGGGGAACGCGGCGAGGCCGTGCAGCGTCTCGAGCTCGACGTCAACGCGCTCGCCTTCTCGTACGGCCACCAGGTGCGGGTCACCGGGTGACGGGCCGGATAGCCGAGGTCAGGAGGGGTCGATGCGGGGTTGGGTACCGGGGCTGATCAGCCCACACCCGATCGGGCAGCAACTGCCTGCGGTCTACCTGGAGGACGACTTCGCGCAGCGGTTCACCGCCGGCCTCGACGAGGTGCTGGCACCGATCCTGCTGACCTTGGACTGTCTCGACGCCTACTTCGACCTGGAGTTGACGCCCCCGGATTTTCTTGACTGGCTGGCCGGTTGGGTGGCCGCGCCGGTGGACCGGGACCGGCCGCCGCAGGCCCGCCGCGACCTGGTCCGGCACGCGGTGGAGCTGCACCGTTGGCGCGGCACCGCTCGGGGTGTCGAACTGGCGCTCCGGGTCGCGACCGGGGCCCGGGTGGAGGTCACCGACAACGGCGGCGTGAGCTGGTCGGCGACGCCGACCGGCGCCCCGCCGGCCGACGAGACATCACAGGTCCGGGTACGGATCCACGGAGACGTCGATGAACCGCTGGTACGCCAGGTGCTGGCCGCCGCCGTGCCGGCACACGTGCGGACGACCCTGGAGATCCTGCCATGATCACATGCGACGCCTGCGGTGCGACCAACGAGGCCGGGGCACAGTTCTGCGGCACCTGCGGCGAGTTTCTGTGGAGCCGATCCGGACCGGATCAGCCGTCGGAGGCCGTCGACCGGGAGCCGACCAGGACGCCGCCCGAGGAACGCGGACGAGCCACCGCCACCACGGATGGGCCGCCAGCGGCCGCGGAACCGAAGCAGGCCGGTAACCGGGCACCGGTGGACACCGACGCGGGTGGGCCCGGCGACCAGCGCCCGCCCGCACGCACGGCGACCACCGACAGCCAGCGCGGCGACTCCGCCCCGCGCCCCCGGCACCCGGACGACGGCCCCGCCGACGCGCGAGACCCCCGGTCCACGCGACCCGACCCGCCCAAACCCGTGCAGCCCGGCGCACCGAAGCCCGTGCAGCCCGGCCCGCCTGAACCCGGGCCGGTGTCGGATGACGGGTCGCCACGCCCGCCGGACACTCGTGTGACCTGCCCGAATCCGGCCTGCGGCGCACAGAACGACCCGGGCCGGCGATTCTGCCTGCGCTGCGGTGAGCCGTTGGTCGCCGCGCCGGTCGCCACCGAACGCAAACGCACCTGGTGGCAGCGGCTGTGGGACCGGCTGCGGCGGCGTACGCCCCGTCACCGCCGCAGCCTGCGCTACGAGGAACGACGCGTCGGCGCCGCGGCCCGCCGGACCCTGCTGATCGTGCTGGCCGTCTGCCTCGTCGCGGTGCTGGCCGTCGTCGGGCCGCCGCTGGCCCGGCGGGCGGTGGAGGCGGTACGCGACCGTACCCAGGATCCGACTCCGCTGGTACCCGCCTCGGTGGTGGCCTCGTCGGAGGCGCCCGGTGCCGGTGCCAGCCGGCTGACCGACGGAGCGAGCAACCGCTACTGGGCGCCTGCCGGCAAGGCCACCGACTCGTGGGTGGAGGGCCGGTTCAACGAGCCGGTGCGACTGCTCACCGTGGTGATCACTCCGGGTGTCAGTCCGCGCCGGCAGGCCTATCTCGCCGCCGGGCGGCCCCGCGAACTGACCGTGGTGACGGTCAACGCCGACGGCGAGGAGCAGAGCACCGACATCGAACTGGTCGACGAGCCCGGCGAGCAGCACTTCGACGTGTCCATGCCGGACCTGGTACGGATCAGGCTGGTTGTCCGCTCGACGTACGGTCCGGGGCTGATCCCGGCCGTGGCGATCGGGGAAGCGGAATTCTTCGGCCGGCGGTGACCGTGGCCGGCGACGGGACGCCCGCGACCACGGACGGGTCCAGCCCGAGGGAGACGAGCACGTCGGCGTAGCGGCGGCGGGCGTGCGCCGCCGCGGCGGCGTTGCCGGCCCGGTCGTGCGCGGCGATCAACGTCCGCCAGCCGGCGTCGTGGCACGGGTCGATCTCGACGCAGCGGGCCGCCATCGCCACCGCCGGTTCGGTCCCGTCGCCACCGCGCAGGGCGGCCTCGGCGAGCCGGGCCGCCGCCTCGGCCGCCTGACGGCGCAGGGTTTCCCGCTCGGCCACCACCCACTCCGCCGGGCCGTCCTCCGGCAGCAGTTCACCGGCGTACGCGGCCACCGCCGCCCGCAGATCGTCGAGCGTCCGGGGGTCGGCGGGCCCGCGCCGGGCGGCCCGGGCCACCGCGCGCCGGAACTCGCTGACGTCACACCACGCGTCGGGCGGCAACGCCAACAGGTACGCGTCACCGTCGCGGTGCAGCAGCGTCTCCCGGTCACCGAGCGGCAGTTGGGTGTCGAGGAACCGCCGCAGGCTCGACAGGGCGACGTGCAGGGTCCGGGTGGCCGTCGCCGGGTCGGTGTCCGGCCAGAGGGCGTCGAGCAGCCGGTCGCGGTGCACCGGGGCGGCCCGCATGGCGAGCATCCGGGCCAGTGCCCGCGCCCGTGGACGCAGCGGAGCCCAGTTCAGCGGCTCGCCGTGCAGGCAGATCTGGAAGCCACCGAAGCAGCGTACGGTCAGCGGGGCCGGGCGCGGTGCGGCCGTCGACGGCCGGGTCTCGGGCGTGAGCCACGCGGACACCACCGCCCGCGGCAGCCCGGCGTGCTCGGCGGCGGCGTGCACGGCCGCCAGCGCGTTGCTGCGGCCGGGCCCGGCGGGCAGCCCGGCGGCGAGGGCGAGCACTCGCGCCCCCGGCACTCCGGCGGCTCGCGCGGTGCTCTCCGCCCGCCGGACCTCGACCTCGGCGTCGGGCACGCGGGCGCGTACTGCGGCCAACGCGAGCAGGGACTGCGCCCAGGCGGCGAGCACACCGCCGTCCACCGCGCGGGCCAGGTCGAGCAGCCGGGCGGCCTCCTCCGGTTCCGGTCCGCCACGCACCGAGCGGGCCAACGTGACGCAGCCCGCCGCGAGCAGCGCACCCCACCGGTCCCCCAGCCGATCGCACTCCTCCGCGACCGCGGCAGCCTCCTTCAGGTCGGCCTCCGCCCCGGCCAGCGCCGGCACCGCCCGGGCCAGTCGGACCAACCAGGGCAGTCCCGCGCGGTCGGCGGCCAGACCGACGGCGGCGACCGCGGTGGCCGCCTGCGGGTCGGCGCGGGCCACCGCGACGGCGGCCCGCAGCAGCCGGCCGGCGAGCCCGACCAGGTCGTTGTCGGCCCAGGCCTCCTGCTCCAGCCCGCGCAGCGCCTCGCCCACGTGACCGGCCAGCAGCGAGGCGGTCGTCCGGACCAGCACGTCCTCGGCCCCGGTCAGCCGTTGCGCCTCCCCGACCACGACGGCCGGATGCCGGCGGGTGGCGGTCCGCAACCAGCCCGACCAGTGCCCGCGCCAGTGGGCCGCGTCCGGCAGCCAGGCCGCCACGTCCGCGCGCAGCGACCGGCAGCGGGCCGCGCCCGGACCGGCACCGAACAGTTCCTCGGCCCGGCGCAGCAGCGGGACCGCCGCCGCCAGTTGCCCCTCGTTGATCCGGTGCTGGGCGTCGGCCAGCACCAGCCAGGGATCCTCCGCGATGAACCAGGACGGCAGCAGGTCGGACCACGGGTCGAGACCCCGCACAGCCACGGCGTTGCCGGCGGCGTCGAGCAGCCGGTGCACCTCGGGCCACTGCTGGGCGCGGGCGAAGCAGCGAGCCGCCTCCAGCGCCGCGCCCTCCTCGGCGAGCAGCCGCCCGGCGCGGGCGTGCCACTGGCGGGCCCCGGCCTCCCCCTTCTGTTCCGTCAACACGGCCGTGAGGTGGCCCCGGAGCACCTCGTGGTACGTGAAGGACCGGCCGCCGTCGTGGGAAACCGTGAACGCCTGCCGCCGCTCCAGCTCCTCCAGCGCGGCCTGCCCGTCACCGCCGCCCAGCAGCCGGTCACACCGCTCGGCGGTGACGATCTCGAAGACGGAGGTGAGGACCAGGAACCGGTACAGGTCCGGAGCCAGCTCCGCCAGCACCGTACGGGTGAGGTAGTCCCGCGACAGCGCCGAGCGGACCGTCAGCGTGGCCACGGCCCGACGCCGGTCAGGCAGCGGTTGGCCCTGAGTGGACAGATGGTAGAGCTTCAGCCCGGCCGCCCATCCGCCGAGCCGTCGGGCCAACGCCGCCACGTCGTCGGCGGGCAATGGTTCCCGGTAGACGTCCCGCAGCAGCCGCTCCACCTCCCAGGTGCGAAAGCGCAACTGCTCGGCGTCGACCACGACGCTGTCGGAGAACTCGTGCCGGGTCAGGATCAGCGGCGAGACCCGACGGGTGCCGATCAGGACGGCCAGGCCCTCCCCGGTCAGGCCCAGAGCCCGTTCCAGCAGCACCGACTCCCCCGGCGAGCCCTCGATCAGGTGCAGGTCGTCGACGATCAGCAACCCCTCGTCGCGGTCGGGCCGCGCCGCGTCGACACGATCCAGCACCCGCGCCGGATCCGCGTCCGCCGGCACGATCCGTAACCAGCTCACCGGGCCGTCGACCCGGTCGGCGTACTGGGCGAGCAGGGTGGTCTTGCCGCACCCGGCGGGTGCCACGACCAGGCCGAGCGATCGGGGTCGTACGTCCAACGAGGTGATCAGCCTCGATCGCACCAGGCCCTGCGACGGACTGCGGGCAGACTCCGTCGACATCACGTACACCTCCCCGGAGGCCGCCATGAGGGCACGTTGCCGTGACCGCACCACCGCTCATGGTAGCCACCGAAGGCGCTCTGTCGCGTTCGGTAATCCGACCCACACCCATCGGATGTGAGTCGGTTGACGTCATCACCTGATCGGTCCCGATCGCTTCGAGAACCGTTTCGCGGCGGGCTGCGTCCTAACCTTTCGTGATGGACGAGGAGGACGGGGCGTTGCTGCGCCTCGTCGGAGCGGGCGACCGGCGTGCGTTCGATGTGCTGTACGCGCGGCACGCACCATGGCTGGTGCTGCGCCTGCGTCGCCGCTGCCGCGACCCGGAGTTGGCCCAGGAGCTGTTGCAGGAGACGTTCCTGACGGTCTGGCGGGCGGCGGCCAGCTACCGGGGTGACGGCGCGGCGGTGCAGTGGCTGTGGGCGGTCGCGCTGCGCCGGCTGATCGACACACGACGCCGCGCCCTGGCCCGCCCGCAGAGCGCCGGCCCGGTGCCGGAACCGGTCCTGGCCTGGTCGCCGTCGGCGGAGGAAGAGGCGCTGGCCGGGACGTACGACGCGGATCTGGAGCGGGCCCTTCATCGGTTGTCGCCCGAGTTGCGGGCGGTGTTGCAGGCAACGGTGCTGGACGGGTTGACCGTGCGGGAGGCGGCGGTGGTGCTGGGCGTACCGGAGGGCACGGTGAAGACCCGGGCGATGCGGGCCCGCCGCGAACTGCGGGAGGCGTTGTCGTGACTGACTTTCACCTTGACGCGCGGGTGCTCGCGGCGTATGTCGACGGTGGCCTGGACGACGCGGATGCCTGGTCGGTGGAGGCACATCTCGACCGATGCGCCGGGTGTCGGGCCGGCATCGTCCTCGACGAGCCGACTGAGCGACTGGTCGAGGCGGCGGCGGTGGCGTTGGTACGACGTCTGCCGCCGCCGGGACGGGCGCGGCCGGCGTCGACGTGGCGACGCTTGCGGGTGCTGCTGAGTGCCGCGCCGGCAGCCCGGGGCGCCTGGTTGATGGCGGTGGCCGTCGCCGGACTGGCCTTCCTGGGCGCGTCGGTCGGTCCGGCCACGCTGCCACCGTGGCTGCTGCTGCTCCTCGCGCCGGCACTGCCGGTGGTCGGCACCGCCCTGTCGTACGGGCCGCGCACCGATCCGCTGCACGAGCTGGTGGCGGGCACGCCGCACGGCGGGCTGCGGATCGTGCTGTGGCGCACGCTTGCGGTGCTCACCGCCACCGCGCCGGTCGCGGTCCTCGCCGGCACGGTGACGGGCCTCGGTCCGCCAGCGGTGTGGCCGCTGATGTGTCTCGCCTTGACCGCGCTGACGCTGGCGCTCGGCTCGTTGGTCGAGCCCGCCACCGCGGCGGGTGTGGTGCTGGGGATGTGGGCCCTCGTCGTGTTGGCGCCCTTCGGCGCCTGGGCGGTCGTCGTGGACAGCGGGCCGGTGTGGCTGGCTGTCACCACGGCAGCCCTCGCAGTGTTGTACGTACGTCGGGAACAGGTGGGGAGACGAGCGGCGTGACGACGTTGAGCATCCGGGGCCTGCGGGTCGGCTACGGCAGGCGGCTGGTCCTTGATGACCTGGACCTCGAACTGGGTGTGGGAGTGCACGGCCTGCTCGGTCCGAACGGGGCTGGCAAGACCACGCTGATGCGGGTCCTGGCCACGGTGCTGCGACCGGATCGCGGCGACGTCCGGCTGCTCGGGCAGCCCTTGGCCGATGATGCCGGGTTGCGCCGGGCCCGCCGCCGCCTCGGCTACCTGCCGCAGTCCTTCGGGTTCTATCCGCGCTTCACGGTGCGGGAATTCGTCGAGTACTTCGCCTGGCTGAGGGAGATGCCGCCAGCGGAAATTCCGTTGGCGGTGGACCGGGCGATTGAGCGGGTCGGGCTGCTCGACCGCGCCGACGACCGGATGAAGCATCTGTCCGGGGGAATGCTACGACGGGCCGGCATAGCCCAGGCCATCGTGAACGACCCAGGGTTGCTGCTGCTGGACGAGCCGACCGCTGGCCTCGATCCGGAACAGCGGGTGGAGTTCCGGGCCCTGCTGCGGGAGTTGGGGCTGGACGCCGTCGTCGTGGTCAGCACCCACCTGGTCGAGGACGTCGTCGCCGCCTGCGCACGGGTCAGCCTGGTCGACAACGGGCGGCTGGTTTTCACCGGCCTGCCTGACGAACTCATCGCCGCGGGCGAGGACGGCGACAGCGGCGACTCCCCGATAGAGCGCGGGTACACGGCGGTGCTGCGCGGTGCGCGGGAGGCGGCGCGGTGAACCGGGTGCTGCGGATAGAGCTGCGCCGGGGCACCGCACCGCTCGCCGCCCTGGCGATGTTCGGTGCCGGGGTGTGGATGTTGGTCGTGCACCCGGACCACTGGGCTGGCCGGTGGGCCGGCCTGGCCAACTACTTCCGAGGGTCGATGCTGATCCTGTGCGCGCTCATGGTCGCCGCCGGTGCGTGGCAGGCCGGCCGGGAGCGCCGGCGCGATCTCGACGAGCTGATCGGCTCCACTTCCCGTCCCGGCTGGCACCCGTTGCTGGTGGCGTGGCTGGCCGTGGCACTCGCCGGCAGTGTCGGTGTGCTGGTCGCCTTCGCCGGGGCGGCGGTGCTGGTCGCCCCGGTCGCGACGTACGCCGCAGGCGGCTGGTGGTGGACCCTGCTCGTCGGCGTCGTGGCGCTGGGCGCGGCCACCGCGTGCGGCACGCTGGTGGGTCGGCTGTGGCCACTGCGGGTCGCCGCCCCCGTCGCCGGCCTGGCCACGTACCTGGGGCTGGGAGTCCTGCTGTACCAGGACACGACGGCAGCCGCCTGGCTCTCCCCCGTCCACTCCGGGTGGAGCGTGCACTGGGTCGTGCCCGACCGGGTCATCGCGGGGCAGGTCGCCTGGCTGCTGGCGCTCACCGCCCTGCTGCTGGCCGCCGCCGCCCGCCGGTGGCGCGTCGCCGCCCTGGCCGGCGGAGTCGCGATCGCCGTCGCGGTGCCGATCGTCACCGGGCCCGGCCCGCACCGCCTGCCGGCCGACTCCGGCGCGGTCGAGCTGGTCTGCACGGAGACCGGGCCGCAGGTCTGCGTGTCCAGGATCAACGCTTTCCTCCTCGACGACGTGGCGCCGGTCGCGCAACCGATCCTGGCGCGGCTCGACGGCATCCCCGGTGCGCCGCGGCGGGCGGTGGACCACGCCGCCGCGCCGACCGGAACACCGGACACCCCCGATGACGGGACGATCTGGCTCTCCCTGGAGCAGCAGTCCACCGTCCGAGGTGGCCTGGCCAGCCCGGACGGGCTGCGTGCCGACTTCCGAGCGGTGACCTGGCCGCAGTGCCCCGCCAAGCCGGATCGCGAGGTGAGCCAGCAGGTGTACCTCGTCAGCGGGCTCGCGGCAGCCTGGCTGCTCGACGAGTGGAACCCCACCGACCCGGCGCCTGCGCCGGCACCCGCCGATCCGGCGCTCGAATCGCTGCGCGCGATGCCGCTGGTGCAACAGCGCGCCTGGTTCGCCGCCTACCTGGATGCGGCGGCCCGCTGCGACGTGTCGGCGCTGCTGACGCTCGGGCGGCCACGGTGAACGCCCGGCTGCTCAGGCTGCACCTGACCGCGCGGGGCGTACCGGGATTCGCGGTCGGCCTGGCCGCCGTCACGGTGCTGGCCTGGTGCGCCGGAAGTTGGCTGGCCAGCCGCTCCTACTTCAACGGAGCACTCGCCCGGGTGCCGGTGGTCGCGCTCGCGCCGCTGCTCGCCGCCATCCTCGTCGGGCCCACCCTGGGCGGCGCCGATGATGACCTTGAGCGCAGCACCGCGCTGCGGTGGCGAGCGTGGCGGGCCGGGCACGTCCTGCTCGCCGGGCTGACCATCGCTGCGGCGCTCAGCCTGGCCGGGCTGCGTGAGCCGCACACCTTCGGTGCGTACGCGCTGGTCCGCAACGCCCTCGGCTGCACCGGCATGGTCGCCGGCGCGGCGGCGCTGCTCGGCGTACGTCTGGCGTGGCTGCCGGCGTTCGGCTACGTGTGCGCCGTCTACGCCGCCGTTCCCCGTCAGACGGACCCGGTCACCGCGCTGTGGGCCTGGCCGCTTCAACCTTCCACCTCCGTCACGTCCTGGCTGCCGGTGGTCGCGCTGTTCGGACTCGGCGTCACCGCCTACGTCCGCTTCGGCCCCGGCGCGACGGTTTTCAAGTCAATCTTGGACACTTTCGGCCCTCAGAGGGGCCACTCCGGTCCAAGATCCACATAAGCGGGCGGGGCGATCCGGATGTTGTCCAGGAGCACGCCGGATGCCTGTTCGAGGACGATGGGTGCACGGGAGCGGCGTGGGTCGCCGGATCCGGGCGTGACCAGCGGTAGCGGCACCAGGGTGCAGTCCGACACGACGACGTCGCGGTATTCGAGGACACGGATGGACTGGTCGATCTCGCTGCGGCCCCAGCCGGCGATCCGCATCGCGTACAGCGGGCCGTTCCAGGACACCCAGGCGCGCGACACCCGGATCCGTTCGCCGATGGCGCTGCCGTCGGCGCCATGACCGGCGCCCGCCCCCGAACCTCGCAAAGCGTGGAAGCGGTCGGTGTTGTCGCCGGGCAGCAGCCGGAAACCGATTTCGACGGCCGACAGGCGGACCCGCTCCACCGCCACGTCGTGCACCGAACTGAGGTAGAAGCCTTCGAAGGCGTCGGTCACGTGCAGGTCGCTCATGCTGAGGTGGTGCGGGTGGTAGGAGGGCCCGACGATCGAGTCGACACGGTCGCCGACCGCACCCCAGTGCACGGCGACCCCGGTGCAGCCGCCGACGATCGAGACCTCGGCGATGGTGAGGTCGCGTACCGCCCCCATGACGGCGATGCAGTTGGCCGCGCGCGTGTCGGGGCGTTCGACCTGGACGCGCCGGATCTGGATCCCCTCGATCCACTCGGCGGCGGCCGGGTAGAGGTATCTGCCGACGGTGATCGCGGTGCCCAGGTCGCCGCCGTGCTCGCCGGGCGAGCAGGGCGGCGGGCGAAAGCCGATGTCCTGGATCGTCACCCGCGAGCCCAGCACGTGCACGACGGGTGAGCCGTCCGCGCTGGACGAGGTGAGCCAGGTGGTCACCGGGCCGTCGCCGGGCTCGGCGCCGGCCAGGGTCCAGTCGGATCCGACGACGATGCCGCGATCCAGCGCGAAGGTGCCCGCTGGCAGCCGCAGCGTGCCGCCCTTCTGTGCCGCCAGCAGTCGCTCGAACGCCTTCCGGTTGGCCACCGCGTCGTCGGTGAGCGGCAGGTCGTGGGTTCCGGTCACCACTGCACCTCGACGACCTGGCAGGCGAGATCGGAGACGCGTCGCCGGGTCGGGTCGGGCTCGGCCAGGCCGATCAGCACCGGTCCGGGAGACGTCCGCTCGATCAGCACGTCGAGCAGGTCGTCCGCCGCAGCGGTCGCGCCCACCCGGCAGTCGGCGCCGTCGACCAGGCTCGCCGCTCGTACGACCAGTTGGTCCGGGCGCGGCGTACGAGTGAACGGGGATGCCGCGAACAGCGCGTACCCCGCACCACGCCGCGCCACCCGGAGGGCCTTCAGCACGGTCTGTCCGCGCCGTCGACGCAGCCAGGCGTGACTGGGGTGGCGAAACGCAGCCGGGGGCGTCGACGCGGCCGTGATCCGCAGCCGGCAACGCACCTCGGCGCTGTCGGCGTTGACCACGACGAACCGGGACCGGGGCTGGCCTTCGCCGAGACCCCGCGCCCCGACCAGTCCGCCGGCGCTGACCACACCGGCGAGTTGAGCGGAAGCGCCGGTGAGCCGACGCGAACCGGTCGGCTGGTCAGCGTCCTCGGCCGGGGCGAGCTCCACCTGGTTGATGCGCACGCCGACGGCGGACAGCGGGCTGAGCGACGAGGCCGACCACGGCGGCAACGCGGCGTCCGCGAGCTCGATGACCAGCAGCCCGTCCGCGCCCACCTCGTCGGCGCCCAGGTCGAACTCCACCCACCCGTGGGCCTCCACCATCCGCACCCGCCCCCGGTGGCGGCTGATCAGGACGGCGGCCCGGGCCGTGGCCTGGGCCCGGACCATGATCAGGCGGGGCAGTTCGCGTACGCCCCGGGCCGGCGCTCCGGCGCCCGACCAGGCCGCCTGCGTGGCGCTGTCGACGTGCAGGTTGACCCGGACGCGGACGGCTCGGCCGTCGGTGCGTACCTTCAGCACGACCGCCCCGGACGCGGCCTGGACCCGCCCCACGATCGCCACACCGCGGGAGAACCGGTCGGCGACCAGGACCTCGGGATCGCCGCCGGAGGTGAACACCGCCGGCAGGTCACGGGCCGGGACCGGATCGTCGAATTCGGTGGCGAACCAGCTGCCGATCGCCACTACCGGTCACCCCCGGGCACCGGAAGGTCCATTCGGGTCAGCACCGGCTCACGCCGGGTCCACATCCGTTCGACCGCCTCGAACAGCGGATCCGCGTCGCTTTCGATGTGGCGGAACGCGGTCCGCACCGCGCGGAGCAGGTAATCGGCCGGCCAGACCTCCCAGTGCGGCACCTGCGGGGTGAACAGGTCGGTGGCGCTGCGGTAGAACCACAGCCACAGCCGGGCCCGCTCGACCTGCTCGGCCGAGATGGTCTCCTCGCCGTTGCGCAAGGCGGCGATCGCCGAGTCGAGCGCCTTCCAGTAGGCCTCGGGGTCCTCGACCACGGTGGACAGCCCGCAATCGCTCCACTCGGACCAGCCCGCCTGGATCACCGGGATGCCGTACGCGGGCAGCTCGTTGCTCACGCTTCCGCGTACGGTCACCCCGAGGTCGACCACGCTCCACAGGCCGTTCTTGCTGAGGTCCTTGCTCGGCTGGAACACCATGTGCCGGTGCCGCTCGTAACGGCGGGCGACCGACTCGAAGAAGCCGGTGCTGTCGTAGCGGAACTGGCTCGGGTGGTCCTGGAACAACCACTGCGCCTCAGTGCAGGTGCTGGCGAAGCGCGCCGTCTGCTCGAACCAGTCGGCCAGGGTGGGGAAGGACTGGTGGTTGGTGCCGGGCGCGTCGGAGACGGCGTGGTTGAAGACCGCCACGATCGGCCGCGCCGGGTCGAACCCGAGACGCGCCGCGAAGTGCGTACGCAGCCGTGCCCGCTCCGCGCTGCTGGTGATGTCGACGGAGGCGCTGGCGCCGCCGCGCCACCAGCTCGGCCGGCCCAGGTTCACCTTCGATCGCCAGGCCACCAGTTCCGCGTTGCGCCGCACCTCGGCACGCCGTGACCAGACCCGCCGCTCGAAGAACTCGCCGAGGTGGCGGGTGAGTTCGCCGCGGAAGGTGAACTCACCGCTGTCGGTCTCGGGGTACAGGGCGTACGCCTTCAAACACCCTGTCTGCTGGGTGTGCACGACGGGTACGCCGGCACGCCGGGCGGAGTCCACCGCCAGACCCCAGTGGTCGTAGTCGACGTGGCTGGTGACCAGGGCCACCGCAGGACCACCGCCAAGCAGCGCGTCGTAGTACGACGAGATGGCCCGGGCCAGCGCCTGCCGCCGCCGGTAACGCGGATCGGCGGTCGGGTCCTCAGGTGCGTGGGGCCGCTTGGTCACCCGGCAGTAGGTGGCGCTGACGAACTCCGCCAGGGTCTCCTCGCTGATCGCCGCGCCCGGGGTCAACCGCCGCCCGAACAGCTCCACCGGCACCGAGCCGGTCGCGCCCTCCACCAGGCGGTAGAGGTCGATGACCTCGCTGGCGCCGTACGCCGCCGCGAGCCGCTCGACCAGCGTCACGTCGAACCCGGTCCAGAGCGCCTCGTGCCACATCTGCTCCACGCCGGTCACGACCACGAGCTGGGCGGGCACGATCCGGCGGATCGCGTTGGCCACCGCCAGGTTGCGCATGGCGACCCGGATGTCCTGGTGGAACACCTCGACGACCAGATATCGCGGGGACGGTGTGGACCCCAGGTTCTTGCGCCAGTACACCGAAGCGGAGTCGAGGAATGCCTCGAACTCCTTCTTGTCAGCTCCGAGCCACACCCGAAGAACCGTCCTTGTCGTGAGATGAGCCAGCGTCGGGACGATACGGCGGGGTTTCGCCTCACAGTCGAACTGTCGGTAGCCGGCCGATGAACAGCCCGCCAGCCTTTCCGGCGGCCGTTGCCGCAGCGCATTCGAACAGTTCGAACAGACTGCCCGCAGGTCTGGAAAACCGAGCGCCCTTCATCTTTCGTTATCGATATTACTGCTCGGTAATCACCGTCGCGGGCGACCGCCCGACCGGGAGGGGGCCCGACGCCCACATTCGACCGGCACAGGCGGGATACCGGTGGCTGGCGGACCTGATCGGCGTGCGGTGGGCGGTGGGCGGTGGCGCTCACCGGGGTCGCGTTGAGCCTGCTGGTGGCGTGGCTGCGGCGGCGCCGGCTGCTCGACAGTCTCGACGGCCCCGCCCCATCCTCGGGCCACCTCATCGCCCATCCCGGCCGCTGACGGCGGCGGGCCGAGGCGCCGGTACGTCGATCGGATGCGGGTGCCCTCGTACGTCAGGTCGGTCATCGGCCGTCCGCCGACGAAGGGCGCGAACGGGTAGAACCGGCGTACCTCATGGGCGAACGCCTCGGCGAAGGCGGGGTCGTCGGCGCGGAGTCGGTCGGCGTACCCGGGCCGACGGTGCAGCGCGTGCCCGGCGAAGGCCACGAACCAGGTCACCGCTACGGCCGACCGGAGGACGTTGATGGTCAGTCGCCGTGTGACTGGCGCCAGTCACGTACCGCGTCGCGCATCCGGTCGAACACCGCCACCGGCGGACCGAGCAGCATGTTGTTCACCGGCGATTCGCCGGCAGCCGGATGCGGCCGAGTGGGAGAGACCGCCTCGGCGGCGCGGACAGCACCGGCCATCCGACGTAGCCGCTGAGGGTCGCTGTCGCGCCGCAGCTGCGGAAACTCCTCCTGCTCCTCGTGCCGGGCATGGTCGAGGACGGCCTGCTCGAACTCGGCGAACCTGGCATCGAAGCTCGGCGCCGAGGTGCCCAGGTCGTAGAGTTCGGAGAGGGTCAGCTTGGCCTCGTGCTCTTCGTGCAGCCGCGCATCGACCGCGGCGTCGCCGGCGTCGGCGCGGGCCGCCGGGTGCACGACCTGTTCCTCGGCGCTCTCGTGAACGGCCAGCAGCCGAACCAGGTCGTGGAACGCGGCCTGCTTGGCCTCGCCCTGGCTCTGCTTGACCTTCTCGAACAGGGACCTGATCTGCTCGTGTTGCTGAACGAGCAGATCGATGACGTCCTGCTCCTGGCTGGCTGTGGTCATGTGAGTCGACCTTCCCTGAGAATCATCCTGGATGTCGTCCTATAACCCGCTATGGGAGCAATAAACGGCTCAGCCAGTTCGCCGCAGGCGGTCGCAGTCAGACCTCGGAATGCTTCTCGAGACGGGACGCCGAGTAGTGGATCATCTGCGCCACGAGCAGACCCTCGGGATGTGCCCCAAAAACCAGTAACAGCAGCCCCAGGAAGAACACCAATCTCGTCAGCCGTCGAGCAGTCCCAGTTTCCCGGCGAGCGCGGCGGCCTCCGCGCGATTGGACACCCGCAGTTTGCGCAGCAACGCGGCGGTCATGCGCTTCACGGTGCGCTCGGAGACGTGCAGTTGGTCCGCGATCTCCAGGTTGCCCCGGCCGGTGGCGATCGACCGGAGCAGGGCGCGCTCCTCGGTGTCGAGGTCGACGCGGGCGCCCGGGCCGGTGTGGAGCAGGCCACGCAGCAGTTGTGCCGGCAGCACGGCCCAGCCGCCGAAGACGGCCAGCAGTGGCGGCAACAGCGCCTCCGGCTCGGCACTCTTCGGCAGGAACGCCTCGGCGCCGGCACGCAGCGCCTCCAGGGCCGGTGCCGGGTCGTCGTCGCCGGACATGGCCACGACCCGTACTCGGGGAGTGGTCCGGCGGATGGCCGCCACGGCGCGGATGCCGCCGGGCGGTGGCATGTGCAGGTCGACCAGGGCCAGGTCCGGCAGGCACCGGCTCATCAGCGAGGCCGCCGCCGCGGCGTCGCCGGTGGAACCCACCACGTACGCCCGCGCGTCGGTGGTCGCCGGCAGCAGCAGTTCGAGTCCGCGGACGAACAGCGGATGGTCGTCGACGACGGCCACCCGCAGGGCCGAGGACTGCACCATGCCTGTTCCCTTCCCGAGCGGGTACCGATCATGCGGTACACACCGAACGGGAGGAGCTGGGCGGATGCGGGTACGTCTCGGATTCGGGCGACGGGTGGGAGCACTACGCCGTACCGACGTGCACATCGGACCCGACGGCCCGGCGGCTGCAGCCGACCTCCTGCTGCGGGTGCTCTGCCACGAACTCCGTACGCCCGTCACCAGCCTGACCGCGCTGGCCCGGGCGCTCGCGGGCGAGGCGGGCCCGCTGACCGACGACGACCGGCGGGCCGTCTCCGCGCTCGCCCGTGACCAGGCGATCCACCTACAGACCCTGCTCAGCATGGCCACGGCGGGCGTCAGCGGCCTGACCCTTGCCGCCGGGCGGGACGAGCGGCCGGCACCCCTGGCCGAGATCCTTCCCACCGTCGCCGCCCTCGTGCCGGCGCATCGGCGGCGCGTCCTGGTCACCCCGCAGGCCGCGATGTGCCAAGTGTTCCCAACCCGCACCCGACAGGTGCTGGGCAACCTGATCGAGAACGCTCTCCGGCACGGCCCGCCGATCGGCCGGATCGGCATCCACGCGGTGCGCTGGCGCCGCTGGCTGAGCATCAGCGTGACCGACGAGGGACGGGTGCCGGACGCCCTCGTCGAGGCGCTGCGCCGGCCCGTACCGGCCGGCGGGATGTCCGGACTCGGGCTGTGGATCGCCCGCGAACTCGCCGCCGCCGACGGCGGCCAGGTCCGTCTGCACCGGCTGCGGCCGTACGGGGTGGCGCTGGAGGTGCTGCTTCCCGACGTACGTCAGGTGGGTTGACCCGGCCGGGCCACCGATTGGCCTGCCGGGGCCGGCGCGGCGGGAAGTGACCTCGGTAGCAGATCAACAGCACCGAGGAGGATGCGTGTTCACCCACATGAAGGACCTGCAGTTCGAAGCCAAGCCGGACGGGCCCGACGCCGCGTTCGCCCGTCGCCTCCAGGAGGTCCTGGGTGGCAAATGGGGCGAGATGACCGTCGCCAACCAGTACCTCTATCAGGGCTGGAACTGCCGGCTCCCCGGCAAGTACAAGGACCTGCTGCTCGACGTCGGGACCGAGGAGATGGGCCACGTCGAGATGATCGCCACGATGATCACGCGGCTACTGGACAACGCGCCGCTGTCGCTTCAGGATGCGGCCGAGGACAACCCGATGGTGGCGGCGATCTACGGCGGGTCGAACCCGGCGCACTTCATCCACGGCGGCGGCGGAGCGCTGCCGGTGGACAGCGCGGGCGTGCCGTGGAACGCCAACTTCATCACCGCCAGCGGCAACCTGATGGCCGACTTCCAGCTCAACGTCACGGCCGAGGCCCAGGGCCGACTCCAGGTGGCCCGCTTGTTCAACATGACCGACGACCCGGGCGTCAAGCAGATGCTGCGGTTCCTGCTGGCCCGCGACACCATGCACCAGAACATGTGGATGGCGGCCATCGAGCAGCTCAAGGAGGACGGCCTGGAGGAGATGCCGGTGCCGGATGCCTTCCCCGACTCCGCGGAGCTGACCGAGCAGTTCAGCTACACGTACCTCGACTTCTCCCCCGGCCAGGACGCCGCACAAGGCCGCTGGGCCTCCGGGCCGGCGCCGGACGGCAAGGGCCAGTTCCGCTACGACCACAGTCCACGCGCGCACGCCCCCGAACCCGTCCTGCCGCCGGGCGATCCGCGCCTGTACGGCACCAACCCGGGCATCGCACAGGGCATGGTCAACACGGTCAAGAGCAAGATCAGCTGATCTGGTGGCACCGGGCCGTCCGCAATCTCGGATGGCCCGGCGCCGGCCGGCCGGCGATGCAGCGTCGCGGCACCCGAACGTCCGCGCGGCGGGCGGTGCGGTGAGCCACGTCCGGCTTCCGTTCCTGAGGGAGGTGTGCAGGGTGAACGAACTCGTGCTCCGCCCACTCGCCGACGCGTTCATGCAGGTGGGTGTCTACGTCGCCGCCATGGTGGCGTTGTTCGGGTGGCTGCGTTGGCGCTATGGGGACAGGGTCACCGACGGGCTCGCCCGGCACCGCCGGGTGGGACCCCTCATCGGCGCGTTGCTCGGCGTCAGCCCCGGCTGCGGTGGAGCGATCATCCTCATGCCGCTGTACGCGCGCGGCAGGGTCTCCTTCGGCACCGTGGTGGCCGCGTTGGTCGCGACCATGGGCGACTCCTCTTGGGTGGTGCTCGCCTGGAACCCGATCTTCGCGCTCCAGTTGCACGCGCTCCTGTTCGTCGTGGGCCTGGCCACCGGGTACGCCGTCGACGCCCTCGGTACCGCCCCCGCGCACGCCGCCGGCAACCGGCCGGCACCCGCCGTCGCTCCACCGGGCCTCGTCGGCGGTGGCGGCCCCGGCCTCGCCTCCTCCCGGCGCCTGCTCGCCGGGCTGCTGCCCCGGGTGTCCGCATCGACCGCGTTCTGGGGTCTCACGACGCCCGCTCTCGCCGTGTCCGTGCCGGTGGTGTTCCAGGCCATCGACCCGGCCGCCTTGACCCGCCTGCTCGGCGGGGTGGACCCGTACCTCACCCTGGGCGTCCTCGGCACGCTCACGGCGGCACTCATCTTCGCCAACGGGCGGGGACGGCTGGCCGACGACACCCTGGAGACCGCCCACGCCCGTTCGATGGCCGCCACGATGCGGCACAGCGCCCACGAGGCCTCGTTCGTCACGGTGTGGGTCGCGGTGGCCTATCTCGGCTGGCAGGTGCTGACCACCACCACCGGCTTCGACGGCTCACAGCTCGTCCTGACCGGTCTCCTCGGCGTGCTGGTCGGCGCGGGAATCGGCCTCATCCCCGGCTGCGCCGTGCAGATCGTCTTCACCGGTCTCTACGTCAACGGCGGACTGCCGCTGCCCACGCTGGTCGCCAACGCGATCAGCCAGGACGGCGATGCCCTCATCCCGCTCGCCGCGTTGCGCCGGCACTCCGCGGTCATGGCGACCGTGATCACCACCATTCCCGCAGCGGCCGTCGGCATCGCCCTGCTCGTCATCCTGTGATCATCAGAAGGAGTAGCGACCAATGCCCATCGCCACGCCGTACCTCGTTCCGGTCGCCCGGATCCGCCGCAAGCTGGTCGCCTTCGGCATGCTGACCGTTCTCGCGCTCACCATCGGGCTGCCGGGCTGGACCGTCGCAGCCCTGGCCTCGATCAGCCTGGCGATTCCCGCCGTGGCCGCGCTCGCCGGCGGCCGGGCCATGCTGCGTGAGCTGCTCCGTCCGCCGGGCCGCCCTACCGGAGACCGGGCCGTACCGCCCTTCGCTGAGCAACTCGCCCACCCGGCCTACGGCGGGAGATCCCCCAGCACCGAGTGACGAGCGCCCCACCTCACTTCTCCGTCGCCTGATCTTGCTGGTAGCTTTTGCCAAGGTTTTGCAAAAGCAACAGCAATGCAGATTGGGGTACGGGTGGGCGTCATCGCCCTGCCGCAGGGCAAACAGGACCTGCTCGGGGTCGCGGCTCAGCGACGCCGGACCGGGTTCTGGCTGCTCGGGCTGACCGTCGGTCTGGTCGTGACCGGGGTCGTCGCGGTCGGGTCCGGGGCCGTCGGGATCGCCCCGCTGACGGTGGCCCGGATCATCGGGCACCACCTCGTCGGCCTGCCCGGCGAGGTGACCTGGACGCCGCCGCAGGAGGCCATCGTCTGGCAGGTCCGCCTGCCCCGGGTGCTGCTCGGCATGCTGGTCGGCGCCGGGCTGGCCGTCTGCGGGGTGGCGTTGCAGGCCATGGTCCGCAACGTGCTGGCCGATCCGTACCTGCTCGGCATCAACTCCGGCGCCTCCAGCGGCGCGGCCGCGGCGATCCTCTTCGGCGCCGGTGCCGGTTTCGGGCGGTACGCCCTCTCCACCAGCGCTTTCCTCGGGGCGCTCGCGGCGTCGCTGCTGGTCTTCCTGATCGCGCGCAGCGGTGGCCGGGTGACCTCGATCCGGTTGCTGCTCTCCGGCGTCGCCGTCGGTTACGCCCTGTACGCCACCACCAGCTTCCTGATCTTCGCCTCGGGATCCGCCGAGGGTGCCCGGTCGGTGATGTTCTGGCTCCTCGGCTCCCTGGGCCTGGCCCGCTGGGATGCCCTGCTGGCGGTGGCCGCGATCGTGTTGATCGGCATGATCGGCTACCTGACCGTCATCGGGCGGCGGCTCGACGTCCTGGCCATCGGTGACGAGACCGCACAGACCCTGGGCGTCTCGCCGGACCGGTTCCGGCTGCGCCTGCTCGTGCTGGTCTCGCTCAGCGTCGGCGTGCTGGTCTCCGCCGCCGGCAGCATCGGGTTCGTCGGTCTCGTCGTCCCCCACCTGGCCCGACGCATCGTCGGGGCGCCACACGTACGGGTGGTGCCGGTGGCCGCACTGCTCGGGGCCATCCTCCTGGTCTGGGCCGACGTGCTCGCCCGGGTGCTGCTGGCCCCGCAGGAGATCCCGATCGGCATCATCACCTCCCTGCTCGGCGCCCCCTTCCTGCTGATCCTGATCCGTCGTCTGCACGCCACCGGCGCGTGAACGCCCGCCGGAGTCGAGGAGTACCAATGAAGGCAACCCGTCTCGCCGCCACCACCGCCGTCCTGCTGGTGCTGGCCGGGTGCGGCGGCGGCACCGACGAGCCGACCGCGGCCGGTCCGGGCTTCCCGGCCACCGTCACCAACTGCGGGGTGGACGTGACCTTCGACGCCGCGCCGCAGCGGGTCGTCCTGCTCAAGAGCGCGGCCGTGCCGTACCTGCACGCGCTCGGCGTCATGGACCGGGTCACCGCCCGCGCCGGGCAGTACCCGAGGGAGTACTACGACGCGGCGACCCTCGCCGAGCTGGACCGGATCCCGTTGCTGACCGACCGGATCGACACCAGCGGCCACCTTCAGATCTCCAAGGAGGTCGTGATCAGCCAACAGCCCGACCTGGTGCTCGGCGAGGTCGACAACCTCTCCCGCGACGCCCTCTCCGCGGTGGACATCCCGCTGCTGGAGGAGCCGGCGATGTGCCCCGACAGCACTGCCGTGCCGACCTTCGACGACATCTACCGACAGATGGAGACCTACGGCCGCGTGTTCGGCCGCGAGGCCGAGGCCACCACTGCCGTCACCGCGCTCCGGCAACGGATGGCCACCATCCAGGCCGAGGCCGGTACGCCGTCCGGGCGCAGCGCGGCGGTGCTGTACCCGACGGTGGGCGGCGGCGTCACGTACGCCTATGGCACCGGCAGCATGGCCCACCCGCAGTTGGAGGCCGCCGGTCTCCGGAACGTCTTCGGCGACGTCAAGGAGCGCGTCTTCGAGGTGACCGTGGAGGAGTTGCTCGGCCGCGACCCCGACGTGCTGATCCTGCTCCACAGCGACGGCGACCCCCGGGCCGTCGAGCAGGCGCTCACCGGGCTGCCCGGCGCCGGGAACCTCACCGCGGTCCGCGACGGCCGGATCATGACCCAGCTGTTCAACTTCACCGAGCCGCCGACGCCGCTCTCCGTCGACGGCCTGGAGCGGATCGTGCGGCACTTCAAGGACAACCCGTGATCCGGGCGAGCGAGGTCTCCTGGCGCTACGGCGCGAACCCCGTGATCGAGGGGGTGAGCGTGACCGCGCGGCCGGGCCGGGTCCTCGGGCTGATCGGCCCGAACGGCAGCGGCAAGACCACCCTGCTGCGGCTGCTCTACGGCGCTCTGCGCAGCCCCACCGGGCAGGTCACCGTCGACGACGACGAACTGTCCACTCTCCCGTCGCGGGAGGCCGCCCGCCGGCTGGCCGTGGTGGTGCAGGAGGCCGGCGGCGAGACCGCCCTCACCGTGGCCGAGCTGGTGCTGCTGGGTCGGGCACCGCACCTGTCGACGTTCCAGCGCACCGGCCGTACCGACCACGAGATCGCCGCCCGCTGCCTGGCCCGGGTCGGTGCCGCGCACCTCGGCGGGCGGGCCTTCGCCCAGCTCTCCGGAGGTGAGCGCCAGCGGGTGCTGATCGCTCGGGCGTTGGCCCAGCAGGCCACCCACCTGCTGCTCGACGAACCCACCAATCACCTGGACATCCGCTACCAGCACGAGATCCTGCACCTGGTGCGCACCCTCGGCACCTGCTCCGTCGTCGTGCTGCACGACCTCAACCTCGCCGCCCGCTACTGCGACGACCTGGTGCTGCTCGGCTCGGACGGCGTGGCCGCCGCCGGCACCATCGACCAGGTGCTCGACCCCACCGTCCTGGAACCTGTCTACGGCATCGGCATCCAGCGCCTGGACCTCGACGACAACATCCATCTGCTGTTCCACCCGATCGACCAGAGCATCAAACAGAGGAGTGCGGCATGAGCGTGCAGGAGAAAATCAACGACTACTGGACCGGTCGCGCGCCGGACTACGACGCGTACCAGCAACGCCCCGACCGGCTCGCCGCGGACCAGGAGGCCTGGTCGCGGATCTGGGCCGAGGCCCTGCCGGCGGCGCCGCTGGACGTGCTCGACGTCGGCACCGGCACCGGCCAGGTCGCCATGGTCCTCGCCGGCCTCGGGCACCGCGTCACCGGCATCGACCTCTCCGAAGGGATGCTCGACCAGGCCCGACGACACGCCGCCGCCGTCACCAACGGCCCGGTCATCGAGTACGGCGACGCCGTGGCACCGGATTTCCCGGCGGCCAGCTTCGACGCGGTGACCAGCCGCTATCTGATGTGGACGCTGCGCGAACCGCAGGCCGCCGTGGCGAACTGGATCCGCCTGCTACGGCCGGGCGGCACCATCGCCGTGGTCGACAGCACCTGGTTCCCCGACGGTCTCGACAACGCCTCGGAGAACTTCACCGAGCACTACGATCCGCAGGTCCAGGCCGTCCTGCCGCTGGCCGCCGCCACCTCCATCGACAAGACCGTCGCGGTCCTCGAAAAGGCAGGGCTGACGAAGGTCACGGTCACGCCGCTGACCTCGATCTACGAGCTGGACCGACAGTACGGCGTCGCACCGAATCACGAACACCAGATGCAGTACCTGATCACCGGCGTGGTCTGAACCGGCCCGGGGCAGGTACGCGTGCGGGTCAGGGCGGCGGGCGTGCAGCCCTTCGACTGCGCGGTGCGGGCCGGCTGGACGCCGCCCGGCACGCCGCCGGGATTCCCTAGGATCCCGGGCAACGAGTTCGCCGGCGTGGTCGACCAGATCGGCGAGGGCGTCACCGGCATCGCCGTCGGCACCGAGGTGCTCGGCTTCGACCTGCTCAACGCGTACGCCGAGCATGTCGTCGTACCTGCCGGGCACGTCACCGCCAAACCAGCCGGCATGCCCTGGGAGGTGGCCGGTGGATTCAGCGCCGCAGCGCAGACGGCGCACATCGCGCTGCGGGAGCTGAACGTCGGCAAGGGCGACACCGTACTGATCCACGGGGCGGCCGGCGCGGTCGGCACCGTCGCGGTGCAGTTGGCGGTCCAGTGGGGCGCCACCGTCATCGGCACCGCCCGCGAGGTGAACCACGACTACCTGCGTTCGCTCGGCGCGATCCCGGTCGCCTACGGCGACGGTCTGCTGGAGCGCGTACGGGCAGTCGCACCGGACGGCGTCGACGCCGCCCTGGACGGTGCCGGCGGTGAGGCGCTGGCCGTCTCGCTGGCCCTGGTGGCCGACGCCCACCGTGTGGTGGAGACCGGGCATGGTCGCGGCAAGGTCGTCCTGACCGTCGAGTGAATGCCACCGCACGGCACCCGGAGGGACACCCTGGATGGTGACGGGCATCCAAGCAGTTCACAGATGGTGGTCATCGCGCCATGCTCGCTCCCCGCCCTGACCCAGTTTGGCCTCTGCCCCTCGTAAGCCCACGATCGTTGGCGGCTGAGCTGCACGACACGCCGTCGGAAGTGCAGCTGAAGTGCCAACGATCGCAGGTGAGGCCTAGGTGCGCGCAGCAGCCGCTTCCGCAGGCTCTCCCCCGCGCCACCCTCGAACAGCACATTGTCCGGCAGGACGACGGCGGCGCGGCCGACAGTTCAGGAGATCGACTTCACCGCTAACTTTATGATCAACCAGGGTGGTGGAGGGCGGCGTGGGGGCGGCCTTTCAGTTCGTGGAAGCCTGGGGTGGCGGCGACCAGGAGCGTGCCGTCCCACAGCCGGCCGGCGGTTTCGCCGCGCGGAATGCGGGAGATGACCGGGCCGAAGAAGGCCACCCGCCGGCCAATGTCGTCCTCGGTGGCGATGATCGGGGTGCCGACGTGGTCGCCGACCAGCGCGATGCCCTCGGCGTGCGAGGCGCGCACTGCTGCGTCGAACTCCGTCGTGCCGGCCGCCTCCGCCAGGTCCCTCGGCAGGTCCGCGTCCGCCAGCGCGTCACCGAAGTCGCCCCACTGGCCTCTCTCATGGACCCGCTCGCCGTACGCGGTGAAGAAGCGCGCCAGCCCGTCCTGCCCGTGCCGCTGTCGCACCGCCGCGCAGACCCGCACCGGGCGCCACAGCCAACCCTCGGTGTCGCCCTCCGGGTCGACGTCCCGGCCCTCGTTGAGCACGGACAGGCTCATCACATGCCAGCGAAGGGCGAGCGGCCGGACCGTTGCGGCCTCGACCAGCCACCGCGAGGTGACCCAGGTGTACGGGCAACTCGGGTCGAACCAGAAATCCACGTTCCGCGCCAACGGCCTCCTCCTGACCACAGGAGAAGTTACCGGCTCCAGGCGTCGATCGGCACCGCTGCCGGCCAGGTCCTCACCCGTGTTTGTTGTGGCCGCTTTGCTCTGCTTCAACCCACGCAACGGTTTGCCGCTGAGCCCGTTGCGTGGGTTGAAGCAGAGCAAAGGGAGCAGTGAAGGGGGTGAGGAAACGCTGCCCATCCACTCCATCAGCGCCGTGGGATCGGCGCTTTCCTCGACCAGCCGAGGATCCAGACGTGGTGGCCGCTGTGCCTGGGGATGTGGACGGCACGGGTTGCGGCATGTTGGGCTTTCCGGGCCGGGTGAGACCGCGAGTTGCGGCGTCCTGTGGCAGGGCCCGCGAGTTGCGGCAGCGGGTCAGCTCTGCGTACGGTCGTCGATCTCGGTGCCCGACTCGCCGGGGCGCGCGCCGATCGCCTCCTCGGCGGCCCGCCCGCCGGTGCTCTGGTCACCGAGGTTGAGGTCGCTGCGGGGCAGGACGGACAGACCGGCGGGATCCTGGGTCGGCCGGTCGGTGTCTTCGCGGGCCGTTGTCTGGGCGGCCGGTCCGCCGGCGGACTCGCGGCGTCCGACACCCCGTGCGTGGTAGAGGTCCGAACCGCCCAGGTCGGTCTCGATGGGGCGGCCGTCCGGCTCCGCCAGTCCGGCCCGGCGCAACATGTCGACCAGTTCGTCGTGCGCCATGCGTTCGGTGTCCGTTATGCCGGCACCACGGGCGATGGATCGCAGCGTGGCGAGATCCTGGTCCTGGAAAGTCTCGGCCATGCCGCTGGCTTCCCCGCCTCGTGGTGCGAAAACCTGCCGGTCGAACAGGCCCAGCCCGAAACTGATCGACTCCGTTCCGCGGCAATGGCGGTGTCCCACCCCCGGTCGGACACCGCCATTCCGCCGATACCGTGTCGATCAAGCGCCGGAACCCGTCGAGCGAGCGTCAGCCGCTGGTCAGGCTCCACTGCTGGTTGGTGCCGCCGTGGCAGGCCCAGAGGTGCACCTTCGTCCCGTTCGCGGTGCCGTAGCCGCTGGCGTCCAGGCAGAGCCCGGAGTGGACGCCGGTGATGGTGCCGTTGGCGTTGACGTTCCACTGCTGGTTGGTCTGACCGTTGCAGTCCCAGATGATCGCCAGGGTGCCGTTTGCCGTGCCCTGCCCGGATGCGTCCAGGCACTTGTTGCCGTACACCATCAGCTGCTTGCTCCCGGTGTAGGTCCACCGCTGGTTCGTCCCGCCGTGGCAGTCCCAGAGCTGGGCCTGGGTGCCGTTGGTGGTGCTCGACCCGCCGATCTCCAGGCAGCGGCCGGACTGGGCGCCGACGATCCGTACGCCCTGCGGTGGCGGTGGTGTGGTGCCGCCCTGCGGCCCGGCGGCCGTCATCACGGCCTGGGCACCGGCGGGCCAGTTGCCGTTGGTCACCGTCACGTTGCCGGAGACGACGTTGCCCCGGTCGCCGTTGGTCACGTTGGTGCTGCCATTGGTCGACCAGTTGTTGGTGACGGTGAAGTTGCCCATGTTCTCGGCGAACCAGTAGTTGGCGGTGGCCCAGGTGCCGGTGGACGAGAAGACGTTGTTGCGGGCGGTGTAGTAGCGCGAGCCCTCGTCGAAGTAGAGCCCGAAGTGGCCGTTGGTCCGCAGACAGTAGTTGTCGCTGATCAGGGCGCCCGGGTTCGCCGACAGGGTGTAGATGCAGCCGCCGTCGTTCATCTGCTGCATGACGTCGTGCACGTAGTTGCCGATCAGGCGGTTGTTGGAGGCGGTGGTGGCGGTGCTGTAGCGCGGCTGGTAGTTGTACAGGCCCCGATCGGCGTAGTGGTTGCTGCCGCCGGCGTCGTTGGAGCCCCAGCCGTACCCGATGGACATACCGGTGTACGGCATGTTGTAGACCTCGTTGTACGAGACGGTGGCGTTGGTGACGTAGGTGGTGAGCACCGAGACGATGCCGCGGTACTCGATTCCCAGGTCGTGCAGGCGATTGTTGCTGATGGTGATGTCCCGGTTGACCATGCGCTGGTCGCTCGGGTGATGGGCGTCGGCGCGCACCCCGCCCACGACGATGCCGCCGGCCGAGTTGCGGGCGATCTCGGAGCGGGTGATGGTGATGTTGCTGGCGCCGAGGCCGACGCCGCTGGCGTGGGCGTTGGCGTCGTTGCCGATCCCGATGGCCGTCTGTCCCAGGTTGACGAACTGGGAGTCGCTGAAGGTGATGTTGTCGGCGGCCGAGATCTGGACCGCTGCGGGCATCTGCTGCCAGTTCGGCCGGGTGGCCTCGAACTGGGGGCAGCCGTTGTGGCAGGAGGTGAAGCTGGGCCAGTTCCAGTTGCCGTAGATGTAGGCGCCGGTCTGCTGGTCCACGTAGCCCTGGTTGCTGCTGGCTCCCCGCCAGCTCGTGCCGGTGAAGGTGATTCCGGTGAAGGTGATGTGGTGCGCCGGCGCGGCGTACGTCCCACCGAGATTGACCAGAGACTCCAGCGTCGGCAGCTCCACGCGGACGTTGTTCATGTTCTGTCCGGGGAGCGGAATGTAGGAGAGCGCACCGCTGCCCGGGTCGAGATACCACTCCCCCGGCGCGTCCAGGAACTCGTAGGCGTTGGTCAGATACAGCGGCCCGGCCCGGTGCGGACTGGTGAAGGTGTCGTACCCGAAGTTGTTGTTGCTCCAGCCGGGCTGCTGCATCCGGATCTGGTTCCCGCTGATGCTCTGCACCGAGACGTACCGGTCGGTGAACGAGTTGACGCTCTCCATCTGGATCCGGCTCTGGTTGGCCAGGTTGTTCAGGTAGCTCAACGCGCTGTTGGTGAACCTCATACCGGTGCTGTCGGCGGTGAAGTCGGCCCGGTTGACCTGGGTGCGGGCCCGGGTGGCGAGGGCTCCATCGACGTAGAGCTGCCGACTGTCCAGCCCGGCGCCGACGTTGGCCCGCCAGATGTTGCGCCCGGCGTCCACCAGCGACCATCCGGTGACCGCCCGGGCGCCGCTGATCACGGGACGGGCCGACGGGGCCGCCTGCCACACCACCCGGTAGCCGTTCGTGCCGGAGTCGGCGGCGGTCAGCCGCAGCGGCGACGAGAGCCGGTACACCCCGTCGGCGAGTTGCACGACGATGTCGCCGGACATCGAGCTGTTCAGCCCGCGCACCGCGCTCTGGGCGGCGGTCAGCGAGCACGGTTGGGCGGCGCTGCAACTGCTGCCGCTACCGGACGGGGAGGCGTAGAGGGTGGTGGTGGCGGCGAGCGCCGGCGCGGCGGACGTGGCCACGGCGGCTGCGGTGGCCACCGCGGCCAGCGCCACCGCCGTGGCTGCGGCCAGCACCGGTCTGGTCGAGGTGAGAGGAGATGGTACGGACACGGGTTCTCCTTCCCGGAGTGGAGGATTCGATCAGTGGCCCGCTCCTATCGCAGGAGCCCCCGGAGGTAGGCCAGGCCGTCCAGGGCGAGCCGGTCCTGCGACGGGGCGAGCGGACGCCAGATCGACGCGGCGGTGGCGATCGTCTCGTTCTCCGCGGTGAACGACTCGATGCAGACCGCGCCCCGGTAGCCGGTTCCGGCCAGGGCGGCGAAGAAGCGGGGCCAGTCGAGGTGGTCCCCGCCCGGCGCTCCCCGGTCGGTGCCGCTGACCTGGACGTGCTTGATGTGCGGCCCGGCGAGGGTCACGGCGGCGTACGGGTCGGCCTCCTCGATGTTCAGGTGATAGGTGTCGAGCATGATGCCGACGTTCGACGGCAGCCCTTCGATCAGCTCCACCGTCTGTTCGACGGTGTTGACGACGCTGGTCTCGTAGCGGTTGAGCGCTTCCACTCCGATGGACACGCCCCGCTCGGCGGCATGCTCGGCGACCGGGGCCAGCGCGCGGCGGAATTCGGCGTAGCAGGCCGCGCGGGCCGCCGGGGTCATCCGCCAGGTCCGGCCCACCGAGGCGTAGACCGGGCCGCCGACGCAGGGCGCGCCGACGGCCGCCGCGCTGTCCACACAACCTTTGAGGTACGCCACGGTCGCCTCGACGACCGCCGGGGCGGCGTTGACGAGGTCCCGCCCGGGCGGGGTGACCGCGCAGACCCCGGCCGCGGTCAGGCCGTGCCTGGCCAGCAGGTCACGGGTACGGACCGGATCCCAGTCGCCGGGCTGCTCGATCGGCAGCTCGACCGCGTCGAAGCCGAACCCGGCGATCCGTGGAATCAGCTCGGCCAGGGCCCGGTCGTCGACCGGCGACGCCCACACCCAGGGGTTGACACCGATGGCGTACAACGGCACCTACTTCCAGCGCTGCGGGTAACCCGGCAGGTCGGTGCAGCCGCACATCGCGTAGTGCAGCGGCGGCATGTCCAGGTCGAGGTAGCTGTCCAGGTTCTCCTGGGTGATCGTGGGCTGCGGCAGCTTCCACGGGTTGGACACCGGCTGGCCGTCGAGGACGCGCAGCGCGGCGATGATCGGCGTACGCCACTGGTAGGTGGGGTAGGTGGGCGCGATCGCGGTGAGTCCCTTGTCCTTCCAGAGCTTCAGGAAGTCGAGCTGGTCCTCGCCGTTGATCGGTGGCACCGGCTTACCGGCGTCCTGGAACGCCTCGACCGCCGCGACGGCGACCGCGCCGGCGTCCATCCAGACGCCGTCGATCGTGCCGTGCCGCTGGATGTAGTCGTTGACGATCTTCTTGGTCTTGGCCGGGTCGCCGTCGGTGAACTCGACGCCGACGACGTCGACCTTCGCCTTGTCGAAGGCGACCTTCGCGGCGGACCAGCGGGTCTCCAGGACGTCGACGCCGGGCAGGATGCGCAGGGCGAGCAGCTTGCCGCCGGGCTTCATCCGCTGGCTGACGAACTCGGCGCCGACGTGGCCGAAGCCGTACCCACCGATGGGGTTGATGAAGGTCACCGGGCACGGGGTGTCGACGCCGCGGTCGAAGACGATGACCGGCAGCCCGCTCTGGCAGGCCGCCGCCACGGCCGGGGTGAGCGTGGCGGTGGTGTTCGGCGAGACGATGAGCGCATCGCAGCCCTTGCCGAGCAGGTCGTTGATGTCGGCGATCTGCTTCTGGTCCTTGCCCTCGGCGTCGACGTGCACGAACTCCTTGATCCGGCTGCCCTGCGCCTCGACCTCGGCCTGCATGGTCTTGAACCCGACCTGCCGCCACGGGTTGTTCAGGGCGGCGTTGGAAAAGCAGAGTTTGTACGGGCCGGCCTTCTTGAACTTCGCGGTGTCCACCATCTTCGGGTTGAGCACCTGTTCCCACGGTCGGTCGGCCGGCCCGGTCGCGGTGGCGTCGAGCAGGGCGAGCTCGGCCTCGTAGTCGGCCTGCACGAAAAACTTCGACTGTTCCCCGGTGCCCGATCCGGCGGCGGAGGCGCTGCCCGACGGGCCGGCGGCCGGTTCGTCGGTGGCGCAGCCAGCGAGGCCGAGCAGGGTGACGGCGGCCAGCGCCGCTATGGTACGTCGCACTATGTTTTCCCCTTATCTGGACGAGGAGCGCGGTGCCGAAACCGCCACGGCGAGCAGGATGATCGCGCCTTGGACGGTCGATCTGAGGGCGCCGGAGACGCCGTAGAAATTCATGAGGGCGAACAGGAGTTCGAGGGTCAGCGCGCCGAGCATCGCGCCGACGACGGAGCCACGACCACCGCCCAGCGCGACACCACCGAGGACGACCGCGGTGATCGCGCCGAACTCCAGGCCGGCTCCGGCCTGGAACGACACGCCGCTGTACCCACCGATCAGGATCGCCGCCACCGCCGCTGCGACTCCACTGAGGACGAATGCGATGCTCCGGTGCCGCCAGACGCGCACCCCGCTCAGCTCGGCGGTGCGCGGGTTGTCGCCGACGGCGATCAGCGTCCGCCCGAAGTCGGAGCGCGCCACCAGCACGGCCAGCGCGGCGAACGCCAGCAGCACGATCAACGCGTACGGGACGCGGCCGAGCACCGGCACGTCCTCGAAGGCCCACCGGCCGAACCGGCGGAACTCGTCGGAGAGCCCGCCCTTGGGTGCGCCGTCGGACCAGAGATAGACCGCCCCGAGAAGGATCAGGAGCATGCCGAGGGTGGTGATGAACGACGGGACCCGCAGGCGCGTCGTGATCACGCCGTTGACCAGCCCGACGAGTGCTCCGAAGCCGAGGAGCAGCACCACCACCGGCCAGGTGCGCGCCGGCTCGCTGTCGATGAGTCGGGCGGCGACGACCACCTGCGCGGTGACCAGGGCGCCGACCGACAGGTCGAACTCACCGGAGACGATCACGAAGTACTGACCGGCGGCGAGCAGGATGATCGGCGCCGACCGGCCGAGGAACGACATCAACGACGGCGGGGCGAAGAAGTCGGACTGCCGGACGGCGACGAGGATCAGCAGCACCGCGAGCAGCGCGATGATCGGCGCGAGGCCGCCGGGGCGTACCCGCAGCAGCCGCGGCAACAGCGGAGAGCGCTGGACGGTCTGCATGGTCAGGCAGCCCCCTTGCGCAGGGCCCGGCGGGCGTAGACGGCGACCGCGGCGATGATGATGACCCCCCGGATCACCTGCTTGAAGAAGGCGTCGACCTCGAGTTGGTTGAAGATGGCATCGATGCTGGCGAGCAGCAGCACGCCACCGACGGTGCCGAGGACGCCGCCGCGTCCGCCCGCGAGGGCGGTGCCGCCGATCACCACCGCGGCGATCGACTCGAGGTCGTAGAGACCCTCGCTGCCCACCCGGGGTGCGCCCGAGCCGAGCCGGCTGGCGAGGTAGATCCCGGCGAGCCCGGCGCAGAGCGAGCACAGCACATGGGCGGTGACGAGCACCCGGTCGTTGCGGACGCCGGAGAGCCGGGCGACCTCCGGATCACCGCCGACGGCGACCAGGTGGTGACCGAAGCGGGTCCGGGCCAGCGCCAACCAGACCACCCCGGCGACGGCGACCAGCAGCAGGAACGACAGCGGCACCGGGCCGATGCGCTGGTAGCCGAGGGTCTGCACCAGCGTGGGCGAGGTGGCGCCGGCCGGTCCGTCGTAACCGTTGTCGAGGTACCCCTTGAGCAGTAGGCCGACGCCGAGGGTCGCGATGAACGCGTTGATCCGGAGCCTGGTGACGAGCAGGCCGTTGAACAGCCCGACAGCGGCGCTGACCGTCAGGGCCAGGCCGATCGCCGGCAGCAGAGCCGCGTCGCTGCCGTTCATCGTCTCGGCCGCCAGGAGGGTGCTGAGGCTGACCACGTAGGCCACGGACAGGTCGAGGGAGCCGCCGAGGATGACCAGGGTCTGGCCCACCGCGACGAGCCCGAGCCCGGCGGCGACGTGCAGCAGACTCACCGTCGTCGACTGGTTGAACAGCTGACCGCCGTCGATGAGCACGACCAGCCAGCCGATGGCGAGGGTGAGGGCCAGGGCGACGAACACGCCCGGCACGGCCCAGCGCGTCGGCCGGAACGCGAGAGCGCTCACGCCACCGCCTCCACCGAACCGACCGCCAGGGCGACCACGTCCTTCTCGGTCGCGCCGGCGGGCAACTCACCGGCGATGCGGCCGTCCCGCATGACGAGGATCCGGTCGCTCATTCCCAACAGCTCGGGCAGTTCGGACGAGATCATCAGAACCGCCGCGCCGTCGCGGGCGAGCCGGCGGACAAGATCGTGGATGGCCGACTTCGCACCCACGTCGATGCCCCGGGTCGGCTCGTCGAAGAGGAGGATCCGCGGGTTGAGCATGAGCCATCGGGCCAGCACGACCTTCTGCTGGTTGCCGCCGGACAGGAAGCGGATCTCCTGGTCGTCACCGGCGCTGCGGACCCGCACGGCGGCGAGCAGCTCACGGATCCGGGCGGTCCGGGCGACGCGGCCGGACCGCGCCGCGACGGCGGCCCGGCTGGCGAGCAGCGCGTTGTCGAGCACCGACTGCCGGGCGACGATCCCCTCGCCCTTGCGGTCCTCGGTGACGTAGGCGACACCGGCCCGCATCGCGGCGCGCGGCGAGCGCAGCCGCACCGGTACGCCGTCAAGCGTGACCTCGCCGGTCGTGAACGGTGCGGCCCCGAAGACCGCACGGGCCAGCGCCGAGCGCCCGGAGCCCTGGAGGCCACCGACGCCGAGCACCTCGCCGGCCCGCAGCTCAAGGTCCACGTCGCGGAGTTTCCGGTTTCCTCCGCCGCGGACGGTGAGCCGGACCGGACCGAGATCCTCGGGGCCGGCCCGGTCGGGGTAGTAGCTGGACAACTCCCGACCGACCATGTGCCGCACCAGGTCGTCGGCGGTGGTGTCGGCGGTGTGCACCGTGGTCATCCGGCGACCGTCCTTCAACACTGTGATCCGGTCGGACAGGTCGAAGACCTCGGTGAGCCGGTGCGAGACGTACAACAGGCCGATGCCCTGCTGCTGGAGCCGGCGCACCAGCCCGTAGAGCAGTTCGACCTCGTGGTCGGCCAGCGCCGCGGTCGGCTCGTCCATGATGAGCAGCCGCGCGTCCAGGGCGAGCGCCTTGGCGATCTCGACGACCTGCTGCTGGGCGACGCCGAGGCGGCCGACCCGGGCGTCGGCCGGCAGGGCGCTCTCTCCGATCGAGGCGAGCACCTGCCGGGTGCGGTGGAGCATCTGCCGGCGGTCGACCAGGCCGCGGCGTACCGGCTCATGGCCGAGGTGGACGTTCTCCGCGACGGTGCGCTCCGGCAGCAGGGTGAACTCCTGGTGGATCATGCCGATCCCGGCCCGCTGGGCGTCACGCGGACCGCGGAACGCACGCGGTTCACCGGCGAAGTCGATGGTGCCTCCGTCGGGGACATACACCCCCGAGATGATCTTCATGAGGGTGGACTTCCCGGCCCCGTTCTCGCCGACGACGGCGTGCACCTCGCCCGGCGCGACGTCGAGGTCGACGCCGTCGAGGACGCGTACGCCGAGGAAGGACTTGCCGATGCCGCGCAGGGCGAGCAGCGGCACCGGCCGTGGATCTGACATCGCGGGCAGCCCTTACAGGTAGTAGTCACCGACGAGATCCGTGCCCACGCTGCCGAGCGGATCGAAGGCGCTGCACGACGGAACATTCGCAGCTGGCTGCGAGGGTTACGTTCTTATGTTGCAAACATTCGCTTGACACCAGCGAAACATCACACGTATGAAGATAGATGTTTCGATGATTCTCCGCAATCCTCAACCCGAGCAGCCGTCGGCTCGCACCTCGACGGGCAGCCCCGGGCGAGCCAGCGGGATCACACGCCCATCACTCTCACCAGGAGCGACGTAGGACGCTTCCCCCAAACATCGA
Source organism: Micromonospora qiuiae (assembly GCF_016863555.1). GTDB lineage: Bacteria > Actinomycetota > Actinomycetes > Mycobacteriales > Micromonosporaceae > Micromonospora > Micromonospora qiuiae. Next base: position 81,058 of record NZ_BOPC01000024.1, on the reverse strand, counting down.
CAGACGTCGATATCCCCTCTAAACCACCACCGACCACGGAATGCGGACACGGCTTAAATCACGCTGCGTGACGTTCTGCCGAACTGGCTGGTCATGTGGGCGTGCCGTCGGGCCGTAGTCGCACTCCACCGTTGCCCGCCCGACCTAGGAGACGGCATGCGTCGCAACACACTGATCATCGGAGTGATCGCGGGCCTGATGCTCTCGCTCACGCTCGTCCACCCCGCATCGGCCGCCCCGGCCTTCCGCGCCCTGCTGTTCACCAAGACCGCCGGCTACCGGCACGACTCGATACCCGCCGGGGTCTCGATGTTCCAGCAGCAGGCGGCGGCAAACAACTTCGAGCTGGTGCACAGCGAGGACTCGAACGTCTTCACCCCGGCCAACCTCGCGACCTTCGACGTCCTCATCATGTTCCAGACCTCGGGCATGGTGTGGACCTCGGCGGCCCAACGCCAGGCGGTGGAGGGATACCTCGCCAGCGGCAAGGGCATCGTCGCCATCCACAACGCCACGGACATGGGCATCGAGGGCGAGTACCCGTGGTGGGACCAGACCGTGAACGGCGGAGCGCACATGCCGGAGCACTCCCCCGGTGTGCTGCCCGGCACCGCCATCGTCGCCGACAAGAAACACCCGTCGACCGCCAGCCTGCCGGATCGCTGGAACCGCAGCGAGGAATGGTACAACTTCGACAAGAACCCACGGGGCAACGTGCACGTCCTGGTCACCGCCGACGAGCGGACGTACAACCCGGGCTCCCGGGCGATGGGTCCGGACCATCCGATCTCCTGGTGCCGCAGCATCAGCGGTGGCCGGGTCTGGAGCACCGCGATGGGCCATGCCGCCGAGTCCTACAGCGAGACCCACTTCCGCAACCACGTCCTGGGTGGAGTGAAGTGGGCCGCCGGCAACGAGCCCGGCGACTGCGGTGGCACGGTCTGGGGCAACTTCGAGAAGCGCACCCTCGACAGCAACACCGTCGACCCGATGGCGCTGGCCGTGGCACCCGACGGTCGGGTGCTGTACGTCCAACGTGGCGGCCAGGTCAAGATCTTCAAGCCGAGCACGAACAGTACGGTGACCGCCGGCACGCTCAGCGTCTACACCGGCGGTGAGGACGGCCTGACGGGGTTGGCGCTGGACCCGAACTTCGCGAGCAACGGGTACGTGTACCTGTACCACTCACCGGCCAACAGCTCCACGGACATCAACCGGGTCTCCCGCTACACCCTCACCGGCGACACGTTGAACATGTCCAGCGGGGTCACCATCATCGACATTCCCGCGTACCGGGACCGGACGTTCCCGGAGCCCGGCCACACCGGCGGGTACATCGACTTCGGCCCGGACGGCAACCTCTACATCGGCACCGGTGACGACGTCGCCCCGAACCTCGACCCCAACTGGCAGGGTTACGCCCCGCTGGACTGGCGGTCGGGCAAGCACATGCAGGACGCGGCGCGCACCGCCGGCAACACCAACGACCTGCGGGGCAAGCTGCTGCGCATCCGGCCCTCGGCCGGCGGTGGCTACACCATCCCGGCGGGCAACCTCTACCCCCAGGGGACGGCGCAGACCCGGCCGGAAATTTACGCGATGGGTTTCCGCAACCCGTTCCGCTTCTCGATCGACCCGGCCAACGGCTGGGTCTACCTGGCTGACTACGGGCCGGACCGCAATCCGCCCACCACCAACCGCGGTCCCGAGGGTCTCGTCGAACTCAACGTGATCAAGGCGCCGGGCAACTACGGCTGGCCCTTCTGCCACGGCGACAACCAGCCCTACGCGCCGTACAACCCGGACACCAAGGTGGTCGGCGCCAAGTTCAACTGCTCCGCACCGGTCAACAACTCCCCCAACAACACCGGCCTGACCAACCTGCGGCCGGTCGTCGCCCCGAACATGTGGTACGGCTACGGCACCTCGCCGACCTTCCCCGAGCTCGGCTCGGGCGGCTCGGCGCCGATGGGCGGTCCGGTCTACCGCTACAACCCGGCCAACCCGTCGGCGACGAAGTTCCCGCCGTACTACGACGGCGTCCACTTCTTCTACGAGTGGTCACGCGACTACATCAAGGAAGTGCACTTCGACTCGGCGACGGCGGTCACCCGGACCAACCCGTTCCTCCCCAACACCCGGTTCAACAGCCCGATGGACATGGAGTTCGGCCCGGACGGCTCGCTCTACCTGCTGGAATGGGGCACCAACTTCGGTGGCGGCAACAGCGACTCCGGCCTCTACCGCATCGACTACGTGCAGGGCGGTCGGTCCCCCATCGCCAAGGCCACCGGCACGCCGACCAGCGGTACCGCCCCGCTGACCGTGCAGTTCTCCAGCGCCGGATCGATGGATCCGGACCCCGGTGACACGCTCAGGTACCACTGGAACTTCGGCGACGGCACCACCTCGACAGCAGCCAACCCGTCGAAGGTCTACACCACCAACGGCAACTACACGGCACAGTTGACGGTCACCGACAACACCGGCAAGACCGGCTTCGCCAACGTCCAGATCACCGTCGGCAACAGCGCCCCGGTGGTCACCATCACCACCCCGCCCAACGGCGGCATGGTCACCTTCGGTGACCGGGTGCCGTACCAGATCACCGTCACCGATCCGGACGGCGGCCCGATCGACTGCGCCAAGGTGCTCCTCAACCCCGCACTCGGGCACGACGACCACGCGCACGAGACCACGGACTATGCCGGCTGCTCGGGAACCGTCCCCACCAATCTGCTCGGCGGACACCCGGACGGCGCCAATCTGTTCTACGTGCTCAACGCTCGGTACACCGACAACGGCGGAGCAGGTGGTGCTGCACCGCTCACCGGCCGGGCGCAGGTGATCCTCCAGCCCAAGCACAAGCAGGCCGAGTACTTCAGCAGCCAGTCCGGCACCCGGATCATCGACCAGGCGGGCGCGGAGAGCGGCAAGCGCGTCGGGGACATCTCCAACAACGACTGGTTGGCGTTCACCCCGATGAGCCTGTCCGGCATCACCAACGTCAGGTACCGGCTGTCCTCGCCGTCCGGCGGCGGCACCATCGAGCTGCGCGCCGGCTCGCCGACCGGCACACTGCTGGCCACCACACCGGTGCCGAGCACCGGCGGCTGGGACAACTACCAGTCCACGTCCCCGGTGAACGTCACCGCCCTCGCCGGAACCCACACCCTCTACATGGTGTTCAAGGGAAGCTCGAACAACTGGTTCGACCTCGACTCGTTCACCTTCGGCGGGGCCGGCGTCGGCCAGCCTGGTGATCCGGATAACCCCCCGGGTGACGGGGTGGCCGGCAAGACGTGGACCCTGACCGCGCAGCACAGCGGCAAGCTGATGGACGTCAGCGGCGTCTCCACCGCCGACGGCGCCCAGATCCATCAGTGGGCGGCCACCGGCGGCAACAACCAGAAGTGGCAGGCCGTCGATGCCGGCGGCGGCGCGGTTTACCTGAAGGCGGTGCACAGCGGCAAGTGCGCGGAGATCACCGGCGGTTCCACCAGCGCGGGCGCCTTCCTTCAGCAGGCCACCTGCAACAACGGTAACCAGCAGAAGTTCACCGCCACGGCGACCGGAACCTCCGGCGTGTACACGCTCAAGAGCGTGCTGAGCGGGCTCTGCGTGGACGTCAACAGCGCCGCCACCAGCGACGGCGCCCGGCTGTTGCAGTGGAACTGCCACAGCGGCACCAACCAGCAGTGGCGGTTCAGCCCCGCCTGACGGCCCACGGCTGGCACCAGCCAGTGACGGTCCGGTCGGGACCGGCGTCCGACGAGTCGGAGCCGGTCCCGGTCGGGCTTTCGCTGTCGGCAAGCACGGGCCAGCGGGGTGCGGCTATCCCGTCGCTGGCGTGGCAAGCAGTCCGGCCGACGACAGCGCCGCCCAGAGTTCCTCGGGTACGGCCGCCGCCGACCGCCGCACGGTCTCGGCCATCTGAGCGCCGCTGCGCACACCGACCACCGTCGAGATCACGGCCGGATGGCGGCGGACGAAGGCGAGCGCCGCCTGCGGCAGGGTGACGCCGTATGTCTCGCAGACCATGGCGATGCGCCGGGCTCGTTCGATCAGCTCCCGCGGCGCCTGACGGTAGTCGTAGTGGGCGTCGTCCGGAGGGTGGTCCCGGGACAGCAACCCCGAGTTGTAGACGCCCGCGATCACCACGCCCACCCGGCACGTCTCGGCGGCGGGCAGCAGGTCATCCGCCGCGCCCTGTTCGAGCAGGGTATAGCGTCCGGCGCACATCACCAGGTCGATGTCGGTCTCCCGGACGAACCGGGCAAGCATCGCCGACTGGTTCATGCCGGCCCCGATGGCGCCCACGACGCCCTGGTCGCGCAGCTCGATCAGGGCGGGCACCGCCTGGGTGGCGGCCGGCTCCCAGTGGTCGTCGGGGTCGTGCAGGTAGGCGATGTCGATCCGGTCCAGACCCATCCGGTCGAGGCTGGCCTCGATCGAGCGGCGGACGCCGTCGCGGCTGAAGTCCCACACCCGTCGGTGACTCGCCGGCACATCGAACCCGCCCGGGTCGCGCAGCTGCGCGTCCTGCGGCGAGGGCACCAGGAGTCGCCCGACCTTCGTCGACACCACGTACTCGTCGCGCGGTCGGTGCCGCAGTGCGGCGCCGAGCCGTCGCTCGGACAGCCCGAGCCCGTAGTGCGGCGCGGTGTCGTAGTACCGGACGCCTGCCTCCCATGCGGTGTCGACCGCCGCGCCGAACTCCTCGTCCGTGGTCACCCGGTGCAGATTGCCGCCCTGGGAGGCCCCGAAGCCCAACTCGGTGAGGCGTACCGCCGGACGGCGCGGCAGCTTCCGCGCCCTCACGGCATCCCCCGCCGGTGCACCCGCAGCGCCGTTCGGCTCATCAGTCCTCCGTCTCAACCGTCGCTACGCCGACCTCGCCGTCGTCAATGGCGGGCGGTCGGTGACACCTCGTTGCCGTAGTGCGTTGGGGTGGCGACCGCCGCGACGGACAACCGCCGAGCGGGTACGACACCGTCGTCCTCCGCCAACAGGCGTCGTCCGGCCCGTTCCGGCCGGACGTTCGGCCCGTCGGCCGTCTGCGCCTGCGGGTGCCGGGCCGCAGCCCGGATGCGCTGCTCGTCGATTCGTACGCCGAGTCCGGGCGAGTCGCCGAGCACGAAGGCGCCGTCCTCGACGTGCAGATCGATGGAGACGCCGACCGGTGGATGCAGATCCTGCAACTCGCTGGTCAGGTGGTTCGGCACGGAGGTCGCCGCGTGCAGAAGCCCGATCGGGCTGTTGCCGATCGGGCTGACCGGCAGGTCGTGGGCGTGCGCCAGGGCGGACACCCGCAGGAAGTGGGTGACTCCCCCGACCGCGGCCGTCTGGACGATGTCGACGGCGTCGGCGGCGATCAGCGGACGGTACTGCTCGAGCCCGGTGAGGTTCTCCCCGGTGGCGACTGATGCGCGGACACCCCGCCCGACGGTGGCGAGGCCTTCGGCGTCCCAGCGCCGGACGGGCTCCTCGATCCAGATCAGGTCCAGGGTGCGTTCGAGCTCGCAGATGTGCCGGACGGCCTGCTTGCGGCTCCACGCCTCGTTGACGTCGAGCATGAGACCCGGTCGCAGGCCGTGCCCGGCCTCGGTCAGGAGTTCCCTGACCAGGATCAGGCGATGCCGGTCGCGCTCGATGTCGAGGCCGCCCTTGAGCTTGGCGGCCCGCAGCCCGTGCCGGGCGTAGTCCTCGTACGCCGAGACGAGTTCGTCGTCGGTCAGCGCGATGTCCAGCCCGGACGCGTAGGCGGGGACCCGCCGGTCGCGTCCACCCAGCAGCCGCCACAGCGGCTGCCCGGCAGCCTGCGCCTTGATGTCCCACAGGGCGGTGTCGAGCGCCCCGATGGTGCCGAACACCGGGCCCCCGTGACCCGCCTTGAAGGTGTGCCGCAGCATGCGGTCGTAGAGCGTGGTCACGGCCCGGGGGTCCTCGCCGTCGATCGCCGCGAAGATCCGCTCGATCTCGACGTGCGGTCCGATGCCGAATCCCGAGATCCCCACGTCGGTGTCGACGATGACGATCGGCACCGGGACCACCCCGTCGGCGAAGACCCCGTTGGCGTCGCCGACCGGTCTTCCCCATTCCTGGACCGTGGTGAGTGTCCGATATCCGGTGATCCGCATGTCAGCCCTTCGTGGAGCCGGCGGCGACGCCGTCGGCGATCTGGCGCTGGAGAAAGAGGTAGACCACCAGGACCGGTATCGCGGCGATCAGTACTCCCGAGGCGAAGGTGGGAATGTCGTCGGAGTACTGCCCGCGCAGCGAGGTCACCCCGACCATGAGCGTCCGGTGATCGGCCGAGGGCATCATCACCAGCGCCATGAGGACGTCGTTCCAGCAGAACAGGGTGTCGAGGATGCCGACCGACAACAGGGCCGGGGTGCCCAGGGGCAGCATGATCCGTCGGTACACGCCGTACACGCTGTTGCCGTCGATCCGGGCCGCGTCGATGATCTCCGGCGGAATGGTCCGGTAGTAGCTCGTCATCAGGAAGACGGTGAAGGGCAGGAACTGAGCCACGTAGACGAGGATCAACCCGGGGTACGTGTCGATGAGTGCGGTGTCGGCCATGATCCGGGCGACCGGCACCATGATCACCTGGAACGGCACGAACAGTCCGGCGAGGCACGCCAGGAACAGCGCCGACGAACCGCGAAACCGAAGCTGGCTCAGGGCGAATCCGGCCATCGACCCGAGCAGCAACAGCAGCACCACCGACAACGCCACCACGATCAGGGAGTTGACGAAGTACCGGCTCATGCCGGCGCTGTTCCAGGCCGTGCTGATGTTCTCCCAGCGCACTGCGTCGGTGAGGGAGAACCGGTCCAGGATGTAGTCGCGCCGGGTCTTCATCGCCACGTTGGCGGTGAAGAGCAGCGGGTAGATCGTCGCCAGGGCGAGCAGCGACATCGGGATGGCCAGCAGCCACCGACTCGGCCGAACGCGAGACATCAGTCCTCTCTTCCCGCCCGCCTGAGCAGCTTGACCTGCAGCAACCCCACGACGAGCATGATCACGAAGAGCGCCGTCGACGCGGCCGAGGCGAGGGCGGGCCGATTCATCTGACCCTGCTGGATCCAGATGTAGTACTCCGGAAGGTAGGTGGATCCCTCCGGCCCGCCGCTGGTCATCACATAGAGCAGGCCGAACATCGAGGTCAGCATCCCGACCATCGTGGTCACGAAGACGAAGGCGATGGTGCGCGACAGGCCCGGGATGATCACGTGCCGGATGACCTGGAACAGCGACGCCCCGTCCACCCGGGCCGCGTCCAGCAGCGCGGAGTCCAGGGTCGCGAACCCGGCGAGGAACACCACCAGGGCCATTCCGAAGGTCGCCCAGATGTGTACGCCGACGACCACGAACATCGCGATGTCCGGGTCTCCGAGCCAGTCCACCGAACCGATGCCGACCGATCCGAGGGCGGCGTTGAGCGGGCCGTCGAAAGCGAGCAGCAGGTTGAAGATCGCGCCGACGATGACCGGGGAAAGCACCGCGGGGAAGAAGTAGACGCTGCGGTAGATGCGGTGACCGGGCACCCGCAGGTAGATGAAGGTCGCGAGCAGCCCGGGGATCGCCACCGCCACCGGCAGCAGCAGCACCAGCAGCCCGACGTTGCCCAGCGCGGTCCGGAACAGCGGGTCGTCGAACAACTCGAGGTAGTTGTCGAGACCGACCGTCGTCCCGTTGCGCGCACCGTCGCCGGTGAAGGAGAAGTTGACCCCAAGCAGCAGCGGGTAGAGCCGCAGCAGCACGATGATCAGGATGGCCGGGGCGACCAGGACGTACGGGGCGAGCCGTTCGGCCCGTGAGCCACCGCCGGCTCGCCGGGAACGGCCGCCACGGTGGGCGGATGGGATGGTTACCGCCCCGTCGGTCCGTCCCGCCTGAGCCGGACGGACCGACGGCTGTGCATTTCCGATCGGCACTGGTTCAGCCCGCCTTGTCGGAAGCGGCCAACTGCTTCACCACCTCGTCGACGGTGGCCGAGCCGCTGAGCAACTGCTGGGAGAGCCGGCCCATCAGGTCCAGGGTCTTCGAGGAGAGCGCCACGTGCAGGGCGGGCTTGCCGCCCTTGATCTCGGCGACGATCGTGGCGGCGGCCGGGCCGCCCGCCGACACGTCGATCGTGGTGTCGGCGGCGATCGCGCCGGCGTCGGCGTAGAACGCCTTGAGCGCGTCGGTCGAGGTCAGCGAGCGTACGAGGTCGGCGGCGACCTTGGGGTCCTTCGTCCACTTCGCGACGGCGTAACCGATACCGCCGTCGTAGGGCAGGCTCGGGGTGGTGCCAGCGGTGACCACCGGGGCGCTCATCACGCCGAGCTTGTCGGCGGTCAGGAACTCGTTGAAGTCCTTCCAGTGCCCCACGTCCGACATCAGGCCGATGACGTGGGCGGCCTTGCCGGACTGGAAGAGGGCGAAGGCGTCGTTGAACATCGCGGTCGAGTTGGCCCCGTCGTTGTTCAGGCCCGCGTCGCCGGCCTCCTTCCAGAGCTGGAAGACGCGCTTGACCGCGGGCGAGTTCCAGTCGCGCTTTCCGGCGATCCAGTCGTCGTACTCTGCGGCGGTGAGGATGCCGGACCCCAGGGCCGAGAGCCAGAACTGGATGCCGACGCCCTCCTTGTTGCCGAGGGCGAAGCACTTGGCACCGGCCTTGGCGATGGCGGCGCAGTCGGCGAGGAACTCGCTCCAGGTGGTGGCGGGGCTCTCCGGGTCGAGCCCGGCCTTCTCGTAGAGCGTCTTGTTGTAGTAGATGGGGTGGCCCTGAAGCGTCACCGGGCCGGCGTAAATCTTGCCGTCCTTGGTGAAGGCATCCCAGCCAGCCAACCGCTGCTTGTCCTCGGCGAGGTAATCGTCCAGGGGCACCAGCGCGTCCACCCGGTCGCGGATCTGGCCGCCGCCGTTGAACAGCATGACGTCCGGCCCCTTACCGGACTGGATCGCCGCGCCGAGCAACGTGTAGTACTGGTCGAACGGTTGCGCGACGAACTCGACGGCGACGTCCGGGTGCTTGCTGGCGAAGTCGGCCTTGGCCTTTTCGATGTAAGGTGCGGCGGAAGGCTCACCCGACTTCCAGTCCCACACCACCAGCTTGCCCTCCGACCCGCCCGACGACGAGCCTGGACCTGCGGCACTGCCACAGCCGGCCATGGCCAGTCCCAACACCAGGACGGCCGACCACACTGCTCGCTGCTTCATCGTTGGTCACCTCTGGAAAGGTCGCGTGGCTGACGGGCCTGGCGTCGACAGCCATCATTTCGGGAAACGTAACTCGTATGACGTGTGACGTCAATGCTCGCTCGTACACTGGCCCCAGGTGGGCACGCTGGACAGGCCATTCGGAGGGGACATGACGGCATCGCAGGAGACGGGCTTGAGTGGCACGCCGCCCCCGGCGTGGACCCGCCGGCCCGCCAACCTCGCCAGGGCGGTCACCGCCGAGTTGGTCGAGCGCATCGTCCGCGGGGTGCACGCGCCCGGGACGTCGCTACCGCCCGAGCCGATCCTCTGCGAGACCTTCTCGGTGAGCCGGACGGTGGTGCGGGAGGCCGTGAAGATCCTCCAGGAGAAAGGGCTGGTGCAGGTCCGCCAGGGCGCCGGCACCATGATCACTCCCCCGTCGAGCTGGGACATGCTCGACGAACTGGTGCTGGCGGCGGCCATCGCCGAGGACGACGGCCTGACCATTCTCGACGATCTCGTCGTCACCCGCCGGGTGCTCGAGTCCGACATGGCCAACGTCGCCGCGCGGGTGGCCGACGAGCAGGTCATCGACCAGCTACGCGCACTGGTGGACCGGATGGACGAACTGGTCGGCGATCATGTCGCCTACCACGAGCACGACCGGGCCTTCCACGACACGATCATGCAGGCGTCCGGGAATCGCATCGCTCGCGGCGTCGTCCGGGCGCTGGAAAGTCAGGTCGTCAACACCGCCCGCTACATGGGCCGGACCGAGCGTTCGCTCTGCGTGGCATCCAACCGCGGGCACCGGCGCATCTACGAGCGCATCGCCGCCCACGACCCCGACGGCGCCGCCGAGGCGATGTTCACGCACATCACCGAGGCCTGGGTCGTGCGCCGCGGTGGGTCAGGCGATCCGGTACGGCTGCAACGTTGACACATGACCGGGGGCGGGCCCTCGGTCACCGCGGCGGTCGGAACCGCCCGGCGACCCGAGAACCCGCCCCCGGCAGGATCACCGCAACAGATCAGGAGAACTGCGCGAAGAATCGCCAGATCTCACCCTTGGTCCAGGTCGTGACCCCACTCTCGGCGTACGTCCCGTCCACCGGTCCGGGCATGTGCCCGTTGTCGAACGCCGCCCACTGCACCGGATAGCCGGCGCGGCAGCCCGAGTAGGTCGTGGTGATGTGGGTACGGCTACCCGCCGCCGGCTCGCGCGGGCTCTGCTGGGTGCAACCGTTGTTCCGGACGAAGGTGTCCCGCAGCGACCGCCCCTGGCCGATGCTCAGGACGTTGTCCGAGATGCCGTGCAACCCGAAGTACGCGATCGGCTGCGTCCCGCCGCTGCACCCGCTGATCTGCGCACCGGAGATCACCGCGACGGCCCGGAAGACGTCAGCTCGCGCACAGGCCAGGGCGTAGCTCATACCGCCGCCCCAGCTGAAGCCGAGCGCGAAGCGCTGGCGCGGGTTGACACAGAGGCTGCTCTCGATCAGCCTGATCATGTCATCGACGAACGTGACGTCCTCACCGCCGGCATTGCCCCAGCCGTTGCCGAATCCCTGCGGCGCGACGAGGATCGCGCTGTTGTTCGACTGCTCCTGCTGGCCGTAGTACGACCAGGCGGCCCCGCTGGTGCCACCGCTGGAGATCTCCTGCATGGTGCCGCCGCGCCAGTGGAACGCGAAGATCAGCCGGTACGGGTTGGCGTTGTTGTAGTTGGCGGGCACCCGCAGGATGAACTGGCGGCTCTTACCGTTGCTCTGAATCGTGTGCGTGCCGCTGGACAGCGCCGGCGCCTTGCCGCACCCGGAGCCGCCCGACGGTGGCGGCGGTGTGGGCTCGCCGCCGCCACCGTCCACCCGGACCAACTGCCACTGCTGGTTGGCGCCGTTCCAGTCGGCGTACTGCACAATGTTGGCACCGTCCGCCGTGGAGGCACCCTGCACCTCCACGACCTTGCCGCTGTGCCGGCTGACCAGCCGGACGTGGCCGCCGTCGGAGTCGGCCAGCCGGAACTGCTGGTTCGTCCCGTTGCCGTCGGACCACTGCACGATCGCGCCACCGTCGGCGGTCGAGAAGTTGTACACGTCGAGGACCTTGCCCGAGTGCCGGGACTTCAGCCGGTAGTAGTCACCACCGGAGTCCACGAACTGCCACTGCTGGTTCGCGCCGTTGTTCCGCGTCCACTGGCTGATCCGCGCGCCGTCGTTGGTGGCCAAGCCGTACACGTCCAACGCCTTGCCACTGTTCCGGTTCACCAGCACGTACCACGCGTTGGTGTCCACCGTCGCCGCAGCCGCGGGCGTCACGTTCGCCACGACGAGCGTGCCCGCCGCCAGGACGCCGGCGGCTGCTGCGGCCAACCCTTGACGCCAACGGCGTCTGCGTGGGGAGGCGGGACGAGCCTCACCTATGGCCTTCATGGTCCACTCCTTCGATCGGGGCCACCCGCGAGCACGGGCCTGCCCTGCGTGTGTGCCGGCGTCTGGTGGTGGCGTCAGCACGTCGGGGGTGTTGTGCGGGGTTCGGCCGCCGTGCCCACGACGGCCGACAACGCGAGCCCACGAATCGAAGCAGGCCCGCTCATCCCACGGTGGTGCATCTGAGGCTCCCGGCAGCCACGTGACCCGCTGCTGAGAAGTTAGCGCTCAGGACGTCATACGTCAAACGACAGACGTCAATCAATTTTGCGGAGGCATGAGGCCGAGGGCGGCCAGCAGCATGGGGACGGCCAGCAGGAGCACGCCCAGCATCACGGGGGCACCCAGCACGCCGAGAACGGCGATGCCTCTCCGGAGCCCGAAGCGTCGCGAGTAGCAGATCGCCAGGACGCCATAGCCTGCGGTAAGCACCAGGAAGAAGAGCACGTAACCGACTCCGGCCAGGTCGATCTGGTCGGCGGTGCCCGTCAGGCCCGCGGCCATGCCGACGGCTTGCACCACGCTGCCCAGGGCGTACACGCCGAGCATCGCGAACGCTCCCCACAACAGCACACCCAGCCCCGCTGCAGGGAGAAACCTCGGATGTTTCGCGACCGACATCAGCGCCACCGCCGCCCCCATGGCCTTCAGCCCGACGACAAGCCAGTTCATCACGGCGATCGCGGAAACGTACTCGGCATAGGGGCCGTCGGCGAAGTGGCCGGTCATTTCGAAGACGACGTTGACGATCGCGAACGCGATGCAGCACGCAGCCATCAGATGACCGATCACGGTGTTACCGGTGCCGGGTCGGGCAGGGGTTCGGGAACGATCGCTTGCGGGCGCAGCGGAGACCATGCCGCCAGTCAATTCGAATGCTGCGACCGAGTCCTCCCTCGTGCGGGGGAGATCGACATCTCGGACTCCCGCTCGAGTGGGAGTCGCGACAAGCACCCACCGGCGGGGACACCGGCTGGCGTGCGAAGTGCAGCGAGCCCCGGTCGATCGCGAGTGGATCGACCGGGGCTCGCCGGTTGGGGTCGGGGTCAGACGAGGTCGAAGCGGTCGAGCTCCATGACCTTGGCCCAGGCCGCGACGAAGTCGGCCACGAACTTCTCGCGCGCGTCCTGGCTGGCGTAGACCTCAGCGAGGGCGCGCAGCTGCGAGTTGGAGCCGAAGATGAGGTCGACCGCCGTGGCGGTCCACTTCAGCTCGTCGGTGGCCAGGTCGCGGATCTCGTACACGTGCTCGGACTCCGACGCCTTCCACCGGGTACCCGGGGCGAGCAGGTTGACGAAGAAGTCGTTGGTGAGCACGCCGGGCCGGTCGGTGAGGACGCCGTGCTTGGCACCACCGACGTTGGCCCCGAGGGAGCGCAGGCCGCCTACGAGCACGGTCATCTCCGGTGCGGTCAGGTTGAGCATGTAGGCACGGTCGACGAGCAGCACCTCCGGCTGGGTCTTCTCGCCCGGCCGCAGGTAGTTGCGGAACCCGTCGGCACGCGGCTCGAGCACCCGGAAGGACTCGACGTCGGTCTGCTCCTGGCTGGCGTCGGTGCGGCCCGGCCGGAACGGCACGGTCACCTCGACGCCGGCCTCGCGCGCCGCCTTCTCGACGGCGGCCGAGCCGGCCAGCACGATCAGATCCGCGAGCGAGATCTTCGCCCCGCCGGCAGAGTTGAACTCCCGCTGGATGCCCTCGAGGGTCTCCAGCACCGTCGCGAGCTGCTCAGGCTGGTTGACCTCCCAGCTGCGCTGCGGTTCGAGACGGATCCGGGCGCCGTTGGCACCGCCACGCTTGTCGGTGAAGCGGAAGCTGGCGGCCGAGGCCCAGGCGGTGGTGACCAGCTGGGCGGTCGTCAGGCCGGACTCCAGGACCTTCGCCTTGAGGGTGGCGACGTCGGCGTCACCCACGAGTTCGTGGTCGACGGCCGGCACCGGGTCCTGCCACAGCTGGGGCTCCTGGGGAACCCACGGCCCGAGGTAACGGCTGACCGGACCCATGTCGCGATGCAGCAGCTTGAACCATGCCTTGGCGAAGGCCTGCGCGAACTCGTCCGGGTTCTCCAGGAAGCGGCGCGAGATCTTCTCGTACGTCGGGTCCACGCGCAGCGAGATGTCGGTCGTGAGCATCGTCGGCTTGTGCTTCTTCGACGGGTCGAAGGGATCCGGGATGATCGCCTCGGCGTCCTTGGCCACCCACTGCTTGGCACCGCCGGGGCTCGTGGTCAGCTCCCACTCGTAGCCGAAGAGGATCTCGAAGAAGCGGTTGCTCCACTGCGTCGGCCGGTCGGTCCACGTCACCTCGAGACCACTGGTGATGGTGTCCGCGCCCTTGCCGCTGCGGTAGGTGCTCAGCCAGCCCAGGCCCTGCGCCTCCAGCGGGGCGGCCTCGGGCTCGGGGCCCACGTGGTCGGCGGCGGGTGCGATGCCGTGGGTCTTGCCGAAGGTGTGGCCACCGGCGATGAGGGCGACCGTCTCCTCGTCGTCCATCGCCATCCGAGCGAAGGTCTCCCGGATGAAGTGCGCCGCCGCGATCGGGTCCGGGTTGCCGCGGGGACCCTCGGGGTTGACGTAGATCAGACCCATCTCGGTCGCCCCGAACTCGGCCGCCATCTCCTTCTCGGAGACGTAGCGCTCGTCGCCGAGCCAGGTGTCCTCCGGACCCCAGAAGATCTCTTCGGGCTCCCAGATGTCCTCACGGCCGAATCCGAAGCCGAAGGTCTTGAAGCCCATCGACTCCATCGCGACGTTGCCGGCGAGCACGAGCAGGTCGGCCCAGGAGATCTTCTGGCCGTACTTCTGCTTGACCGGCCAGAGCAGCCGCCGGGCCTTGTCGAGGTTGGCGTTGTCCGGCCAGCTGTTGAGCGGGGCGAACCGCTGAGCGCCTTCGCCGGCACCGCCGCGACCGTCGTGGATGCGGTAGGTGCCAGCGGCGTGCCAGCTCAGCCGGATCATCAGACCGCCGTAGTGGCCGAAGTCGGCCGGCCACCAGTCCTGCGAGGTGGTCAGGGTCTTGATGATGTCCTGCTTGAGGGCCTCGACGTCGAGCTTGGCGAACTCCTTGGCGTAGCTGAACCCTTCACCCAGCGGATTGACCTTGGACGACTGGGCGCGCAACACCGACAGGTCGAGCTGGTTGGGCCACCAGTCCCGGTTGGTACGCGGACGACCGCCGGTCTTCGGGGTCGGCGAGTCGATCGCCGGGTTCTCGCTCTCGCTGCCGTGCGCGGTCACGGAGTCGTGCGCGACCGGGCAACCGGCCGCTGCCTTCTTGTCCACGCCCTGCGGGCTGATGGGCGGGTTGTCCTCGATGTCGCTCATGGAGTTTCCTTCCAAACTGGCGGTCACTGGGAGATGCGTTCGGTCGCGCAGTCGGGGCAGGTGCCCCAATAGACGACCTCCGCCTCGTCGACCACGAAGCCGTGGTCGTCCGAGGCGGTGAGACAGGGAGCATGGCCGACGACGCAGTCGACGTCGGCAATCGCACCGCAGGAGCGGCACACGACATGGTGGTGGTTGTCCCCCACCCGGGACTCGTAGCGGGCGGTGGCACGGCCAGGTTGGATGCGCCGCACCAGACCGGCGTCGGTGAGCGCACGCAGTACGTCGTACACCGCCTGGTGGGAGATTGTGGGATGGTTCGCCCGAACCAGCGCGATCACGGTGTCGGTGTCGACGTGCGGGTGGTCCCGCAGCGCGGCGAGCACCGCCAACCGGGGCCGGGTCACGCGCATCGAGACCGCCCGCAGCTGAGCCTCGAAGTCGGACGTCACGTCACGACCATAGCCCACTCTTTTGGAATTATTCAAGTTTTGCACCGGCCTGAACCCGCGCACTTCACCGCAGATCGGGCCACTCAGGCAGCGACCGATGCCCCATGAAGGCTACAAAACGTAGCGTCTCCACAGCGGGGCAGTTCCGAGATTGATCTCCGCACAGCCGGGAAGAATGCCTCTTGTTCGCCCGACGAGACACTAGTGGCGCCGGGACTCCTCCGCTGCCGCCTCCTTGACCCGCTCCGTGACGTGGCAGGCCACCTCGCGGAGCACGGTGATCTGCTCGCCGGTCAGCCCGTCGACGACGTAGCGCCGCACCGCGGCGACGTGGCCCGGGGCGGCGGCGACCACGAGGTTCCACCCGGCGTCGGTCAGCAGCGCCCTGGTGTAGCGAGGGCTCTCCGGGTCGGGCTCACGGCACAGCAGGCCCCGTCGCTCGAGGCGCTTGACCACGTTCGACAGCCGGGACAGCGAGCTGCTGACCTGGCCGGCGAGGTCGCTGAGCCGCAGCGCCCGACCGGGCGCCATGGAGAGGCCGCTCAGCACGAAGTACTCGAACAGCGTGAGGTCGCTGTCGCGCAGCAGCTGCGCATCGAGCGCGCCGGGCAACTTGAACATGAGACTGGCCAGGGCAAGCCATGCCTCGCGCTCGCGGTCATTCAGCCACTGCGGTTCCTCCGGCACGCCGTTCAGCGTACGCGCCGACTTCAGCAATGAAGTGAGGCATGTCGCATTGGGTTCAAGGTTGAAGCTCAAAAGGGTATCTTGGCTTCAAGGTTGAAGATCGAATCCATGGGAGTACGTCGTGACCCTGTTCCGGCTGGACGCCAGCATCCGTACCCACGGCTCCGCGAGCCGCGAGATCGCGGACATCGTCGAGGAGGAGTGGCTCGCCGCCCACCCGGGCGACACCGTCGCGCGTCGTCACGTCGGCATCGATGCCCTGCCCGCGACCGCCTGGGTGGCGGCGGTCACCGCCGGGAAGACGGCGCCGCAGGATCGCACCGCCGAGCAGCGGGAAGCCCTCGCCCTCGCCGCGACCCTGGTCGACGAACTGCTCGCTGCCGACGCGATCCTGTTCGCCGTGCCGCTCTACAACTTCGGCGTCTCGCAACACGTCAAGACGTACATCGACCTGGTCTACGCCGACCCGCGGGCGAACAACAAGCCGTTCCTTGCGGGCAAGCCCGTCGCTCTGGTCACGGTCCGCGGCGGCGCGTACGGCAGCGGCACCCCGCGCGAGGGCTGGGACCACGCCACGCCGTACCTGCGCCGCATCCTCGCCGACGGCTGGGGCGCCCACCTCACCGTCGTCGAACGTGAGTTCACCCTCGCTGGCGTCGACCCCTCCCTGGATTCCTTCGTCGACCTGGCCACGCAGCTGCACGCACAGGCCCGACTCGCCGCCCGCGAGGCCGGCCGCGCGCTCGCCGCCGCGCCCGTCCCGGCCTGAGCGGGCCGTCGACCCCGTGGCGGGTTGACGCACCCACGTCCCGGCTGACCTTTCCCGTCACAGGTCGCGCCATCCGCTGGATTCCAGGCCAGCGGGGTCGGTCAGCTCGGTTCGACGGGCAGCCACAGCTCGCAGGTCGCGCTGCTGAAGTCGTCCGCACGCTCGAGGACCGTGACAATCGAGGGCCCTGGCCGCATCCGCCACGGATTGGCGGGGAACCACTCGGTTGCGGTCGCGGCCCAGGTGGTCTGCAACGCCTGCGGATAAAGCCCGCTGGTGCGGAAGACCGCCCACATACCGGCCGGCACCTCGATGGCGTCGAGATCGTCGGGGGCCGGCGTGTCGCTGGAAACGGCGACCCCGTGCAGGTAGGTCAGCTCGCTCCCCTCGGTGCGGTCTGGGTCGAGATCGTCGCAGACCTGGAGCAGGCCACCCGGCTCGGTGTCGCCGAGGGCCTTCAGCCGCAGGTGCTCCTCCATCGGCAGCGCGGCGACGTTCTGCTGGATGTGCGGGTTGACGCCGTGGTGGACCAGCGGGACGCGAGCGGCGTGTCCGACGAGCCGGAACGCGGGGCGCTCGACGAGACGGGTGTCCATGGGGGTGCTCCCTTCGACGGTCAGGCGGAACCTGATCTGCGGTTGGCTGCGGAGGGGGCCTCCGGCGCGGCGTACGTCACCGGGACCCGCGCCGTGGACGGCGCGGAACGCACGTCCAAACGCCTCGGTCGAGCCGTAGCCGTGCCGGACGGCGATGCTCAGCAGGTCGGTCTCGCCCCGGACGACATCGGCGGCGGCGATGGTCATCCGACGTCGGCGCACGTACTCCGACAGCGGCATGCCCGCCAACGACGAGAACATCCGACGCAGGTGGTACTCCGTCGTGCCGAGCCGCCGGGCCAGAGCGCCGACGTCGAGGTCCTCGCCGAGGTGCTCCTCAACGAGATCGACGAGCCGGTTGAGTGCCGAGATCACTGGAGTCTCCTTCCGGCGCCAACTCTGGCCGACGCCCCCGCGCCCCCGCCCGACCGTTGCGGACGGGTCCGATCATGCATGACCGCCTAGGCTGGGCTGCGGAGCAGGAGGTGCCGCTCGCGTCCGTTCGAGGGCTCGATGGTTGCGGTCCACCACTGGGCGGCGGACTGAACGAAAGGACGGGCAGCGGTGATCCGTAGAGCCCAGGCGGACGACGCCGACGCCATCACCCAGGTGTTCCTGGCGTCGCGGGCGGCGGCGATGCCATACCTACCGCGCTTGCACGACGACGAGCAGACCAGGGCCTGGATCACGTACGTGGTGTTGCCCGGCTGCGCGACCTGGGTGGCCGAGAGTCCGCAGACCGGCGAGATCCTCGGCTTCGCCGCGCTCGACCGCGACGTGCTGGAGCATCTCTACCTGCGGCCCGATGCTCGTCGGCAGGGCATCGGCAGCGCACTGCTCGACGAGGTACGCCGGGCCAGCCCGGGTGGGCTGAGCCTGCGCGTGTTCATGCGAAACACCGACGCCCGGTCGTTCTACGAACGGCACGGCTTCCGACCGGTCGACGAGGACGACGGCAGCCGCAACGAGGAGCACGAGCCCGACATGACGTACGTCTGGCAGCGGCTCGCCTGATGCGGGCCGCTGCCGGCGAGACTCACGGTTTGTGGGCGACGACCCCGACGAAGGTGTGGTAGGTGTCCGTCTGGTCCGGAGCGGTCGCACCCGGCTCCGGGCGCCACTCGGGCAGCGGCACCAGGCCCGGCTCCAGCGGCGTCAGGCCGTCGACGAAGGAGAGGATCTCCTCGTCGGTGCGCCAGCGACCGGTGCCGAGCGACTCATTGAAGATCCGCTCGACCTCGCGCGCCTTGCGGGAACCTTCCGGGTCCCGCTCACCCGGGTCGCGGAAGTGCGAGATCGCCACGTAGCTGCCGGAGGGAAGGGCGTCGATCAACGCCGCCGCCACCGCCCGCGGGTCCTCGTCGTCACCGAGGTGGTGCAGGATCGCAAAGAGCAGCAACCCGATCGGCCGGTCGAGGTCGAGGAACCGGCCCACGTCCGGGTGGTTCAGAATTTCCTGCGGGGACCGGATGTCCGCCTGGATCACCGTCGCGGTGCCCTCCTCGGCGAGCAGGGCTCGCCCGTGTGCCAGGACGATCGGGTCATTGTCCACATACACCACCCGGGCCTTCGGGTCGTGCTCGGTGGCGACCTCGTGCACGTTTCCCTGGGTGGGCAGACCCGATCCGATGTCGAGGAACTGGTCGATGCCCGCCTCGGTGACGAGGAACCGGATCACCCGACGCAGGAAAGCGCGGTTCGCCCGGCCGGCTGCCGGCCCGTCCGGCGTGATCCGCAGGGCGTGCTCGGCGACCTTGCGGTCGACCTCGAAGTTGTCCTTGCCGCCGAGGAAGAAGTCGTAGACCCGGGCCACGCTGGGAATGCTGGTGTCGATGCCGGGGGGTGCCGCCTTGTCGCGGGTCACAGGCGTCTCCATTCAGTTCGGATCAGCGCCCGCCAGAGTTTGCGGGCAGTTCCGGCGCTGCGGTGAGTGTAGCGATCGCGAGGGGTTGATTCCTCCCCCCGGCTGGTAGCACTTCCAGCGGACCGCCCGCCACCAGGCACTCGGCAACCGACACGCCGAGCCGACAGCCGGCGAGCGCCGACGGGGGTGGCGCCGCTGGGCGGCGCTCAACAGTCGTGCGGCGTGCCGGGCTACGGCCTGGTCGAGGTCGTCCTTGCCGGTGAAGTGGCGGTAGACGTGCGGCCCGGGCAGCCCGGCCCGGTCGTAGGCTTGCCTGGGTACAGGCTGTACCCACCACCGTGCGAGGTAGCCATGATCAGTCACGCGCCCAGCCCCATCGACCTCGCCCGCCTCAAGGAAGTGCTCGACGGACCGTGGGCCGAGGTCCGCGAGGCGCTCCGGGATCAGCTCGACGCACGCTTCCTCCCGGTGTACGGCGAGAACGACGAACGGGCACGTGAGCGGATCAGCGGACTGCTCACCGATCTCCCCGTCGAACCGGGCATCGCATCGGCCTTCCCCGCCGCCTACGGCGGTAGGTCCGACGTCGGTGCGTCGATCGTCGCCAGCGAGATGCTGGCGCAGGTCGACCTGTCGCTGATGGTGAAGGCGGGCGTGCAGTGGGGCCTGTTCGGCGGCGCCGTGGCGGCCCTCGGCACCCGGCGGCACCACGACGCCTACCTTCGGGACATCATCTCCGCCAAGATCCTCGGCTGCTTCGCGATGACCGAGACCGGCCACGGCTCCGACGTCCAGCAGCTGCGCACCACCTGCACGTACGATCCGCAGACGCAGACCTTCGACCTGCACACCCCGTACGAGGCGGCACGCAAGGACTACATCGGCAACGCGGCCCGGGACGGCCGGATGGCGGTGGTCTTCGCGCAGCTCATCACGGGGGGACGGCGGCACGGCGTACACGCGTGGCTGGTCCCGATCCGCGACGCACAGGGCAACCCGCTGCCCGGGGTGACAATCGGTGACGCGGGACCCAAGGCGGGCCTGCTCGGCGTGGACAACGGGCGGATCAGCTTCGACCACGTGCGGGTGCCGCGGGACATGCTGCTGGACCGCTACGGTCAGGTGGCGGAGGACGGCACGTACTCCAGCCCGATCGCCAACGATTCACGGCGCTTCTTCACCATGCTCGGCACCCTGGTCAGGGGCCGGGTCAGCGTGGGCGGCGCCGCGTCGGCGGCCACCAAGTCGGCGCTGGCCATCGCAGTGCGCTACGGCGACATCCGTCGCCAGTTCACCGCGCCCGACGCGGACCGGGAGGTCCTGCTCAACGACTACCTGGCCCACCAGCGCAAGCTGCTGCCCGCCCTGGCCACCACGTACGCGTTCCACTTCGCCCAGGCCGAGTTGGTCACCGCGCTCAGCGAAATGCAGAGTGACGACAGCCCGGTCGACGAGCACCGGCAGCGGGAGTTGGAGTCCCGGGCCGCCGGTCTCAAGGCCGCGCAGACCTGGCACGCCACCCGCACCATCCAGATGTGCCGCGAGGCGTGCGGCGGCGCCGGTTACCTGGCCGAGAACCGGCTGCCCGGTCTCAAGGCCGACACCGACGTCTTCACCACGTTCGAGGGCGACAACACCGTGCTGTTGCAGCTGGTGGCCAAAGGGCTGCTCACCGGCTACCGGGACGAGTTCGGCTCACTGGACGGCTGGGGGCGGGCCTCCTTCGTCGCCGAACAGGTTCGGGAGATGATGCTCGAACGCACCGCCGCGCGGTCGCTCATCCAGCGGCTGGTGAGCGCCGTGCCCGGCCGGGACGAGGAGATCGCCGTCACCGACCGCGGCTGGCAGCTCAAGATGTTCGAGGACCGCGAGAAGCATCTCCTCGAGACCGCGATCCGCCGCCTGCGTGGCGGCGCGGCCACCAAGAAGGACCGCCCCTTCGACATCTTCAACGACGTCCAGGACCACGTCCTCGCGGTCGCCGCCGCGCACATCGACCGGGTCACCCTGGAGGCCTTCGTCGCCGGCATCGAGAGCAGCGCGGACCCGGCGGTCCGGGCGCTGCTCTCCCGCGTTTGTGACCTGTACGCGCTCAGCGTCATCGAGGCCAACAAGGCGTGGTTCCTGGAGCACGCCCGGCTCACCCCGGCCCGTTCCAAGGCGATCACCGCAGTGGTGAACGGGCTGCTCAAGGAGTTGCGCCCCCACATGCGTACGTTGGTGGACGGTTTCGCCATCCCGGACGCCTGGCTGCACTGCGCCATCCTGCGCGAGGAACCCGGCCGGCAGGAGACCATGGCGGCCCACGACGCCGCCGGTGACCCGCAGGCGGTCCCGGTGTAGCCGGGCCTGGCATCGTCCGGCGCCCTCGGCGCGAAGCGGAGGTGCTCCCACTCTTCGTGGCCGAGTGGATGGAAGGGCTGCGGCCGCGCAGGGTCTGCGCGAACGACCATTCGCCATCGACCGAGACGTCGGCGGCGCCCGCGGGCATGGCTGCGACCTCGTCGACCGCCACGGCCCAGGCCCGGGCATGGTAGCTCGCGGCTACGACATCCGTGCCGCTTCGACAGGACAAAAGGAATGTGTGCCGCCACTTCGGGCGGCACACATCAGATAGCGATCAAATCGTCACTTTATGCAATCAGGATACCCACTTCACCCACTCCGTGAAAATAACGTCACTGAGCGCGGTCCCCTGCTTCAGGGTAGGCAATGAGCTGGCGGAAAAGTCGGCGACAACGCCGGCAATCATCGAGATGATCATCTGCACGGCGGCAGGCTATTCGATCACGATGACCGCCAGTTCTCTTCTTTCAGCATATGGGACAACATGCGCAATCAAATACGACCAAGGCAGGCAATTGCTGCACATAAGAGAAGCCGGCAATAGGCGATGGTGGCAAGGCGGGTCCGGGCATGGTGGCCGCTGCACCTGGGGATGTGGACCGCGCGGGTTGCGGCGCGTGAGGGCTTCCGGGCCGGCTGAGGCCACGAGTTGCGGTGTCTGTGGGCAGGGCCAGTCGCGTGAACGGGCGAGCTGTAGCTCACGCACGGTACGCTGACCGTCACGACACTGCGGTCTGCCTATCTCCAACTCGGCCAGGGGGCGCCGATGGAAGATCAGCTAGTCCTGGCCGTCACCACCACGCTGGCAACCAAGGGGGCTGAGGCTCTCGCATCGGGAGCCCGCACCGCGACGGGTGCGCTCGTACGCTTGGTTCGCTCTCGCTTCCGGAGAGGGACCCGGGAGGGTGACACGCTCACCGCCACCATGGAACATCCGCACGAACAATCACACCAGGCCGCCCTGGCCTCGTTCTTGGCGGCCGAGATGGCTCGTGACCCCGCTTTTGACTTGGCGGTGAGAACTGCTTGGCGTCGGCTGTCGAATCCGACGGACGAGACCCACCAGCACAATGTGGTCAACAACTTCAGCGGCGCGGCAGACCGGGTGGTGCAGGCACACGACATTCGCGGAGACATCAATTTCTAGTTCCCCTGGCGGATTTCCTGGCCAACCCCGGGACGAAAGGCATTGTCGATTGAAAGTCGAACATCCCGGAGTCGAGCAGGGCGTGCCTCATGCTACGGCGAACGAACTATCCGGCACGGTGATCGGGCCAAGTGTGCAGGCCGGGGTCATCCACGGTGACGTGCATGTCGCCGGCCCGGCACCCGATCGGGGCCCGTTCCCCCGGCAACTTCCGGGGCCCTCGTCGCATTTCACGGGACGGGCGGCGGAGATGGCCGAACTGGATCAGGTCTTCGGCGAGGGCGGGAATATCGCCGTACTCTGCGGACCCAGCGGCGTCGGCAAGTCAGCATTGGCCAGACAATGGGCGCACTCGGCACAGGGCAGGTTCGTGGATGGGCAGCTTTTCGCCGATCTTCGTGGTTTCAGTGGTGAGATGCCACTGGATCCCGGCGCGGCGCTGGCGGCTTTTCTGCGGGCGTTGGAAGTGCCACCACAGCGGATTCCGGTGGACCTGCCGGAGCAGGTCGCGCTGTACCGGACGGTTACCGCAGACCGGTCGTTGCTGGTGCTGCTCGACGATGCGTTCTCCGCCGCCCAGGTCAGGCCACTGGTGCCGGCGTCTGCGTCTGCGGCGGTCGTGGTGACCAGTCGTCGCCGGCTGACCGGGTTGATACCCGACGGTGCCCGGTTGCTCGAGGTGGGTCCGCTCCCGTCGGCAACCGCCGTGGAACTGTTGGAGCGTACGGTCGGCCGGCAGCGGATAGCCCAGGAGCTCGGGCCTGCCCAGGAACTGGTGCGGTTCTGTGGTGGCCTGCCGCTCGCACTGGTGGTTGCCGCGGGCCGGTTGGCCGGTCGACCGCGGTTGACCGTCCGGCGGATGGTGTCCGAGCTTGCCGACGAGACCGAACGGTTGACGCGGCTGTCGGCGGTGGAAGGGATGTCGATCAGAGCGATGATCGAGATTTCGTACCAGGCGCTGACGCCGGAGGCCGCCACACTGTTCCGGAGATTGGCGTTGCATCCCGGGCCGGAGTTCTGCGCCGCGCTGATCTCCGCAGCGGCCGTGGGAGTTGAGCGGAGCCGGGTGTCCGGCCTGGTCGAGGAGCTGCTGGAGGCGAGCCTCTTGGAAGAGTTCGCCGAGGAGCGGTTTCGGTACCACGACCTGCTGCGACTGTACGCCCGCGAACTGTCCGCGCATCATGATCCGGAAGCCGAGCGTCAGGCGGTGCAGCAGGCGATGGTGGAGTTCTACCTCGCCGCCGCGCACCGCGCCGATCTGGTGGTGACTCCCTATCGTCGCCGCCTGCCCTACGTCTATCAGCGGCCACCCGAGGTTCTCCCGGTGTTCGCCGACCGCGGCGACGCCCTCGCCTGGTTGCAGCGGGAGCGGAGCAACCTGCTGGATGCCGGGCGAGCCGCGGTCCGGCTCGGATGCCACGAACTTGCCTGGCATCTCAGCGACGTGATGTGGCCGTTGTTCCTCTACGTCAAGGACTACACGGATCGCCTGGAAGTGGACGAGCGGGGCCTCCAGGCGGCACGGGCCTGGGGCAACGTCCTGGCCGAGGCGAACATGCTCAAGCGCTTGAGCAGGGTGTACAGCAGGGTGGGCAACCACGACGCCGCAGAGCTGCACGCCTTGGCGGCGGTCGACCGATACCGTGTGGCCGGCGACGTGCAGGGCACCGTCGACGCCGAGGAAGGGCTGGCCACCCTGTACGCCGACACTGGCCGGGCCCAGCAGGCAGTGGAGCTGTTCGCCCGGGTTCTCACCGCTCGCCGGGCCCTGCCCAACCTGCGCAGCATCGGCCTGACATGCCTCAACCTGGGCATGTTACTGACCCGGACGGGCCGGCCGACCGAGGCGCTGCCGCTGCTGGCCGAGGCGGACGAGATCTTTCTCGGCCTGGGTGAGATCGATCCCTACAACGGTGCGCGAGTGTTGCTCGGACTCGCCGACGCCGAACTCGGCCTCGGCCACCTCGATGCCGCCGAGAAGGCGGCGGCCGAGGCAGCTCGCCGGATGGCTCAGCTCGGGTCGGCCAACGAGCGGGCGGAGGCACTGGACCTGCTCGGGCGCATCGCCGAGCGGCGGGGTGACGAGGAGGACGCACGACGGCACTACCTCGAGGCCGTCGACATCTTCGACGCGATCGGCTCGCCCCGACTCGCTGCGGTGCGTCGTCGGCTCGGCCGGCTCGACGACGGAAACGGATAGCAGGTCCAGCACCGGGCGCCGGTGCTCGAGATCGCCGGTGGTCCACCGATGATGGAGTTCCCGGGCCACGGTAGCCAGGGCCGGGATGGTGAGGCGTATCGGTGGGGTTCCGGGGCCGAGGCGATGCCGAAGGCCGTCACGGGTCTGCACGCCGACCTCGCCCCTCGGCCCCTGCGTCACGACGAGAGACACGCCGGGGTAAGCGGTGAGCAGCTGGTCGCAGAGTGCGTCCGGCGCCTCGTGCTCGACGGTGGTGAGCACGACGTCGGCCAGCCTCGCGATCCGGGACGACGACCGGGACGGCAGCAGCGCCACGACGAGGGGGTCCATGGCAGCTGTCACGACTCGGCCTCCCAGCGGCTGACGTGCGGCACGGGTACCGGGTCGATCTGTCGGTGCCGACCTGGCTCGGTGAGGTCGAGGAGGCGATACATGGCGCGGCGTAGCAGCGTGCCGGCCCGTCCCGGCTGGCCGGTCAGCGCGGCCATCACCGCGTGCTGGTCGAGTTCGCGAGCCGCGCCGAGTTGAGGCAGCAGCGCCCGGTGGAGATCGAGGTGAGCGGCACCGGCGGTCACCAGGTGCTGCGCTGTGCCGATGGCGGGCTCCGCCCCGGGCAGTACCAGGACTGGACGCCCGACGGCTGCGGCATAGGCGGTGACCGAGCCGTGGTCGCCGATGACGTGGTCGGCGGCGACGACCAGGGCGCGCCAGTCCTGAGTGGGATCGGGCAGCAGCAGTCCGGCCTCGCGGCAGTGCCGCAGCCACGCTCTGATCTGACGGTGTCCGTGTGCGTCCCAGACAGCCGGGTGCAGCAGCGCGGCTATGCGGTAGCGGTCGACCGGAAGTTGGGTCATCAGCATGGGCAGGAGGTCGGGCCGGTGTCCAAACAGGCCGTCCGGGCCCCAGGTGGAGGTGACCACAACAAGCCCTTGGTGGTCGTCGACTCCCATGCCGTGCCGGTAGTCCCGGCGCATCGAAAGGCTGGCGACGAGGCGGTCGAGGCAGGGGTCGCCCACGACTGTCGCGACCTCAAGTGCCGCCGGGCACTGGCGACGTAACACCTCCAGTTCGTGTTCGTGGGAGACGGCGAGGACAGTCGGCAGCACCCGGCCGCCATGGGTCAACCGCTGCGGATCAAGCCCGTAGACCGCAGGCTCCGCAAGTGCCGGGCCACCGTACGGTCTCGGCCGCACCCGTTTGCCGTGGCCCGCGCCGTGCGCCATCACCAACAGGGGTGCGTGCAGTTGGTGCAGCCCTCCCCAGGAGGCGGCGATCCCGAGGTCGAATCGCTCCCGGACCGCCTGCTGCCAGGGCAGCAGCAGGGCGCCGAGTCGCTCCAGGTGGCGGTGCACCTGCTGGTTGAAAACGTCCGGCGCCACGGTGAAAATCACCTGGACCCGCGAATCCCCCTCGACGTAATCGATCACGTCGAGCAACCGATGGCAGCTGGCGATCGTGTGCGCCACGGCGAGTACCGTTCGACACCCCGCCCGGGTGACCCAGTGCTCGGCGTCGATGCCAACCGGTGTGGACAACCATTCCAGCGACGTCATTTACTTCCTCCCCTGTCGCGAAGCCCGAGGAAGCCAGAGTCAGCGGAAACCTTGCGATCACATTGCCGGTCACCCTGCAACCGGCTTACCGCGCACTGGCCAGTGGAATGTCCGATTTCGGACTCTGGGCGGGAGGCTTGGCCATTTTCACCGCATAGAACAGAATAAAGAGAGCCGATCATCGATCAGATCTGGCGAGGGGTGAGGTCTATGGAGTTCACGATTCTGGGACCCACGGAACTCAGGATCGAAGGACGATCAAGGCCTATCGGCACCGCGAAGCAACGCGGGCTCCTCGCCATCCTTCTCTATCACGCCGGTGATCCGGTGCGAGTAGAGACCATCGTGGAACTTCTATGGCCAAATCGCACCGTCGACGCCTGCCGTTCGCTGCTGTACACGCTTGCCAGCCGGCTACGCGCCGCTTTGCGGGCCGCCGGTCTGCCCGAAGCACTGGAACGGGTGCCCGGCGTCAACGCCTACCGTCTGGACGTCGAACCGGCCCTGGTCGACTATCACCGGTTCCGGCGCCTGACAGCCGAGGCGCGAGAGGCTGCCGAACGAAACCAGAACGACCGCTGCATCGCCCTGCTCACCACGGCGGTGCAGTTGTGGCGGCACGATCCACTGCCCGAACTCCACGGGGCGCGCTGCGAACATCTGCGGCGAGACATGCAGGAGCAGTTGCTCACCGCAGAAAAACTCCTCGCCGCGAGCGAGTTGGCCGACGGCCAACACGACCGGGCGTTGATCCGACTGGAGCCACTGATCGCGGACAATCAACTCGACGAGACGTTGGCCCGGCTACAGGCGACCGCATTGCACAACGTCGGCCGTACCCATGATGCCCGCCAATTCATCGCCGCCTTCCGGCGCCGCTACCGACGCACGATGCGCACCGACCCGCACCTGGACATCGCCGAACTGTCACCCCCCTCTCCCATCTCGCGCCGCAACAGTCCTACCGATGAGGGCGAGACGGCGGCGGTGCCACGACAGCTACCGCACGACGTGCCCGATTTCACCGGGCACACCGATCTTCTGTCCGAGCTGGACATGCTCGCCACCGACAATGGCACGCCGAATGTTATCGCCCTCGCGGGAATGCCGGGAGTGGGAAAAACGGCCTTTGCCACCCGGTGGGGCCATCACCGTCGCGACTGGTTTCCGGATGGCCAGCTCTATTTGAACGCCGAAGCGCACAGCCAGGTGTCACCGGTACGCCCGGAAGA
Source organism: Micromonospora qiuiae (assembly GCF_016863555.1). Taxonomy (GTDB): domain Bacteria; phylum Actinomycetota; class Actinomycetes; order Mycobacteriales; family Micromonosporaceae; genus Micromonospora; species Micromonospora qiuiae. The sequence continues at coordinate 53,262 of NZ_BOPC01000024.1, read as the reverse complement.
CGCCTTACGACGCTTCCTGGTCAGCCTCGGCGTCCCCGCAGATCGGGTACCCGCCGACCCCATGCAGCGCGGCGAGATGTACCACCGGCTACTGAGCGAGCGGCGCATGCTCGTCGTGCTCGACAACATCCTCGACTCCGACCAGGCGCAGCAGCTCATCCCTCGGTCCGCGACCAGCCTGACGATCGTGATCAGCCGCAATCGACTCAGCGGCCTCAGCGTCCGGCATGGCGTCCGCAGTCTGACCATCACACCACTCCCGTACGACGATCGGCAGACCCTCCTCACCCGGATCATCGGATCCCACCGCGCTCGCGCCGAACCGGCGGCGATGCACACGCTGGGGCTGCTCTCCGGCGGGCTCCCGATCGCGTTGCGGATCATCGGTGAGCACGTCGCCGCCCAGCCCCGGGCTGCGCTCAGCGATCTGGCCGACGAACTCGGAAATCGACTGCTCGACATCGACGGCGACGACAGCGATGAACTCACCCTACGCACCGTCTTCGCTTGGTCGGTCAACGCGCTGGCCCCGCTACCCGCCCGACTCTTCTGGAGCCTGGGCCGGTTCCCGGGCACGACCATCGGGGCCGCAGCAGCATCCGCGTTACTGGAGGCGGAACCGGTCGTGACCGAACGGGTATTGGACCGGCTCGCCCGCGCACACCTGGTGAACCACGACGCCGTCGGCCGATACCGGATGCACGACCTCCTGCACAGGTACGCCAGCGATCGTGACCGCCTGGACGGGCCGACCGACGAGCGGCGTGCGGCGCTGCGTCGGCTCTTCGACTGGTACCTGCTGACCGCCGTCAACGCCGTCCGGTGGTTGGAACCGCAGCGTCCGGCCGTGCCGGACCTCCCCGAGGCCACTGCGGTCCGCCCGACGGAGTTCCCGGCGGAGGGTGACGCGCTGCACTGGTGCGAGGCGGAGCGGAGCAACCTGCCCAGCGTGGTCCAGGCCGCCGCCAGGGAGGGCTTTCCGCGCCATGCCTGGCAAATCGTCGACACGCTCCACGAGGTGTACGACCGCTCCGGCCCACAGCACGACGTGCGAGACATGCTGAAGTTGGCCCTCGCTGCCGCGACCGCGGACGGCCATCTCCTCGGCCGAACCGGCACGCTCGCCAACCTCGGTGCCGTCTACTACGCCAGCCACGACTACCAGCACGCCAGCGACCTCTTCACGCAGGCCCTGAACCTGGCCGTCGAATGCGGCTTCGCCGAGATCGAACTGGCCTGCCTGCACAACCTGGCGTCCATCCACCTCCGCACCGGCCGTATCGCGACCGCCGTCGACGTCTTCAACCAAGTGCTGCAGGGCTGCCGGGCGGCCGGCAATTCGACCGGTGAGGCGTTCACCCTTCACCACCTGGGCGAGGCACATCGGCAGCTCGCCAGGTACGAAGAGGCCCGCCGCTTCTATCAGCAGGCCCTCGCTGTCTGGGATCAGGTGGGATCGCTGCGCGGACGAATTCTCAACCACGTACGGCTCGCCGAACTGAGCGCTCAGACCGGCCATCCCGAAGCCGCTCTCGCTCAGGCCCAGGTCGCACTGGACCTGCACGGCCGGGTCAACGACGACGTCATCCGTTGTGACGCGCTCGTCGTCGCGGCCGAGGCCCGGCTGCGAATGGGACAACACCGCAACTGCCTGGCCGAGGCCACCCTGGCCCGAGCCGTCGGCGAGGAACTGGCCGATCCCGTGCGCCAGGCGCGGGCGCTCGCCGTCCTCGCGGAGGCCCTTGCCTCCGCGGGCAACCACCGCACAGCCCACGCCCGCTGCCGCGAAGCTCTCGACCTGCTCGAACACACGGGCGAGCGCGAGCATCCCGGGGTGGTGAACAGGTTACTGGCGATCGCCGCTGACACCGCCCGAACCTGACCAGGAAGCAGGACCCACCCGGCGGGTTTTCGTGCCCGATCCCCGCTGCCGCTCCGACGATCTGCGGCACATCGACTCGCCGCGGCGATCTCGGCACGCGTCGGTTCCCGGCCGACGGGGTCGCCGCGCTCCCGCCCCGCGCTCAGCCGATTGATGCACTGCAGCGGAGATCCGCGAGGCGGTGTCGGATCGGGGCAGGGGCGTTCGTAGCAAGGGGTGAGAGGCAGCCCACGAGGGGCGCCCCGAGCCACAGGAGATTCGGCGCCATGGAACTGACCGTCACCACGAACGTCTCCGTCGACGGCGTGACGCAGGGGCTTGGCGGGCCGGAGGAGGACCGCAGGGACGGATTCGAGCGCGGCGGATGGGCGCTGCCGCTGTTCGACAACGGGCTCGTCGACGAGATCACCCTGCTCACCTATCCCGTGGTCCTCGGCCAGGGCATGCGGCTGTTTCCGCCACCGGCCCGGGCACAGCACTTGAACTGGTCGACTCGCGGGCCACCTCGAACGGCGTGACGATCCAGGTCTACCGGCCCAGCGGGCGCCCGCAGTACGCAACGGCCACGCTCACGCCGAGCGGTGACGCCGGTAGCGTTTCCGGGCCCTGAAGACAGGAGATGAATGTGCATTACCTGGTTTCCGTGATCGACGACCAGAGCAGCTCCGGCACCCCGGACGAGATGGCCGCCATCGACGCGTTCAACGAACGGCTCCAGGCCGAGGGCCACTGGGTCTTCGCCGGCGGCCTCGCGGCACCCAGCGCAGCCACCGTCATCGACAACCGGGGCGGCGAGGCGCTGTTCACCGACGGTCCCTTCCTGGAGTCGAAGGAGTATCTCGCCGGCTTCTGGATCATCACGGCCCCCGACCTCGACGTGGCGCTCAAGCTGGCCGCCGAGGGGTCGAAGGCCTGCAACCGCAAGGTCGAGGTGCGGCCGTTCCTGTGAGCGCGACCGACGCCCGGGAGGCGATCTCCCGCGCCCACCAAGCGGAGTGGGCGCGGGTGGTCGCTGCCCTGACCAGGCGTTTCGGTGACCTCGACATCGCCGAGGAGGCCGCGGCCGAGGCGTTCGCGACCGCCGTCGAGCGGTGGCCGGCCGACGGCGTACCCCCCAATCCCGGCGCCTGGTTGACCACCACCGCCAACCGCAAGGCCGTCGACCGGATCCGGCGCGAGAACAAGCGCGACGACAAGCAGAAGGAGGCTCGGATGTTGTACGACGACGCCCCGCCCGAGCCTCTCGGCGCCATCGACGACGAGCGGCTCCGGCTGATCTTCACCTGCTGTCACCCGGCGCTCGCGATGCAGACCCGCGTGGCGCTGACGCTGCGCATGGTCGGCGGTCTGACCGTGCCCGAGATCGCCCATGCCTTCCTGGTCCGGCCGACCGCCATGGAGCAACGGATCACCCGCGCGAAAGCCAAGATCAAGGCAGCTCGCATCCCTTACCGGGTGCCGTCGGCGGAGGATCTCCCGGCACGCATCTGCGGCGTGCTCGCCGTGCTCTTCCTTCTCTTCAACGAGGGCTATCTGGCGACCAGCCCCGACACCGGTCCCGTACGTCACGATCTGACCGCCGAGGCGATCCGGCTCACCCGCCTGGTCCATGCCCTCATGCCCGACGACGGCGAGGTGACCGGGTTGCTGGCGCTGATGCTCCTCACCGAGGCCCGCCGCACCGCCCGGATCTCGGTCAGCGGCGAACTGGTCCCCCTCCACGAGCAGGACCGTGGGGCCTGGGACCGGTCGCTGATCGACGAAGGGCATCGGCTGGTGCGCGAGCGCCTGGCCACCGGAGTGGCTCCGGGCCGCTACCAGATCCTCGCCGCGATCAACGCCGTGCACACCTTTGCCCGCGACGTACGCGACACCGACTGGTCGCAGATCGTCGCCCTCTACGACCAGCTCGTCCGCCTCGACCACTCACCGATCGTCGCCCTCAACCGGGCCATCGCCGTCGCCGAGCTGGACGGCCCCGAGGTGGCACTGGCGGCCGTCGACCGTCTCGAGCACCATTTGGCCGCCTACCACGCCTACCACGCCACCCGCGCCGAACTGCTGCGCCGGCTCGGCCGCAGCCACCAGTCGCGCGCGGCCTACGGCAAGGCCATCGAGCTGACGGGCAACACCGCCGAAACCACCTACCTGACACGCCGCCGCGACCAACTGAGGTAACGATTACGGAGCGTTGCCGTTCAGCTCTGGCCGCGTAGCGGTGCCAACCGTGCGATTTCGGTTCGTCCGGACCACTCGGACAGCGGAACGGCGGGAAATGCCGGACAGGTCGGCAGAAGCGCGACGAGCTGAGCTCAGCAACCAAGATCGTCGAAGTTCCACACTCGGACTCCGTGCTATACGGTCGGGGGGTGAAAACCGAGCGTCACTGGTGGAACGGCAATCGCACCCTGCGAGGACGCCGCGACGTGTACATCCGCACCGATGGAGAGTCGTGGGAAGTCGAGGCCCGAGCCGGCGGTGACGCTGGCCGGTCGAAGATCTACCCATGCCCGGGCCGGCGGTCGGCGGAGATCCTGGCCGGCGCATGGATGGACGAGCAGAGCCGGTGGCAGATCATGGCACCCTGATCGGCCAGCACGGATGCTCGTGCACCCTCGGTCGGTTGGCAGCGGGAGCCGGCAGCGGGTTCGAGTAGACTGACAGCACGGTCCGCCCAGCATGGCGGCCGGGTTCGATGTCCCACGCCACGCGTCGCGGCCCAACAGTCAGCGCCGGGCGGGACGTCCCTTCGACGTTCGGAGCCTTCATGGCGGCAAGCCGCCCACGCCAGACCAACTCTCTCACCTTCGCCGACCTCGGCGTGCCCGACGCGCTGAACCGCGTGCTGGCCGCGACCGGAGTGAACCGGCCGTTCCCCATCCAGGCCGCGGCACTGCCCGACGCCCTCGCCGGGCGGGACGTGCTCGGCCGGGGCCGCACCGGGTCGGGTAAGACCTATGCCTTCGTACTGGCGGTGCTGACCCGCCTGGCCGCCACCGCCACGCCACGGCGGGCCGGGCGCCCTCGGGCGCTGATCCTCGTACCCACCCGTGAACTGGCCACCCAGATCGACAGCGTGATGGCGCCGCTGGCGCAGGCACTGTCGCTACGCACGATGACGATCTTCGGTGGCGTCGCCGCCCGACCTCAGATCGCCGGGCTGCGCGCCGGGGTCGATGTCCTGGTGGCCTGCCCGGGTCGGCTCGCCGACCATGTCAAGACCGGTAACGCGATCTTGGGCGCCGTCGAGATCACCGTGCTCGACGAGGCCGATCACATGGCCGACCTCGGCTTCCTGCCCACCGTGCGGCGGCTGTTGGAGCAGACCCCGCGCGGCGGGCAGCGTCTGCTGTTCTCCGCCACCCTGGACGCCGGCGTCGATGTCCTGGTGCGACGGTTCCTCACCGATCCGGTCGTGCACAGCGTCGACTCGACGCTGTCGCCGGTCGCCGCGATGGCGCACCACGTCCTGCACGTCCACGCCGACGACCGGTTCGCCGTGCTGGTCGAGCTGACCGCCGCGCCGGGCCGGACCGTGGTGTTCACCCGCACCAAGCGGGGCGCGAAAACCCTCGCCCGTCGGCTGGTCGCGGCCGGTGTGACCGCCGTCGAGCTGCATGGCAACCTGGCCCAGGGCGCGCGCACCAGAAACCTGCGGGCGTTCTCCGACGGAGAGGTGCACACGCTGGTCGCCACCGACATCGCCGCCCGGGGCATTCACATCGACGACGTGGCCCTGGTCGTACACGCCGACCCGCCCGAGGAGCACAAGGCCTACCTGCACCGTTCGGGCCGTACCGCCCGGGCCGGCGCGACCGGGACCGTCGTCACGCTGATGACCGACGGGCAGGTGCCAGAGGTGCGGGATCTGACTCGCAAGGCGGGAATCACGGCGACCACGACCCGGCTGCGCCCGGGTGACGCGCTGCTCCGCGAACTGGCCCCGGGGGAACGGACGCTGGTCCCCCAGCCCGTGCCGCGGTCCGCCGGCCCGCGTCACGAGGCGCAGCCCGCCCACGGCGGCCGGGGCCGACGCGGCGGCAAGCCGACGTCGACCACCTCGGCACGATCCCTACCGGCGCGATCCGGCGCGGCGGCGTTCTCCGCCCGGGCCCGGCCAGGCGCTCGCCGCGGAGCGCACTGATCCCTGCCCTGTCCTCGCGTAGTGCCCAGCGGCCTTTGGTCGCTGGCGTTGCGACACCCTCAGACCGAATAGCGGCAGAGCGTTTCGCCACCGTCGATTCTGATGAGGGCACCATGCACGTAGCTCGACTCGTCGCTGGCGAGGTAGAGCGCCAGATCCGCGATGTCGTCCGCTTCACCCCAACGCTTGAGAGGCACGCTCTCAGCGAAGGTCTGCATGAACTCCATGTTGTCGAACAGTTCTCGCGTGAGGGCGGTTTTTGCATAGGTCGGGCAGATGCCGTTGACCCGGATGCCTTCATGGCCGTACTCGATCGCGGCGCAGCGGGTGAGGTTGGCTTGCGCGCCCTTGGAGATGTTGTAGACCGACTGCTTCGGGTGGCCCTGAAGGCCGGCGGTGGATACCAGGTTCACGATCGTCCCCGCCATTCCATTGCTTCCTCTCCCCTGGCGGCGGAACTGACGAACCGCGGACTGCGTCCCGTAGAAGGTGCCCTTGACGTTGACATCGAAGCAGGCCTGGAGGTCTTTTTCGGTGAACTCATCCATGAGTTTCCCGCCGCGGTAGATGCCTGCGTTGTTGAACATGACGTCCAACCGGCCATATGTTTCGACGGCGCTTTGGACGGCTTTTTCCACGTCCGCAGCGTTCGTGACATCGCACTTCACGAACTTCGCCTGCCCGCCATCGGCTGTGATCACGTCTGCTGTCGCCTTTTCGAGATTCTGCTCGAAGCCGCCGGCAAGTGGCTTTTCGCTGATGTCAGCGACGACGATTTTGGCACCCTCGCGCGCGAAGCGCACAGCGCTCGCTCGGCCGAACCCAGATGATCCTCCGGTGATCAGGACGACTTTTTCATCGAGCCTTCCCATGCTTACTCCCTCAGCGGTGGCGTAGACGGCCTCGGGCGCGTTCCCAGCTTTTCCTCGGAAAAACATTCGGGTCTACTGCGCGTCGACAGCGACGCCCGCCTCGATGAGCGCGTCGACGTCCGCCACACCCCACTCCCTCAGCGCCGCCCGTGTGTGCGCGCCCACACGTGGGGGCGCCGACTGGACCGCACCGGGGGTACGGCTCAGCCGGGGCGCCGGTGCGGGCTGCATGATCCCGGCGACGTCCACGAAGACGTTGCGCTCCCGCAGGTGGGGAAAGTCGATGGCCTCGCGGAGGCTCAGCACCGGCGCCACACAGGCATCGCTCGCGCCGAAAATCTCAGCCCACTCGTCGCGGGTGCGGCTCAGGAACGCCTTGGTGAGTTCCGCGCGGATGGCCTCCCACTGCCGCGGGTCGCTGCGGCGCCGCTGGTCCGGGTCCAGGCCGAGCGTCTCCATGAGCTGCGCGTAGAACTTCGGCTCGATGGCACCGACCGCGACATGGCCCCCGTCCGAGGTCTCATAGGTGTCGTACCAGGGTGCGCCGGAGTCAAGGAGGTTCACGCCACGCTCGTCCCTCCACATGCCCGCGGCCAACATCCCGTGGAACATCGTGATCAGATGCGCGACCCCGTCGACGATCGCCGCGTCGACCACCTGGCCGAGGCCGGAACGCTCCCGTTCCAGCAGCGCCCCCAGGACGCCGACCACGAGATAGAGGGATCCGCCACCGAAGTCGCCGACCAGGTTCAGTGGGATCGCCGGTGGCTGGCCGCGCCGGCCCATCGCGTGCAGCGCGCCCGTCACCGCGATGTAGTTGAGATCGTGGCCCGCGTTCTGGGCCAGCGGCCCCTCCTGGCCCCATCCGGTCATGCGTCCGTAGATTAGGCGGGGGTTGCGCCGCAGGCAGACATCCGGCCCGAAGCCCATCCGCTCGGCGACTCCGGGCCGGTAGCCCTCGATCAGCACGTCAGCCGCTTCGACCATGGTGAGCAGGGCCTCGACCCCGGCCTCCTGACGCAGGTCCAGAACAACCGAGCGACGGCTGCGCCGCAGGGTGTCGAGGTGCTCGGGAACCCCGGTGCCGGCGCCCCCAGGCCGGTCCACCCGTAGGACTTCGGCGCCGAGGTCTCCCAGCACGGAGGCCGCGAACGGGCCGGGTCCGATCCCGGACAGCTCCAGCACCCGCAGGCCGACCAAGGGTCCCTTCGCACTGCCGACCATGGCTTTCCTTCCCGACCCGACCAGTTCTGGTACGGGACAGATTAGTGTTCGACTCGCGATCACCCGAGATCCGTCCGTTCGGTAGAAATCATCGGGTCTCGGGGCAGAGCCGCCCGAGAGACGACGGGAATCACCGGGCCGTCCTCGCGGTTGCGCATACCGGCGGGGGTATCCGCGACAAGCTCTACCCCCTGGGGTATGTTGAACGCAGGAGGTGGCGCGGTGAATCTTCGGCCCGAGATGACCAGGGAGGCTCTGACCCGACTCAAGCGGGCTCGGGGCCAGCTCAACGCCGTCATCGAGATGATGGAGAGCGGCCAGGACTGCCGCGAGGCGCTGACCCAGCTCGCCGCCGTGTCGAAGGCCATCGACCGCGCCGGCTTCAAGATCATCGCCTCCGGGATGCGGCACTGCAACGCCACCCGCGACCGGGGCGAGGCGCCGGAGATGACCGAAGAGGAGCTCGAGAAGCTGTTCCTCGCTCTGGCCTGACCCGACGGCAGGACCGCCCGCCCGCACCGCTTATCCGCGGCGCAGGCGGGTAGTCATCACACCATGAATCAACCAGAAGTGTGTCTTATGCATACCCCCGGGGGTATGTAGAGAATTCCGAGGGGAGAACGGCAATGGCAGTAGAAATCTCCGTCATCACGACGTCCTCGCTCGGCGACCGCAGCTACCTGGCCTCCGACGGCCAGGTAGCGATCGTGGTCGACCCCCAGCGCGACATCGACCGGGTCCTGTACCTCGCCGGGGCGAAGGGGGTGCGCGTCACCCACGTGGTGGAGACGCACATCCACAACGACTACGTCTCCGGCGGCCTGGAACTGGCCCGGGTGACCGGTGCCCACTACCTGGTGGCCGCGGCCGACGAGGTCGGCTTCGAGCGCGAGCCCATCGCCGACGGTGACGTGGTGCCGGTCTCGGACTCCCTGCGCCTGCGGGCCATCGCCACCCCCGGTCACACCTTCCACCATTTGTCGTACGCCCTCGATGAGGTCGTCGACGGGGGCTGGCAGCCGGTGGGCGTCTTCACCGGCGGCTCGCTGCTGTTCGGGACGACCGGACGCACCGACCTTCTCGGCCAGGAGCACTCCCACGAGCTGGCCCATCACCAGCACGCCTCGGCGAAGCGGCTGGCCGACCTGCTGCCCGACGGGGCCCAGGTGTGGCCGACGCACGGCTTCGGCAGCTTCTGCTCGGCCACCCAGGCGGACGCCCCCGACTCGACCATCGGCCGGGAGAAGCAGGTGAACCCCGTGCTGCGGCTGGCCGCCGACCAGTTCGTCACCGAGACCCTCGCCGGCCTTGACGCCTACCCGGCGTACTACGCCCACATGGGCGTGGCGAACAGTGCCGGCCCCGCCCCGGTCGACCTCACACCGGTGGCCCGGGCCGACGCCGAAGACCTGCGCGGTCGGATCGCCGCCGGCGAGTGGGTGGTGGATCTGCGGCATCGCAAGGCGTACGCCGCCTCGCACCTGGCCGGCACGGTCAGCCTCGGGCTGGACGGCCCGATGTCGACCTGGCTCGGCTGGCTGATCGACTGGGGCGTACCGATCACGCTCCTGGCGGAGACACCCGAGCAGGTCGCCGACGCCCAACGCGAACTGGTGCGGATCGGCATCGATCGACCGGCCGCACGGGCCACCGGCCAGGCCGAGCAGTGGGCGGCCGATCCCGGCCAGCTCCGGCAACTGCGGCGGGTCGACTTCCGGGCCCTGGCCGCCGCCCACGCGGGCAACCCGCCCGCCGACCTGCCCGCCCCGGACGTCGTCCTCGACGTGCGGATGACCAACGAATGGAAGTCCGGCCACATCGAGGGCGGGGTGCACATCCCGCTGCCCGACCTGCCCGCGCGGCTCGCCGACGTACCCGCCGGCATCGTCTGGGTGCACTGCGGCTCCGGCTACCGGGCCACCGCAGCCGCCTCGCTGCTGGCCAACGCCGGGCGCGAGGTGGTCGTCATCGACGACAAGTTCGACCAGGCCGAGACGGCGGGCGTCGCCATGACCGACAAGGCCTGACCCACGTATCCCGATCCCGGCCGGGGCGCACCTGCCCCGGCCGGCAACCCACCCTGCCGCCAGTTCGGCGATTTGCCCTGAAAGAGGAGAAATGAGCGCTTCCGAGACCACCCGCCCGACCACCCTGGACGCGACCACCCTGCGTGAACTGATCGCCTCCGGCCGATCCCCCCGGCTGCTCGACGTCCGCACCCCGGCCGAGTTCGAGACCATGCACATCCCCGGCGCGTACAACGTCCCCCTGGACCTGCTCAAGGAGCACCGCGAGGAACTGCGCGACCACCTGGACGAGGAAGTCGTCCTGATCTGCCGCTCCGGAGCCCGGGCCGGTCAGGCCGAGCAGGCCCTCGCCGGCGTCGGCCTGCCGAACCTCAAGGTCCTCAACGGCGGCATGCTGGCCTGGCAGGCCGCCAACGCGCCGATCAAGCAGGGCAAGCAGCGCTGGGACCTGGAGCGCCAGGTGCGCCTGGTCGCCGGGGCGATCGTCCTGGCCAGCATCGTGGGCTCGGTGTTCGTGCCCGGCCTCAAGTGGGTCGCCGGCTTCATCGGCGCCGGTCTCACCTTCGCCGCCCTCACCAACACCTGCGCGATGGGCATGCTGCTCGGCAAACTGCCATACAACCGGGGCGCCAGCTGCGACCTGGACAGCATCGTCGGGCAACTACGCGAGGAACGGGCGTGAGACGAACCAGGCCGCTCGGCGGGCGGCGCGAAGGCACCGCCCGCCGACGCAGAGATCAGTCGTCCGCGGTGCGCCTGTCGTGACGCACCGCGGACGACCACGCGAGGTGTGGCCGGCCATCCTGTCAGGCCACCCGCGCGGGAAGGGCTATCCGGCCCGGTAGGCGTCGAGGATGGTCTGCTCGATGCCGCTACCGGCCTTGCCCCGCGCCGTCACCCGCAACGACACTGTCTGGCCCGCGGTGGGGTGCGGCAGGCGGGCACGGTACGTGCCGTCGCCTGACCGGTTGACCCGGACGGGTTGCCAGGTCGCGCCTCCGTCGAGCGAGACAGTGAGCGTGAAGGACGTGATCGGTTGTGCCGGCACGCCGTGCGCCTGGCGGACGGCGAAGGTCGCCGTACCGGAGGCGACGGGACGGTTCGCCCTGTCCAGCGGCAGGTCGTAGTCCACTGACAGCAGCGGCAGCGGGATACTTCGGGTGCCGTCCGGTCCGCTGGACCGGAAGGTCCAGGAGGTGCTGACCCGGCGGGAGACCGGCAGGTCGGCGCTGGCGTCGACATCGTAGGTCAGCCGGTAATTGGCGACCTGCTGCGGCACGGTGAAGTCGGCGGCCGAGCCGTTGACCCGGCCCACGGTCCGCCCGTCACGCTGCAGGGTGAGCGTACGCGCGATGCCGAGGCCCCACCCGTCGGCGAGGCAGTCGAACCGCCCGTGCTGGTCGGCCAGCGTGACGAGCTCGATGTGCAGATTGCCGCTGGTGCGGCTCGGCGGGCGGGGTGCGCAGGCGCTCGGGGAGATCGCCGGATCGTCGTACCAGTCGGAGCGCAACGGCTGCCGCACCCACGTCTTCTCCTGCCGGCTGCCCGGGGCGTACCGGCGCGTCGCCTCCTGGGTGACGAACCCGTCCCAGAACGCCTCGTCCAGCCAGTCGACGCCGGACGACACGTAGTCGACGCGGTTGCCGGAGAGCGGCTCGGTGTAGGTCTCGGCGATGAAGACGCCTTCCGGGCTGAACCCGTACCGCTTGTGAGCGGTGACCGAGTCCGGGCGGTCCAGCGTGTGGAAACGCTGGTCGATCCGGGCCAGGGTGGTGTGCTCGGCCGGGGTGACCCGGTACCCGGGATCGTCCGGGATGCGGTCGGACCGGCGGATCAGGTCGTAGAGGTAGGGGCTCTGCCCGTCGCCGGGAGCGACCAGACCGTAGGTGCCGTAGGCGTCGAACGTGCCGATGCCGGTCCCGTCGTTCGGCACCGCCGACACGTTGCCCGCCCTGGCCGCGTCGCCCCAGGCGAAGGCGAAGTCGGTCCAGCCGAAGTCGGGCCGGGGTTGCTGGATGTAGGTCAGGCCGAGCGAGACGGCCTCGGTGGCCACCCCGTCCACGCTCGCTGTGAGCGGGCGGGCCTGGGCCAGGTCGAGTCGCAGCGACGTGTCGCCGGTGACTGTCAGGTCCGGGTCACCGGCCAGGGCCGCCCGCTCGTCCCCGTCCGCCCAGGACATGAAGCTGGCCATGATGCTGTACCGGCCGGCGGGTACCCGGAAGGTCAACGTCTCACCGGCTTCACCGCTGTCGGCCTGGGCGTACCGGGCCGGGTCGTCGAGGTTGACCACCGTCACCAGGGCCCACGCCGACGCCTCGTCCGGGGCGCCGGGAATCGCGGTCGTCTCGACGGTCAGGTCGTGACTGGGTGCCTCCACGTGGAACGTCACCGGCGTACGCGCTGCCACCCGGCCGCCGACGCGGGCCGTGACCACGGCCGTGTAGCGGCCGGGACGGGTCGCGAACGCGGCGCGGTCGACGCGCAGCGTGACGCCGCCGCTCGCCCCCGCGGCGAGGTTCACCCGAGGCGCGGAGAGGGTGACGGCGCCGGCCGGCGCGGCGACACCGTCGTGGTCGGTCACCGTCACGGCGAGGTCGACCGCGGCCGGGCCGCTCCCGGTGTTGGCCCACGCCAGCTTCGCGTCGGTCGTGCCCGACTGCGGGTGGTCGAAGGTGCCGAGGTTGACCACCGGCTCGGCGCTCACCACGCCGGACAGCGGCCGGGCCACCTGGAGCCGCCCGCTGCCGCTGGTGTACGTGTCGCCGCCGGCGACCGGGTCGGCCGCGCCGATCAGTGCGGCCTTGAGCCGCTCGCCGCTCCACTCGGGGTGGCGCTGGGCCAGGACGGCGGCGGCGCCGGCGACGTGCGGGGTGGCCATCGACGTACCGGAGGCGAACACGTACCGCGCGTCGAGCGGTCGGCCCAGGGTGGTCCCGGCGGCCCGGGCCGCGACGATGTCCACGCCCGGCGCGACCAGTTCCGGCTTCGCGGCACCGGTGTTGACCAGCGGTCCCCGGCTGGAGAAGTCGGCGAGGACGTCGTTGCCGTCCACCGCGCCCACGGTGAGCGCGCTGGCGGCGGCGCCCGGCGCGGAGACCGTGCCGTAGAGCGGTCCCGAGTTGCCGGCCGAGACCACGAAGAGCGCCCCGGTCCGCGTGGACAGTGCGTCGAGCGCGAGCGACATCGGGTCGCTGCCGTCGCTCGACTCCCAGCCGCCGAGGCTCATGTTCACCACGTCGGCCCGGCTCGCGGCCCACTCCATACCGGCGATCACCTGTGACTCGGTGCCTTCGCCCTGGTCGTCGAGGACCTTGCCGACGACGAGGCGTGCTTCGGGCGCCACGCCGCGTCGGGCGCCCTTCGAGGCCGCGCCGCTGCCCGCGATCGTGGCCGCCACATGGGTGCCGTGGCCGTGGTGGTCGCCCGCGTCACCGCCGTCAGCCGTGAAGTCCTTCTTCTCCGCAGTCTGTCCCGCGAGGTCCGGGTGGGTGGCGTCGATTCCGGTGTCGAGCACCGCGACGCGGGTGCCCTTACCGGTGTAGCCGGCGTTCCATGCCTGCGGCGCGGCGACCTGACGCAGGTTCCGGTCCCACCGCCCGCTGTCGGTGCCGGTCACGCTCCCGGTCGTGGGGGGCGTCGAGGTCGCGGGGGCGAGGGTCGCCCGTACCCGCCGGTCCAGCCACACCTTCGGCGACGAGCCGGACGAGCGGAGCGTCGCCGGGCGGCTGGTGAGGGACCGGACGAACGCCACGCTCGCCGCCTTCGAGCGCCGGCCCGAGACCGCCGCGATGCTCGGCAGCTCGCGGGGATCGGTCAGGCCGGTGACGAGCGGGTCGCTCTTTGCCTGGCGGGCCTGCCCGCCAGGCCGGACGATGAGCGGCAGTTCCTTGGTGCGGGCGTCGTCGTAGCCGTTGAGGATCAACGTGGTGACGTCGAACAGCGCCGGGTCCAGCACCGTGTCGAGCAGCGGGGCGACCCGGGCGGGCACCACCCGCACGTGCCCGTCCGGGCCGCAGCTGCGGTTCATCACGCCGCTCGGCTCGGCCGGGCGCACGCTCACCGTGGGGCAGCCCGAGGACGCGCTTCGGACGGTCACCACATCCCCGGTCAACAGCGTCACCGTGTACGTCCGCCCGGCAGGAAGCAGCGACGCCGGGGCGGCTGCGGTCGCCGCGTCTCTCGTACCCCCCTGGCTCGCGTCCGCGGTGCCGGGAACTGCCAACCCGAACGCCGCCAGCAGCACTCCCACGGTGGGCAGTCCGACCATCAGTTGGCGTCTGCGTCTGCGCATCCGCCCTCCATCCATCGAGAGATTCGTGTTCCTTAGAAGGGTTCGGAGGGCCGCCAGGTTGCCTTACCGGGTGGATGGAAAAAAGTCACGTTTCAGGATCGGAACACTTCCCGGTTGGCGAGCAGCAGCGCGACCGCGCTCAACGCCAATGCTGAAGGCCAGCATAGTTGGGCGGCCGTCCACTCCGGCTCCGACGGGATCGGCCATGGTGATCTGGTGCCGGTGAAGAAGAGCGTCCCGACGAGCGCGACGCCCAGAACCAGCGGCCCGGCCAACGCCGCGCCGAGATCGTCGCGGTATCTCGCCGCCACGGCGGCCGCGGCCACCGGAATCAACCCGCACACCGCTGCCTGCAAAGTGAGGTAACCGGCGGGCCCGACGACGAGCCGGCCGCCGACGGCCACGACGGCCAGGTAGAGCAGCGCCCAGAGCGCGGCGGCCGGCATCATGTTCAGGGCCACCCGCAGCCACTGCCGCACCCATCGCGGGGACGGCGCCAGCACCGTCGATGCCATCCGGTCCGGCAGTGCGAAGCAGACCGCCGCGCCCAGCGCGGCCGCGGCCAGTCGGAGGCCGGGCTGCGCGAGGCCCGGCGCCGGCTCGGCGAGAAGCACAGGTAGCTGGCTCAGCACCGCGAGCGCGGCTGCGACGGCCATGGGCCACCAGGGTACGGCTCGGGCGAGCGGCCTGAGCAGCAGCGTCCCCAAGCGGATGGCGCTCACCGGCACACCCTCGGCTGGTCCGACGGCTCGCTGCCGGTCGGGAAAGCTGGCGGCTTCACGGTCACCCCCAGCGGCGTGAGAGCTGTTTCGGCCGGGTCCATGATCTGTGTCCAGTGTGCTGACAGGAAGGCAGCCACCTCATCGCGCGGCCGGGCCAGCAGCGCCGATGCGGCTTGCGCGTCCGCCCGGTCGTAGCGGACTCTCCCCAGGCTCAGGCCGCCGTCGGCGAGGTGGCGTGCACCATCTGGCAGGGCCTGCGCCAGCAGCCACAGGGCGACGACGGTGCGATGTTGACCGGCGCCGGAGCAACCGGACCGGGCATCGTCGTCGAACGACGTGATCCCCCGCCCGAACAGTCCGGTAGCCGCGGTGGTGTAGGCGATGGTCATCTGCGTACGGGAATCCTTCGCCCAGCGGCCGTGCCGCCCCCAGCGCGGCCAGGTGGCGATCTCCGGCAGCCCGGGAACGAGGACAACGCCATCGTCCATGCCGGCGAGCTGGCGGACCGTCGGACGGGTGGCCTCGGCCGGAAGGTTGCGTGCGACCGGCTCGACCGCCTCCCGCCAGAGCGGAATCCAGCCCGCGTAATGCGGAAGGGCGCAGTAGCGCACGCCGCCGTGCATCTCGCAGTCGAGTACTGCCGGGCCGGCCAGCGCGTCGTTCATCTCGGGGTAGATCGCCGCCGGGGTGGCTCGCGCCTGCTGGTCGGTGGCGAACGCTGAGGTCGCGATCGCCGTGAGGATCACCCCGATCGCGATGATCCGGCGGTGTCTCCACCACAGCAGCGCGACGATCGCCACCAGCACGGACATCAGATAAATCAGGTGCCACCCGGTGGGACGCGCCGCCCCGGTCACCCACGGTGCGTCCGGCACGGGGAAGAGGTGCAAGAGCACAGTGTCGGGGCCGGTGCCCAGCAAACTGGTGAGGACGACCGCCATCGCGATCATTGTCAGCGGCCCAGCGGCCGTCGTGGGCAGCCAGCGGCCCACCACGATCCCGATTGCCGCACCGGTCGCCGGAACCACCACGGTGACCAGCAGCACCCAGGGGTCGAATCGCCCGACCGGCCAGGCCGGCAGCATGAGTAGCAGCCCGGCGAGGCAGAGCGTAGCGCCGGCAGCGCCGGAGACCGCCACCAGCGCGAGCAGGCCGACGCCGCGCCGAGCGGCGGTCGTCGGCATCGTTTCGAGGCTTTCTGCCCCGGCACGCCGATCCCGGCTCGCCGCCAGATGCCCGGCCAGCAGGAGCGCGCCCGCCAGCACGAGCGAGGACATTCCCGCGTCCTGCCCGAAGGTCTCCCAGGTCGGCATCGTGGTCCATCCCCATGCCGTGCACAGCGTCAGGGAGAGCACCATGCCGCCCCAGAGGAGCGGACTGCGTAGCACCAGGCGCGCCTCGGCGCGGGCCAGCGCGACCATGGCCCCCCGGCGGGCATGCCGGACCGGCCGTGGGACGAGTGTGGCTGTCATCGGGCGGCCCCCAGACGCCCCGAGGTGTCGAGCAGGAGCAGATATCCGTCCTCGAGGGACGGCTGGCCGGGCTCACCGCCCTCGGGTTGGTCACCCAGCGTCCGATACAGCCCGTCCGCGTTGCGCCAGTACGCCTGCGAGCCGATTGGAGCTGTGGTCGACAGCCACACCCGGCCATCGGCGACAGCCACCAGCTCTCGCGGGCTGCCGTCGAAGATCACGCGTCCGGAGTTCATCACCACGACCCGTTCGCAGAGTGCGCCCACGTCCTCGGTCTGATGGGTGGACAACAGCACGGTGCGCCTCTCGCCAAGCCGGGAGATCAAGGCCCGGAACAGCATCCGCTGCTCCGGGTCGAGGCCGACCGTGGGCTCGTCAAGGATCAACAGCTGCGGCTCGCCGAGCAGAGCCTGGGCCAGACCCAGCCGCTGCCGCATACCCCCGGAGAGTTTCCGCACCTTGGTCCTGGCCCGGTCGGCCAGCTCGACCTCGTCGAGCACCCGGCGCACCTCGGCCCGGCGCTGCCGGCCGTCCGTCATCTCCTTGAGCACCGCCACGTAGTCGAGCAGGTCGTAGGCGGTGAACTGGGGGTAGAGCCCCGGATTCTGCGGCAGGTAACCAATCCGCCGGCGCAGTTCGGTCCGCTGCGCGGGGACCATCGGGTCGAGACCGAGCACCCGCAGCCGACCCCCGGTCGGCCGCCAGCGCGGTAGCCAGACAGCGCAGCAGGGTGGTCTTGCCGGCGCCGTTCGGACCGAGGAAGCCGGTCACACCCGTCCCGAGCTCCAGATCCAGGCCGTCCAGCGCGACCGTGGCCCCGTAACGCTTGCCGAGCCCGCCGATACTGACGGTGGTCATCGAGTCTCCCCCAAGTCGAGGCGGCTTCGCCGCACGGCCAGGACCACGACGGCCACCGCCGCGGCGAGCAAATAGCCGAGTTGCGCGGTGCCACCGAAGACGACCGGCAGAGAAGATTCACGGTGAACCATGGCCGCGGTACCCACGATGATCAGCCAGGCACCACCGAGCAGGCCAGCCGCGGCCGAGAGCGAAACGATGGTGCTCAGCGCCAGGCTCCCGATGCTGAGCAGCAGGGCGGGCAGCAGCCAGGCCACGGCGTACCAACCCGGTCCGGGCAACAGGACCGCCGCCGCCATGCCCATGGCCACCGCGACGGCGACGACCGCAGTGGCGCGCCAGAGGACCAGCGACGGCCCTGCCGCCGGCGTCGTATCGGCGATCTCGTGCATCGGGTCGGCCGGCGGCCCGTACGCGGTAGCGACTGCCAGCACCGGCAGAATCGGCGCGAAGACGAGGAAGAGCATGTCACCAACTCGCGCTCCGGTCTGGCCGAGGTACGCCGCGGCCACCGCGAGGGCCAGCACCGCCGCGATCGCACCCAACCAGGACCAACGCAGCGCGGGCATCGCGGCGAGCAGCTGGATCCGATGCTCAGGCAGCCCGAGCCGGCCCAGGAGCCGCCGTAGCGCGCGCTGTTTGGGCGCGTGGACCGCATCGAACACGGCCGCCCAGTTGCCGGTCAGCCACACCGTGTCGACCTCGACGCGTCCGCGGCAGGAAGCGCAGGCCAGCAGATGGGCGTCGACGGCCATGACCCGGCTCGGATCGAGCGCTCCCCGGTCGTAGTCCGCGAGCAACCCCGCATCGATGTGCCAGCCGGTCATGTCAGCAACTCCCTCAACCGAGCCCGGGCGCGCAGCAGCCGGGTCTTTGCCGTGCCCTCCGCGATGCCGAGCAGTTTGGCCGCCTCTCGCACGGTCAAGCCGTCGATAGCCGTGGCCTGGATGAGCGCCCGCAGCTCCGGTGGGATCCGATCGAGCGCTCCGCCCAAGTCGCCGTGCTCAATGCCCAGCAGCACCAACTCCTCGGCTGACGGCGCCGTGGCGACATCGGGCAACTCGGTGTTGGCGCCACTGAGCCAACGGTGTGCGGGACCGCGCAGCGCGGACACCAGCCGCCGGGCAGCGATGGTCCATATCCATCCGGCCGCGTCGGCACCCGTCACCTCGTACCGATGGGCGTCGGTCCAGATGGCGACGAACGTGTCCTGTAGCGCGGCATCGACCAGATCAGGGTCCGCGCAGCGTCGGCGCAGCCGAGCGCGTAGCCAGGGCGCGTGCCGGTGATGCAGCAATCGGAGTGCCTCGGTCCGCTCGGCTGCGACGGCACGCAGCAACTCGGCGTCACTGCTCGCCTCGTCGACCGGCCGCTCCGGTTCCTGGCTTCTTCTTCGTCGCACACAAGGACTATCGCGTTGTACGGGGAATTTGGTTCATGGCGGATGCGGCCACCTACCGAGGTAGATCGACAATCGCCGTTTCGCCGTAATGGCGCTCTCCCGACCGACCGGATACCGCCATACCGACGAAACGGAGCCAAGATCACCCGGCGCAGCACCGACCCGCACGTCGCCGTGCAGGTCAGCGCGTCGGCGGTGTCACATGCAGCGTTCTGGTCAGCTCGTACCGGGTCTGGCCGGCCAGGAAGCCCACCGTGGCCGTCACGGCCGTCGGGGTGGCAGACGACGCTGGTGCGGTTACCTGCCACGAAACCGTCTGCGTGGCGCCGGGGGCGAGCCGTGACCGCGACGCCGGGCCGGTAGGCACAGCGCGCCAACCATCCGGCACGGCGATCGCGACGGTCAGGGCAGACGCGATCTCGTCGCTGACGTTTGTGACGGTGGCGGTGACCGTGCTGGTGCCGCCGGAGCTGACGCTGGCCGAATCAGCCGACAGGACAGCGCCGACCGGAGGCCGGTTCCGGTCGGCAGGACCGCGGTACGCGCCGGTCGGGCCGGCCTGGTACATGATGCGGCTGGCCTCGATCGGCGGATTCGCGGCGGTGATGGTGACGTTCCCGCGGGTGATGTTGCCACGCTCGCCGTCGACGATGCCGGTGATGGCCGGGTTCGTCACGTAGTTGTCGATCAGCGTGAGGTCGCCCGTATGGTTGCCGTTCTGGTTGTTGGCGTGCGCCCACTGCTCGGCGGTGTTGACGAACACGTTGCGGCGGGCCGTCAGGTACCGGGAGCCCTCGTCGAAGTAGAGGCCGAGTTGGCCGCTGTTCTCACAGAAGTTCTCCTCGATGACGCTGCCCGGCATCGCCGACAGGGTGTAGATACTGCCGGCGTCGAACATCGTCTGCACGACGTTGCGGACGTGGTTGCCGACCACGCGTACGTCGCTCAACGTCGTCGGAGTCTGGTGGATCGGCTGGAAGTCGTAGAGGCCCCGGTCGAGGTACTCGGGGTTGCCGCCCGGGTCGTTCGCGCCCCACCCGTAGCCGATTCCGATGCCGGTGTACGGCGCGTCGTCGATGTAGTTGTGCGCGATGGTGAGCCGGGTGACATACGAGGCGAAGATCGGGTCCTGGTCGAGGTACTCGAGGACCGACGCGTAGAGCCGGTTGTCGCTGATGTGGATGTCGCTGTTGACCATGCGGGGGTCTGACGGGTGGTGTGCGTCAGGACGTACGCCGCCGATCATGATGCCGCCGCCGGCGCTCGCGGTGAACGTGTTGCCGACCACTGAGATGTTGTGGGCGCCCAGCCCGACGCCGGTGGCGTGGGCGTTGGCGTCGTTGCCGATCCCGAGCCCGATGGAGCCGAGGTTGACGAAGGTGTTGTCGCGGAAACTGATGTTGTCGGCCGCCGAGACCTGCACCGCGGCAGCCGCTTGCGCCCAGCCGTTGCGGGATCCTTCGAATCCCCGGCAGCCGGCCGCGCAGGAGGTGAACGCATCCGCGGGACGGTCGGGCTGGACACCGGTGATGAACACTCCGGTCTGCTGACTCGCGTACCCGTTGGGTGAACCGGGGTGCAGCCATGTGGTGCCAGTGAACGTCAGCCCTTCGAAGCGCAGGTTGCGGGCCGGGGTGTCGTAGGTGCCGCCCAGCTGGAGCAGGGACTCCAGCCGCGGCAGCTCGACCCGGACACGCCGCATGTCCTGCCCGGGCATCGGCTTGTAGTACAGCGTCCCGGTCGTCGGGTCGAGGTACCACTCGCCGGGCTCGTCCAGGAAGCGCCGTGAGTTCAGCAGGAAGTAGGTCGGCTCGCGGAACGGGGCCCCGAGGGCGTCGTACCCGTAGGTGTTGTTGTCCCAGCCAGGTTGTTGCATGACGACGGCCGTGCCGGAGATGCTGCGCACCGACGCGAAGCGGTTGGTGAACGACTGGATCGCCTGGAATCCGATGCGGTGCTGGTCCGGCAACGTGGCCAGGTAGGCCAGTTCCGGGTTGTCGAGGGTGAAGCCGGTCGGGTCGAGCGTGATGTCGGTACGGGCGAGCCTGATCCGGGCACGCTGGGCCGGGATGCCGTCGACGTACAGCTGACGGGTGTCGAAGCCGGCACCGACGTGGGCCCGGTAGATGTCCTTCTCGGCGTCGTCGAGCTGCCAGCCGGTGACCGGCTGCGCTCCGCTGAGGACGGTGGCTCCGTCCGACGCCCGCCAGGTGACCGTGTGATCGTCGCGGCCGGAGTCGGTGGCGTCGAACCGCAGCGGCTCGCTCAACCGGTACGTGCCGCGCAGCAGCAGGACGACGACGTCACGGTCCCCGTCGGCGGCCGCCAGGCGGGCCCGCCGTTGGGCCTCCCGCAGAGTCGCCAGCGGCCGTGAAAGGTTTCCTGGACCGCGGTCGCTGGCGTTCCCGGTGTCGGGTGGCGCGACCACGATGACGTGCTCCGTGGGGTGAGTTCGTGCGGAGGGATGCACAGCGGCCTCATCACCTTCCTGGCATCAGGCGGGCCCCGGGGGTGGCACTGGAGCTGGTCAACCCTTGAACGCCCCTTCCATGATTCCCTGCACCAGGCGCCGGCCGACGAAGACGAACAACACCAGCAGCGGCAGCGTGGCCAGGAACGAGCCGGACATGGCCAGGCCCAGGTCGATGTCGCGGTTGTTCTGCAGTGCCTTGATGGCGATCTGGACGGTGTACCGTTCCGGGGACTTCAGCACGATGAACGGCCAGAGGAAGTCGTTCCAGGCATTGACGAATCCGAACAGCCCCAGGATCATCGCCGCCGGGCGGACCAGCGGGAAGGCGATGCGCCAGAAGATCTGCCAGGTCGTCGCGCCGTCCACCCGGGCGGCGTTCATCAGCTCGTCGTTGATCACGTTGCCGATGTGTTGACGCATCCAGAAGATGCCGAATGCGCTCACCAGCCCGGGAACGATCAGCGCCTGGAGGGTGTCCACCCAGTTGAGCCGTGACATGATCAGGTATTGCGGTACGACGGAGAGCTGGGCCGGCACCGTCATGGTCAGCACGACGATGAGGAACAGCGTGTTACGGCCCCGAAACGACAGCTTGGCGAAGGCGAACCCGGCCAGCGCGCACAGCAACGCCTGGCCCACGCCGATCGAGGTGGCCACGAAGAGGCTGTTCAGGAGCGCCTGCACGAACGGCACGATCTCGAAGACCAGGCCGGCCAGATGGAAGAAGTTGCCGCCGGGCAGGACGTGCGGCGGCAGGCTGTACGCGGTCGCCGAATCCGTGGTGGCCACCACGAACATCCAGTAGAGCGGGAACACGCTGAGGAACACCATGCCGCCGAGCGCCGCGTACACGGCCGGGTGGATTCGGTTGACGCTGCGCGGGCGGTGTGGCGCGCGCGTGGCGGTCGAGGATGCGGAGTTCATGCACGCTCCGAGCGGATCCGGGTGACCAGTAGGTAATTGAGCGCGGAGATGATCACGACTATCACGAAGAGCGCGACGCCGACGGCCGCGCCGTAGCCGAAGTGGAACCGGCCGAAGGCCTGCTCGTAGAGGAAGAGAGTGAGGGTCTGGCACTGCCGCGCCGCGCCGCAGGTCAGTCCACCCACCGGGTTGGCCAGCAGCGGCTCGGTGAAGATCTGCAGCCCGCCGATCGTCGAGGTGATGACGGTGAACACGATGATCGGCCGCAGCGCGGGGATGGTGATGTGCCGGAACTGCTTCCAGCCGTTGGCGCCGTCGACCGCGGCGGCCTCGTACAGGTCACGCGGGACGGCCTGGAGCGAGGCGAGGTACAGCAGGGTGTTGTATCCGGTCCACCGCCAGGCGACCATCACGGCGACCATGATGTGGCTGCCCCACACCGACGCCGTGAAGTCGACGTGCTCGAATCCCAGCATCCCGAGGAACCAGTTGAGCATGCCGTAGTCGCGGTCGAAGAGCTGGGCGAAGACGATGGTCGTCGCCGCCACGGAGGTGACGTAGGGAACCAGCATCGACATCCGGAACAGCGTGGCCGCCCGCAGCCGTACGTGGTTGAGCACGTGCGCCATGCCGAGCGCGAGCAGCAGCTGCGGCACCGTCGAGAGCACCCAGATGCTGAACGTGTTGCGCAGCGCGCCCCAGAACCGCGGGTCGTTGACGAGTTCGGTGAAGTTCTCCAGCCCGACGTAGCTGCGCTCGCCGATGGGGTCCCAGTCGAACAGGGCGACGTAGAACGTGAACAGCAGCGGGAACAGCCCGAAGATGAAGAAGAGCAGGAAGAACGGCGCTATGTACGCGTAGGGCGCCAGTCGCTCGCGTACGCCCTGCTGGATGCGGCGGGACCGGGTCGGCCGGCCGGGGGCCTTCGGTGCTCCGGCCGGGATGAGCGTGGTGGTCACAGCGGTCACCTTTTCCGACGTGTGGGCGGCCGGCTGGGCACCGGCCGCCACACATCAGTCGTCCATTCAGCCGCGGAGGGCGTTCTTGACGTTGGCCAGCGCGGTTTCCCACGCTTTGTCGGGGGCGACCTTGCCCTGCTCCACGCTGGTGAGCGTGTTGAGCAGTTCGCTGCCGATGGTGGCGTCGTCGGGACCGATGTAGAACGGCTTGATGTTCACCACGGACTCGGTGTAGATCTTGCCGACCGGGGCGTCGGAGAAGAACGGGTCGGTCTTCTCGACGAGCCGCGGGTCCGTGTAGACCGACGGCGTGGTGGGCAGGTTCCCCTTGGACAGGAAGTTCTCGAGCTGGCCCTCCGGCGACTGCCTATCGGCGATGTAGTCCCAGGCCGCCTTCGGGTTCTTCGCCCGCTTGGGGATGGCGAGGTAGCTGCCGCCCCAGTTCCCCGAGCCACCGGGGATGGTGGCGATATCCCACTTGCCGGCGGAATCAGGGGCGTTGGTCTTGATCGCGTTGAGCATCCACGCCGGCGCCGACATGACCGCGAAGTCACCCTTGCTCATGCCTGCGGTCCACCCCGGCGTCCACGACGCTATCTTGCCGGAGATACCCGACTGGTAGACCTTCAGCGTCAGGTCGAACGCCTCCTTGACCTGGGGGTTCCTGTCGTACGACAGCTTGCGGTCGGAGTCGTAGTAGCGCTCCGATCCCTGGTTGACCGCCTGGAAGAAGATGCTCGTCGGGGTGTTGTCCAGGAACGGCTTGCCGGTCGCCTGGACGTACCTCTTGCCGACGTCCATGAAGGCGTCCCAGGTCGGCCAGAGCTCGGAGACCTCGTCCCGGTCGGTGGGCAGACCGGCGGCCTTGAACAGGTCGGTACGGTAGGCGATCGCCAGGCCACCGACATCCGTCGGTATCCCGATGATCTTGCCGTCCTCGGTCGTCGACTGCGCGATCACCCAGTCGAGGTAGTCGTCGGTCACCTTGTCGGCGCCGAGCGTGGCCAGGTCCACGAAGTTGTCCGGGGACTGCATGAACTTCGGCAGATCGTCACCCTGGATCAGCACGAGGTCGGGCACCTTGCCACCGGCCAGTGCCGCGGTGAGTGCTTGGGCCGTCTCGGTGCTGCTGCCCACCTCGGTGAGCTTGACGGTGATGTCCGGGTGACCCTTGGTATAGGCATCGACATCAATCTTCTGGTTGATCCCGGTGAACGACCAGAACTCGAACGTCTTCGAGTCGGACGATCCGGAATCGCCGCCCGATCCGGGCGTACAGCCCGCCACCAGGAGCGCGGCTGTGAAGAAGACGGCGGCGGTGGTGATGACGCGCTTCAAGCGGCCCTCCATACGATGGTCGTGAGCTGTGGTGGCACTGGCGATCGCGGTGCATTGGTGTGGACCAGATGCCGGCCGGATCGCAGGCGGAGGCGATGTGGTCACCTCACGTGCGGATCAGCCGTGAGCGACGATCCTGTCGACATCGCTCATACGCTGCGAGACCTGGACCCGAGACCTCGATCAACGCCAAATCTTTCGTGTGACGTATGACGGTAGTCAATACGTCAGAACGCGTCAACGAGTTGCGCCCGGATGATCGACGCCGATTCCCTGCAGAGCTGCACGCCGAGCAGCCGGTGGTCGAGCCGGTTCTGTGGTTGTGGCGCAGGTGGTGTGCTATCGATACGGTGCGGCCGTAGTCGGTACGTCACAAGGGCGATCGGGTTCGGGGATCGTGGCGTTGACCTGGGGAGGCGTCTTGACTGATCGTTCGGTGGTACTTCCCGTCACCGTGGCGGGTGTGGAGCTTCAGGTCGAGGTGGCCCGCCCGGTCGGCTCCGAGGAGATCGGGCGCGGGGAGATGGTGCGCGACGCCGTGACGGACGCGTTCGATCGCGCCCAGGACGCGATTGTCGCGGTGGCGGCGTCGACCGTGGGCACCATCGCGCAACTGGGTAAGCAGTCGCTGCGGCCCGACGAGGTCCAGGTCAAGTTCGGGTTGAAGTTCTCGGCAAGCGGCAGCGTGATCATCGCGGGTGCGTCGAGCGAGGCGACCATGGAGGTGGCGCTGACCTACCGCGCCGCGGCAGAGCACCAGCCCGATGGCGCCTGACGAAAGGGTTCCGGGCTTTCTCGGCCGGGTTCTGAATGCGTCGGGTCGCCCCGAAGGCACATGTTTTCAAGTAGCGCCGGGCGTTTTCGTGACGGCGTGGCATGTGCTGCGGAACATCAGCGCGGGCACCGCAGACACCGGAGACATCGGCGGCGTGGTGCAGGTGGATCCGTTGGGCGGTGGGGACGGTTTCGCCGCGCAGATCGTCAACGTCGACCGGGTGCACGACCTCGGTGTGTTGCGCGCGGAAAGCGGGCTTCCTGCGGTCGCCCCGGGCGTGACGGCCACGGATGGCGTCGAGCTTCGGGCCGAGGTGGTGGTCACAGGTTCGGTGGATCTGCCCGACTCTCACGAGTTCCGCTTCCTGGACGCGCCGGGGCATTGGGCGGGTGGTACGACCCGGAATGGCGTGCGGCTGGGCCGGTTGACGGCGAACGCGGTGATGCGGGGGATGTCGGGTGCCCCGGTGCGGGGTGTCGACGGCATGGTCCTGGGTGTCGTATCCGCCAGGTACAACACCAACGACAACTGGGGCCGGGACACGGTGTGGGTCGCGCGAACCGAGGACCTGGCTCCCCTGCTGCGCGACGTCGGTGTCGAGCTGCGGGCGCGGGAGAAGGCCGAGCACGTCCCACCGCCCGCACCCGGCATCTGCCCTTACCCCGGCCTGTCCGCGTTCAACGCAGGCCAGGCCGAGTGGTTCTTCGGCCGCGAGGAGCTGACCGCGAAACTGGTCGACCGACTGGTCGTGGCCAAGGATCGCGGATTGCCGTTGCTCGTGGTGGGCGTATCCGGCTCCGGTAAGTCGTCCTTGTTGCGGGCTGGTCTCGTGCCCGCGTTGTCGCGTGGCGACCTCCCGGTTCCCGGTTCCGCCAACTGGCCGCGGGTCCGGCTGACGCCCGGCTCGAGGCCGCTGACCGAGTTGGTCAGCCACATGGCGGTCCTGGCGGGCAGCCCCGTCGGGACTTCGGTGGACGAGGTACGGGACGACCCGATCAGGTTCGCCGCGCTGGCCCGCCAGGCGGCGCTCGCGGACGCAGGCAGGAAAGGGCTCGACGCTGCCGGGCCGGTGGTGTTGATCGTCGACCAGTTCGAGGAGATCTTCACGCTCTGCGGGGACGCCGCCGAGCGGACGGCGTTCATCGCGGCCCTCCGTGCGGCGGCCGACAGCGTCGCCGACGATCAGACCACTCCGAGCGCGCTGGTGCTCGCCAGCCTGCGGACGGATTTCTTCTCCTCCTGCGCGGAGGAACCGGGCTTGGCCGAGATCCTGCAGGACAACCAGTTTCTCGTCGGTCCGATGACAATCTCCGAACTGCGGAGCGTCGTCGAGGGACCCGCAGCCGCCGTCGGTCTTGACGTGGAGCGGGGCCTGGTCGATCGGATGCTCGAGGACGTCGTCGACGCCGCCGCCGGTCCTCAACCGGGCACCCTGCCGTTGCTCGCGTATGCGTTGGAGGCAACCTGGAAGAAGCGCCGAGGCAACACCATGGCCCTGGCCAGCTACCAGGAATCCGGTGGCGTTCGGGGCGCGATCCGCGAGGCGGCAGAGAAGCTGTTCACCTCGATGTCCGAGCCGGAGCAACAAACCGTACGGCGGTTGTTGCTGGCGATGGTGGCAGTCGGTGAGGGTGTCGATGACACTCGTCGTAGGGTGCCGAAATCGGAACTGACCGGTGGTGACGACGATTCGGTGACAGTGCTCAACCGGTTGATCGCTACCCGGCTCGTCGCCGTCGACAAGGACGCCGTCGAGATCGCCCACGAGGCCCTGTTGCGTGAGTGGCCACGGTTGAAGTTCTGGCTGAGCGAGGACCGGGCCGGTCTCGTCGTACACCGCAGGCTCACCGATGCGACGAACGAGTGGCTCAACCTCGATCGGGATGACGGCAGCCTGCTTCGGGGCGCTCGGCTGTCCGGCCTCCTGGAGTGGTTGGACGAGCGGGACGATCGCATGGCCAGCCTCACCGATGCGGAACGCGAGTTCATCAAGGCAAGCGAGGTCGCGGAAGAATCGGCGCGCGAGACCGAGCGGCGCAACAACCGGCGACTACGCCGCGGGGTGGGGGCGCTCGCGGTCCTGCTCGCGGCCGCCCTGGTTGCCGGCGGGCTCGCGGTGTGGCAACAGCGGGTAGCGGACGAGCAGAGGCAGCGGGCCGAGCAGCAGCGTGCCATCGCGTTGTCCCGGCTGTACTCGTCGGAATCGCTGACCGCACGCGACGCCGATCCGCACCGATCGCTGTTGTTGGCAACAGCAGCATGGCAGGCCGCGCCAACCGAGGAGTCGCGCGGCGCCATCCTGAGCGCACAGGGCATTCCCTACCGGGGCGTGCTCGGCCCCGTCGAGGCCCGGCTGTTCGACACGGCTCTCAGTCCCGACGGCACGCTCGCCGCGCTGGCGGCCGCCGATGGCACAGTGACGCTGTGGGACACCGAGAGCCATCAGCAGGTTGCCGAGTTGACCGGCACGGATGGCAAGCTGCCCATCGTCGAGTTCAGCCCGGACGGAAGCATTCTCGGCACCGCCCATTCCAGTGAACGAGCCGAGCACCAGCTGCGGTTGTGGGACGTGCGCACGCGCAAACTCATTCGCAGCCTGCCCGGCGACGCCGTCAGTATGGCATTCAGCCAGGACGGAACTTCCATCGCCACCGCCTCCCGGAGCGAACCCACCATCGTGTTGTGGGATGTGGCGAGCGGACGGCAGGTGCGTACCTACGACAAGGGCGGCGGCACCGTGTTCGGAGTCGCCCTCAGCCCGGATGGCTCGCTGCTCGCCGCAGGCGGCGAAAACAACAGCGTCCGGGTCTGGCAGACCGCCACCGGGCGCCGGGTGGCGGTTCTGACCGGCCACGAGAAATACGTGACAAGCGTGGATTTCAGTCCGAATGGCTGGCTGCTGGCCAGTGGCAGCGCCGACGGGACGGTGCGGTTGTGGGACGTACGCGAGGGCCGGGCCGCGAGCGTTCCGGTACTGCGCCCGCCCGGCGGGAACGAGTTCATCAAGGAGGCGGAATTCAGTCCGGACGGGCGACACGTGATCGCGGGTCTGAACAGAAGCAGAAGCGTTCAGTGGTGGAGGGTCATCGACGGCGCCGCCGTCCGCTCCTTTGTCGGACACACCGAAGGCGTTGCGTCAGTCGAATTCAGTCGAGACGGACATGCCGTGCTGAGCGGCAGCCTCGACCGATCGGCAATTCTGTGGCGGGCACAGACCAATAGTCTCGACCAGTCCGACGCACCCACGGCCGTGGCGTTCAGTCCGGACCGGCGTCTGCTGGCTTTCACCAGAGGCAAGGTGGTGACGCTGTGGGACATGGCCGACCAGTCTCTGGTCCGCGAACTGAACACCGGCGTAGTCAATTCGCTTTCGTTCGCGCCGGACAGTGCCCAACTGGCGACGGCAGGCGCCGACGGCACTGTCCGTTTGTGGAATGTCGCGAGCGGACAGCCGGGCAGGCCCGGAGCCATCGGAAAAGATCTGCTGCCTTACTCCGTTCGGTACAGTCCTGACGGCAGGTCCTTGGTTGCGCACGGCGGCCCGTCCCCGGACGCGATAGACTCGGGTGACGTCAAAGTTCTACGCTATCGGCTGGTGCGATGGGACTTCGCCAACCCCGACTCGCCGCCAGTTTCGATAACTTATGAAGTCAACGACGTGTCGCGCGAGCCTTACCCAGGAGGCAATATCGCTTTTTCCCCGAACGGGAGTTTGGTCGCCGTCCCGTTGAGCGACGGAAAGATCGACCTTCGCGATCCGCGCACCGGTGATCTGGTCGACACCCTGGATGGCCGGCATGGATTTGCCACTGCGGTGGCGTTCAACCAAGACGGCACCGTGCTGGCGAGCGGTGGTAGCGACCGAAACCTGCGCTTGTGGGATATCGCCAGCAGGAAACAGATCGGCGGTGCATTGAGCGGGCACGGTGGCGCCATCAGGGGAGTGGATTTCCTGCCGGACGGCAACACGCTCGCCTCGGTCAGCGACTACGACGTGTCGCTGCGACTGTGGGACGTATCAGCACAGCGATTCCTGGCGGCGGTGCGTACATCAACCTCTTCGAACGCTCTTGCCGTGCAACCCGGTACCGGACTGATCGCCATGGCCGGTATGTACTCACAGATCAATATTGTGGATCCGGACCCCGATCGGGTGGTGTCCGACGTCTGCTCCGCACTGCGTGGCACCCGGACAGTTGCCGAGGCGTGGAGAGCCACGGGCAATGATCCGGACCAGGCCCCACGATGCTGAGCTGCGATGCGTGGCAAGCGCTGCCGACGCGGGAAGGGCCCGGGTGGCACCGCTTGCCTGGTCACGGGGTTCGTCCGCCGACACGTGTCGATGTCGCGCCGCGTCGGCGAACCGCCGGGTTGGTCAGCGACGGCGGCTGACGGCTATAGAGATCACGGTGTCGGATCGCTCGGTGTGGACGAGCGGTGGCGAGTTCGAGCTGGAGGGCAGGCGCTGGGCGCGAGAAGGAACTGATTCTCGGCGACACTCCAGTGGGTTCGGTAAGACCAGCTTCTGGCGCGGCGCCGATCGCTTTTTGGCCTTGAGGAGCGAATCGACCTCTTTAGCAGCACTCAAGGCTCCCTGTCCAGACTACGGGTATGACCTCGACCTTCACCCCGTCGGCAGCCTCGGCCCTGGCGTCGCCGACGCCGGACGAGTTCTACCTGCCGCCACTGCCCCGCCTGCTTCCGGTGGCCTACCACCCACAGGCTGCACGGATAGAAATAAACTCAAACGGCTGGATTCGGTCCATGCTCGGAGACTGCTTCGGCAGCGAGGCCGCTCTCCTGCTCTTTCTGCGCCAGCGCAATGGCATCTACGGCCCGCTCACCGTGCCGTACGCGGACCTTGCGCGGGCGCAGAACATCGCTGACTGGTACCACTTCGTCACCGTCATTGACAGCTTCGTCTCTGATGCATCCCGCCTGGGTGCCGACCATGCCGCTGCCCGCGAAGTGTTCGCCGCCGTCATGGCCGACGTCGGTCCGGACGGCCGCGGATCCGGAGGCGGCGAGGCAACCACGGCCTACGGCCGCGCCGCCCAGGACCTGTGGCGGCGGATCGCACCCGGGATGAGCCAGCGCCAGATCGTCAGGCTGGTGGGGAGCCTCGAGGCGTTTCTGCGCGGCTGTGCGACGGAAATCCAGGTCAAGCTCGCCGGCCCGGTACCCGACTTCGACACCTGCATGAAGGTGCGGGTGAACAGCTTCGGCTGCGACTTCCTTCAGCTGTTCACCGAGTACGCATCCGAAGTGGATATGACCCACCTGACGGCACAGGGCGTTTTTGACGATGTGCACCACCACGGCATGCGGCAGCTCATCGTGGTGAACGACCTGCTGTCGTGGCGCAAGGAGTATGCGCAGCGAGACACCATGACCACAGTCAGGGTGCTGTGCGAACACCAGAATCTTGAGCTGCAGGCTGCCGTAGACCGACTCTGTGAGCTCGTCGGGCACCACGAGCACGCCTACATCGCCGCCCGCGACAAGGTGCTCGCCGGACGGCACGGCGAGTCGCCGGAGGTCCGCGCGTACCTGTCCGGGTTGGACCACCTCATCGGCGGAAGCCAGGAGTTCGAATACCTGACCCCGCGTTACTTCGGCGATGGTGCCGTCTGGGACGGCAGCACGTACGGCTGGCTCAGCCTCACCGCGCCGATAGCCCGCTTTCGTCCTGAGTGAACCAGCCGGAGGTACCCGCCATGCCCACGTCCTCCCGCGTCTACGCCGTCGCGCCCGGCGCGTTGCCGCTGCTGGGGCACGCCGTGCCTCTGGCTCGTCGACCGCAGGAATTCCTCGTCAATCTCTCCCAGTACGGTGACCTCGTCGAGGTCCGGCTTGGCCGCCGCCCGGCCATCATGGTCTGCGCGCCGCAGCTGATCCAGCGTGTCCTGCTGGAGCCGCGGACGTTCGACAAGGGCGGCCCACTCTTCGAGAAGGCCGATGAACTGGTTGGCCAGGGGCTGTTCGCCGCCACCTGGAAGCCGCACCGCAGGCAGCGGCGAATGCTGCAACCGGGCTTCCATCAGTCCCGGCTGCCGGGTTACGCGGCTATCATGCGGGAAGAAATCGACACGCTGCTGGCACAGTGGGCAGACGGCGACCGGCTGGACGTTCGGGACGAGATGCACGCCGTCACGCTGCGCATCGCCGCTCGTACCATGGTCACCAACCCGCTGAGCAGCCACGCCGCGGACGAGGTCCAGGAGTGCATGCCGATCATCAACCGCGGCGTGTACAAGCGGATGGTCGCCCCGACGGCCCTGCTCGAGAAGCTGCCGACCCGGGAGAACCGCGAGTTCGCGGTAGCGCACGAGCGGATGCGCAAGGTCGTCGCGGAGACCATCGAGCAGTACCGCAGCGAGGGAGTCGACCACGGGGACTTGATGTCGATTCTCATCAACACAACTGATGAGCACACCGGCAAAGGACTCTCCGAGTATGAAATCCACCAGCAGGTAATGACCCTGCTCGCTGGCGGGATGGAGACGACGGCCAACGCGATCTGCTCCACCCTTTTGATGATCAGCGAGCACCCGGAGGTCGAGCGCCGGCTGCACGACGAGGTGGACACCGTGCTGGCTGGCCGCCCACCGGCCTTCGACGACATCGCGCAGCTGCCCTACCTGTACCGCGTCTTCTACGAGACACTGCGCATCCGGCCGCCGGTGTGGCTGCTCACCCGCCTGACCGCCGAGGACTGTGAGCTGGGTGGGCATCCGATACCCAAGGGGACTGTCATCCTCCTCAGCCCATACCTGTTGCACCACAACCCGGAGCTGTTCGCCGATCCGGAGTGCTTCGACCCCGACCGGTGGCTGCCCGAGCGGGTCGACACGGTCATGAAGGCGGCGATGCAGCCGTTCATCATGGGCAACCGCAAGTGCATCGGCGACCGTTTCGCCCTCACCGAGGCCATGCTGCTCATCGCCACCATCACCGCGCGCTGGTCGATGCGGATGGTGCCGGGCGAACGGCGTAAGCGCCTACCCGAGGCGACGCTCGGCCCCGGCCCGATGCCGATGACACTCACCCGCCGGACGTCTCCCGCCTGGTCGGCCGTCGCCACCCCCGATGGTCAGTCCTTGGCGTTTGGCTGTCCTATGCGGACTGGTCGAGAATGAACGCCCGATCCCTGCCCGAGGCACCGGGAGCACTGCCGGTACTCGGTCACGCGATGCAGTTGTGGCACCGGCCCCTGCCGTTCCTGCGTGGGCTGACCGGGATCGGCGAGGTGGTCCGGCTGCGGCTGGGGCCAAGGTCGGCCTACCTCGCTTGCAGCGGCGCGGCGGTGTCCCAGGTACTGCACGACCCGCGCGCCTTCGACAAGGGCGGTCCGCTCTTCGAGCGGGCCCGGCTGGTCGTCGGCGACGGCCTCGTCAGCTCCGACTACGCCACGCATCGCCGACAACGGCGGCTGGTGCAGCCGGCCTTCGCGGCGAACCGGTTGGCGGGCTACGCGGCGTTGATCAGCGCTCAGGTGGAGGCGGAACTCGCCTCGTGGCGAGCCGGTCACCCGTTCGACGTCGGGCGCGCCATGCACGCGCTGGCGCTGCGGGTGGCGGCCCGGACGATGTTCGGCGGCCAGCTCGCCGAACCAGCCGTGGCCAGCGTTGTCGCGGCCCTTCCCGTGATCATGCGCGGGGTGTACCAACGCATGATCATCCCGGGCGAGTTCGTGCACCGGTTGCCGGTGCGGGCCAACCGCCGTTTCGAGCAGGCCCAGGCGACCATGCGGCGGGTGATCTCCGATACCCTCCGCGCGCACCGGCGTTCCGGCCGCGACCTAAGTGACGTGCTGTCGATACTCGCCGGCCGCGATGGCACAGCCGCGCTGCGTGACGACGAGATCCACGATCAGGTCATGACGATGCTCATCGGTGGGACAGAGCCACCCGGCGACGCCATGTCCTGGGTACTCCACCTGCTCGCCACCCACTCCGCCGACGAACGCGCCGTACAGGAAGAGGTTGACGCGGTCCTCGACGGACGCCCGGTCGACTCCGATCACCTACCGGACCTGGTACGGGTACGGCGGGCCGTCACGGAGGCGATGCGGCTCTACCCGCCCGCCTGGCTGTTGTCGCGGGCGGTGACGCGCGACACCGAACTGGCTGGCTATCCGGTGGCGCGGGGCACGACGGTGCTGTTCAGCCCGTACCAGCGCCATCATGACCCGGAAATCTTTCCCGATCCGCTGCGGTTCGACCCCGACCGCTGGTGCGACCCGTCACCTGCCGCGCGGGCGGCCCTGCTGCCCTTCGGTGCCGGGAACCGCAAGTGCATCGGTGACGAGATGGCGTTGACCGAACTCGTCATGACAGTCGCCGCCGTGATGTCCCGCTTCCGCCTCCGTCCGGAGCGGGACAGCGTCGTGCGGCCGGTGGCCCGTGCCTCGCTCAGCCCCGGCCGGGTCCTGATGATTGCCGAGCCGCGCCGCGCCTCCCGGTCGACGCCGCCGTCCGGGCCCCGGACCGTGATTCCGTGATCGGCTCCTAGGAGTCTGATGTGGACTGTGGTGGGTGCGTCCCGGGCGAGCCACATAGGGGCCGATAGGGGCTGACCCGAGGTGCTACCCGCCGTAGCTTGGCATCAGCCACCTGGCCTATCTGGCACGGACGGAGGTTAATCATGACCGAGCGTCTGCAGACGGGTGTCGTCGGACGAGTCCGGCTCGTGGGCGGGCCGAGCGACCTTCCCGACGACGACCGGTTCCGCCTAACGAGCGTTGACGCCTACAAGGTCAAGGTCGAACACCGCGGCGGTTACGAACACTTCGAGCGCACCGACGAGCGTTACCCGCATCCCGACAGCGAAGTCATCGTCTATCGCTGGGTCACACGCACGCGCATCGCCGAGTAGCACCCGACGAGCCACAGTGGTTGACGACGCGAGAAAGCCGGCTGCCCGCCGCCAGCCGGCGCCGCACGGACCGCCAAGCGCGGTCAGGATCATGGCGCTGGTCGACGAACGCGACTGCAGCGTCGTCACGGTCAGGCACGCGATGCTGCTCGCCGCGGAAAGCATCGTGCCGCTCATGGTCGTGATGATGCGCCGTCGTACCCCTCCAGCGGTCGCCATGCTCGCGACCGCCGGCCATGCCATCCCCACCAATCACATCGGCGCGCTGGAAAGCATACGGTTCGCCCATGTCGCCGCCGTACTCGCCCCATCCGGCCTGGCCTGGGACTTCGCCATCCTGGACAGCACAGAGGAGCCGGACGCCCTGCTTGCGCCGGCGCAACGGCGGAGCACCTGGATCATCGGGGTACGCCACCGGCATCGCTGGCTGCCGCCGCCGAGGACCACACCGCGGCGGACCCACCGCATCGCGGGTCCGCCGCCGCTGCTCATCGCATGCGAGGCAGATCGGTAACGGCACCCGACCACCGGGCACCGGTTGCCGCGGTGCGCACCGCGCCGGGGCATCCGACCGAACCGGGGCTACGAGTAGACCGGACCGACATGCACCTCAGCACGGGTCGTCACCCCGGTCACCGGCGTATTGAAGCAGTCGCCGGCATCGATGGAGACGACTGCGGCGGTACCAGTCATGCCACCGGTGATACCGTCGCCACCGCTGTTGTAGGTCCCAAAGATGTACGCGAATCCTCCGGCGATAGGCACTCGAAAGGTGAATACGCCATGCCCACCCTCCAGTTGTGCGCAACTCGCCGTCTCCTCAGCTCGCAGGCTGACCGCGCCGGGCCCGGTGACATTCTTGCCGAGCACCTTTCCCGTGCAGGTGGCCTGTCCCGTCAGCCCACCGGAATCGAAAACGCTCAGCTGGGGTGTCGGCGTGATTCCAGGAGCGATCTGAACGCTGACCACGAATTCGCAGTCCAGGTCGACACTCCGGCTGCTCGCGGACAGGACCGCGGCCGCGGCACTGGCCGGTCCGGCTGGGAGCAAGGCACACATGATCGCCCCCGAGAGCAGGCCGGCACGCAAGACCTTGGGTCTCATTGATCCTCCATGAGCTACTCGACGATTAACAGGATGAACAAAGTTTCGACGGTTTAACATCTGATCAAGACGCTAATGTTTTGATGCCAGCTAGGGGGTACCCCTAACCAGCATTTACCGACCCTAGATATTCGAGGGCCAAAGATATAGTGGACAATATGCGGGAAAGGCGGCTTGCCGGGCGAGAAGCACCGGAAGCCCGACAAGCGGGCAAGCGGCACCTATTACAAAGAAGTGATATTAGATGACACAGAGTAGAAGGGTGAGCTCAATAGAGCGACGGCACATTCCGGAAAAGCGGACGGAGCGATTCCACCGCCCGACATCACCCCGTGACGGCGGGTCATGGACCGCGGCGCCCTTCCCCTCGCCCGATGAACATCCCACGCCGACATCAGGTTAAATTCCGGGTAAAGTACCTATTCCGCCAGTTTGCGGCACGTCCGTCGGATAGCTGACACCGCCAGCCCAACATGGAACCTGACTTATCCAGTCCTTAACCATGGCCCCATGCCGAATTTGCGCGCTACGGACAGATAAATCGTATTCAGCCTGAGGCAGTCGTTTGACAATCACGGCCCGGTGCTGAATAGCCGTTTGCGCACGTCGAGGCCGTCCATGATGGCGGTGGACAGGCAGGACCGCAGGATGGCGTAGTCGGCCGGTCCTTGCGGGCCTGCGGCGGCTTGCCGTCGCGGCCGGGCGGGGTCCTGCTCGCGGCCGCAGGCCACCGCCCCCGGATTGCAGGACCGGTATGGCCGGCGGCGACGGCCTGTTCGGTGATCTGCTTGGCCGTCAGCAGGATCCCGGGCGTGCAGGCCACGTGCACGTACCGGAATCCCGCCGCCGAGCCGGGCCGGGGTCGCAGCCGAACATCTCAAACTGAATACGTACATATAATCCTCAACTAGGTGAAGTAGATTGCGACCGGGTTGCACTTCTAAACGGTTGATATCTATTGTCGAGGCGGCAGGTTGGCTGACCCCAGAGACGTGAGCGGGACAACCTCTGCGGCCGACTGGACGACATCGTTGTCGAATCCTGCCGGTCGCGATCGGGGGGAGGGCATAAAACCATGGCGTCGATTACGGGGGCGACCGGGGAACGTAACGAACTGCGACGTCTAAGTGAACTATTTTCAGGATGCCTCGAAGGCAAAGGCGGCCTGGCCGTGATGAATGGCCCGGCCGCCAGCGGTAAGACAGCACTGTTGCAGCGCTTCCTTGACCACCGGGCGTTGTCCGACGCGGTCGTGCTCAGCGCGAGCGGCTCACGCTATGAACAAGACGTCCCACTCGGCGTAGTGGATCAGCTGGCGGCCAGCCCTGATCTCCCCGCCGAGGTCAGCCAACAAGTGAGCGACCTGTTGGCGAGCGGATCGGCGCCCTGGAGTGGAGCGCCCGACGTACCCACCCTCATGCAGAGCCTGCGCGCGGCGCTGTGCGAGCTGGTCGAGCGGAAACCCGTGGTGGTCGCCATCGACGATGCTCATTTCGCCGATCACGCCTCCTTGCGGTGCCTCGCCTACCTCGCTCGCCGCGCCCATTCGGCCCGGGTGCTCATGCTGTTCGTCGAGGCCAACCAGTTGCGGGCGGCGTCGGCACTCTCCCGCACCGAGTTGCTGCACGGCCTACAGATGCATCGAATTCAGGTCGAGCCGCTACCGGTCGAGATGGTCGCCGACCTGATTCGCCAAAGCGAGCCCGATGCCCCGTCCGACCTGGCGCCGCGGCTACGCGACGTCACCGGCGGCAATCCCCTCCTGCTGCGGGCGCTGGTGGACGACCTGCGGCGGGCGGGCATGGTGCAGGCCGGCGAGGTGGTCGTCGGCGAAGCTTTCGCCGATGCTGTGGCGAGCTGCCTGTTCCGGCAGGAGCCGGAGACGCGGCAGGTGGCTCGAGGGCTGGCCGTCATCGGGGAACGGATCGAACCCGTGACGTTGTCGCGACTGCTCGGAATGGACGGTGACCTGGCGACGCGTGCTATCCACCTGCTCAACTGCTCCGGGCTGCTGGGCGACGGGTGGTTCCGCCACGCCGGAGCCCGGGCCGCGGTACTCGCCAGCATGCTGCCCGAGGAGCGAGCGGCGATGCATGCCCGGGTCGCCAAGTTGTGGCAGCAGGAGGGGAGGCCGGCGACCGTGGTGGCCCGCCACCTGACCGAGGCGGATCGAATAGACGCCGCCTGGGTGGCGCCGACGCTGCGTGAGGCGGCCGAACGGGCGTTGGCGGGTGGTGACACCGACGGTGCCCTGGCCTGCCTGCGGGCGGCGTTCGCCGGCGACCTTGCCGACCAACAGCGAGCCGAGACCACCGCCATGCTGGCCCGGGTCAAGTGGTGGCGGGATCCGGCCGAGGTGATCCAGCACCTGCCCGAGCTCGTAAGCGGGGTGCGCGATCGGCAACTTGCCGGCCGCGACACGATCGCGACGATCAACTATCTGCTGTGGCACGGCCGCATCGGTGACGTCGCGAACGTCTTCGCCACGCTCGAGGAGCCCGATGCCGCGACAGACCACCGGCTGCAAACAATCCTGACTTCGTTGATCTATCTGTATCCCGGTCGGGCCGCCGAAATCAGCCGGACCTGGGTCGGCCGGCGCACCGGCGGCATGCGCGATGGCGACGGCAATCCGTCGCCGGACACTGACGCGCCGACGGCAGCCGTCGAGGTGCTGCGCGGCTGCCGGCAGGACGACCAGTCGCTGGGCCCGGTGTTCGGCGCCGTACACACCCTCGCCTTCACCGACCGGCGCGAGGGCCTGCCCCAGTGGACCGAATCACTGGCGAGAGAGGTGAAGGCGTGCGACCCACGGATCTGGCGGGTATTGACCAGTGCTGCCCGGGCGGAGGCGGCATTGCTGCGGGGCGACCTGACCGAGGCGCTCGAACTCGCCCGCCACGGCCTCACCGAGCTGCCGTCGGCGGGCTGGGGCGTCGCTGTCGGATGGCCGATCGCGACGATCGTCCGCGCGGCGAGTGAAGCCGGTGATTACGAAACGGCAGCCCACCACCTGAGCCTGCCGATCACTCCAGGTGTGTTCGACACACCGTTTGGTCTGAAGTATCTGCACGCCCGCGGCAAGTACCACTTCGCGACGAACCGCGTGCACACGGCGCTGAACGACTTCCATGCCTGCGGTGAAACCATGCTCGCATGGAACCTGGATCTACCGGACCTGCTGCTGTGGCGGGTCGACGCCGCGCACGCGTACCTGCGTCTGGGTCAGACTCGAAGGTGCCAGGAGTTGATTCATGATCAGCTGCGGCGGCTTGGCGAGGAGTCCGTCCGGCTGCGTGGCATCTGCCTGCGAGTCCTCTCCGGCGCGCTGGAGGCGCACGAGCGGGTAGCGGTCCTGCGGGAGGCGGTCCGCCTGCTGCGCTCCACTCCGGACCGGCTGGAAATCGCGTACGCCCTGGCGGAGCTGAGCTTCGCGTTGCAGAAGCTCGGCGAGCGGGACCCGGCCCGGGCAGCCCAGCGATCCGCCGCACAGCTGGCGCGGCAGTGTGGCGCGCAAGCACTGCTCGCGGCGCTCAAGTTCCAGTCGCCCACGGCCCTGCCGATGCCCATGCTCCCCAGCCTCACCGGCCCGGACGGCACCGCAGTGCTCAGCGAGGCGGAGCGGCGGGTGGCGGGGCTGGCCGCACGCGGGCATACCAACCGGGAGATAGCACAGCGGCTCTATCTGACCGTCAGCACGGTCGAGCAGCACCTGACGCGGGTGTACCGCAAGCTGCGGGTCACCCGACGCACCGAGTTGCCGTCTTGGCTGCACACGGATCCGTCGGATCCCACGTCGCGGTAACACCCGCCGGTGGAAGTCTCCGGACGGTCAGGCCGGCTCGCGCATCATCTGCTCGAACGCACCGGCCAGGTCGTACCGTCCGTGCACGCCGAGCTTGCGGTACACGCGGGTCAAGTGCTGCTCGACAGTGCTGATCGTGATGCTGCATTTGCGGGCGATCTGGCGATTGGTTTCGCCACGCGCCGCCAGCGCGGCCACCCGGCATTCCGCCTCACTGAGCGCGATCGCACCCACCTGCTCGCCGAGCCCTCGCACGAGGGTCAACGTCTGCTTACCGGCCACGTCGTCGTGCCCGTGGCCGCCATGGCCGTACGCGAAGCTGATGTGGTGCGAACGGCGCATCGTGAGGCGCGCCTGGCTGTACTCGCCGAGCGCGTGCTGCACGCTGCCCAGATCGGCCAACGCGCGCGCCAACTCCTGCCTGTCGCCGCAGGCCTGCAACGCTTCCACCGCTTCTGTCAGGATGGTCGGCCGGTCCTCTCCCCGGCTGGCGGAGGCGAGGACCCGCAGCGTGACTCCCCGGGTGCGCGTGCTGTACCGGCCCAGCATCGTCATCTGCTCCTGGAGCAGTTCGCGGGCCCGAGCCGGCTGCCCCATGGCGACCAGTGCCTCCGCCATGTCGCTGCGCCATGGGATCAGGCCAGGTAGGTCCCGCCTCCAGCTCAGGGCCCGCTCCCGGCACACTTCGAAGTCGTTCATCGCGGCCGAGAGGTCACCCCGCGCCAGGTGGTACCGCCCCCGCGCGCGCAGGTAGACCATGCCGACCTGGGTATGCGCCATCGCGTCCGGAGCCGAAACGCGCAGGTACCTCGCGGCGAGGTCATACCGGCCGCTGGCCGTGTTGGCCAGCACCAGGACCGCGAGCGGGAGGCCGATTATGCCGCCCCAGTCTTTGACACTCAGCAACGACAGCGAGCGGTGCCCGTCCTCCTCGGCCCTCCGCAGATCACCCTGCCAGAATCTGATCATGGCGTGACGCGCGGAGAACAGCGCCTGCCAGGTCGGTGCGCGGCAGGCTTCCGCCGTGCGCAGCAGCGCGTCGCACCAGTGCGCGGCCCGCTCCAGCTGCTCCGCCAGCATCAGCGTCTCCAACGCGGACCAGATCGGCCCGAACGTCGCGTCGTCGAGCTTCGACTGGCTCAGGATCCGCTCGGCGTCGGCCAAGGCCCGGTCGGTATAGCCGCTGGACATCGCGTCCACCACGGCAGCCGCCCGCAAGCATGCCTCGCGGGCCGCGAACGTCGCGCTCGTCGACTTCACCGGCTCCAGCTCGGCGCGCAGCTTGGCGACAGCGTCCGGGTACACGTAGCACACCTGAGCGGCCGTGCTGAAAACCGCAAGGGCGGTGTCCGAGTTGCCCACGGTCACCCTCGCCACGTAGCTGAGCAAATCCAGCGCCTCGCTCGTGCGGCCGTACCACAGAAGGCTGAAGATCGGCAGCAGCGACCGGCGCCCGGTCAGCCGCCCTCGCCGGACCGCCTCGCTCAACTCGGCGACACAGGGCTGCCCGTTGGACGGGTCGAGCCGCATGTGGCCGCGCAGTGCCAGGTACAGGATCGTCAGGCGTTCGTCCTCGTCGACGCAGACCTTCTCGGCCAGGCGTAGGCAGTCCAGGGCGAACCTCGTGTCATCCTGCTGCAGCCCGCGTTCGGCCGCCTCCACCAGAACCGGCACCAGCCACCGCGGCTGGTACTGGTGGGCGCCACCGAGCTGGACTGCGCTGAGCACCTGCCGGGCCACCGCTGTCGCCGGGGCACCGCTCGTGTGCAGCGCCTCCGCCGCCCGTTCGCGGAGCCGCAGCTGTTCCTCCGGCATCATCCCGTTGAGCACTGCCATCCGCGCCCGCTGATGCCGGAAATGACCATCGTGCAGCAGGCCGGCGGTCTCGGCAGCCCACGTAGCGAAGACAGTGGACCAGATGTCGAGATCGATGATCTCGGCGACCACCGCGGATCCGGCCGGTTCGTTCAGCACCGCGACCGCCCGGGCCAGCCGGACCAGTGGGACGCCGCCGCGGTGCATACAGGTGAGCACGGCCTGGGCATAGGCGTCGCCGACCACCAGCTCCGGACCGCGTCGGACCGCCCGCAGATGGTC
The DNA here is from genome assembly GCF_016863555.1 of Micromonospora qiuiae. Classification (GTDB taxonomy): domain Bacteria; phylum Actinomycetota; class Actinomycetes; order Mycobacteriales; family Micromonosporaceae; genus Micromonospora; species Micromonospora qiuiae. Next base: position 12,016 of record NZ_BOPC01000024.1, on the reverse strand, counting down.
ATCGACCAACGCGTTCACCAGCACCGGGTTGCCGCCGCTGAGCTGGTGGTACTCATTGGCAAGCTCGGCGCTCACCGGCGCGGCCAGGCGGTGGCTCAGCAGGGCGGCGACAGCGGCCGGGCCCAGTGCCCCGATGCGCAGCTGGCGCGCGTGTGGCTGGCTGAGCAACTCGGCCCGCAGCAGCGGGTTGAGCGGCCGCTGGCCGGCCGTCTCGGTGAGCACGATGGTTATCGCCGCTTGCCGTACCCGGCGTCCCAGGTGGAGCAGAAACCATAACGAAGCCGGATCGGCGAGATTCGCGTCATCGACGGTGACCACGACCGGCCGGCGGCCGGCTGACGACAGCTCGATGAGCTCGCTGGTCAGGCCCTGACGGAGCTCCACCGGTGGCGAGTCGGCCGGATCGAGCTCGACGCCGCAGCGAGCGAGATCGAGCGCGCCGTCGATCAATACCGCCGCCCGCGCGGCCAAGCCCTCCGGCAGGTCGGGCCCGTCGAAGAGCTGGCGGACCGCTCCCAGCGGAGGCGACCAGTCACTCTGGGAGCCGGTGGCATGCAGCACGCACATGCCTTCATCGACGGCCAACTCCCTGAGTTGACGTAGAAACTCACTCTTGCCACAACCGACCGGGCCACTGACCAGCGTCAGCATGCCTTTTCCGGCGCGGCAGCTCGACAGCAGATCGTACGCTACTGCCTTCTCTACCGTCACAGCCTGTCCCCCGTATCGTGCGAATGGCGACTGCGACCCGTAGGCTACCGATCGATCAATTGGGTATGTACCCCTATTGGTCCACTCCTCACCGGGGTCGAGGAGGATAGGGGTGTCCAAATCTGGGGTTCCCAGCGCCGGGGCACCGCCGTAAGGTTCACTCGGTTCCTCGTTTTCGGGGAAGTAAACGCATCGCGGCGGTTCCACCTTCGATGTCCTATACGCGACACCAGCGAAATTCCTTGCCAGTTGAGGAACATCACCCCGTGGATCCGCGTAAGCCGGAAGTGAGGAACAATCCATGAAAACAGACGCTGGCACCCACGAAGACTGGGTTCGCCGCTTCCACTCCGCGGTGCCGGACGCCACCCGGCTGGTTTGCTTCCCGCACGCTGGCGGCTCAGCGAGCTTCTATACACCTTTTTCCGCCAAGGTCTCACCGGCGTTGGAGGTCTTCGCCATCCAGTATCCCGGCCGGCAGGACCGCCGGCTGGAGCGCAGGATGGAGGACATCCGCGAGCTGGCGGACAACATCTTCTGGGCGATGCGAACGATGACCGACCGGCCGCTGGCGTTCTTCGGCCACAGCATGGGCGCGATCCTCGCGTACGAGGTGGCACGGCGGCTGGAACGCGACGGGACTGTGCTGCGCCACCTGTTCGCGTCGGGCCGCCGCGCACCGTCGATACAGCGCCTGGAGCGCGTCCACGAGCACGACGAAGGAGGCGTGATCGCGGAGCTGCGGCTGCTGAACGGTACCGACTCGAGCATCCTGAGCGATGCCGAGATGCTCGAAATGATCATGCCTGCCATCAAGAGCGACTACCGGGCGATCGAGTCGTACCGGCACCAGCCCGGACAGGAGCTGACCTGCCCGATCACGGCCCTCGTCGGCGATGCTGATCCACGGGTCAGCATCGCCGACGCGAAGGCCTGGGGCGACCACACCGGCGCAGACTTCAATTTGCGCGTACTGCCCGGCGGCCACTTCTACCTCGTCGACCAGGCGCCAGCCGTCATCAAGCTGGTCCAGGACGTGCTCGTGAAGACCGCTCCCTAGTAGTGCTTCGGCAGCCCACCGGCACGACGGGCATGGCCACCAAGTGCGAATTTCTGTCGCTAGCCGGTCGCCACCATAGGGCGCGGATGGAGGCAGCGGCCCAGTCGCCGCGCGATGGAAGCGGTGAGCAGGGCGCGGTGCTCCTGCAGGTAGAAGTGACCACCTGGGAAGAGTTCAAGCGGCGCCGGGCCGGCAACAAGCTCGCGCCACGCGGCCACCTGGGCCGGCGCCGCCAGGTGGTCACGATCTCCGCCATAGAGGTACACCGGGCAGTCGATCAGGTCGCGCGGGCTCGGGACGTAGTGTTCGAACGCCTCGATATCCGCGCGCAGCACCGGCACGAACATCTGCATCACGGCCGACTCGCCCACGAGCGTGTCAGGGATGCCGCCGTAACCGAGCAGTTCCTGCACAAACGCTTCATCGTCTAGGTGGGACAGCGGTGGATTGGCGCGCGGCATGTGCGGCGCCGACGCTCCGCTGAGGAAAAGTGCTCGCGGCCCCGAGCCGTGCCCCTCGCCGAGCAGGTGATGGTGCAGCTCGAAGGCGAGCAGAGCACCGTAACTGTGGCCGAAGAAGGCGTACGGCAGATCCAGGTGCGGCTTGAGGCCGCTGGCGATCGCGGCGACCAACGGCTTGACCCGGCGGATCAGCGGCTCGCGTAGCCGGGCACGGCGGCCGGGCAGTTCCACAGCGCAGACCTCAATTTCCTCCGGGAACTCGCCGTGCCAACTGCCGTACGCGGCCGCGGTGCCGCCAGCGTGTGGCAGGCAGAACAAACGCATTCGCGCCACCGATGACGGCCGCCGGTACACCCACGTGTCCTTCACATTAGGAGCGTATGAAGGGCACGGCCTGGCGCTGAACCCCTAGCCCTCCCCTACACCACCACCTGTTCATCCGTGTGTGCCGCGCTGTACGGCGCTTTAGCTGCCGTCAAGACGGCCTTAAGTGCCGGGTTCGACGATCGATCCTCAGCGCGCCCGCGTGTCGAGGTCGCGCGGGCAAGCTTGATTTTGGAGGCGCGACGGTGATGAACCAAGGGACGCAGCGCTCGCCAATCACGGCTGGGGAGCCGGTTGCCGTAGTCGGCATCGGTGCCCGGCTTCCTGGCGGGAGCGGAGTCGACGGCTTCTGGCGCGTCCTGGTGGACGGCGTGGACGCGGTGCGCCCCGTACCCGATGATCGGGCAGGTCTACTGGGATCGAACGCCGTCGGTGGCTTCGTGCCCCACCTCGATCAGTTCGACGCCGGGTTCTTCGGCATCTCCCCGCGAGAAGCGGCTGAAATGGACCCGCGCCAGGGGCTTGTGCTGGAGCTGGTCTGGGAGGCACTCGAAGACGCCGGGGTGGTGCCATCCGTCCTTACCGGCCGCCGGGTGGGCGTCTGGGTGGGCTCGGTATGGGACGAGTTCGCCCAGGTCACACTCACTGGTAGCGGCGCGCCGATCGGCTCCCACACGATGACGGGCACCAATCGCGGCCTAATCGCCAATCGGACATCCTATGTGCTCGGGCTGCGAGGGCCGTCCCTCGTGGTGGACTCGGGCCAGTCCTCGTCCCTGGTGTCCGTACAACTGGCCTGCGAAAGTTTGCGCTCCAGCGCCTGCGACCTCGCCCTGGCCGGTGGCGTCAACCTCATGCTGTCCGATGTGGTCGGTCGAATTTCCGCCGAGTTCGGCGGCCTGTCCGCTTCGGGTCGATGCCACGTCTTCGACGAAGCCGCCGACGGGTACGTCCGTGGCGAGGGGGGAGTCGTCTTCGCGCTGAAGCGGCTGTCCTCGGCCATCGCGGACGGGGACCGGGTCTGGGCGGTCCTGCTCGGCGGAGCGGTTGGCCACGACGGGACAGGCGTCGGTCTGACCGTGCCGTCAGCCGCGGGTCAGGAGGAAGTCCTGCGGGCCGCGTACACGGCGGCCGGCGTGGACCGGCACCGGGTCGGGTTCGTTGAACTGCATGGCACGGGTACCCGGGTCGGAGACCCGATCGAGGCTGCCGCGCTGGGCGCGGTCTTCGGCCGCGCCGCGGACGACCCGCTGGTGGTCGGTTCGGTGAAGACGAACGTGGGACACCTGGAGGGCGGCGCTGGCGCTGCCGGTCTGCTCAAGGCCGTGCTGTCGGTCTCCCGGGGCGTCATCCCGCCGTCCCTTCACTTCAATCGGCCGCCCGCGGCCATCGACCTGGGCAAGCTCGGCCTACGGGTGGCCACGGACCTGGTGGAGCTGCCCGCCGAGCGGCGCCTGGCAGGCGTTTCGTCCTTCGGCATGGGCGGCACGAACTGCCACCTGGTGGTGGCGGAGCCGCCGGATGGGTCCGCCCGCGCCGCCACGCGCCGGCGCAGGCACGGCACCGCTGCGGCGGCATCGCCTCCGTCGGCCGGGCCCCTGCTGCCCTGGGTGGTTTCCGGGCGCACCGAACAGGCGCTGGCGGCACAGGCCGCCAACCTGACCGACCATCTGACCGGTCAGGCGGAACTGGACCTGGTCGGCGTCGGATGGTCCCTGGCGACGACGCGCACCGCCTTCGCCCACCGCGCGGTGGTCCTTGGGCGTGACGCGGGCGAGCTGCTGAGCGGGCTGGCCGGGCTGGCCGGCGGTACACCCACCACCGGACTCGTTTCCGGGCAACGCAAGCGCGGCGGCACCGTGTTCGTCTTCCCGGACGCGACCGCGGACCCGATGGAGCCGGTAGCCCAGCTGCGGGCCGAGTCGCCGGTGTTCGCGAGCCTGCTGGATGAGAGCGCGGAGGCGGTCGCCCGCTGGTCGGGCTGGTCGCCGGTGGATGTGCTGGCCGGCGTAGCCAACGCGCCTGATGTCAGCCGGACGGACGTCGCGGAGCAGGTGTCGTTCGCGGTGCAGGTGGCGCTGGTCGGCCTGTGGCGGCACTACGGCGTGCGGCCGGACGCGGTGGTCGGCCACGCGCGCGCAGAGATCGCGGCGGCGTGTGCCGCGGGCCTGCTGTCGCTGGACGACGCGGCGCGCGTGGTCGTACTGCGGTCCCGGCCGCTCAAGGCTGGTGACGGGCAGGGGCTCGATGGCATTACGCCGCAGCCCACAACCGTCTCGTTCTTCTCCCCGGCGACCGGCGGCCGTCTGGACGCCGCCGAGCTTGGGGCCGGCTACTGGCTCGACCACCCGCACGCTCAGGACAGGTTCGCGGACGCGGTGAACGCGGCGACGGGCCACGAGGACGGAGCGGGCCGGTCGGTGGAAATGTCCTGCGGCGAAGGCGGACTGGAGCACCTCCTGACCGGCTTGGCGGAGGCCTTCGTCAGCGGCGCGGCGATCGACTGGAGCGCTGTCTTCGGTGGCCGGGCGGACACCGTCGATCTGCCCACCTACCCGTTCGAGCGGCGCCGCTACTGGACGCCGCCTCAGCAGGAGCCGGCGGCCTCGGACGCGCGTGCCGCCAGCGAGCCGACCCGCTCCCCCAGCCAGGTGACGAGCCCGTCCGCCCTGCCGGCCGCCGAGCGTCGCCGGCACCTGACCGGCATGGTGATCTCTCACGTCGCGGCGGTACTCGACCTCGACGAGTCCGATGTGGATGTCAGCCTGTCGTTCAAAGATCTGGGCTTCGACTCATGGTTGGCCGTCGAGTTCGCCGACCGGCTGGGCGAGGAGCTGGGCGTCGGGCTGGCGGCGGGCCTGGTGTTCGACTACCCGACCGTGGAACGCCTGATCGCCTACCTGCTTGGCCTCATGTCGACCGAGGCGAAGCCAGCCGGTGCCGTGGATCCGGCCGTCGCCACCCCACCCGCGGACACCGACGACCTCGTGGCCGTGGTCGGAATGGCGTGCCGGTACCCCGGTGGGGTGGTCTCGCCGGAAGGGCTGTGGGACCTGGTCGTGGCCGGTGGCGAGACGGCATCGGAGCTTCCCAGGGACCGAGGCTGGGACGTGCCGGCCGTGGTCTCGGCCGCAGGCGTCTCGGTGGGTAGCTTCCTGTCCGACGCCGGCGTGTTCGACGCCGGATTCTTCGGCATCTCCCACCGCGAGGCCGTGGCGATGGATCCGCAGCAGCGACTGCTGCTGGAAACGTCGTGGGAGGTGTTCGAACGGGCCGGAATCGACCCCACACAGTGGAAAGCGCGCCCGGTCGGCGTGTTCGTCGGCGCGATGGGGCAGGAGTACGGACCGCGGCTGGCCGACTCCACCGGCGGGCACGCCGGCTTCATGCTCACCGGCACCACCGGCAGCGTGGCCTCCGGGCGCATCGCGTACACCTTCGGCTTCGAGGGACCGGCCGTCACCGTGGACACCGCCTGCTCGTCCTCGCTGGTGGCGGTACACCTAGCCGGCCGGGCACTGCGAAACGGCGAATGCGAGCTGGCTCTCGCCGCCGGCGTGACGGTGATGTCATCACCGGGCATCTTCACGGAGTTCGGCGCGCAGGGAGGCCTGGCTCCGGACGGCCGGTGCAAGGCGTTCGCCGCGGGCGCCGACGGCACCGGCTGGGGCGAGGGAGTCGGCGTACTCCTGCTCGAGCGGCTCTCTGACGCGCGCGCGAACGGCCACCCGGTGCTGGCGGTGATCGCCGGCTCGGCGGTCAACAACGACGGCGCCAGCAACGGGCTGACCGCACCGAACGGGCCGTCCCAGCAACGCGTCATCCGCAGCGCGCTGGCCGACGCCAGGGTGAGCGCCGGCGAGGTGGACGTCGTGGAGGCGCACGGTACGGGAACCAAGCTGGGCGACCCCATCGAGGCCCACGCCGTCCTCGCCACGTACGGCGCGCACCGTTCCGCCGAGGAGCCGCTGTGGCTCGGCTCGATCAAGTCCAACATCGGCCACACCCAGGCGGCCGCCGGTGTCGCCAGCATCATCAAGATGGTGCAGGCCATGCGTCACGGTCTGCTGCCCAAGACGCGGCACGTCGACGCGCCAACCCCTCACGTGGACTGGAGCAGCGGGGCCGTCCGGTTGCTCACCGAGCACCAGACGTGGCCCGAACGGGAACGGCCGCGACGCGCGGCGGTTTCGTCCTTCGGCATCTCCGGTACCAACGCCCACCTGATCCTGGAGCAGGCACCGGCCACGCCCGCCGACGCTGAGCCCGCGGTGCCGCCCTTCACCGCAGGGAGCACGGCCTGGCTGGTATCGGCCAAGACGCCCAAGGCGTTGGCGACCCACGCGGGCCGGCTGCACGCGCATCTTTCTGAAGATGACTGCTGGGATGCCGGCTCGGTCGGCGCTGTCCTGGCCACCGGCCGCGTGGCTCTGCCGTACCGGGCGGCGGTCACCGGCGAAAACACCGAGCAGCTGCTGGCTGGCCTCCGCGCGCTGGCCGATGGGGAGCCGGCGGACAACCTGCACACCGGCACCGCCCTGCAGGGCAAGGTGGTCTTCGTCTTCCCCGGCCAGGGCAGCCAGTGGACCGGGATGGCGGCCGACCTGCTGCGGGAGTCCCCGCTGTTCGCCGAGCACATCGCCGCCTGCCAGCAGGCCCTGGCCAGGTGGATCGACTGGGATCTGGTCGAGGTGCTGACTACGGACACCAATGGGCTGCTGACCCGGGTGGACGTGCTGCAGCCAGCGCTGTTCGCGATCACCACCGGCCTGGCCAAGCTTTGGGCGGCCGCCGGTGTCCAGCCGGACGCGGTGCTCGGGCACTCGCAGGGTGAGATCGGCGCCGCCTACATCGCCGGCGCGCTGAGCCTCGAGGACGCGGCGAGGGTGGTGGCGCTGCGCGGCCAGGCACTGCGCCAGCTCGCCGGCACCGGGACCATGGCTTCGGTCGGGCTCACCGCCCAGCAGGCCGCGAAGCGACTGACCAAGTACCCCGCGGTCCACGTGGCCGCCATGAATGGTCCGAGCTCGACCGTGATCGCCGGCCCGGCCGACGAGGTGGCCGCCATCCTCGCCGAGTGCCAGGCCGACGGTGTACACGCCCGCGGCATCGACGTGGACTACGCGTCGCACACGCCGCACATGGAGCCGCTGCGCGACCAACTCGCGCGGGTGCTCGCCCAGATCACGCCCGAGCCGGCGCACACCACCTTCTACTCCACGCTGAGCGGCCAGCCGGTGGACACCACCGAGCTCGTCGCCGAGTACTGGTACCAAAACCTGCGCAACCCGGTGCGCTTCCAGCAGACCGTCGACCGTGCGTACCGTGACGGCCACACCATCTACATCGAGGTCAGCCCGCACCCGGTGCTGACCACGCCGGTCCTGGGCACGGCTCCGGACGCCGCTGCCTTGCCGTCGCTGCGTCGTGGCCAGGGTACGGCGGGCGATCTGACGACGGCGATCGTGCAAGCACACACCCACGGCGTCCCGATCAGCTGGGACAGCCTGCCGGCCGATCCTTTCCCCCGAACCGGCAACCAGGCCGTCTCGGTCCTGCCCACCTACCCGTTCGAACACCAGACCTTCTGGTTGACGGCGGCAAGCGCGGGCCACGCCGGCAAGAAGCCTCACCCGCTCCTGGAGTCGGTGACCTGGCTGGCCGAACAGGACGACACTCTGCTTCTCACCGGCCGGGTGGACCCGGCCGCCCAACCGTGGCTCGCCGACCACGTGGTGGAGTCCACCCCGTTGCTGCCCGCCACCGCCTTCCTCGAGCTGGCCGTGCACGCTGCCGGGCACACCGAGACCCCGTACGTCGCGGAGCTGACGCTGCTCAGCCCGCTTCCGGTCGACCAACCGACCGACCTGCAGGTGACGGTCAGCGGCCGAACCGGCCAGCTCACCATCCACGCCCAGCCGGTCGGGCACCGAGGCTGGACCCTGCACGCCACGGGCACCCTCAGCGCCACCCCACCAGCGGAAAGGCCGGTCGCGCCCCCTGCTCCGGCCACCCTGGCGCCGGTGCCCACCGACCTCTACCCGCAGCTGGCCGATCTCGGCTACCGGTACGGGCCGGCGTTCAGCAACGCCACCCAGACGCACACCGACGGCGCGGACACCTGGGTCCGGTCGCAGCTGGCCGGCTCCCTCGACGCCAGCGGGTACGCCATCCATCCGGCGCTGCTCGACGGCACGCTGCACCCGCTGCTCACGCTGCTCACGCAGGCACCCGGCAGCCGGAACCTGCCGGTGGCCTTCAGCGACGTCCGCAGCCGGCCGGCCGCCGAACCACTGACCGCTGTCGACCTGCACGCCCGCCGTACCGGCCCGGACACCTTCGACCTCACCGTCACCGCCGCCGGCGAGATCGTGCTGACCGCGTCCCTCATGTTCCGCGCCAGCGCCACGGGTGTCACGCCACCGCTTCACCGCCTCACCTGGCAACCGCTGCCCGCCCCGACCAGCCCGGAGACCACCGACGGCGACGCCGCGGAGCTGTCCATCGTGTTCGCTCCCGCCGCTGACCAGGGCAACCCGGTCGGCGCCACCCACCGGGCCGTCCGACACGCGCTGGAGGCCATCCAGGCCCAGCTGGCCGATCCGGACAGCACCGCGACCGTGGCCGTCGTCACCACCAACGCCACCGCCGAGCCTCCGGACCCGGCCCATGCCGCCGTCTGGGCGCTGGCGAGCAGTGCCCTGACCGAAAACCCGGACCGCGTGGTAATCGTCGACCAGGACCGGCCGGGCGAGGCCGAGCGATTCGTCCGCCGTCTCCTCGCCGCCGGCCACCGGCGTGGCGCCGTCCGTGAGGGGGTGGCGTACGTTCCTCGATTGGCGGTGGCGCCCACGCTCACCGCGCCCGCGGACCGTTCGCCGTGGCGGCTGGAGGTCCTCGCCGCCGGCACCATCGACGGCCTCGCCCTCGTCCCGTACGCCGACGCGACTCGTCCCCTCGGGCAGGGCGAGATCCGGATCGACGTTCGCGCGGCCGGCATCAACTTCCGCGACGTACTCATCACGCTCGGCACGTACCCGGAGCCGGAGCAGCTCGGCTGCGAGGCGGCGGGCGTCGTCACCGAGGTCGGCCCCGAAGTGACCGGCATCGCCGTCGGAGACCGCGTGATGGGCCTGTTCCGCGGTGGCATCGGTGGCGTCGTCGTCGCCGACCACCGGCTCGCCGTGCCGGTACCGGACGCCTGGGACTGGTCGCGCGCGGCTGCCATTCCCGCAGTCTTCCTGACCGCCTACCATGCACTCGTCGACCTCGCGGCGGTCCGCCCCGGCGAGCGGGTGCTGATCCACGCCGCTGCGGGCGGCGTCGGCATGGCCGCCACCCAGCTGGCCCGCCACCTCGGCGCCGAGGTGTTCGCCACGGCCCACCCGAGCAAGTGGGCGCTGCTGCGCGAGGACGGTTTCGACGACGAGCACCTGGCGAGCTCCCGGACCGCGGAATTCGAGCAGCGGTTCCACACCGCCACCGCCGGACAGGGCGTGGACGTGGTGGTCAACAGCCTCACCGGCGAGCTCATCGACGCGTCGCTGCGCCTGCTGGGCCCGGGTGGCCGGTTCATCGAAATCGGCAAGGCCGACATCCGGGACGTCGACGAGATCAACGCGGCCCACCCCGGCCTGACCTACCAGCCGTTCGACCTGTTCGACCTCGACGCCGCCCGCCTCGGCGAGATGCTCGCGGAGGTTGCCGCGCTCCTGGTGGACGGGGCGCTGCGCGCCTCGCCGGTCGCCACCTATCCGGTCGCGCAGGCCGGCGACGCCTTCCGTCTCCTGCAGCAGGGCCGGCACACGGGCAAGCTCGTGCTGACCCTGCCCACCCCGCCAGACTCGGAAGGCACGGTACTGATCACCGGTGGCACCGGGATGATCGGCCGGCTCATCGCCGAGCACCTGGTCCAGGCGTACGGTGTGCGGCGGCTCGTGCTGCTGTCCCGGTCCGGTGCCGCCGGAGCCGATGTCGCCGATCTGGTCTCCCGGCTGGGCGGCCTCGGCGCCACCGCGGTGGTCGAGGCGTGCGACGTGGCGGACCGGGCGGCCCTGGCCGAGGTGATCTCGCGCACCACCGCCGAGCACCCGCTCACCGGCGTGGTCCACGCGGCCGGAATGCTCGCCGACGCGCCGGTCACCTCACTGACAGCGGAACAGCTCGAACAGGTACTCAGGATCAAAGTGGACGCGGCGTGGCACCTGCACGAGCTGACCCAGGACCACGACCTCTCACTGTTCGTCCTCTTCTCCTCGGCGATGGCGCTGTTCGGCGGCGCCGGCCAGGCCAACTACGCGGCCGGTAACGCGTTCATGGACGCCCTCGCCCAGCACCGCCGGGCGCTCGGGCTGCCTGCGGTGTCGACGGCCTGGGGCCTGTGGGCCACGGCGAGCGGGATGACCGAGCAGTTGGGCGCCGCCGACCGGGCCCGGATGATCCGGATCGGGCTGGCTCCGATGCCCGCCGGCGACGGGCTGGCGCTGTTCGACTCGGCTGTCGCCAGCGGGCTCGGCCACGTCCTCGCCGCCCGACTGGAGCTGGCCGGCCCCCGGCAGCAGGCGGCGGCGGGCGCGGCGGTACCGGATCTGCTGCACGGGCTGCTCCGCCTGCCGGCGGGCGCACCGGCGCGCCAGGCCACCCCCGACGTCCGGCCGGCCGACGCAGGCAGCCGGCTCGCGACCGAGTTCGCGGCGCTGCCGCAGCAGCAGCGGCGGCTGCCGCGCCTCATCGAGCTCGTCAGCCATCACACCGCCGCCGTGCTCGCCCACCCCGATCCGGATGGTATCGACCCGCGGCGAGCGCTGAAGGAACTCGGGATCGACTCGCTGACGGCCGTCGAGCTGCGCAACCGCCTGTCCACGGTTACCGGGCTGCGGCTGCCGGCCACGGTGGTGTTCGCGCATCCGACCGTCACCGCGCTGGCCCAGCACCTGCTGGACCAGATGCCCGGTTCTCAGCAGCCGGCGGCCGCGTCGGTGGACGACGCGGCAGCACCCGTGCGGTCGGTGATCGACGAGCCGATCGCCGTGGTCGCGATGGGTTGCCGGCTTCCCGGGGGCGTGACCACCCCGGAGCAGCTCTGGGAGCTGGTGGCCAGCGGGACAGACGCGATCGGCCCGTTCCCTACGGACCGGGGTTGGCCGACCGGTACGGCGGAGTACACGCGTCTTGGCGGCTTCGTCTACGACGCCGACGAGTTCGACGCCGAACTGTTCGGCATCAGCCCTCGCGAGGCCACCGCGATGGATCCGCAGCAGCGGGTACTGCTGGAAACCGCCTGGGAGGTGTTCGAGCGCGCCAGCATCTCCGTGGAGTCGCTGCGGGGCTCGCGAACCGGTGTCTTCACCGGCGTCATCACCCAGCAGTACGGCCCGGGGGTGGACGCGCCCACCGATCTCCAGCCGCATCTGCTCACCGGCGTCACCAGCAGCGTCGCCTCCGGCCGGCTCGCCTACAC
>NZ_BOPC01000023.1 GCF_016863555.1 Micromonospora qiuiae | reverse complement strand
TGGGGCTGCGTCGACGAGACGGACTGCGAGGATTCTTGCGGCACGTGCGATTTCTAGCACTCACACAGACCATGCTCAACGGGCAAGGATTCACTCATGAGCCATGAACCCATCGCCCTCAGTGCGGCCCTGGCCTCCTTCGAAGCGTTGTGGAGCCCTCGCATCGTCGCACGCGTCAATGACTACGACGTGCGCGTCGCCAAGGTGGCGGGCGAGCACATCTGGCACGTCCACGACGACACCGATGAGCTCTTCCTGGTGCTCGACGGGGAGTTGTGCATCTCGTTGCGCGAGCCAGCTGGGGAACGCACGGTCCGGCTTGCGCAGGGCGCGGTCTTTACCGTCCCGCGAGGCACGCAGCACAGGCCGTATGCTCCCGCCGGCGCGGCGATCCTGATGTTCGAGCCCACAGGAACACCGACAGTCGGCGACCGCCACGACGAAATCCCCGACCACATCGACGCGACGACAGGCCACCTACTCGACTCCTGAGCGCCGGACATCGAGCCGTGACGGCTACCCGGCATGGCTGGGGGCCGGCCGAGGCGTTGCCCGCGGGCGCGGGCTCGCCCACTGCCAGCCTCTCGACGGCATCCCAGCACTCCGACGATCCCGGCGCAGCGCAAGGCCCGCCGCGAGTACGAGAACCGCGTCAACTCCCTCGTAGCCGACCCTCGGCGTTGAAAGACCGCCGAGACCGCAGCCCAGAACCCCACACAGGGCTACTCGCCACCTGGCCGTAGCTATACGAGGACAGGGCCTCGACGCGCGCACGGGGGCGGGGGTCTCGCCGCCCCCGTGCGCGTCCGTCAACGGCGGTCCTGGATCTTCAGGTCGCCGCGGGTCTGTACGCGGATGTGGTCACTGGCGAGCATGGCGTGGGGGAAGCCGAGATCGATCACGCTGACCTCGTCCAGGCGCGCCTTCTGGGACGGGGTGAGGTCGACCTCGAGGGCTCCCAGGTTCTCCTGCAGCTGTTCGACAGTTCGCGCCCCGATGATGGGCGCGGTCGCCCCTGGGTTGTGCAAGGTCCAGGCCAGTCCGACCTGTGCAGGGGTTCGGCCCAGTTCCGCCGCGACCTCCTTGACGACGTCCACGATGGCGAGGTTGCGCTCGGTCACTCCGCCCAGGGCCAGGTTGAAGGACTTGCGGGCGCTCTCACTCTGGTCGGACGCTGGTGCGGTCAAGTCCTGGCGGCTGTACTTGCCGGTGAGGACCCCACCCGCCAAGGGGGACCACAGCACGGTTCCCAGTCCCAGCTCCTGGGCCATCGGCAGAAGGTCACGCTCTCCGGTGCGTTCCACCAGGCTGTACTCCAGCTGCAGCGCCGTCAGTGGCGACCAGCCGCGCAGGTCGGCGATCGTCTGCATGCGTGAGATCTGCCAGGCCGGGGTGTTGGAGATGGCGACGTAGAGAATCTTGCCCTGGCGCACCAGGTCGTCCAGGCCGCGCAGGATCTCCTCCACGGGCGTGGTGGAGTCCCATACGTGCAGGTAGAGCAGGTCGATATAGTCAGTGTTCAGCTGCCGCAGGCTGGTCTCGACCGCGCCGAACAGGCTCTTCCGGCTGGCGCCGCCGGAGTTGGGGTCATCGGGCCGGCGCAGCGTCGTGTACTTGGTCGCAAGGACCAGACTGTCGCGCCGGTTGCGCGCGAACTCGCCGAGCATGCGCTCGGAGGTGCCGTTGGTGTAGGTGACTGCGGTGTCGATGAAGTTCCCACCCCGCTCGACGTAGAGGTCGAACAGTTTCCGCGCCTCGTTCTGCTCCGTGCCCCAGCCCCAGTCGTTGCCGAAGGTGGCCGCGCCGAGCGCGAGTGGTGAGACCCGAAGGCCGGAACGTCCCAGCTGCCGGTAGGTGTCGAGCGTGAGCGCCATCGTGTTCTCCGGTGAGGTGTGGTTCCTGACGTGTGTTGCGTGCGGGCCGGTCGTGGGCCCGTGGATACTCATCAGACGCCGAGCCCGTAGCCGCCGGCCACGGTGATGTCCTGGCCGGTGATGTAGCCGGCGGCGTCCGAGGCGAGGAAGGCGACTGCTTCCGCGACCTCCTGGCTGGATCCGAAGCGCTCGAAGGGGATCTTCGCGCGCATGGCGTCCCGGCCGCTCTGGGGAACTCCCAGCTTGTCGAACAGCGGGGTGTCGGTGGCCCCGGGACTCACGGCGTTGACGCGAATCTTGCGCGGAGCCAGTTCGAGCGCGAGCGAGGGCAGCATCGCCAGCAGCGCGCCGCGCGTCGCCGCCCCCACTGTGGCGCCAGGGCTGCCGCGACGGGACCCGATGCCCACGGTCAGCACGATCGAGCCACCGTTGTTCATGAGGGGAAGGGCCTTTTGGAGGGTGAAGTACTGGCCCTTGAAGTTGAGATCGGCGTGCTCGTCGAACGATTCCTCCGTCACCTCGGCTACTGGTGCCGGACGGAAGATCCCGGCGTTGAGGAAGAGCAGGTCCAGTGATCCGAAGCGCGTCGAGACGGCTGACATCAGAGCGTCGGTGTCGGAGAGCACGCGCGCATCGGATCGGACGACGAGCACGTCGTCGGGGAGCTCGGACCGTGCCCGTGCGAGGGAATGAGGATTCTGTCCGGTGACCGTGACCTGGTAGCCGCGGGCGTGCAGCAGCTCGGCCGTCGCTCTGCCGATCCCGGTCGTTCCCCCGGTGATGAGAGCTGTAGGCATGGCAGACCTTTCGTCGCTGAAGCAGTGGGTGATGACCGCGCACAACCGGGGATCTCCCCGGTTGTCTCACAGTACACTGAACCGGGGACATCCCCGAATCGTTTCCGAGCCTCATCCGACACTCACGATCGCGAAGGTCATGACACCTCCACGCAGTACCCTGCGCGCCGACGCGCAGCGCAACCGCGAGCACCTGATCGCCACGGCCGCCGAAGCCTTCGCATCCGGACGCGCGATCTCGCTGGACGCGATCGCCAAACGCGCGGGAGTGGGAAACGCCACCCTGTACCGGCACTTCCCCACCCGAGAGGATCTGGTCGAAGAGGTCTACCGGGACCAGATCCGCCCCTTGCGCGAAGATGCGCGCACCCTGCTGGCTACCGAGCCGCCCGCACAGGCCCTCCACGCGTGGATGCTCCGATTCGCCGACTGGGCCGGCGAACGACGCGGCATCTGCGAGGCCCTGGTCGCCATGAGCGCTTCCGGCCGCTTCGGCACCGGACCGGTCTGCGACGAGGTCCAGCAGGTCCTGGCGATGGTGCTCGAGGCCGGCGCCACAGCAGGAGAGCTGCGCAGCGACATCAACCCGGCCGAGGTAGGCGGCATCCTCGCCGGTTTGCTCTCCGTGGCCGGCGCACCCGAGCAGCGCCCCCAACTGAAGCGCATGCTGGACGTCGTCGTCGACGGACTCAGACCCCGCTAGGCGATACGCCAGCGGTTCGGCGAGGCGTCGGCCTAGGCCGGACGACATGGCCGCAGCGGTCGTGGTGCCCCAGACCTTGGTGAGGACCGTCGGGATGGTTGCCTACGTTCGGCTCGTTTCCCGCCTCGCGCCAGCGCCCGAACGGCTCGTCAGGTGTTCCACCTGGGCCGTTGCTTGCCGGTGGACCGACGACGGCCAGTTGGCGACCGAGACCGACGCCATCTTCATGCAGATCGGCATTGCCCAGCACGGCGTCATCCTCGCCCCGGTGAACACCTGCCCGGTGGCTCTTGGCGCATCTACGACCTGCAGTCACCGCGTGCCCTTTAACGGAGTTTCCGGCCACGTCCAAAGTGTGATGGCGGCCACGGTGACGTGGAAGGGCGGCTCTCCTCCGCTCAGAGGAACGTTCTACTCCCCCGGCTCCATCATCACCTGACCACTACCTCCGCTGGCAAGCCCTCCCGGAGCGGACGCTGACAGTCCGTCTGGGAGGGCTTCAGCACGTCCACCCCCACCAAAGTCAACTCGATTCAGGAGACCGGCCAGATCCGTGCGCGGGCGGCCCGCGACAAGGCCAACGCGTCCACGTCATGATGTGCGTCCTTCGCTCCGTGAGCGGCTATCGCGGCTGGCGGACGCCGCGGCGCCAGACGTCGACGATGTCGCTGGTGGCGGTGATGTCCCGGGTGGGATCACCCTCAACGAGGACAAGATCGGCACGCAGCCCGCCAGCGATGCGGCCACGGTCGGTCAGCCCGAAGTGGCGGGCCGGCCCGCTGGTGGCCGCGGCGAGCGCCTCCTCAGCGCTCAGACCGGCCTCGGTGAGCAACGCGAGCTCGCGATGCATGGCCGCGCCGTGTATCGGGGCGAACGGGTTGGCGTCGGTGCCGGCCAGCAGCGGCACGCCGGCCCGGTGCAGCGCGCGCGCCGCGTGGACGGAGTTGTCGGCACTGCCGGGACGCGCATGGTCCGCCGCTCCCGCCTGTCCGCTGATCGCTTCGAAATACGCCAGAGTGGTGACCACGAACACGCCCTGCGCGGCGATCCTGTCCGCGAGTTCGGATCCGACCGGATCGCCCGCGTCGGCGTCGGCGTACACGTGAGCCAGGCCGTCGATACCGGCATCGAGGGCGATCGTGACCTCCCGTGTGGTGACCGCGTGGGCGATGCTCATCAGCCCTGCGGCGTGCGCGGCCTCCACCAGCGCGGCCACGATCTCGGGCGTCAGCACCGGCAGCCGTGCGCCGTGCACGGCGCCGTCGTCAATAACGATCTTCAGGTAGTCGATTCCCTCGGCCAGTCGCGCTTCGACGAACCGTGCGGCCTGGCTCGGGTCGGCGATTGTGTCGAACGCCCCGACGGCGTCGCCGAACCCATCCAGCGTCGATGCGTCCAACCCGGCCATCACCTGGCTCGGGTGCCCGCCCGGGGCGGTGGCCAGCATCCCGGAACTACGCAGGTCCGCCACATCGTCGCGGCCGGCGGCCAACTCCCGTTGCCGGGCCAGGTTGCCGGGCAGGCAGAACATGTCCAGCTCGGTGGTGACGCCGAAGGCCAACGCCTCGGCGAGGCTGCCGTCGAAGGTGTGGGTGTGCGCGTCGATCAAGCCAGGAAGCAGCGTCTTGCCCGCTCCGTCCACCTCGACGTCGACCGGGCTGCCGTCCGGTTCGGCGATCCGGTCACCGTCGACCAGGACGTCGGCGCGGGACCTGGTCCGCTCACCGTCGAAGACCCGCACATTCGTGATCAGGGTACGCATCAAGTCCTCCTGGCGCTGCGTAGCGTGCCGAGGCGGAATGCCTCGGCGTACGCGACCCAAGAGGCGGGCCTGGACCGAGAATGTGACACCTGGAGCCGGTCCCGGAGAGGTGGATCACATCTGCGGGCGGCCACGTCACACCCGGGTGGCGATGCACCTCTGTGGGGTAGCAACCAGGAGGAGAGGAGCCATCGTGGCCGAAAGGCAAGCCAGCCCGAGCGAGGCGGCCGACCACGCGACGGACGTCTTTGTCGGGCACCGGGAGCTGCTGTTCTCGGTCGTGTACAACATGCTCGGCAGCGTCGCCGACACCGAGGACGTGCTCCAGGAGACCTGGCTGTCCTGGACCACCCGTACCCGGGCTCAGGACGCGCGGCAGATCGACAACCCGCGCGGCTATCTGGTGCGCATCGCGGTGAACCAGGCCCTCGCCAAGCGGACCGAGATCGACCGCCGCCGCGAGACCTATATCGGCCAGTGGCTCCCCGAGCCACTGGTCACCCCGCTCGCCGACACTGACCTCGCCGGCGATGCCGCCGACCCGGCGCTACGGGCCGACTCGACCTCGATGGCGCTGCTCGTGGTGCTGGAAACCCTCACCCCGCTGGAACGCGCGGTGTTCGTGCTGCACGAGGTGTTCGGCTACGCACACACCGAGATCGCCGACATGCTCGGCCGCAGCCCAGCCGCGGTACGCCAACTCGCGCACCGCGCCCGCGAACACGTGCACGCCCGACGTCCCCGCTACGAGCCGGATCCCAAGGTGCGGCGCGAGGTCACCGAACGGTTCCTGTCCGCCGCCCTCGGCGGCGACCTGCAAGCCCTCCTCAAGGTACTGGCGCCGGATGTGACCCTGTGGACCGACGGCGGCGGCAAAGGCCCGGCCACCAGCCTGCAGCCCATCCGCGGACGCAATGCCGTCGCCCAGACCCTGCTCGCGGTCGCCGCCAACGCTCACGGCCTCGACATCGGTTACCGCCGCGTCAACGGAGACCCGTCCGCGGTGCTCTTCGACAGCGGCTCACCAATCGCCGTCCTGGTCCTCGATCTCACCCCTGACCACCGGCGAGCAACCGGCGTCTACTCCGTCACCAACCCCGACAAACTCAATCGAATCAGAGGTCGAAACCTCCTAACCTCGCGAGCAGAGTCCACGCCCGACTGACCCGAAGAGGAGACCGATCATGAGGACGTCCAGCGGTTCCCGCGGCCCCTTGCAGTCCGTGGTTTCCTCGGCACAACCGTTGATCAGGACGGGACGCCTGCGCCGGAGTGGCGAGGGCCCGCAGGTGGTGGGGCACGGCGGGCATGACCCAGGCTCTCGAGCCCGCCCCAGCGCCGGATTCACGTTCACCGTGTTGGGCGAGGGCTAGCGTGGACGTAGCCGGGCGGGCGCGAACCGACCCGCCCGGCTGGCTCCTCGACCTCAACCAAGAGTTCTATGCCGCGCCGACTGGCTCGACCTCGATCTGGATCATCTTCCGGAGCCGCTGGAACGCCGTCTCCAATTCGGCCGGGTCGGCGGCGCCGAGCACCAGCACGCCGTGCCTGTCCGCGGACTCGTGCACCGGCCGGATCAGATCTCCCGCCCGCAGGGGGAGATCGGCGGCGAGTACGGCGTGATCCTCGTACAGCTCCGCCCAGCCCTGTACCCGGCGTACCCGCCCGGCGGGCAGGACGAGGAACTCGGCACCAGCCGCCCGGCTCGCTGCCGGCAACGGCGGGACAGCCACGTCCAGCAGATCGTCGATCAACGCCCCGTAAAGTTCGAGATCGGGATGCACATGCTCGACCATCGCGTGGATGAAGTCACCGCCGGGCCGGGCGTGGATCTCGCCCAACACCACGTTCGGGCCGTCCAACCAGAACTCGACGTGGAAGATTCCATGGGTGATGCCGACGGTCCTGAGGGCACGCTCCACCTCCTGCCGCGCCAACGTCGCCGTGGCGGCGTCCAACTGCGCCGGAACGCGGTGACCCGTCTCGACGAAGCCGGCGCCCGTGCTCTTGGCCGTCAGTGACAGCACGACCGGCGCCTGGTCGCACACCACGCCTTCGGCGGAGAACTCCGGCCCCGCGACGAACGTTTCGATGAGGAAAGGTGCGCCGGGGTTGAGCCTCGCGATCGCTCGGGCCAGCTCGGCCGAATCCGCGACGAGGGACACGCCCACGCTGCCCATCCCGTCGCGCGGTTTCACGATCCACGGACCGGGTGCCGTCGTGGCCAGGAAATGCCGCGCCGAGGGCTCGTCGGTCACCACGGCGCAGGCCGGTTGGCGGAAACCGGCTGCCCGCAGCGCCTGCCGGCACAGATCCTTCGTGCGGATCGTGCGTACCGCGTCCGGGCGGTTGCCGGCGAGCTTGCGCTCGTCGGCGATCGCCGCGACCGACTCGACGCACATTTCCCGAAAGGTCATGACCGCGTCGATGCGCTCCCGGTAGGTGGCCGCCCAGGATCGGGCGGCACCGGCGTCGTGCACGGGAAACGCGACGACGTCGTCAACCAGCTTCGGCGCGAACGCCCGCAGGTTGGCCGGCGTGTCGGCACCGACGAGCCGCACCCCGCGGCCTCTGGCCTGCGCGCTGAGCCTGCGCATCTGATCACGCCCGTGTGGGGTGGTCGACGCGCAGCCCAGCACCAGGACGGTGGACCGGGACACGATCAAGCCTCGCTGATGCCGACGCGGACCGCGTTCACCGCCCTGACCAGGCTGTCGTGAACCCGGTCCGCGCAATCGCCCACCGCCAGCACCGCCCCGATGGTGCTGGACATGTAATCCGCCGGCGGCAGTTTCACCAGCGCCCCCATCGGGCGTTCAACCACCACATGGCGGACCCCGGGAACCGTCAACGCCTCCGCGAGGCCGTCGAGCCCGACCAGCACCCCGGAACGGTCCGCCATGATTTTGCGGACGCCCGCGGACAACGGCTGCTCGCCGCCCAGCTCCGGGCGCTGACCGGTGGCCACCCGGATGACGTTCTCCGCGAACGGGTTGCCGGTCGCCAGGCCGACGAGGTGGGAGGTGATGAAATCACCGCCCACCCGGGCCGCGATCTCCACCAGTCTCGCTCGGCCGTCCGGGCTCACCATGCACTCCAGGTGGAAGGTGCAGTTGTCCAGACCGATCGCGGTGATGACCGTTCTGGTCAGCTCGTGCACCCGCGCCGACACGTCGGCCGGCAGCATGCTGGGGAAGGTGTGCGCGAGTTCCAGCCGGAACGGCTCGGTGGTCTGCTTGTCGGTGATTCCGGCGATGATGACGTCGCCCTGACTCACGAAGCCCTCTACGCTGTGTTCGGTGCCGGTGAGGAACTCCTCCAGGATCAGTTCGTTCGGGTTGTCCAGGAACACGCGGTCGACCTCGGGCCGGGTGTAGTGCATCAGCTCGTCGAACGCTGCACGCAGCTGCTCCTTGTCCCGCAGCACGAAGATGCCCTTGCTGCCCGAACCGGACGTGGGCTTCAGGACAGCCGGGAAACCGATGTCGTCGACGGCCTTGACGAGCTCCTCCCATGTGGTGATCCGGGTGAACCGCGGAATCGTGTCGGGATGTCCGGCCAACGCCTCACGCATCAGATACTTGTTGCGCGCGATGCGGGCCGCCGCCACTGTGGGCGCGGCAAGCCCGAGCCGCTCGGCGATGCGGCTCACGGTCTCCACGTCGCGGTCGGACCACGTGACCACACCGGCGACGGAATACGCGGCGACGATGGCCTCGACCGCGGCGTCCACCGCGCTCTGGTCGTAGGTGTCGACCTGGTGCACCACGCGCACGATCCGCTCCGGCAACCCGGCAGGCACCGTGTCCGCGATCAACGCGACCCCGTATCCGAGCCGGTGAGCCGCCTCGATGGCGGCGCTGTGTTCCAGGTGCGTCCTGCGCAGGTTGAGGAAGATGACGACGGGCTCAGACATGTGCTCGTTCCTTCGTGGCCACGCGGGCGTGACCGTATCGGGCTTGATACCACTGGTTGTCGAAATCGACGATATCCAGGGCTGCGGGGGCGCCCGGTTGCGCCAGCCGGTCCACGTGCGCCTGGTACAGGCAGCGCAGCAGCTCGCCGATGGCCATGGCAGCGCGCAGGTCGGACAGAGTGTACGGCTCCCCGGCCGCGCGCATGAGGCGGAAGTCGTGCATGCCGGGACGGTCGCAGCCGTCGACCACGACGCCGAACGGCACGCGGATGGCGTACCGGACGCTGTTGGCGACATGCCCAGTGTGATGCTGATCGGACCAGTCGGTGACGTCGGCCATGGTCGGCGCGAAGAACCAGTCACGGTCACCGCTGCGCTGGTGCACCCCGACGGTGTGCGGCAGGTAGTGCCACCCGTTGTACCGCATTCGGGCGCTGATCGCCCGAAGGACCTGCGGCAGTTGCTCCGGCACGTCGGTGAACAGCTCGATGAATGTCTGACTGGGTGTGACGCAGCAGTAGAAAGCGTTCGTCGTCCACGCCACCGGGTCCATGCGGTGCTCGCGTACCGCCCGAATCAATTCACCCACCCACCGCGGCCCGCGGGACATGCCGACATCCGATGCGGTGACGTCGGTGGCCACTTGCACCAGTTCGTGCAGCACCTGTTCGAAATAGCTGGTGAACCCGTTCGCGCCGGGCTGGTGCAGGTCCGCCATTCTCTGCGCGCATGCGGTCCGCACGGTTGCGAAGTCGGCCGGGATGGGACAACGGAGAAGGACGGCGAACGTCTTCACCACCGCCGGCGGAACGTCCGCGAGCGTGATGGGCCTGTCGGTCAGATGCTCCTGCTTGTTCAGGTTCAGGCCCTGGATCACCCGGTACGGCCGGATGCCCGCCGCCAGTGCCGCCGCCCGCCCGGCCGCGCTCGCCCGCGCCAGCACGGACAACCGCTCCCCGTTGGGAAGGCCCGCCACGTCCGGCTCGCTGGCACCGTAGCTGGCGATCCGCTGCCGCAGGAATGTCGTGAGCCGGTCCGGACGCAACTGCGTCCCGCTGAACTCCTCTGCCCGCACCGGTGGGCCTGAGGTGATGAGAGCGTGCAAACAGGCCAGGAAGCAGGCGTCCTGCGCGGTCCACTGACTCACCGGGGTGGCCGACAGCGCATTGAGCAGACAGCGGGGCGAATCGAACCGTAACGACTTGCCCACCAGGTTGCTTCCCTTGCCGAGGTTGGTGTAACAGCCGTCCCCGGTGTACAGCAGCACCGGGGCCATGTGCTGCAGCGAGAAGCGGACCTGTTCAATCATGGCGGCGACCCGCTCGATGGGCAGCGCGGCCAGCCAGGATCTGATCGCCTCCGCCTCGGCAGCGTCCCGCTGCGCCAGTGCGGCCAGTTGCGCGCTCAACTCGGCTGGCCGGCCGGTCAGCCAGTCGACCGAGCCGAGAAGGTGCACGTCGTCTGGCGTCTGCTGCCCGGCGGAAAGCATCCGCAGACGTCCGGTACGGGTCAGCACAAGCCGGTCCACGTCCTCCCGGTACGCGGCGAGCATGGCCCCGGCTGTTTCCGCCACCGCTAGCAGGTGCTCCTCGGGGCGAGTCAGCGCGGCCAGCCCGATCGGGACCGGAATCCGTTGCCCGAGCGACGCGGCGTACCGGGCGGCCTCGGCCACCCGGGCACATCGGGAACTGCTTCGTGCAACCCCTTCAACCAATGCCGAAAAGCCCTCGGCACGCAAAATCCCCACCCGAGTCCCCCAGGTCTCAACAGCTGATCTGGCTGGCGCTCCAGCCGCAATTGCCCGATCGGGAAGTTGGCGCAGTTCGTCGACCTGATCGGCACCGAAGTGGTGCCGATCAGGTCGCTGCGGATGCTGATGCTACTCGCTCACCTGGATGGCCGCCGTACCGTATGTCTGTTGTAGACTGTCATAATTGCGATAAACAATTAACTCGGGCGATGGTGCGGTTCGCGCACCGGGCCGTGGCCGGTCTGCCCGCCACCACCGACGGATTCGACCACCGGCTACCGGAGTACTACGCAGGAAGCACCTGCACCCTGCCGGCTGCCGTGCGGGCACGCTCCTCGGCCTCCTCCGGCGTTCCGCCGGTGGCGATCACCGAACCAACCCGGTCCCACGAGGACCGTAGATCGGACAGCCGATCACCCGGGCGGCGCAGCAGATCGACCCGTCGTACCCCCGGTTCGTTCTGCGCCGAAGCCACTCCCTCGATGGTGCCGATCAGACCGGGTTCCGCCGTGACGAAACGGATTGCCGCCGCACCGGCCGGATCGGCGGGAGGCCGTATCTCCCGGCCGGCCAGCAACCAGACCCACAGCTCGGTGAGGTTGGTGCCGTAGGCGAGGTCGATCAGATCCAGAATCTTGTCGCCGGGCGGCCGACCGGCGCACTCGATGAGAAAGATCTTGTCTGCGGCGCGTACCCATTCCGCGTGTAGAATTCCGGTGCCGAAGCCGACGGCACGCACCAGCTGCTCCGCAGCCTGCCGCCACGACGCCAGATCACCGCAGTCGACGGCGGACGCGGGCACGACATGACCCAACTCGACCGGGTACAGCCCGGCAGCGGTTCTCTTTGCCGTCACGTTGACGAACACGACCCGTCCGTCGGCGACGAGGCACTCCGTGCTGAACTCCGGGCCGTGCAGCCGATCCTCAACCAGGTAGCGCCACGTCATCGGCCGCTTCGCCACCTGGTTACCTTCATCCGCCTGCGAGCACTCACGCCAGGCCGCAGCCACGTCGGCGCCGGCGTCGAGCAGCACCACGCCGAGGCTCGCCTGCCGGTTCGCCGGCTTCACGACGCACGGGCGTCCGCCGGCGAAGTCCGCGATGTCGGCCGCCGAGCCGATCTCGCGGAACGCCGGGCTCGGCATGCCCGCCGCCGAGGTGACCTGACGAAGCGAGATCTTGTCCCGGAGGATCTGCGCCGCAGCACCTCCGGCCCCCGGCAAGGCGAGGAGGTCGGCCGCGCGGGCAGCAGCCGTCACCGCGTACTCCAGACCCGGTGCGACCGCGTCGATGCCGTCCAGCCCCGTGACGATGTCGAGGAACTGGTCGTCCTGCTGATACCGGCCGAACAGGACGTCGGCAAGGCAGGGATGCCTACTTGCCTTCGTCGCGAGGCCCTTGCTCTCCCAGAGATCCTGTTCCTCGAGTACGACGACGCTGATGGCCGGCTGCACACGGTCCAGGGCCGCGAGCACGCCATCGTTGTAACCGATCAGGAGCAGTCGCATGATCAGATAGTCCTCTGTGCGGGGTGGCGCAGGTAGGGCACAGCGGCGAGAACGCCGAAGACGGCGACGGCGCCCCAGTACACCGGCTGCATGTCGTGTTGCATGGCGGTGGCGAACAAGGCACCGCCGCAGAAGGCGCCGATCGACTCGCCAGCGGTGGCGGCGACCTGCCGAAGGTTGAACAACTCCACGACCGGACGGCCACCGGGAATCTCGCTGAACGCGGTGTTGACCGTTGGCGTGAAGAAGGTTTCAGCCAGCGAGAACACCGCCACCACCGCGAACACGCCGATCACCGCCGCGCCACCGACCGCCATCACCGCAAACGCCGCACCGAAGATCATCACACCGACGGTCAGGAAGCGCACCGACGATGTTCCCGTGCTCATGCGACGGGCCACATATGCGGAAACAGGCACCTGGAGCAGTACGACGAACACCGCGTTGGCGGTGAAGAAGCCGGCCCGCAACCCGACGGAGTCCGTCACATGTACGACGTGCAGCGCGATCGCGCTGAAGAACTGCGCGTACAGGAACCCACCCACCGCGGTGATCAACGAGACGCGCCGCACGTGTGGATCGGCCACCACGGCGCGGAGCAGACCGAGGCGCAACGGGGGACGCACATCTCCGTCCCTCGGTCGCATTCCCGACGGTACGAGAAGCGCAACCGCCACGGCCGCCAGCACGTACATCCCGGCCGCCACCAGCAGAAGCGGCGTGTACATGTCACGCCCGAGCATGACGTTCGCCAGGATCGGCCCGAGCGCCGCGGACACGTTGACCGCGACCTGGATCGCCGAGAACACGGTGTTGCGCCTGGCCGCGCTCTCCAGGGACATCGCGACGTACACCCGAGCCATGAGCCCGTTGGTGCTGATGCCGGTGCCGGCGAGGAGCAGGCAGCCCACGATGCCGAGGCGACCGGGCGCGACCGGCAGCAGAGCGAACCCGAATGCCGCCATCAGCAGCCCGGAAATCATGGCACGGCGAACAGGAACCTGGTGCAGTACGGTCGCGCAGAACAGCGACGCACCGCGTACCGCGAAGTTGAAAGCGAACAGAGCCGCCCCGATGAACCAGGGACCTGCATCCGGGAGCAGGCGTCCCAGCAACGGCGGCAGGACCGGGAGCACCGCGAAGAATCCCAAGTGGGACAGCAGATAGTCGAAAACGACCGGCACGCTCACACGTACAGGCGTCATCCCCGAACGGTCTTCGGCCGTGATCAATTCTCCCCGCAAATGACGTCCCTACACGACGGTCCGGTGCCGGTGCCGGCATATCCCCGATCGCCCGAAAGTATCGCAGGGCACACCAGCGCCGGTCCATTGACGAAGACGGCCATGCGCGGCGGGGCGTTCAACGCGCTGTCCACCGCACAGCCGTGACGCGGCCCCGGGGCCACGCGGCGACCACGCCGTTCGAGGCGCTGCGCCGGGTGGCGACCCTCGCCTGCACGGCAGCGAGCTTGTCCCGCAACTGCTGGGCCTCCGGGTGCGCTATCTCCGTGAGAATCCGCAGGGCGCGCAACCAGCAACGCTTGGCGGCCTCGTGGTCGCCGAGGGCCTGGCGGGTGTCGCCGAGGTGCCGCAGCGTCTCCGCCTCGTTGTAGCGGTGGCCGAGTTCGCGGTTGAGTTTCAGCGCCCGGCCATAGCAGCGGGCCGCCCACCGGTAGTGGCCGAGATGGTGATGGGCGAAGCCGAGCGTGTCCCAACTGTTCGCCTCACCGGTCAGGTCACCGAGCCGGCGTTGCAGGGCCACCGCCTGCTGGCAGTGACGCACCGCCTGCTGATGATCGCCGAGCATGGCGTGGTCCCAGCCGAGCGCGTTGAGCGCCCGAGCCTCCCCTGCCTGATGTCCGTTGTCGCGGAAGAGCCGCAGCGCCCGCTCGTCGTGGCGTAACGCAACCGCCTGGTCCCCTTCCTTCTCGCTCAACCAGCCCAGTGTCAGCAGGGTGTGTGCCTGGCCGACCCGGTCGGCGAGCTCCTCCAGCAGTGCCAGAGCGCGCTCCAGGTGCATCCGCGCCAACCCGAACCGGCCGGTCTCGCTGTAGGCGGGGACGATGTCCCGATGGGCCTGCGCCTGCGCCGCCCGGTCACCGTCCCGCTCGGCGGCGGCCAACGCGCCCTCCTGCACGGCGATCAGGTCCGCCCAGTTGCCCCGCCGGCTGAGAAAGGTGGTCAGCGCCCACGCCAGTTGCCGGACGTGCCGGTCGAAGCCGTGCCGGGCAGCCAACTCGACCACCCGCATGAGCACTGGGCTTTCCTCGGTGAACCAGGCCAACGCCTGCGTGTTGTCCGATGGGCTGTCCGGGCGTACGCCCGCCTCCGCGGCGGGCAGCACGAGTTGGTCCCGCAGCGGGGACAGTCGCGCATCGGCGGAACAGGCGCTGTGCAGGTAGTGGTCCAACATCCGGTGCAGCGCGGCGCGGCGTACCTGGGCAGGCTCCGACTCGACCAGTTCCGTCGCGTACGCCCGCAACAGGTCATGGCAGGTGTATCTGCCGGGGACCCGCTCCACCAACAGCTGCATCCGGTGCAGTTCGCCGAGGATGGGACGCACCTGCCGCTCCGGCAGCGCGGCGAGGCTGGCGGCGGCCCGCACCGAGATCTCCGGCCCGGGATGCAGCCCGAGCAGGCGGAACAGCCGCGCCGCCGGCTCGCCGAGCGCCCGGTACGACCAGGAGAACACCGACCGCAGGTCAGTGGCGGGGTCTCCGCTGCCGGCGAAGCCGTCGAGGCTGCCCTGCAGTTCAGCCAGTTCCCGGTCCAGCGCGGCCAGCGGGAACCCGGGCTGGGCCGCCGCGCGGGCCGCCACGATCGCCAACGCCAGCGGCAGCCCGGAACACCGCTCGACGATCCCCTGCACCGGCGTCGGCTCGGCCAGCACCCGGCTGTCGCTGAGTCGGCTCGCCAGCAACTCTCGGGCCTCGGCGGCGGTGAGCAGGTCGAGCGTGACCGGGCGGGCACCCTCGACCGCCACCAGGCCGGACAGTTGCTGTCGGCTGGTCACCACCACGGCGCATCCGGGGACACCGGGCAACAGCGGGCGCACCTGCTCGGCGTCGCGCGCGTTGTCCAGCACGATCAGCATCCGCCGGCCGGACACCAAGCTGCGGTACATGCTGGCCTGCGCCTCCAGGTCCGCCGGGACGGATCCGGGCGGCACACCGAGGGCGTCGAGGAAGCCGCGTAGCGCCACCTGCGGTGGCATCGCCTCCACGGCGGGCTCGAAGCCACGCAGGTTCACGTACAACTGCCCGTCGGGGAACCGGTCCAGGTTGTCGTGGGCCCACCGCAACGCCAGCCAGGTCTTGCCGATTCCACCCATCCCTCCGACAGCGGAGATGGCGACCCCGCCTCCCGTGGCGACCTGCTGGTCGACGGCGTCGGTCAGCGCCGCCAACTCTCGGACCCGGCCGGCGAAGTTCGCCGGTGGCGGCGGCAACTGCCGGGGCGTACGGCCGCTGCCCGCAGCCTCAGCTGGCACGGCCGAGGCGGCGAACTCGCGATCGCCGTGCAGGATCCGCAGATGCAGCTCCTGCAGGTCGGCGCCGGGGTCAACGCCCAACACGTCGGCCAGGCGGTGCCGGATCCGCTGGTACTGCTCGAGGGCCTCGGCTTGTCGGCCCGAACGGGACAGCGCCAGCATGAGCTGCCCGGCGAGCCGCTCGTCCAACGGTTGTTCGGCCACCGCGCGCGACAGTTCGGACAGCAGCGTGGAATGCTGGCCACGACGCAGGGCGATATCGGTCCGGTCGCGTTCGGCGGCCAGCCGCGCCTGGTGCAGTGCCGTACGCGACGTGTTGAACCAGGGCGTGTCCAGGCCCGCGAACGGCTCACCCCGCCACAGGCCGAGCGCCTCGTCGAACTGCCGTAGCGCGTGGTTGTCGTCGGCGGTGAGCCGGGCACGTGCGACCAACGCCTGGAAACGGTGCAGATCCACCGCCATGGGATCGACGTGCAACAGGTAGCCGCCCTGCTGCCGCACGATGCCGACATCGTCGGCGCCGCTCAGCGCCCGCCGTAGCCGCGACAGGTAGCTGTAGAGCGTGCCGTGTGCCCGCTGCGGTGGCCGGTCCATCCACACCCGGTCGAGCAGCTGATCGACATGGACGACCTTGTTCGCCTCGACCAGCAGCACCGCCAGCACACATCGCTGACGGACATGACCGAGATCGATCGTATTGCCATCGGTCTCCGCCTCGACATTGCCCAGCAGCCTGAACTGCACGACCATGAGCCCTCGCTGTCCGCCGCTGCCGCCCACCAGCGGACTCAAGCTTTCCACAAGGTCTGCACAAGGGGTATCCGGTAACGGCCGGCACGACAAGGACGCACGGACAAACGCAATCCACGTCGACCGAAATCTGCCTCTGCGATCCATGTTGATCTGCGGATTCAAGGTCTGTGCAAGATTTGCGAAGGGCGCAAGAGCGACGCTGATTCCACCGGGCAGCACGAACGCCGGGATCACGGGTTGGACGGGGGGTCGGCGGGCGGGCAGAGCAACTCGGGCCCGCCCGCCGGCAGCGGTGTCAGCCCACGCCGTCGAGCACCGGGATCAGCTGCTCCTCCTCGTACGCCAGATGCGCCTCCAGGTCGGCGACGAGCCGTGCGACCTGCGCGCGGACCTGGTCCCGGTCGGCGCTGCCGGCGTTGACCGTCTGCTGGAGTTGCGCCACCAGTTCGGCGACACGCCGATGCTCCCCCCGCAGTCGGTCCAGCACCGGCGCCAGGTCCGGGCGTTGCGCGCCGATGCCGGCGAACATGCCCGCGTCCTCGTGGCGATGATGCTCCGTCAGGCCGCCGCACAGCGTCAGGCAGTTCACCCGCAGCTGGGCGCCGAGGCCGGGACCGGAGCGGTCGACCTCGTCCCGGATCAGGGCCAGCTCCCGCCGGAACGCGTCGTGGATCATTTTCAGCGCCGCGCCCCGCGAGGACGCCTCGGGCGGCCCGCCGGCCTGCTGGTGAAGGGCCACCACCGGGATGACCCGGGACGTCCTCGCCTGATAGTCGGCCCAGCGGGGGTCGGCCTGTACGGCGCGGGCGAAGAGCCGGTCGCGTTCGGCGCCGGTGAGCACCTCGGCGCGGGCCGGGTAGGTGAACGTTCCGTCCTCGACGGTGACCTGCGGGTCGGCGACCAGGTTGCGGTACCACTGCGGGTGCCGGTCCGCGCCGGCGGCGGAGGCGATCACCAGGATCCGCTGGCCGCCGTCGGGCAGGTAGGCGACCGGGGTAGTGTGCCTGGTGCCGCTGCGCGCCCCGGTGGTGGTGAGCAGGATCAGGCGTGCCCCCTCGAACGGGCCGCCCACCCGGCCGGCGTTGGCCCGGAACTCGTCGATGATCTGCTGGTTGAAGTCGTTCGGCATGCTCTGCTTTCTGCGCTGGCAGGAATCGGCCACAGTGGAGGACGCCGGTGGCCGCGGCGAGAAGCGCGCTGCAGGCACAACGCGCTGGGGAACAGAGGCGCGCTGCAGGCAGCGCGCGGGAAAACAGCAGCAGGCGCCTGGCGCAGGCGCGCAGGGAGATGGCAGAAAGCGGTGGGCCGCGGGCCCGCGCCCGGCTCACCGGCGGGCCGGGTGTCCCGTCCGCTCGTGGCCCATGGCCGACCCGGCAGTCACCCCATGGATCTTAGTCGTGACCCGCCGGCACGACAACGTCAGACGGTGCGGCGGCGGCGGAATGGAAACCACCCACGCCGGTGCGCCCGCGACGGCGTGGCGGGCGCCGACGACGCGCTGGCGGTGGTGGTGCTCCGGTCGGCCCGCCAGCGCGCGACGACCGTGTCGGCGTTGACCGGACGCACCGCGACCCGAGGGCCGGACGGGTTGCGCAGCCACGCCATCACCTGCGCGTTCAGCTCGGCGACGCAGGCCCGTACGGCCTGCTCGGTCGGCAGGTCGCGGACCTCGTCGGGCAGGCGCTCGATGCGGCGGCGCAGCAGCAGCGGGGTGGGTAGCAGCAGGTCACCGGGCACCTGCTCACGCTCCAGGAAACTCTTGATCCACCAGGACTCGTCGTAGGGCAGACCCCGGCCGGGAATCGGCTTGCCGGCGCCGGGCAGGTTGTCGAACTCACCGCGTTCCTGCGCCGAGCGGATCTGCGCCTCGACCGACGCCTCCCAGCTGTGCACCTCGCCACCTCCCGAGCCCACCGTAACGCGACCGTCGCCTGCCCGGAGCACAGCGTCACCGTCGCCGCGGGCATTCCCCCGCTGTCGTAGGCTCGCGGAGAACGCGTAACGGGGTGGTGCAGACATGGTGAGTACGGCAGGCGTCGTCGGGATCGCGTTGGTCGCGCTGGGCATGGTGCTGACGCCGGGGCCGAACATGGTCTACCTGGTGTCGCGGTCGGTGACCCAGGGGCGGCGGGCCGGGTTGATCTCGTTGCTCGGGGTCGCGGCGGGCTTCGCCGTCTATCTGGGCGCCGCGGTGGCCGGCATCGCCACCGTGTTCGTGCTGGTGCCGACGCTGTACACGGCGGTGAAACTGGCCGGGGCGGCGTACCTGCTGTGGCTGGCCTGGCAGGCGGTCCGTCCGGGCGGGCACTCGCCGTTCACCCCGGCGCCGCTGCCGCCGGACCCGGCTCGGCGGCTGTTCACCATGGGCCTGGTCACCAACCTGCTCAACCCGAAGATCGCGATCCTGTACGTGTCGCTGCTGCCGCAGTTCATCGACCCGGAGCGGGGCAACGTGGCAGCGCAGAGTCTGCTGCTGGGGCTGACCCAGATCGCGGTGGCGTTGACGGTGAACACGCTGATCGTGCTGGCCGCCGGCGGGATCGCCGGATTCTTCGGGCGGCGACCGCTGTGGTTGCGGGTGCAGCGGGTGGTGATGGGTACGGTGCTGGCCGCGCTGGCGGTGCGCATCGCCGCCGACCGTTCCCGCGCCGCGGTCGCCGCCGGCTGACGGAGATCACCCGGTGTGCTCGCGCAGCACGGCGACGCCGCCGGGCGGCAGGGCCACCACCTGGTCGACGGTGGCCGCGGTGAGCAGTTCCACGCCCCGCGCGGCGACGCGTTGTGCCCGGTCGGTGTGGTTGAGCAGGAACAGCCAGCTGTGCTGCCCGGCGCGGCGCCGCACCGCCTCCACGCCGTCGGGCGCGCCGACGCAGACGGGTCTGACGCCGGCGGCGCGTGCCGCGTCGGCCAGCAGCCGCCGGTACGTGTGCTCGTCGGGTCGGGTGGACAGGTACCACGCGGTCCCGGCGCCGTAGCGGTGGCGGGTGACGGCGGGCCGGCCGTCGAGCAGCCCACCGGCGTACGCGGTGACCACCTGCGCTCCGGCCGGGCGCAGCGTCTCAGCCCAGATCCGCCCGGTGCCGCCGTCGGCGAGGGTGACCTGCTCCTCGTCGGCCAGCGGGTGGAACTCCTCGGCCCGCACGCCGAGCACGTCGCGTAACGCGCCCGGGTAGCCGCCGAGGCGCACCCGGGCGTGCTCGTCGGCGACCCCGCTGAGGTACGTGGCCAGCAGGTGGCCGCCGCCGTGCACGTAGTCGTGTATCCAGCCGGCGGTGGTGTCGTCGGTCAGGTAGAGGGCGGGCAGCACGAGCAGGCGGTACCCGTCGAGGGGGTCGCCGGGCACGACCACGTCGCAGCCGTAGCCGGCGTGCCACAGCCCTCGGTGGGCGGCGGCGGCCTCCTCGTGGTGGTCCAACCGGCGGGAGGGCAGGCCGGGGTGGCGCAGCGCCCAGCCGCTGGCGGCGTCGACGGCGAGCGCCACGGACGCCTCGACGGTTCCGCGTACCTCGGCGAGCCGGTGCAGCGCCGCGCCGAGTTCGACGGCCTCGCGGAACACCCGGCTGTCCGGTCCGGCGTGCGGCACCAGGGCGGAGTGGAAGCGTTCGGCGCCGCCGGTGGGGGCCCGCCACTGGAAGAACATCGCCCCGTGTGAGCCGCGGGCGACGTGGGCGAGGCTGTGCCGCAGCATCCGTCCGGGTTCCTTGGTGTGCATCCGCCCGGCGGTGTGGATCTGGTTGGGGGCGCTCTCCATCAGCAGCCACGCCGGTGCGGGTGCGTCGCCGCGGCCGGCGGCCGCCGCCGGGTCGCGACCTCGGGTGGCGGCGTGCCGGGCCCAGCCGCGGGCCAGGTCGCCGACCAGGGCGGTCTGCTCCTCGGCGCCGATGTCCACCGCCGACGGGTAGTGGTCCACG
Organism: Micromonospora qiuiae; assembly: GCF_016863555.1. Classification (GTDB taxonomy): domain Bacteria; phylum Actinomycetota; class Actinomycetes; order Mycobacteriales; family Micromonosporaceae; genus Micromonospora; species Micromonospora qiuiae. The sequence goes on along the minus strand of NZ_BOPC01000023.1, from coordinate 123,284 downwards.
GCGACCAGATCCACCTCGGCGGCCCAGCGGGCGTGGTCGACCGGCACCCAGTCGCCGAGCACGAAGTTGGTGGTGACCGGCAGCCGCGGGTTGGCCGCGCGCAGCAGGTCGCGCTGCTCGGCGTACGCGCTGCGCAGGGTGTCCGACCAGAAGCGGCGGAAGTCCAGCAGGTGGCCGGGGTTGGCCAGGTACTGGGTGGCCCGGGGGGTGCTGATCTGCGCCCAGTCGGTGTAGTGCTGGCTCCAGAAGCTGGTGACCCAGGCGTCGTTGAGGCTGTCCAGGTCGCCGTGGCGGGCGACCAGCCAGCGGCGGAACGCGGTCGCGGTGTGCTCGCAGTGGCAGGTGGTGCCGTACTCGTTGTGCACGCGCCATCCGGCGAGCGCCGGGTGGTGGGCGTACCGGTCGGCGAGGGCGCCGGCGATGCGTCGGGCGGCGGCCCGGTAGGCGGGCGCGGCGGCGCAGTAGGTGTCCCGGCTGCCGTGGTGCAGCCGAACCCCGTCGGCGGTGACCGGCAGAGCGTCCGGGTGCGCCGCCGAGAACCAGGGCGGCGGGGACGCCGTGGGGGTGGCCAGCGCGACCCGGATGCCGCCGCCGTGCAGCAGGTCGAGCACCTGGTCGAGCCAGTCGAAGGTGTACCGGCCGGGTGCCGGTTCCAGGCGGGACCAGGCGAACACCCCGACGGTGACCAGGTTGACCCGGGCCTGGCGCATCAGCGCGACGTCCTCGGCCCACACCTGCGCCGGCCACTGCTCCGGGTTGTAGTCACCGCCGTAGCAGAGCCGCCCGTCGGTCCACATGCCACCACCGTCCCATTTAGTTGAAGCTCTGTCCAAACTAGGGATGGACTTTGCCCATGTCAACGCCGCCGGCACTTTCGGAATCGACGTCTTTCGTTGACAGCTCGTTGGGTAGTTAAAGAAACTGGCGGCACCGCCGGAAGGCCTCGTCGAGGAGACGCCCATGCCGTACCGACCGCCGTCGGTGCCCTACGAATCCTTCGTCGCCGACCCGCACGGTGCGACGTTCAAGGCCAGACCGCGGTGGTGCACGACGTCGACGGCGACACGGTCATCGAGGCGCCCCGCACGGCACCGGCGGCGGGTTTGCGCGGCGGGAATGCCCGGTTACGATTAGTTGGGGGTCCAGCCGAATCAACCGCCCCACCAGGACAGGGCGTGCCGGCGGCCGGGCACCATGATCGGTCCCGCCGCCGCACGCGATGATGAAGGCGCGCCGCGCCGGCGACGCAGGGAGCGGGCAGATCGTGATCAGCATCCACAACGAACCGCAGCCGACCGACCTCGGCGACGTCCGGGTCGCCAACCGCGCGGTGGTCCTGCGGCACGTCCGCCTGCACGCCCCCTGCTCCCGGGCCGACATCGCCGCGCGGACCGGGCTCAACAAGGCAACCGTCTCCAGCCTGGTCAGCGAGCTGATCGACCAGCGGCTGGTCCGCGAGACCGGGCTGACGGAGAACCGGGTCGGCCGGCCGGCGACGATGCTGGTGCTCGACGGCGAGCCGTACGCCGCCCTGGGCCTGCAGATCGGCGTCGACGAGCTGGTCGCCGTGGCGATCGACCTGGCGGGCAACCGGCTGCTCACCTGGCGGCGCGCCTTCACCGCCGCCGCGGTCGGCCCCACCGAGACGATGCGCGCGTTGGCCGCGGTGACCCGCCGCGCGATCGGGCGGGTCACCGCACAGGGCCGCACGGTGCTGGGGCTGACCGTGGGCGTGCCGGGGCTGGTCGACCCGGCCGGCGCGGTGCCGCTGGCCGCCGCCCTGGGCTGGCGGGACGTGCCCGTCGCCGCCGACCTGCGCGCCGCCCTGCGGCAGCCGCCCTTCGCCGTCGGCGTCGACACCGTCGCCAACCTCGCCGCGCTGGCCGAGCAGCGACACGGGACGTACGCGGGCACCGCCGACCTGGTGCACCTGACCGGCGGGCCCACCGTCGGCGCGGGGATCATCGCCGCCGGCCGGCTGCTGCGCGGCGGGCATGGCTTCGCCGGCGAGATCTCCCACCTGTGCCTCGACCCGGCCGGCCCGACCTGCCTCTGCGGGGGCCGCGGCTGCCTCGCCGCGCTGGTCGGGCTGCCCGCGGTGGTGGCCCGGCTGCTGCCCGACGCCACCGCCGACGGCCCGATCACCGACTACCTGCCGGAGCTGGAGCGGATCGTGGCGCTGGCCCGGCAAGGCGACCCGACCGTGCTCAGCGGACTCGCCGAAACCGGCCGGCAGGTCGGGCGGGCCGTGGCGATCCTGGCCGACCTGCTCAACCCGCAGGTGGTGGTGCTGGGCGACCACCTCGCCACCCTGGCGCCCTGGCTGCTGCCGGCGGCCCGGTCGGAGCTGGCCGCGCGCAGCCACGCCCCCGACGCCGGTGGCTGCCGGCTGGACGCCTCCACCCTGACCGCCGCGGCGGCGCTGGGCGGTGCGACCGCCGCGCTGGCCACCGTCGAGGCCGGCCGGCTGCCAGCCTTGACCTGACCGGTCCCGGGTGCCAACCTCGAATCGAGCCGCCCCGTTCGGGCACCCGGGGCGGCTTGCTTTCCGCGGTTTGTCGAAGCGCTTCGCCAGCGTCCGGGCCGACGACCGCCACCCCACCCTGACCTGCGACGCCGCTCGGCCACCCGTCGTCGAAGCGCTTCGACACTCGGCGTGCCGGGCACCGGAAGGCGACTCACCATGACCGACCGCACCACGCCCCACCCCCGGGTCGAGGACCTGTTGGCCCAGCTCACCCTCCCCGAGAAACTCGGCCTGCTGCACCAGTGGCAGGCGGCGGTGCCCCGGCTGGCCCTGCCCGGCTTCCGGACCGGCACCGAAGCGCTGCACGGTGTCGCCTGGCTCGGCCAGGCCACCGTCTTCCCCCAGGTGATCGGCCTGGCCAGCAGCTGGAACCCGGACCTGGTGCGGGCCGTCGGCGCCGCCGTCGGCGACGAGGTACGCGCCAAGCACCACGCCGACCCCGACCGGGTCGGGCTCAACGTGTGGGCGCCGGTGGTCAACCCGCTGCGCGACCCACGCTGGGGACGCAACGAGGAAGGCTGGTCCGAGGACCCGCGACTGACCGGCCGGCTGGCCACCGCGTACGCCCACGGCCTGCGCGGCGACCATCCCGAACGGCTGCGTACCGCCCCCACCGTCAAACACTTCCTCGGCTACAACAACGAGACCGACCGGGCCACCACCTCCAGCGACCTGCCGCCACGGGTGCTGCACGAGTACGAACTGCCGGCGTTCCGCGCCCCCCTCGCGGCCGGCGCGGCGGTCGCCGCGATGGCCTCCTACAACCTGGTCGACGGGGTGCCGGCGCACCTGAGCCCCCTGATCAACAGCGAGTTGCGCCGGTGGGCCCCCGGCGAGGTGCTGGTCGTCGGCGACGCGGGCGCGATCAGCAACATCTCCGGCGTGCAGGGCCACCTGCCCGACCACGTCCACGGCTTCGCCGCCGCGCTGCGCGCCGGAATCGACAGCTTCACCGAGGACGACGCCGACAGCGAACCCACCCGGACCCGACTGGCCGAGGCGCTGCACCAGGGCCTGATCACCACCGACGACGTGGACCGCGCGGTGCGCCGCGTCCTCACCCTCCGGCTGCGCCTGGGTGACCTGGACCCACCACACACCGACCCGTACGCACAGAGCACACCGGAGGTCGTCGACTGCCCGGCGCACCGCGAACTGGCCCGGGAAGCGGCCCGCCAGTCCGTGGTGCTGCTGCACAACACCGGGCTGCTGCCCCTGCCCGCGCAGCCGCGGGTCGCCGTGCTCGGCCCGCTGGCCGACGTGGTGTACGAGGACTGGTACAGCGGCACCCTGCCGTACGCGGTCACCACCTACCAGGGGCTGGCCGAGCGGCTGCCGCAGGTCACCACCCACCCGGGCACCGACCGCGTCGCGCTGCGCGTGGCCGACGGGTACGTCGGCTGCCCCGACGACCCCGACGGCGGCGCGTTGACCGTCGGCGCGGACCCCGCCTGGTTCGACGTCTACGACTGGGGCCGCGACACGGTGGCGCTGCGCGCCGTCGGCAACGGCCGGCACGTCGGCGCCGCCGCCGACGGCACCCTGGTCAACGACCGTCCCGGGCCCGGCGGCTGGGTGGTGCGGGAAACCTTCCAGTTCGACCCGCTGCCCGACGGCACCGTGCTGCTGCGCCACCTGGCCACCGACCGGTACGTCACCGTCGACGGCGACGGCCGGCTGCGGGTCGGCGGGGACGGGCCACAGCCCGGCACCGCCTTCGTCGTCGAACTGGTCGCCGACGGCGCGGCCGCCGCCGCCGCGCTGGCCGCCGCCGCCGACGTGGCGGTGGTGGCGCTGGGCAACCACCCGATGGTGGGCGGCCGCGAGACCGAGGACCGCCTCGACCTGGCCCTACCGGCCCGGCAGGAGGCGATGCTACGCGCCGTGCACGCCGCCAACCCGCACACCGTGCTGGTGCTGACCAGCAGCTACCCGTACGCCATCGGCTGGGCGCAGAAGCACCTGCCGGCGGTGCTGTGGTCGGCGCACGGCGGCCAGGAGCACGGCACCGCGCTGGCCGAGGTGCTGCTCGGCGACGCCGAACCGGGTGGCCGGCTCACCCAGACCTGGTACACCGACGCCGCCGAACTGCCCGACCTGCTCGACTACGATGTGATCGGCGCCGACTCCACCTACCTGTACTACCGGGGCGATCCGCTGTACCCGTTCGGGCACGGACTGTCCTACACCCGCTTCGAATATTCCGGGCTGCGGCTGAGCACGCCGGTGGCGGCCGCCGGCGAGCAGGTCGAGGTGAGCGTGGAGGTCACCAACACCGGCGACCGGGCTGGCGAGGAGGTGGTGCAGCTCTACACCCGCCAACGCCGCTCCCGGGTCAAGCAGCCCCTGCGGCAGCTGCGTGACTTCACCCGGATCACCCTCGCCCCCGGCGAGCGGCAAACCGTCACGCTGCGGCTGGACACCACCGAACTGGCCTGGTGGGACACCGACCGGAACGCCCTGGTGGTGGAGGACGCCACCCACACCGTGCTGGTCGGACGGTCCGCGACCGACGTGCGGCAGGTCGGCGCCGTGACCGTACGCGGCGAACCGGTGCCGCGGCGGCCGCGGCTGCACACCGCGAGCGGGACCCGGTGAGCGGGCGCGGCCGCGTACCGTCCGGCCAACCCACCATCGCCGACGTGGCCCGGCACGCCGGCGTGGCGGTGAGCACCGTGTCGTACGTGCTCAGCGGCAAACGCGCCATCTCCGAGATGACCCGCAGCCGGGTGCTGGCCAGCATCCGGCTGCTCGGCTACCACCCCAACGCCGGGGCCCGCGCGCTGGCCAGCCGGCGGGCCAACGTGATCGCGCTGGTGCTGCCGCTGCGCTCGGGCATCCAGGTGCCGGTGGTGATGCAGTTCGCCACGGCCGTGGTGACCTCCGCCCGCCGTCACGACCACGACGTGCTGCTGCTCACCTCCGACGAGGGGCCGGCGGGGCTGCACCGCATCGCCGCCGGCGCCCTCGTCGACGGGCTGCTGGTGATGGACGTGGAGCTGCACGACGGGCGGGTTCCGCTGCTGCGCGACCTCGGCCGCCCCAGCGTGCTGATCGGTCTGCCCGCCGAGAGCCGCGGCCTGACCTGTGTGGACCTGGACTTCGAACGGGCCGGTCAGGTCTGCGTGGAGCACCTGGCGACGCTCGGCCACCGGCGGGTGGCCCTGCTCGGCGCCCCAGCCGCCGTCTACGACCGCGGCACCGGCTTCGCGCACCGCACCCGCGCCGGTGTGCTGGCCGCCGCCGCCCGCCACGGCGTCCACGCGGTGGCGCTGCCGTGTGAGGAGAACGCCGCCGAGGTGCACCGCCGGGTGGCCGACCTGTTCGCGCGTCACCCCGGCATCACCGGGCTGGTGGTGCAGAACGAGGCGGCGGTGGGGCCGGTGCAGGCGACGCTGGCGGCGCTGGGCCGGCGGATACCGCGCGACGTGTCGGTGGTGGCCGTCTGCCCGGACCAGTTCGCCGAGCACACCAGCCCCCGGCTCACCCGCGTGCCGGTGCCGGCCGATCAGATCGGCCAGCAGGCCGTGTCGTTGCTGATGCGCAAGCTGGGCGACGAACCGGCACCGGAGGTCACGCTGCTGCCACCCCGGTTGACCGTCGGCGACAGCACAGCCGCCGCCGCGACGGTGGACACGTCGCTGCCGTGACCGGGCCGACGCTGACGGCCGGCGACCCGACCGAGGTGCCCTTCTGCGCCGACTAGACTGCGCGTTCGATGGACGCCCAGCCCGCCGCCGACACCCGCCCCTGCGCCCACTGCGGACGCGACGTGCCGCAACGCGCCGGCGCCGGCCGTCCGTTCCGCTACTGCCGGGACAACGACGGCGCCTGCCAGCGGGCCTCCCGCAACAGTCGGATGCGCCACCGCAACGCCCCCGGCCTGCCCGGGCAGGTGGCCCGCACCTGGGAGGCGGTGGACCGGCTCGACCAGATCGTGGCGACGCTGACCGAGGCGCTGCACGCCGAACTGTCCCCGGCCGGTGTGGAGCATCAGCTCGCCCAGATCCGGGCGGAGGCGGCCACGGCGGTGGCGGCGGCGCAGACCGGACGCGACGAGGCCCGCCGCCAGGCCGAGGACGCCACCGCCGCCGCGACCCGGGCCCGCAAGGAAACCGCCGCCGCGCTCGCCGACCGCGACACGGCCCGCGACGACGCCACCCGCGCCGGAGCGCGGGCCGCGGCCGCCGACGAACGCGCCCGGCAGGCCGAAGCGGACCGGGACCAGGCGCGGCGTACCGCCGCCGCCGCCGAGGCGCTGCGGGCACAGGCCGAGACCGATCGGGATCAGGCCCGGAGCCGCTCGGCGACGCTGCAGGCCGACCTGGAGGCCGAACGCCGCCGGTGCGCCGAGCTGACCGCCGAACGCGACGCCGCCCGCGCCGACGTCGCCCGTACCGCCGCCGAGGCTGACCAGCTGCGGGCGGACGGCGCCCGGTGGCGTGCCGCCGCCGACCAGGCTCAGGCGCGACTCGCCGAGTCCCGCTCCGTCGCCGACCAGGCCCGCTCTCAGGTGTCGGCGCTCCAGGCGGAAATCGAGCGAACGCGGAAGCAGGCCGCCGCCGAGCGCGACCGGGCCCAGGCGGCGGCGCGGCAGGCCGCCGCGCAACTGGCCGCCGCGCGGGCCGACCTCGACACGGCGCGCGCGGACCTGGCCGCCGCCGTACACCGGCACGACGAGCTGACCGCACGACTGCGCGCGACCGAATCGGATCGCGACGAGGCCCGTCAACGGGTGGCCCAACTGGCCGGTCAGGTCGCCGACCTCGCCACCGCCCTGACCCGCCCCACCACCCCACCCCGATGAACGTTGATCATGCACTTGTGGTCCCCGCAAAACCGGTGTAGCGGGCGAATCCCCGACCACAACTGCATGATCGCGGCGGTCGACGGACCATGATCGGTGTGGCAGTGATCGGCGATGATGCCGCTATGGGCAAAACGTACGAACGCATCGACGGCCGGCTGCGCACCTTCATCGAGGCGCAGCCGATCTTCTTCACCGCGACCGCTCCACTGGCCGGTAACGGCACCATCAACCTCTCCCCGAAGGGCCTGCGCGGCAGCCTCGCGGTGCTCGACGAGCACACCGTGGCCTACCTGGACTTCGCCGGCAGCAACGCCGAGACCATTGCCCACCTGCGGGAAAACGGCCGCATCACGCTGATGTGGTGCGCCTTCAGCGGCCCGCCGAACATCGTGCGGGTGCACGGCCGGGGCGAACCGGTGTTCCGCGACGATCCCCGCTTCCCGGCCCTGACGGCCCGCTTTGCGGACATCGACCCCACCGCCCACGGCCTGCGGGCGGTCATCGTCGTGCACGCCGAACTGATCCGCGACACCTGCGGCTACGCGGTGCCGTTCATGACCTACGACGCCGACCGGGACCTGCACGCGCGGCGCTTCGCCCGCGAGGACGACGCCTCGCTGGGCGCCTACTTCGCCGGCAAGGACCACATCGCGCGCAGCCTCGACGGCCTGCCCGGGCTGCCGTTGCCGTTGCCGCCGACCCCACGACTCACCTGACGGCGCGGCGGATTCGCGCCGACGGTAATGCCCGCGGCGGCGGCCGGACCGGTTACCATTCCCGCTGGCGGCGACGGTCCGCCGCGCCGACCCCGGCGGACGTACGCCGCGGCCGGCTACCGTTGACAGCACGCGAACACCGCCGCCGTGACACGGCTGCGGGAATGGCCGGGCGGGCACGGACCGTTGCACCGACAGGACCAGCACCACCGAAGAGGGGAAGTCGATCATGGGCGAGCGTATGCTGCGCGGTAGCCGACTGGGCGCGGTCAGCTACGAGTCCGACCGCAACACGGAGCTCGCACCGCGGCAGACCCGCGAGTACCTGTGCGCCAAGGGACACCAGTTCGAGGTGCCGTTCGCTGTCGACGCCGAGGTGCCGACCACCTGGGAATGCAAGTTCGACGGCAGCGTCGCCCGGCTGGTCGACGGCAACGAGCCGGAGCAGAAGAAGGCCAAGCCGCCGCGCACCCACTGGGACATGCTGCTGGAGCGGCGCTCCATCGCCGAACTGGAGGACATCCTCGCCGAACGGCTGCAGGAGGTCCGCACCCGCCGCGGTCGCGCCTGACCCGTACCACCACAGCGCCCTCGGGGACGTTTCCCCGGGGGCGCTGTCGCGTCCACGCTCAGCGGTTACGCGGCTCCACGATCTCACCCTCGATGGCGCCGCCGCCGTCCACCGACGGCTGCCCCGCCCCGGCGGGCCCGCCCGGCGACTCGGGCGGCTCCGGCACGCCTGACGCACCCCGGTACACCCGCACCCGCCGCGGCCCGAACAGGTCACCGGCGGCCATCGACGACATCCGACGCTCCGCGGAACGTTGCACGCCGACCCGAGCCACCCGCCGCACCGGCGGCACCAACAACACCAGCCCCACCACGGCGCTGACCAGCCCCGGAATGGCCAACAGCAGCGCGCCGAGCAGACCCACCAACCCCTCGGTCACCTCGCGGCCCGGCGGCCGGCCGGACCGCGCCGCCTCCCGGAAACCCCGCCACGCCCGAACCCCCTCACGGCGCAACAGCACCAGCCCGAGCAGCGAGGCCGCGAACACCAGCAGCGTCGCCGCGCCGAAGCCGACGGCCCGCCCCACCAGCACGAACACGGCCAACTCCGCGGCCACGGACACCAGCAGGACCAACGGCACGAACCTCAGTGTCCGGCGCATATCACCCCAACCGCCTCACGGCGCCTCGTCGTCCCCGGCTCGCCCGACAGGCGAAGCGTCTACCTACCCCCAGCATGACACGCACCCGCTCACGGCCACCGCGCCCGCCCGACCGTGGCCTCGCGCCAGCCGCGCCGCACCGCCGCACGACGATCGCGTACCGCCCAGCCGGTGATCCGCCACAGCGCCTCGACCACGATCAACGGGCTCATCTTGCTGGCGCCGCGTTCCCGCTCGGCAAAAGTGATCGGCACCTCCACGATCCGCGCCCCGGCCCGATGCGCCAACCGGGACAACTCCACCTGGAACGAGTAGCCCTGCGAACACACCGACTCCAGATCCAACCGATCCAGCACCCTCGCCCGGTAGACCCGGTAACCGCCGGTCGCGTCCGCCACCGGCACACCCAACGCCAGGCGCGCGTACAGGTTGCCGCACCGCGACAACACCAGCCGCCGCAGCGGCCAGTTGAGCAGCCGGGCGCCGCGCGTCCACCGCGACCCGATCACCACGTCGGCGTCGCGGGCGGCGGCCAGCAGGGCCGGCAGATCCTCCGGGGCGTGGGAACCGTCGGCGTCCATCTCCACCACCGCGTCGTAGTCACGCTGCCGCGCCCACGCGAACCCCGCCAGGTACGCCGCGCCGAGACCCTGCTTGCCGCCGCGGTGCAGCACGTGCACCCGCGCGTCGCCGCGGGCGATCTGTGCGGCGACCGCGCCGGTGCCGTCCGGGCTGTTGTCGTCGGCGACGAGGATCTCCACCTGCGGCGCGGCCCGCCGCACCCGCCGCACGATCGCCTCAACGTTGTCGGCCTCGTTGTAGGTGGGAATCACCACCAGGACCCGACCCACCCCGGGCACCACCGCACGGCTGCCGCTGCGCTGCGCCACCGACGCCCCCTCTCGTGCCCGCCGGCCGGTCCGGCCGGTGGACCCTAGCCGGGCTGAACGCCCGCGCGGCGGCGCAGCACGGCCGCACCGGCCAGCGCGACCACGCACAACCCGGCCAGCAGCACCTCCGGCAGCATCCCGACCTGGGTGGCCAACGTGCGCCCCCCGGTCAGCGGCAGCTGCCGCACCACCACCGCGCGGGTGTTGAACCCGGTGGCGTCGCTTACCCGCCCGTCTGCGGTGACGAACCCGGACACGCCGACCGTGGAGGCCATCAACGCCGGCCGCCCGTGCTCCACCGCCCGCAGCCGCACCATGGCCAACTGCTGGCGTGCCTCGGCCACGTCGAAGGTGGCGTTGTTGGTCTGCACCACCAACAGTTGCGCCCCACCGACGACCGTGTCGCGCACCAGCCCGTCGTAGGCGACCTCGAAACAGATCACATCACCGAGCACCACCGCCGGGGTACGCATCACACCCGCTTCGGTGCCGGCCACGAAATCCGCCCGCACCCGGTCGACCTGGTCGCTGACCATCCGCGCGATGCGGCGCAGCGGCACGTACTCGGCGAACGGCACCGGATGCCGCTTGACGTACAGCTGCTCCAGGTCCGGGCCGACGCCCGGATGCCACAGCAGCCCCACGTTGCGCACCTGCCCCCGGCCCGGGCCGGACAACACCGCCCCGACCAGAATCGGCACACCGACCGCGTCCGCGGCGGCCGAGATCCGGGCCCCGGCAGCCGGGTTGCGCAGCGGGTCGATGTCGCTGGAGTTCTCCGGCCACACCACCAGGTCGGGACGAGGCCGGACGCCGGCGGCGACCTCGCCGGCCAACGCGATCGTGGCGTCGACGTGGTTATCGAGCACCGCCTGCCGCTGGGCGTTGAAGTCCAGCCCGAGCCGGGGCACGTTGCCCTGCACGATCGCCACCGTCACGCTCTGGCCGGAACGCGCCCCGGCCACCGGCACCATCAGCCCACCACCGACCACCAGCATGACCGCCGCGACGCAACCGGCCACCGGCACCCACCACCGGCCGACGGCGGCGTCCCGGCGGGCCCGCAGCAGCCACCAGCCGCCGGCCGCCAGCAGCCCGCCGGCCACCGCCACCGCGAACGTGACCAGCGGGGCGCCGCCAAGCGCGGCCAGCCGCAGCAGCGGCGAGTCGTCCTGACCGAACGCCAGCCGACCCCACGGAAACCCGCCGAACGGGGTGCGGTCGCGCAGCGCCTCCTGCCCCACCCACAGCACACCGGTCAGCGCCGGCCACGCCGCCGGAATCCGGTCGGCCAACGGCGACACCCAGGCCGAGGCGGCGCCCAGCAGCGCCAGGTAGCCGGCCTGCAACAACGACAGCAACACCCACGGCAGGTAACCGGTGTGCAGGTTCGTCCACGCCAGCAACGGCGCGAACAGCACCAGACCGGTCAGAAAACCCACACCGGCGCCGACCCGCAGCCGCCGCCGGTGCGTCGCCGCAGCCAGCAACGCCACCCCCACCGGCGCCATCGGCCACCACCCGTACGGCGGGAACGCCACCAGCAGCGCCAGCCCGGAAACCACCGCCATGACCACCGCCACCGGCAGAGGCACCGGCCGGGAAGCCGGCTCAGAACGCCGCGGCGAGGCAGCAGGCCACTGCACGGCCGCCACGGGCGAATCAGGCGCGATCACGCGCCGAAGGCTACCCGCCCACCGGCGGCCACCGCCCCTCAGCCCGCCCCCACGAAGTCGGGGCGCGGCGTACGCCGCGCCCCGATGCTCCCAGGCCCCTCCCGGCCGGTGCGGCGAGAATGGGCACGACGACCTTCGGACCGACCGGACGACGACTGGCTGCCCCCGTCAGGCCGTTGTCTACTGGCCCCGCACCTCACCCTGCCCGAACACCGGTAACCGCGGCCCGGTTCGCGCCGCCCCGCCGACCCCCGCCCGCTGGACCTGGCCGCCGCGACCAAAATGCACCTGTCGCTCGGCCAGCGGACGAAGGGACGAAGCGAACAACGGCCGCTTCCCGTGGTAGGACTCAAAGACGGTACGTGGCCCACCCCCGACCTTGTCAACCCACCCCCGACGAGTCGCCGCGCCACCCCGGCGTGTCGCACCGTCCGCGCCCCACCCCACCACCGGCCGGAACCCCCCGCCACTCAACCCAGCAGCGGACGCAGCAACGCCCGCGCCGCCACCGGATGCGCGACGGCGAGCAACCCGGCCGCCGCCAACACGTAGTCCACATCCACCACCGGCCGCGCCGCCCGCGGCAACGCCCACCCCCCGCCGTGGTCGGCCAACACCGCGTCCAGCACCCCCGCCGCGTCGTTGTGCCGGGCGTGCCGCAACACCCCACCCGAACCGACCAACAACCGCACGTCCCGCAAATCCCGCCCGGCCCGCTCCCCGGTGCCCACCCCGCGGGCATGCCGACGCACCGCCACCGTCGCCGCCAACGCCGCGATCCGCGCGTCCACCGCCCGCGCGGCGGCGTCGGCCGGCAGAAACCCGGGATCGGCGGCGCGGACCGCCGCCGCAGCCACCAAAGCGTCCTCCTCCCCCGCCGCGACGAGACGCTCCTCGACAGCCGCCCGCACCACCCCCGAAGCGCTCCACCGCACCCCCAGATCCCCCTCGACGGTCCGCGCCCGCCACAGCGCGCCGGCCACCTCCCGACCCGGCCCGCCGGCCCGCTCGTCCGGAGTCAACACCGAGTACACGTCCGTGGTGGCCCCACCCACATCGACCACCACCAGGTCACCGCCGACCACCTCGGCGAGCACCTCCACCCCGGTCAACACCGCGTCCGGCGTCGCCGCCCGCACCAGCCGGGCAAACCGGCCACCGGACGACAGCCGCTTACCACCGATGACGTGCCGCAGAAACACCTGCCGGATCGCCGAACGCGCCGACAGCGGCGCCAGCAGCCCGATGCGGGGCAGCACGTTGTCGGCCACCGTCACCGGCACCCCCGCCCCGACCAACAAAGCGTGCAACTCGTCACGGACGTCGACGTTGCCGGCCAGCACCACCGGCACCCGCCAGCGGGCCCGCGCCAGCCGCGTCGCGTTGTGGACGAGCGTGTCGGCGTCCCCACCGTCGGTGCCACCCACCAACAGCACCACATCCGGACGGGCCGCCCGCAACGCGGCCAACTCCGCCCGACCCAGCCGCCCCGCCGCCACGTGCACCACATCCGCCCCCGCCGACAGACCCACCCGCCGACCCGCCCGCGCCGTCACCAACGGCTCGTAGCCGATCACCGCCAGCCGCAGCCCACCCCCGGCCGACGAACACACATACCACGGCACGTCCCGCACCCCCGGCCCCGGCCACGCGGCACCCACCGCGGCGTCCAGGCCGTGCAGCACATCCGAACCCACCGTGGTCGGCACCGCCGCCGCCGCGACCAGCCCACCACCGTCGAGATCCACCACCGCCACCTTCGTGTACGTGGAACCGACGTCGGCGCAGACCGCCACGCTCACGCCGACGCGGGCACGACCACCGTGCCGGTGGCGGTCACCGCCACGATCGGCGGATCCAGAACCTCCGCAGCCGACCCACCCCCCGGCGGGCGGCCCCGGCAGACAACCCGGGCCTCGAAGTCCATGGTGCGGCTGCGGCTGCCCACCCGCGTCACCGTCGCCGCCACCTCCACCACATCACCGGCCCGCACCGGCGCCTTGAACTGCACCTCCGAATAGGACGCGAACAGCCCCTCGTCACCGTCGGTACGGATACACACCTCCGTGGCCACATCCCCGAACAACCCCAGCACGTACGCCCCGTCAACCAGGCTCCCCGCATAGTGCGCGTGCCCATACGGCACATACCGCCGATGCGTCACCGTCACACCCAACCGTGGATCGCTCATGCCACCCTTGCCTTCTTGTTCGTCACCAACGCGTGGACCAGATACGACGCCACCTCACCCGGCGTCGTACCCCGACCGAAAATCCGATCCACCCCCAACTCGGCGGCCTGCGACTCGTCGAACCGCGGCCCACCCACCACCAGCAGCGGCCGCCGCCCCACCGGCATCGCCTCCCGGAACGCCGCCGACATCTCCCGCGTGTTGTGCAGATGCGCGTCCCGCTGCGTCACCACCTGCGACACCAGCACCGCGTCGGCCCGCTCCACACGCGCTGCCTCCACCAACTCCGGCACACTCACCTGCGCACCCAAATTGGTGATCTTCAACTCCCGGTAATACTCCAGGCCCTTCTCCCCCGCCACGCCCTTCACGTTCAGAATCGCGTCGATGCCCACGGTGTGCGCGTCCGTGCCGATACACGCCCCCACCACCGACAACTTGCGCCGCAACTGCCGCTTGACCAGCGCGTTGACCTCCCTGGCCGACAGCAGCGGATAATCGCGCTCCACCACCCGCACCGCCGACAGGTCCACCAGATGATTCACCCGCCCATACACCACAAAGAAGGTGAACCCCTCGCCCATCGGCTTGGCGTGCACCAACAACGCCGGGTCGATGCCCATCTTGTTCGCCAACTGGACCGCCGCGCCCTCGGCCCGCTTGTCGTGCGGCACCGGCAACGTGAACGACACCTGCACCATCCCGTCACCGGTGGTGTCCCCGTACGGCCGCACGATCCTCTTCCCCGTCATACCGTGCTGGCTGGGCATGCCCCCCTCGCTTCGCTCGGTGCATTCGCTCATGACGGCTGCTCCAGGATCTCGGTCGCCGGGTTGTAATAATCCGCCTCGTGCCGCGCCACCCCGTCCAGACCCTTGCCCCGATCCGCCGGCCGCCGCATGATCCCGAACGTGCCCTCGGCGATCGCCGACAACAACGACTGCTCTGAGATCCGCTCCAACAGGTCGACGGCCTCACCGAGGACCCGATTGGCACGCCGCTGGATGAACCCGCCCGGCGCCGGCACGAAATCCTCGCGCAACCCACCCGCCGCCCCCAGCACGTACCGCACGTTCTGCAAGGCGATGTCCCGGTCCGACAACCACGGCGTCACCACCGCCTCGGTCATCATCCCCACCAACAGAATCCCCTGCCCGGTCATGGTGCCCACCAGGTTGAAGAACCCGTCCAGCAGATTGCCGCGGAACACGTCACCGGTCATGTGCTTCGTCGGCGGCATCCACTTCAACGGCGCCTCCGGAAACAACTCCCGCGCCAACAACGCGTGCGCCAACTCCAACCGCAACGACTCCGGCACATCCGGATCGATCTCAAACGCGTGCCCCAACCCCAACTGCCAGTCCGCCAACCCCGCCTCATGCGCAAAGTACTCATTCAGCAGCTGCGACACCGTCACCGTGTGCGCCTCGTCCACCGCGTCCGCGGTCGTCAGATAATTGTCCTCACCGGTGTTGATGATGATCCCCGCCCGCGCGTGCACCTGCCGGGAAAACCGCTGATCCACGAAAGTACGCACCGGATTGATGTCCCGGAACAAAATCCCGTACATCGAATCGTTGAGCATCATGTCCAGCCGCTCAAGACCCGCCAGAACAGCCATCTCCGGCATACACAACCCCGACGCGTAATTCGTCAACCGCACATACCGACCCAACTCCCTCGACGACTCATCAAGAGCCGCCCGCATCAACCGGAAGTTCTCCTGCGTCGCGTACGTCCCGGCGAACCCCTCCCGCGTCGCCCCCTCCGGCACATAATCCAACAACGACTGCCCCGTCGACCGGATCACCGCAATCACATCCGCACCGGCCCGCGCCGCCGCCTGCGCCTGCGGAATGTCCTCGTAGATATCCCCCGTCGCCACGATCAGATAAATCCACGGCCGCCGCGGCGGATCCCCGTACCGCTTGATCAGCCTCTCCCGCTCGGCGCGGCGCCGATCGATCTGCCGAACCCCGACAGCAGCCGCCCTGCGCGCCGCCCGCCGCGCCGCCGTCGCCGCCCGCCCGACCGGCACCGAAAACCGCACCGACCCGGCCGCCGCCTTCTGCGCCAACAACGTCACATCGGTGATCTGCTCCCGGGCCAGCGCATCGAACACCGGCACCGACACCCCATGCCCCAACCCCACATCCGCCACCACCGCGTCCACCAGACGATTCACCCACGGAATACCGTCCGGATCGGCACCGGACACCCCCGCCAGCCGCAGCACCGCCCGCTCCACCGACACCGTGGTATGGCCCCGCGCCAACTCCACCACCGGCCGCCCCACCCGCCGCGCCAACTCCCGCGCCCGCGCCACCAACGCCGGATCCAGCGCCAACTTCCCGACCGCCCGACTGGTCACCTCGCCCACGACGACCCTTCCTCGTAAATCACTTCACCACGCAACACCGTCGCCCGGCACACCGGCAACGGCGTCGGATCCTCCGCACCCCGCACCTCCGGATCCGGCGCCTGCAACACCGGAAGGCCCCCCTGCACCCCCGCCGGCGTCGACCACACCGCAAACGTCGCCGGCGCCCCCGGAGCGAGAACCCCCTCACCGTCCAGATGCACCGCCCGCCACCCACCCCGGGTATGCGCCGCGAACGCCGCCCGCACACTCATCCGCTGCACCGGATTGTGATGCGCCGCCGCCGCCCGCACCGACCCCCACGGATCCAGCGGCGTCACCGGCGAATCCGAACCGAACGCCAACGCCACCCCCACCGAGTGCATCGCCCCCATCGGATTCGACGCCAACGATCGCTCCAACCCCAACCGCGTCTCATACATCCGGCCCGCGCCACCCCACAACCGATCAAACGCCGGCTGCATCGACGCCACCACCCCGAACTCCACGAACCCCGCAATCAACCGCCGATCCATGATCTCCGCGTGCTCCACCCGATGCCGCGCCGAGCGCACCCGATCCGTGCCGAGCGTCTGCGCCGCCGCCGCGAACCCCGCCAACACCGTCGAGATCGCCGCATCCCCGATCGCGTGGAACCCACCCTGCATCCCATGCGCCGCACAATCCAGCAGATGATCACGCACCTGCTCCCCGCTCAGATACCCGTGACCACACCCGGCACCATCGACATACCCCTGCGACACATGCGCCGTCCGCGACCCCAACGCCCCGTCAGCGAACAGATCACCACCGGCGCCCACCGCCCCCAACTCCCGCGCCCGCGCCGCACCACCCAACTCACCCCAGTACCCGTACACCTCCGGCAACCGAGCACCAGAAATCGCCAGCAAACCCGTGAAGTCCTCCTCGTCGGAGATCTCCGGCCCACCACACTCGTGCACCGCCGCGATCCCCAACGACGCCGCATGTTCGAGAGCCACCCGCTGCGCCGCCACCCGCTGCGCCCGCGTCACCGACGCCCGCGCCACCCGCCGCACCACGTGGTGCGCATCCCGCCGCAACCACCCCGAGCCGTCGTACCCCGGCGCCGCCACCGCCTCCGGACACGCCGCCAACAACGCCGACGACACCACCGCCGAATGAATCGACGCCTGCGACAGATACACCCGGCGCCCACCGGCCGCCCGCCCCAGCTCCGCCGCCGAAGGCGGCCGCGGCACCGGCCACGTCGACTCGTCCCAGCCATGCCCCAACACCACCGCGTCCACCGGCAACCCCGCCGCGAACCCGGCCACCGCCTCCAGCAACTCCCCCGCCGAGCGCACCCCGGACAGGTCCAGCCCCGACAACACCAACCCGGTGTCACTGACATGCACATGCGCGTCCACGAACGCCGGCGTCACCAACGCCCCGGCCAACTCCACCACCCGGTCCGCGGCCGGGGCATCCCCATCCGCACCCACCCAGGCGATCCGCCCGTCCCGGACCAACAGCGCCGTCGCCGACGGCTCCGACGGGCAGTACAACATGCCACCGCGATACAACGTCGAGGGGTTGTTCGTCATAGCCTCAGTCTGCCGCCAACCGCGCCTCGAACAGGGCGCGCACCCCCGGCTCGCCGCGCAGCAACCCCAACGCCAGCTCCGCGTGCCCCGGTACGTACCCGTTACCGACCAGCATCGTCACATCCGCCGCCAGACCCTCCGCGCCCAACGCCGCCGCCGCGAAACTCGTCGCCATCGAGAAAAAAATCACCGTGCCGCCGTCCGCCGTCGCCAGCACCGCCCCGTGCTCGCAGCCCGGCACATCCACACAGACCACCGTCACATCCGCCGGCACCCCCAACGCCGAGGTCACCGCCGTGGACAACGCCACCGGATCCCGCGCGTCGGCCAACACCACCTCGTCAGCCAGACCCGCCGCCACCAGCGCGTCCCGCTCCCCGGCCACCGGCACCACCCCGACCGTACGGCCCGCACCCGCCCGCCGCGCCGCGGCCAGCGACAGCGAACCGCTCTTGCCCGCCCCGCCGACCACCGCCACCGCCACCGGCCGGGCATCCCGCCGCTCGGCCACGTACCGCGACACCACCCGAGCGGTCAACGCCGGCGCCCCACACACGTCCAGCACCGCCAGCGACAGCTGCGGGTCCAGATCCTCCGGCAACACCGCCGCGATCGACCGGGCGAACAGGATCGCCCACCCGTCGCACGGCACCTGCTCACTACGCCCGTCCCAGCGCGCCAGACCGTCGGTGACCACCAGCGGGGTCAGCGTCAGCGACACCAACGTCGCCACCCGCTCGCCCGGCTTGAACCCCAACGGAGAACGCCGGCCGACCTCCTCGACCGTGCCGATCAGCATGCCGCCCGACCCGGTCACCGGATTCTGCATCTTCCCCCGAGTCGAAATGATCTCGCACACCTCGGCACGGACCGCGTCGCCGTCACCGCCGTGTTTCTCCCACAACTGGCGGAAACTCGCCGCGTCCAGGTTCAGCCGCTCGACCCGGATCCGCACCTCGTTCGGCGCGATCTCCGGCCCCGGATCCAGCCGCCAGGCGGCCTGCGGCAGCACCCCCGCCGGTTCCCTGACACGGTGCAGACCCACCGGTGACGTCACGCCGACCTCCCCCTGTCCGGCCACCCAAAGCTCCGACGAGAACTCGCGGGGCGGGAAAACTTACGGCAGACTAATTCCTTCACCGGATATTTTCCAGTAGCCTTCGGTCCGCTGATCCACCGAACCAGCCAGAGGAGGGGTCGTGACCCAGACCCACCCGCCGGTACAGACCATCCCGGCACCCAAGCCGGCCCCGGCCAACACCACCGGCCAACCGTACGAATACCGCCGCAGCCCACTCGTCGAACCCGACTGGACCCGCTTCCCCGGCTGGCGCCACGTCACCCGCGACCAGTGGGAGAACGCCCAATGGCAGCGCGTCAACTGCGTCAAGAACATCAAACAGCTGCGCACCGTGCTCGGCGACACCGTCGACGAGACCTTCTACGCCGACCTGGAAACCGACCAGCGCAACTTGGCCACCATGTCCATGCTGGTGCCGCCACAGATGATCAACACCATGGTGCCGTCCGCACCACCCACCACCGAGGCGTTCCTCGCCGACCCCGTCCGGCGCTACATGATCCCGGTCGCCTCCGACCGACGCACCGACTGGCCCTCACACCCCTACGCCACCCGCGACTCACTACATGAGCACGACATGTGGGTCGCCGAAGGCCTCACCCACCGCTATCCCACCAAAGTCCTGGCCGAACTGCTCTCCACCTGCCCCCAGTACTGCGGCCACTGCACCCGCATGGACCTGGTCGGCAACTCCACCCCCACCGTCGACAAGCTCAAACTCACGCTCAAGCCGGTCGACCGGTACGACGCGCACATCACCTACCTCAAAGCCCACCCCGGCGTCCGCGACGTGGTCGTCTCCGGCGGCGACGTGGCCAACGTGCCGTGGCGCAACCTCGAGTCGTACCTGATGCGCCTGCTGGAGATCGAAACCATCCGCGACATCCGGCTGGCCACCAAGGCCCTCATGGGCCTGCCCCAACACTGGCTCCAGCCCGACGTCGTCGAGGGCCTGGAACGGGTCGCCCGCACCGCCGCCCGGCGCGGAGTCAACCTGGCCATCCACACCCACGTCAACCACGCCCAGTCGCTCACCCCGCTGGTCGCCCGAGCCGCCCAGACCGCGCTCGACGTCGGTGTCCGCGACGTACGCAACCAGGGCGTGCTGATGCGTGGAGTCAACGCCACCAGCACCGACCTGCTCGACCTCTGCTTCGCGCTCCAGGGCGAGGCCGGCATCCTGCCCTACTACTTCTACATGTGCGACATGATCCCCAACGCCGAGCACTGGCGGGTCCCGGTCTGGCACGCCCAGCAACTCCAGCACGACATCATGGGCTACCTGCCCGGCTACGCCACCCCGCGGATCGTCTGCGACGTGCCCTTCGTCGGCAAGCGTTGGGTGCACATGGTCACCGAGTACGACCGGGAGCGCGGCATCTCCTACTGGACCAAGAACTACCGCACCTCCATCGAATCCGCCGACCTGGCGGCACTCAGCAAGCGCTACGCCTACTACGACCCGATCGACAGCCTGCCGGAGGCCGGGCAGCGGTGGTGGAACGCCCACCGCGACGACTGACCCGCACCAGCGCATGGCAGCGGCCACCAGGTTGCCTGGTGGCCGCTGCCATGCCAGAGGTCACCGGGTGGCGGCGTCCTTGGCGTTGCGCCCGGCGTCCTTGACGTTCTCACCGGCCTGACGCACCCGAGCCTCACTCTGCTCGGTGGCGCCCTCGGCGCGCATGCGCTCGTTGTCGGTCATCTCGCCGACGCGCTCCTTGGCGGTGCCGCTCAGCTCCTGGAACTTGTTCTTCGCCTTGTCGGTGAAGCTCATGTCGCCTCCTCTGCCACTGCGGCGGGTCGTTCCTTCCCTCTTGGTGTCCCCCCGGCCCGTGTTGTGGAAACCTATGGGCCACCACACACCCGCTATGGCATCCTAGGAAGCTAGGTGTAATGCTGGTGGCGGCGCGGGGCCTCGGGGCCGCCGGACCGGTGGTTAACTGGACGGATGGGGCAGATCATCCTGATCCGGCATGGCGAGACCACCTGGAGCGCCAGTCGACGGCACACGTCGTACACCGATCTGGAACTCACACCCGACGGCGAGCGACAGGCCCACGCGCTCGGCTCCGCCCTCGCGGACCGGCGATTCGTCGCGGTGCTGACCAGCCCACGCATCCGGGCGCTGCGCACCGCGCAGCTGGCCGGGCTGGCCGTCACCGGCACCGACGAGGACCTGGCCGAGTGGAACTACGGCGAGTACGAGGGACGCACCACCGCCGAGATCCACCAGGAGCGGCCCGGCTGGAGCGTCTGGTCCGACGGCTGCCCGGGCGGAGAATCCCCGAGCGAGGTCGGCGAACGTCTCGACCGCCTGCTCACCAAACTGCACCCGCTGCTCGACCGAGGCTCGGTGGCCCTGGTCGGGCACGCGCACTCGCTCCGCGTGCTCGGGGCCCGATGGGTCGGCCTGCCCCCCTCCGCCGGCGGGGTGCTCCGCCTGGACACCGCCACCCTCAACCTGCTCGGACACGAGCACGGGCGGCGGGTCATCCTACGCTGGAACCAGCCCCTCTCCCCGACCGCCGAATCCGCCGCGACGACGGCGCGGCACTGATCCTTCCTGCGGCCGGATCGCGGTGGCCGACCACGCCCGGACGAACGCGGCCGGCCGCGACGACAACGGCTCCGGTCCGACGTGGAACGCGGGGACCGGAGCCGTACGTGGCGATGGTTCAGAGGTAGCGACCGGCCTCGTCGAGGAAGTGCTGCGCGTACCCCTCCGCCGGGATGTCCCCGAGGTAGTACTTCTTGAGGTCGTGGCGGGTGGACGCCAGTGGATCGCTGCCGAGCAGGTCGTCGAGAACCTGGTCGAGCCCCTGGACCCGGCCCCCGTGCGCGTCGATCACGTACGCCGCCTTCGCGAGCGGGAACGCGTCGGTGAACCGCTCCGCCGGCGCCGAGACCGCCACCATCGCGAACGGCTTCTCCGAGTACAGGTAGTCGGCCACCACACTCGACACATCCGAGACCAGCACGTCCGAGGCGTTGAAGCAGTCCACCACCGACATCTTCACCTCGGCCTCGGCCCCGAAGACGTGCGGCCGCCCGGTCGCCTTGCGATCCTCGGCCAGCAGCGTCCGGATGCGCGCGCACTCCGCGGTCAACGCCGCCGAACGCTGCGAGTACGGGTGCGGCCGGAAGACGACACTGCATCCGCGCGCCAGCAGCGCCTTGATGATGTCGTAGCCGACGGGCAGCGACGAGTAGTTGGAGTCGGCGTAGAAACCCGCCCAGGTCGGGGCGTAGAGAACCCGCGGGTTGGCGATCGAGTCGATCGGCTGCGTGCTGATGGCGACGTTCTCCACCTGCGGACGCCCCACGATCGTGAACATCTCCGCCGGCATCTGCACGCCGTTGGCCGCGAACCGGTCGATCGCCGCCTGACCCGCCACGAAGTTCTTGTCGTACATCCGGAACACCGGATTGTGACTCGGCACCTTGTCGCTGTCACCGTGATTGAGCTGAATGTGCTTGAGGTTGGTGTAGCGGATGAGGTGGCAGTTCTTCGTCGCGGTGTTGACGTAGAAGGCGGCCTTCAACGACGGGACGATGACCTCGTCGAGCTCGGTCAGGCCCGCCCTCAGCACCACCGGGGCGGTGGTCAGCCGCAGCACCTCGTTGAAGTTGGCCTCGTTGCGTACCAGGACGAAGTACTTCTTGCCGAGCCGCTCCAGGTAAGGCAGCCACATCGCGACCTGGTAGCCGGTCGCGGCAGGCGCCTCCCAGTGCAGGAGGAAGACCGGCTCGTACGCGGTCAGCGCGGCGTTCAACCGTGCCTCACTGTTGTGCCGGGCCCGTACCCGGGTCATCGCCTGCCACCCGGTGAACCCGATCAGACCGAGTGCCGCCACCGACACCGCCAGCGCCACCACCCCGATCAGGCCGGTGAACCCGCAGACCAGTGCCGCGAAGACCGCGACGGTGTTGACCAGCAGCGCCCGGGCCGTGTTGGGGCGAAGGGCGGGTCGCAACCCGCTGCCGGGCAGGTTGGCCGAGACGGGGTGGACGGCGCGGGACACCGCCATCACCGGCGCCTCGCCCAGGATCGCCACGGCGGCGAGGCCGACCCCCACCGCCAGGAAAGGATCGAGGCCGCCGTGCACCGCGCCGAGCAGGTACGCGGTGGCGAGCAGGAGCAGGCGTCCCACCACGGTCGCCTCGGCGGCGACCTGGCCGGCGCGCAGCCCGCCCCGCCACCTCCAGGCCAGCACACCGACCGCGACGAGGGCCGGAGGAAGCGCCCAGAGGCGCGAGTTACCCACCGCTGCCAGCAGCAGCGCGACGACGGCCGCCACCTCGGCCGCCAGGACGGGCAGTCGGCCGGCCAGCCAGCCGCCGACCCCGGAACGACCCGGCTTCACCGCCGAGCCCCCACCGACGACGGGTTGATCCGCAACACTCGACTCACCCGGCCCCGCCAGCTCGCCAGGAAGTTCTGCTGCACCTTCAGCTCCTGCTCCAATCGGGTCACTCGCTCTTCAAGTGACTTCTGTCCGCGTGGTTCACGGAACGGTGGTTCGAACGCGTAGGCGGACCGCTCCAGATCGCCCTCGTGGCCCTGGCGCAGCCAGCGCAGGCGCGACATCACCTGGCGACGCCCGACGGCGTCCGACGCCATCAACGTGTGGACCGGTCCGGGGAACTTGGCGGCGGCCAGCGCCGTGTCGTAGGCCGGATTCGCCTTGCCCGGCTGGAAGACGTGCTCGAGATCGTTGTGCTCCAGGAACCTCACGTACGTGGCGAACGTCTCGGCCTGCCGCGGCGCGAAGGCATCGAAGTCTGCCTCCTCGTAGAGCCGCTGCGCGTCCACGTCGGGCGGCAGATCGGAGTAGAGGCGGTAGGGAATGCCGTGGTACTCGGCGAGCTCGACGGTACGGGAGTCGTGCGCCAGCACGACCGAGGGCGTACCGGCCAGCACCCCGGCGACGTTGCCGTGGATGCGCGTGCCGAAGGCGAAGTGCTGCTCGGCCATGAAATCGACCCAGGTCGACGCATCCACGAAGAAGCGCATCCGGTCGGTCTCGTAGAGCGGGTGCTCGGTGTGGATCGGCATCCGCGGGTTGCCGATCTTGGCCGGGTTCTCTCCCCACAGCATGAGAGCGAGCCGGTGATGCTGCTGAGGCACGATGACGCTGTTGGGGTAGCGGGTGGTGTTGGCCTCGACCAGCAGGTCGACCCCCTTGACCTTGGGGGTGTAGGAGATGGCCATCGGGCTGTCGTACGCCAGCCGGTCGACCTTGCGCACCAGCGGCCCCAGCGGACCGTTGCCGAACATCGACGGGCAGCCGATCACTCGCACGTGCTCGTCGCCGAAGCCCAGGTACTTCAACATGCGCGCGGTGTACTCGCCGCGCACCCCGATCGAGGCGGAGCGGTCGAGGACGGCCCGGGTGAACCGCTTGACGACGCGCTTGTACTCGTCGGGCAGGGTGTCGAACTCGGTGCCGTACGGCAACTGGGCCCCGATGCCGACCACCGTGACCGGGATCTTCAGCCGCTCGATGACCTTGGCGAGCCGCTCCAGGTGCGGCAGGAAGGTGTCCCGGTAGGAGTTCGCCATCGGCAGGATAAACCGGTCGAACTCCTCATTCGTCCGATCGATGTACCGGCCCAGATGGATGGGACGCTCATGGACGTACGAGTTGGCGACCAACTCGGCGCCGGGCACGCTCAGGGCCCGGAACACCGCGCTGTAGAAGAGCATGTTGCCGGAGTTCGACCCGAAGACGCCCAGCCTCGACGTGGCCAGGCTCTGCTCGTGCGACAGCACGGTCAGCGGGCTCTTGCCGGCGCGGATGAGGATTCGGGTCATGAGCGGGCCCCGGGCACCGTCCGGTTGAACCGCGACCGCGTTGATCGGTACATCTCATCCTCCCCTTTCAGACCCGCCGACCGCAGCCGGGATCGGCGGCAACACGACGGGCGACGCCAGCCGCAGGTCCGGCCGCTGCTAGTGGTCCGGGTCTCACTTCCGCGCAGAATCAGGGTGGATACTAGCCACGTACGCGGCGAGTCCTCCGCCAGGGGGTGCACCCTTTCGGTCCACCTCGACCCGTTTGGCGAGATCTCGTCCCACCTGCTCCGGTGGACCGGGCACACCGATCCGGGCCGAAGCAAGCAAGCATAAACGGTCCGGCTCCGGATCAGCTGTGCGATGCTGAGCCGAAGCCGGACTCGGCTGCGGGGGCACTCACCCGCCGACGATCAGAGGTAGCGAGCAGCCTCGTCGAGGAAGCGCTGCGCGTACCCCTCCGCCGGGATGTCCCCGAGGTAGTACCTCTTCAGCTCCCGACGGGTGGCGGCGAGCGGGTCGCCCCCGAGCATGTCGTCCAGGAGCGGTTCGACCCCGTGCACCTGGCCGCCGTACGCGTCGATCACGTAGCTGGCCCGGGCGAGCGGGAACGACTCGGGGAACCGGGACGCCGGTGCCGAGACGGCCACCATCGCGAACGGCTTCTCCGAATACAGGTAATCCGCCACCACACTCGACACGTCCGAGACCAACACGTCCGAGGCGTTGAAGCAGTCCACCACCGACATCTTCACCTCGGCATCCGGCCCGAACACGTGCGGCCGCCCGTTCACCCGCCGATCCTCGGCCAACAACTCCCGGATGCGGTCACACTCCCGGCTCAGCGCCGGGGAACGCCGCGAGTACGGGTGCGGACGGAACACGACACTGCATCCGCGCGCCACCAGGGCCTTGATGATGTCGTAGCCGACCAGCAGTGAGGAGTAGTTGGAGTCGGCGTGGAAACCGGCCCAGGTCGGGGCGTACAACACCCGGGGGTTCGCGATCGAGGAGATCGGCTGCGCCGCGATCGCCACATTCTCCACCTGCGGACGCCCCACGATCGTGAACATCTCCGCCGGCATCTGCACGCCGTTGGCCGCGAACCGGTCGATCGCCGCCTGACCCGCCACGAAGTTCTTGTCGTACATCCGGAACACCGGATTGTGACTCGGCACCTTGTCGCTGTCACCGTGATTGAGCTGGATGTGCTTCAGCTGGGTGTACCGGACTGAGTGGGTGTTCTTGGCGGCGTTGTTCACGTAGAAAGCAGCCTTCAACGACGGCACGATCACCGCGTCGAGTTGGCTGGTGCCTCGGCACAGCAGCACCGGAGCGTTGGTGAGCCGCACCGCCTCGGTGAAGTTGTGCTCGCTGCGCACGACGACCATGAACCGTTTGTTGAGCCGTTCCAGGTAGGGCAGCCACATCCCGATCTGGTACTCGGTGCCGGCGGCGGCCTGCCAGTACAGCAGGAACACCGGCTGGTACGCGGCCACCACGGCCGGCAGCCGGCTCTCCACACCCCTCCGCAGCAGGGCCCGCTGCAGCAACTGCACGCCCGTGAACACGATCAGACCCACGCCCGCGGCCGCCGCAACGATCACCACCACGCCGTGGTCACCGACGAACGCGCAGCCGAGCGCCACCACCATCACGAAGCCGTTGACCAGCGTGGCCCGGTTGGTGTTGGGGCGCAGGCACGGGCGTAGTCCGGCGCCGGGCAGGTTGGCCACAACCGGCTGCGCACTGCGTGCCAGCACCGCCACCAGGGACTCGCCGAGGATGGCCAGCACCGCGAGCGTGATGCCGACGGCCAGCGTGACGTCGAGACCCCCGTGTACCGCGGCGACGACGTACGCGCAGGTGAGCAGGAGAAGTCGGGCCACCATCGAGCCGCCGGAGGAGACCCGGTGGCCATGCAGTGCGCCGCGCCAGGTCCAACCCAGCAGCCCGACCGCCGCCACCGCCGGCGGCAGCGCCCAGAGGGGCGAGTCGCCCAGCACCGCCAGGAGTACGGCCGCCAGGGCCGCCAGTTCCACCGAGCAGTCGGCCAGCCGCGGGTTCCGGATCCACGAACCCAGCCCGCCCGACGGCTCGGCGATCCCGGTTCGATCCGGCGCCGGTGGGGCGGGCTCGGCGCCGCGGGTGTCCGGATCGGTGCCGGGCGGTTCGGCCAGGTCCGGCTCGACCGGGATTTCACCCGGGCTATCGGCCGGGTTCACCTCAGGTTCACCTGCAGAGACAATGCTGTGGGTCACCGGTGGACTCCGGGCGTGTTCCAGCTCGCGTACGAGCACGGCAGCGGATGCATCCTGTCCTCCCCCGGGTAGACAAACCGGCTCGAATGCCGAGGCGGCGACGTCCATGGCGACCGGTGCCCACGTTGCCGCAAAGCAGGCTGAATTGTAGAGGCTTTCATTCCTGCGGTGTGTCCGCACCTGGTCGACTATGGGTACCCGTCAGTTCCATTCCCGGACCAATCCGAACGCATACCATTCGTCAAACGATCATGCGATCATGACTGTTCGGTGGAACCGCCCCTAGTCAGGGAGTTGCGCCGGCCGATCCGACGCACCGCCTTAGGGATCGACCTTCGGCGGGCGGTGCTCGTACGGCGTGGAGAGCACGACGGTGGTCCGGGTCGTGACGTTGGCGGAAGTGCGTATCTCCTGGAGCAGCCGCTCCAGATCCGCCGGACCGGCCACCCGCACCAGCAGCAGGTAGAAGTCCTCCCCCGCCACCGAGTAGCACGAATCGATTTCCGGCAGGTGGGCCAGCCGCTCCGGGGCGTCGTCGGGTTGCGACGGATCGAACGGCCGGATCGCCACGAACGCGGTCAGCGGCAGGTCGAGCGCCTCGAAGGAGACCCGCGCGGCGTACCCCTTGAGGACACCGCGCTGTTCCAGCCGGCGCACCCGCTGGTGCACGGCGGAGACCGACAGGCCGACCCTCTCCGCCAGGTCCGTGTACGACAGCCGGCCGTCTGCGGTCAAAGCGGCGACGATGGCCCGGTCGATGTCCTCCACGGCGTGCAAACTTACCGGGTGTGAGCCGTCGGCGCGACGACCCGCCCACCGGCCGTCCCCCTTCCACGGGGTTCGGTCAGTCTTTCGCCAGGGCCCGGGAGATCACCAGACGCTGGATCTGGTTGGTGCCCTCGACGATCTGGAGCACCTTCGCCTCGCGCATGTACCGCTCCACCGGATGGTCGGCCACGTAGCCCGCGCCGCCGAGCACCTGCACCGCATCCGTGGTCACCCGCATCGCCATGTCGGTGGCGAACAGCTTCGCCTTGGCCGCCTCGACCGAGTACGGTCGGCCGGCGTCGCGCAGCCGGGCCGCGGCCAGGGTCAACGCCCGAGCGGCGGAGATCTGGGTGGCCAGGTCGGCCAGGGTGAACCCGAGTCCCTGGAAGTCGATGATCGAGCGGCCGAACTGCCGACGCTGTCGGGCGTAGTCCACCGCGTAGTCCAGCGCCGCCTGGGCCAGGCCCACAGCGCAGGCGGCGATGCCGAGCCGACCGGAATCCAGGGCCGACATGGCGATGGTGAAGCCGTTGCCCTCGCCGCCGATCAGCCGGTCCGCCGGCACCCGGGCCTCGTCGAAGGCGACCTGCGCCACCGGCGAGGACCGCAGGCCCATGGTGCGCTCCGCGGCCTGCGGGTGGATGCCGGGCGTGGCCCGGTCGGCGAGCAGGCAGGAGATGCCCCGGGCGCCCGGACCGCCGGTGCGGCAGAAGATGTTGTAGAAGTCGGCCACCTGGGCGTGGGTGATCCACGCCTTGGTGCCGGAGACGACGTAGGCGTCCCCGTCGCGGACCGCCTTCGTGGTCAGCGCGGCGGCGTCCGAGCCACCCTGCGGCTCGGAGAGGCAGTACGCGCCCAACATCTCGCCGCCGATCATGTCGGGCAGCAACTTGCGCTGTTCCTCGGTGCCGAAGGCGGCGACCGGGTAGCAGGACAGGGTGTGCACGCTGACCGCCTCGGCGACGGTGAGCCAGCGGCCGGCCAGGATCTCCAGCACCTGCAGGTAGACCTCGTACGGCTGGGCGGCGCCGCCGTACTCCTCCGGGTAGGGCAGGCCGAGCAGACCGGCCCGGCCCAGGGTGCGCAGCACCTCCCGGGGGAACTCGGCGCGCTGCTCGTGCGCGACGACTTTCGGGGCGAGTTCCCGGTCGGCGAGTTCGGTGGCCAGTTCCAGCAGGTCGCGAGCCTCGTCGGTGGGCAGGATCCGGTCGACAGTCAGAGCGCGATGAGCCACCCATTCAGCTTAACGGTCGTTCGGGTGCAATGGGCGGACGGCGCCAGGCGCGTCGGTTGTCGTCGAGCGCGTCGGCCAGCGCCGCCGTCACCGCCGCCGCGCCCGGCAGCCGGCCGAACACGGTGCCGAGCCACTTGTCGTACGGCGGCCAGCGTCGCCCGGCCAGCAGGCCGATGCGCATCAGATCGCGGGCGACGCCGGCGGCCACCACCCGGCTGCCCACCTCGGCGCCGACCTCGGCGCACCGGCCCGGCAGGTGCTCGGCCTGCGCCACCCTGGTCCACGCGGCGGCCAGCACGTACCGCCACACGTCGTCGGGATACCACCGCAGGGCCGATCGGGCCCGGGTGAGCACACCGTCGAGACCGTCATGGAAGACCGCGCCACCGGTCACCTCCGCCAGCCGCTGGGTCGGCGTCGCCAACCAGTCCGATGTGGACACCGTCCGACTCGGATCGAAACCCAGCCGGCCGTGGAACCAGCCGCCCAGTTCATGGGCGGTCACGCCGTGCCGTACGCCGTTCTCCCCCGCGACGCCGAACAGCACGTCCTCGGCGTCGGCGAAGCGGGTCGGCAAGCCGAGAAACGTGGCCGGCAGCGCGGCGTCCACGGCGTCCAGCACTTCGGGAACACGGTGGGCGTCGGCGGGGCCGACGAACAGTTGCAGTCGGCAGCCCCAGTCGTGGTCGGTGGACCGGGACGTGTCCAGGCCGAGCAGCTCCGACCCGCCGTCGAGGCGCCCGGCGGCGTACCGCAGGTCGGCAAAGTTCCGCCGGAGCACCGGCGCGACCACCACGGCGTGGAAGTGCCGGGACAGCTCCAGACCGGGCAGGAAACGCACTACAACACCTCCGGTGGCACCACCAGACGCTGAACGGCCATCATTTACGGTGATCGTCATCGTCACCTCCGTCGCCGTCGCGCAGGAGGAACCTGCCGAGGCACCGCCATCGGGGGCTGACCGGGCCGCATCCTCCGGATGGTGCCGAACGCACCGAACGTCGGTGGGGTGTGCCAGGCTGTCGGGCGTGGCACAGCAGACCCCGATCATGCTCATCGACGCGCCCAGCCTCTACTTCCGGGCGTACTTCGGCATCCCCGAGTCCGCCGCGAGGACCGCCGACGGCCAACCGGTCAACGCCGTGCGGGGGTTCCTCGACATGCTCGCCCACCTGATCCGCACCCGGCAGCCGGGGCGGATGGTCTGCGCGATGGACCACGACTGGCGGCCGGACTGGCGGGTGGCGCTGCTGCCGTCGTACAAGGCGCACCGGGTCGCGCCCGAGGGCGGCGAAGTGGTGCCGGACACCCTCATCCCGCAGGTGCCGATGATCCTCGACATGCTCGCCGTGCTGGGCATCACCGTCGTCGGCGCCCCCGGCTACGAGGCCGACGACGTGCTCGGCACTCTCTCGGTCACCCAACCCGGGCCGGTGGAGGTGGTCTCCGGCGACCGCGACCTGTTCCAGCTGATCGACGACGTCCGGGGGGTGCGGCTGCTCTACGTCGGGCGGGGGGTGGCCAAGCTGGAGGACTGCGACGACGCGGCGGTGCGTGCCCGCTACGGCGTGCCGGCCGACCGGTACGCCGAGTTCGCCGCGCTGCGCGGCGACCCCAGCGACGGGCTGCCGGGGGTGCCCGGCGTCGGCGAGAAGACCGCCGCCCGACTGGTCGACCGGTACGGCGACATCGCCGGCATCCTCGCCGCCCTGGACGACCCGGCCTCCGGCTTCGCGCCCGGACTGCGCGCCAAGCTCACCGCCGCGCGCGACTACCTAGCGGTGGCGCCGAAGGTGGTCCGCGTCGCCCTGGACGTGCCGCTGCCGCCGCTGCCCACCGAGCTGCCGGCCGCGCCCGCCCACCCGGAGCGCCTCCTCGAGCTGGCCGAGCGGTGGAACCTCGCCGGCTCCACCCGCCGCCTGGTCGACGCCCTCGCTACCCGCGCTGGCAGCACCCCGCGGCCGACCGACGGCTGACGCTCACGCAGGACGCTACGGCGCGATGTAGACATCGGCGGAGGCGCTCCGACGTATCAGGTGAGCGACGGAAGGTCCGTCGTGCACGCTGGGAGGCCCGATGAAGTACGTCATCCTGATCCACTCGAACCCGCAGCCCTGGGGTCACCCGACCAGTGACTACCTCGGGGCCCACCAGGCACTGCC
This sequence comes from Micromonospora qiuiae, assembly GCF_016863555.1. GTDB lineage: Bacteria > Actinomycetota > Actinomycetes > Mycobacteriales > Micromonosporaceae > Micromonospora > Micromonospora qiuiae. The sequence goes on along the minus strand of NZ_BOPC01000023.1, from coordinate 92,054 downwards.
CGCCGAGGTCCGCGACCGGCTGAACGCTGAGTTCGAGCAGGTGATGGCCGAGTTGCAAGCCAACGGCGAGTTGCTCGGCGGTGAGGCGCTGGGCGACCCTGCCAACGCCCGACTGTACCGGTGGCGCGACGGCGAACCGCTCGCGAGCGACGGGCCGTACTCGGAGGCGAAGGAGCACCTCGCCGGATTCTTCCTCATCGACGTTGCTGGTCAGGCGCGTGCCGAGGAGGTCGCAGCTCGGTTCTCCGGCCCGGACGAAACGGTGGAGCTGCGGCCGCTGATGTGGCCCGGTGGCGACGATCAGTGACGGGTTCGGTCCTTGACGACGTGTGGCGCCGGGAGGCGCCACACGTCCTCGGGGCGCTGCTGCGCAGGTATGGGGATCTCGGCGACTGTGAGGAGGCGCTGCAGGACGCCGCCGAGGTGGCCGCCGCCCGGTGGCCCGTTGACGGCGTGCCTGACGCGCCGAGGGCGTGGTTGATCACAGTTGCTTCACGACGGCTGATCGACCGGGCCCGGGCGGACTCGGCCCGGGTCCGCCGCGAGACGCTCGACGCGGCCCAACGGCCGTACGCGACGCAGGATCTCACCACGCACGACCGTGACGACACGCTGCGGCTGTTCTTCCTCTGCTGCCATCCTGCACTGACGCGACCGTCGCAGGTCGCGCTCTGCCTACGGGCGGTGGCCGGCCTCAGCGTGGAGCAGATCGCGGCCGCCTACCTCGTGCCGGTCCGCACGATGACGCAGCGCCTCAGCCGCGCACGTACGGCGCTGCGCCAGGCCGGTGCGCGGTTCGTTCTGCCGTCGCAGCGAGACCTGCCCGACCGGGTCGCTGCGGTCATCGACGTATGCCACCTGGTGTTCACCGAGGGGTACACGCGAACATCGGGCGAGGAACTGCTCGACGTCCTGCTCGTCAAGGAGGCGATCCGGCTCGTCCGGCAACTGCACGCCGCACTTCCCGACCACGCCGAGGTCGCCGGTGCGCTGGCCCTGATGCTGCTCACCCATGCCCGGTCCCCCGCCCGGGTCGACGCCGCCGGTGATCTCGTGCCGCTCGCCGAGCAGGACCGATCACTCTGGCGGCGGGACCTGATCACCGAGGGCGTCGAGCTGTTGGAGCGAAACCTGCCCCGCGGCCACGTGGGCAGGTTCCAGCTGCAGGCCGCGATCACCGCGGTACATGCCGAGGCCGCGACGTACAAGGAGACCGACTGGCTACAGATCAGCCTGCTCTATGACATGTTGGGCCGGGTTGCGCCGAGTCCGGCCGTCACGCTGAACCACGCGGTCGCCGTCGCGATGGCGCACGATCCCGCAGCCGGTCTCGCCGTGCTTGAACCGCTGCTGGACGATCCCGCCATGCAACGTCACCACAGGCTGTACGCCGTGCGCGGGCACCTGCTCGACCTCAACGGCGACGCCGAAGACGCGAAGAAGCAGTACCGGATCGCCGCCCGACTGACAGCGAGCATGCCGGAGCAGCGGTACCTCAACCGGAAACTGGCCCGGTGAGGAAGAGCACCGCTCGGCAACAAAGCGGTGAACCGTCCCCGCCACTGGCGCAGCGACGCGGCGGTCGGCTCCACCCGCGTCACGCACCCGGCGCAGCACGCCGGCGAGGTGGTCCATCCGATCGTCCGTCAGATCACTTCGCGCAGGTAGCCGTCGATCGATGCGCTCAGCACCTCCTCGCCGGGGCGGGCCCACACGTCGGCGTTGAAGACCTCCACCTCGATCGGGCCGGTGTAGCCGGCCCGATCGACCGCCTCGCGCAGCCGGCGCAGCTCGATGCAGCCGTCGCCGGGCAGCGCCCGGCCGAGCAGCACGCCCTCGGGCAGCGGAGTGATCCAGTCGCAGACCTGGAACGAGGCGATCCACTTCCCCGCACGGGCGATCTGGGCGTACACCCTGTCGTCCCACCACACGTGGTACGCGTCCACGACGACGCCGACCACGCCCGGGTCGAACCGTTCGGCGATGTCGAGGGCCTGGCCGAGAGTGGCGATGACGCAGCGGTCGGCGCTGAACATCGGGTGCAGCGGTTCGATGGCCAGAGTCACTCCGGCGGCGTCGGCGTGCGGGGCCAACTCGGCGACCGCGTCGGCGACCCGGGCGCGTGCGCCGTCGATGTCCTTGCTGCCGGCCGGGAGGCCGCCGGAGACCAGCACCAGCACCGGCGCGCCGAGCGTGGCCGCCTCGTCGACGGCACGCCGGTTCTGCTCCCGCCAGTCCTCGGCGGTGAAGAACCCGCCCCGGCACAGCGTGGTCACCGTCAGCCCGGCGTCGCGTACCAGCTTGGCGGCGCGCTCGACGCCGTACCCGGCGACCGGTTCCCGCCACAGGCCGATCCCCGGCACCCCGGCGGCGACGCAGCCGGCCACCACGTCGGGCAGCGGCCAGTGCTGCGCGGTGGCCTGGTTGAAGGAGAACCGCCGCAGCGCCTCCCGCCGCCCGGTCACTGGGGCACCCCGGCGACGGTGAAGTAGGCCCGCGCGCGGGCGGCGGCCAACTCGGCGTCGGGCAGCAGGCCGGCGGCGTCGGCGAGGGTGAGCAGGGTCGCCAGGTGCGCCGGTGACCGGCCGGACTGCAACCCACCGACCATGGTGAAGTGGTCCTGGTGGCCGGCCAGCCAGGCCAGAAAGACGATGCCGGTCTTGTAGTACCAGGTGGGTGCGGCGAACAGGTGTCGGGCCAGCGGCACAGTGGGCGCGAAGATCTCGTCGTACGCGGTGAGGTCGCCCCGATCGAGGGCGGCCAGCGCGGCTGAGGCGGCCGGTGCGATGGCGGCGAAGACCCCGAGCAGCGCGTCGGAGTGGCCCACCTCGTCGCCCCGGATCAGCTCCGGATAGTTGAAGTCGTCGCCGGTGTAGAGGCGTACCCCGGCCGGCAGCCGGCGGCGCAGCGCCACCTCACGGCCGGCGTCGAGCAGCGACACCTTGATCCCGTCCACCCGGGACGCGTGGGTCTTGAGCAGCTCGACGACCGTGTCGGCGGCCAGGTCCAGGTCGGTCGAACCCCAGTAGCCGCTCAAGGCCGGGTCGAACATCGGCCCGAGCCAGTGCAACACCACCGGCCGGTCTGCGGCGGTCAGCAGTTCGTCGTACACCCGCAGGTAGTCCTCGGGGTCGCGGGCCGCTGCCGTCAGGTGGCGGCTGCACATCAGCACCGGCACCGCCCCGGCGGCCTGCACGTCGTCGAGCTGCTCGCGGTAGGCGGCGGTGACCTCGGTGAGGGTGGCCGGGCCGGCAGGGAGCTGGTCGGTGGCGACGCCGGCGACGATCCGGCCACCGACGGCCCCGGCCTCCGCCGCGCTGCGCCGGATCAGCTCGCGGGTGGCCGGGTGGTCCAGGCCCATGCCGCGCTGCGCGGTGTCCATCGCCTCGGCCACCCCCAGCCCGTACGACCACAGGTGTCGACGGAAGGCGAGGGTGCGGTCCCAGTCAAGGGTGGCCGGGCTGCCCGGGGTGTTGTCGGCTTCGGGGTCGGCGACGACGTGCGCGGCGGCGTACGCGATGCGGCTGCGCGGCGACCCGTCGGGGCGGGGGTGGCCGGCGCCACCGCGCAACCGCAGCCATCGGCCGCCGGGCAGCCGCACCTCGGCGGCGCTCACAGCGCCAGCTCCGGCACCTCGACGCGGCGGCCTTCGCGGGCCGAGACCAGGCCCAGCTCGGCCAGTTGCACGCCGCGCGCCCCGGCGAGGAAGTCCCACGGGAACGGCTCGCCGGTCGCGACGTGCCGCAGGAACGCCTCCCACTGCACCTTGAAACCGTTGTCGAAGTCCTCGTTGTCCGGCACCTCGGTCCACTGCGACCGGAAGTTCTCGGTCACCGGCAGGTCCGGGTTCCACACCGGCTTCGGGGTGACCGCCCGGTGCTGTACCCGGCAGCGCCGCAGCCCGGCGACCGCGCTGCCCTCGGTGCCGTCGACCTGGAACTCGACCAGTTCGTCGCGGAACACCCGCACGCACCAGGACGAGTTGAGCTGGGCGATGACGCCACCGTCCAGCTCGAAAACCGCGTACGCGGCGTCGTCGGCGGTGGCCTGGTACGGCCGGCCGGTCTCGTCGACGCGGCGCGGGACGTGCGTGGCGATGGTCGCGGAGACCGTGCGCACCTCGCCGAAGAGTTCCGCCAGCACGTAGTGCCAGTGCGGGAACATGTCCACCACGATGCCGCCGCCGTCCTCCGCCCGGTAGTTCCACGACGGGCGCTGGGCGGGCTGCCAGTCGCCCTCGAAGACCCAGTAGCCGAACTCGCCCCGCACCGACAGCACCTGGCCGAAGAAGCCGCCGTCGAGCAGCCGCTTGAGCTTGCGCAGGCCGGGCAGGAAGAGCTTGTCCTGCACCACACCGGTGCGGACCCCGGCGGCGCGGGCGGCCCGCGCCAGGTCGAGGGCGGCGGCGGTGTCCTCCGCGAGGGGCTTCTCGGTGTAGATGTGCTTGCCGGCTTCGATCGCCTGCCGGATCGCTTTCTCCCGCTGCTGGGTGACCTGGGCGTCGAAGTAGATCTGCACGTCGTCGCGGGCCAGCGCGGCGGTCAGGTCGGTGCTCCAGTCGTCCAGGCCGTGCCGTTCGGCGATCTCGCACAGTTTGGTTTCGCTGCGGCCGACCAGGACCAGGTGCGGCCAGACGGTGGTGCCGTCGGCCAGCGGCACGCCGCCGGCCTCCCGGATGGCCAGCAGGGAACGCACCAGGTGTTGCCGGTAGCCCATCCGGCCGGTGACGCCGTTCACGATGATGCCGATCGACCTGCGGGTCATGGGAGTCCTTCCCGTCGCACGCTCGGGTAAGCGCTTTCCCGTCAGCGTAGGTGAGCCGTCCGGCAGCGGCAAGGGTGAAAGGAAGGGCCCCTTGTTAACGCCTCGTGCATAGGAAGGGCCCCCTTTTAACATCACCGCCACCGGCTCGCCAGAGGTCGGCTGCGGACGGTGTGTCATCGGCCGGGCCGCCACCGTGCGGCCTTGACCTGCGGGAACCACGCAGCAGGGAATGGACCTGTGCTGCGGTACGGTGACCCTGCCGCCACCTACGCGGCCGGCGCGACGCGGGAGGGGACGTCAGTGGCGACGCTGTCCGATGTGGCCCGGCGAGCGGGGGTCTCGCCCGCCACGGCATCTCGCGTGATCAATGGCAGCAGCAAGCCGGTCACCGATGAGCTGCGCGAACGGGTGCTGCGGGCCGTCGCCGAGCTGCAGTACGTGCCGAACGCCCACGCCCAGCTGCTGGCCCGCTCGCACCGCGGCGCCGTCGGCGTCATCGTGCACGACGTCTCCGACCCGTACTTCTCGGAGATCACCCGGGGTCTGCAACGCGTCGCCACCGAGCAGGGCCGGCTGTTGATGATCTGCAACAGCTACCGCGACCCGGAGCGGGAACTGGAGTACGTCGAGCTGTTGCGGGGCCAGCAGGTCGCCGCCATCATCCTGGCCGGTTCCGGCTATCACCACGCCGAGTTCACCCGGCTGCTCAACGGCAAGTTGGCCGCGTACGAGGCCACCGGCGGACGGGTCGCGGTGATCGGCCGCCACGAGCACTCCGGCGACGCGGTGATGCCGGACAACCGGGGCGGTGCCCGGCTGCTCGGGGAAGAGATGTGCCGCCTCGGGCACGAGGGGATCGGTGTGGTGGCCGGGCCGCAGATGCTGACCACCACGACCGACCGCCTCACCGGGCTACGCGAGGCGCTCACCGCGCACGGCCGCGACCTGCCGGAGCACCGCATCCGGTACGCCGAGTTCGACCGCGACAGCGGTGCCGCCGCCACCGCCGCCCTGCTCGACGCGGAGCCCGGGCTGACCGCGATCGCGGCGCTGAACGACTCGATGGCCATCGGCGCGCTGTCCGTGCTGCGCTCCCGGGCGGTGCCGGTGCCCGACCGGATCAGCGTGTTCGGCTTCGACGACATGCCGATCGCCCGCGACGTCACCCCCGCGCTGACCACCGTGCGGCTGCCGCTGGTCGAGATGGGCGCGCGGGCGATGGCGCTGGCCCTGGACGCCGGAGCCGGCGGCCCCCGGGTGGAGTCGCTCGCCGCCGAACTGGTCCGCCGCGACAGCTCCGGGCCGGCGAAAGGAGCGACAGCTCCGCACCGGTGAAAGGAAGGGCACCTTTTTAACGCCTGGTGTATAGCAGGGGCCCCTTCCTAACAGCCTCAAGGACCACCGAAGCTGCGGTCGGAGAACGCCTTCCCGCCAACGCGAGAGCGGCTCGGCACGGGACAGACGTCGAGCCCCCGAACACGTACCCTGATCGCGTGTCGATACTCAGTCCCACCCAGCGGCTCCTCTCCCCGGGCGACGTGGCCGACTTCATCCGGGCGTCGTTCGGCCCCGGCGGGCGGGTGCACGACTGCGGGCCGCTGACCGGCGGCGGCTTCGCGGCGGTGTGGTGGGTGCGCCTGGACGACGGCCGCGACGTGGTGCTCAAGGTGGCCCCGCCGCCCAGCGTGCGACTGCTGCGCTACGAGGCGGACATGCTCGCCGCCGAGGCCCGCTACTTCCGGCTGGTCGCCGAGCACGCGCCGCAGGTGCCCGTGCCGCCGGTGCTGCATCACGGCCGGGATCCGCGCCTCGGCGAGTGGCTGATCACCGGCCGGCTGCCGGGGCAGGCACTGCCCGAACTGGACGGTGACGACAGTGCCGCCCGCTACGACTTCGGCACCGCCGTCGCCGCCCTGCACCAGATCAGCGGCGACCGGTTCGGCTACGATGCCGGTCGCACCGGCGGCGCGACCTGGTCGAGCGCGTTCACGGCGATCATCGAAGACCTGCTCGCCGACGCCGCCGACTGGGGCGTCACGCTCCCCACGCCGCCGCAGCGGTTCCGCGCGCTGGTGGCCCGGCACGCCGACCTGCTCGACCAGGTACGCCGCCCGGTCCTGCTGCACTTCGACGCCTGGGACGGCAACGTGCTGGCCACACCCGACGACACCGGCGCGTACCGGATGTGCGGGCTGGTCGACGGCGAACGGTTCCTCTACGGCGACCCGCTGCTGGACCTGGTCTCCCCGCTGCTGTTCCGCCGGGCCGAGGACGAGCCGGAGCACCCGTTCCTGCGCGGGTACGCCGACGCCAGCGGCACTCCGCTGGTCTTCGACGACGGGGCACGCCGCCGGCTGGCGCTGTACCGGATGCACCTGCACCTGCTGATGACCGTGGAGATGCCCAGCCGCGGCATCACCCCGGACAACGACCCCGGCCGACACACCCTGCTGGCCAAGCTGCTGGACCGCGACCTCGCCGACCTGTCCCTGGACTGACGCCACCGAAGGACGCCCGCCCTCGGCGCGAACGCCCGGCCCATATGCCGCGGCTGGCCACCCCGGGCCCGGGCACCACCGGATGCGGGACGAAACAGCCCGATCAGGACGGTGCGAAGCGGGCGATCGGGTTGGCCAGGGCGCCGACGAGTTGTAGCGCGGCCGACGGGTCGGAAAGGTCCACCATCTGCTGGTTGTCGCGCAGTTGCAGCCGGTTGAGGCAGGATAGCGCGAACTCCGGGGCGAACAGGTCGTAGCGGGCCAGCCGATCGGCCAGGTGTGGCACCCGGCCGGCGTACTCGGTGACGCACTCGGCGACGGTACGCCAGAAGGTCTCCTCGTCGGCCACGCCCTGGTCGGCCAGAAGCGCGCCCAGGAAGCGGAAGAAGCAGTCGAACACGTCGGTGAAGATGCAGAGCAGCTTCATGTCCTCGGGCACCTCGGCCCGGATCCGCTCGACGGCCGGCGGCAATGTCGCCTCGGCGCTCATCACCACGATCTCCTCGGCGATGTCCTTCAAGATCACCCGCTCGACGGCGCCGTCGCGCAGCACCAGGATGACGTTCTCGCCGTGCGGCATGAACGCCAGGTCGTAGGCGTAGCAGGCGTGCAGCAGCGGGGTCAGGTAGGCGTGCAGGTAGCGGCGCAGCCACGCCCTCGGGGCCAGCCCGGAGGCGGCGATCAGCTCGGCGGCGAACGAGCGGCCATCGGCGTCGACGTGCAGCAGCGACGCCATGGTGGCCAGCCGCTCGCCGGGAGCCAGGCCGGGCACCGGGCTCTCCCGCCAGAGCGCGGCCAGCATCTTGCGGTACGGCGAATAGCGATCGGTGGCGGCCTCGTACTGCCGGTGGCGGTAGCCGACGGCGGCCCGCTCCCGGATGATGGTCAGGCCGGTGTCCCGGAACACGTCGTCGGCGGCGATCAGGTCGGCCAGCCAGTCGTTGATGGCCGGGGTGGCCTCCATGTACGCCGCCGACAGGCCCCGCAGGAAGCCCATGTTCAGCACGGAGAGCGCGGTCTTGACGTAGTGCCGCTCGGGTTGGCTGACGTTGAAGAAGGTACGGATGGACTGCTGGGCGAGGTAGTGGTCGGGCCCCTCGCCGAGGCAGACCAGCCGGCGGCGGGCCACCTCACCGGCGAAGGTGACCGCCAACCTGTTCCACCACTGCCAGGGGTGCACCGGGATCAGGTGGTAGTCGGCCAGGTCCAGGCCGAATCCGGCCATGGTGTCGGCGAAGGCGGTGAGGGTGGGCTCGCCCAGTTCGGCGCGGACCAGCGTGTCGTAGTCCAGGTCGGTCGCGCAGGTGAAGGTCGAGTGGTCGCGGTGCGCGGCGACCCAGATCAGCCGTACCGGCCGGGCCGCCTCCGGAGCATACCGGTGGTATTCATCGACGCCGAAGCCGAGCCGGCCGTTGTTGGCCACGAAGCAGGGATGCCCCTCGGTCATCGACGTCTCGATGGTCTGGAAGTCGGCCTCGACCAGCTTCGCCGCGTTCGGCAGCGGACGGTCCATCCGGTAGGCGATACCGGCCAGGGTGGAGGTGATCTCCTCGAGGTAGACCGGCAGGATCCGGTCGGTGAGGCCGAGCGAGGTGCGCAGGTCGAGGCAGAGGTCGACGGCGTCGAGCGGCAGCGGCTCGGTGCCCCGGTGCCGGGTGATGCTCTCCGGGTCGATGTCCCAGTGCTCCAGGGTCGACACCCGGGCGGCGAACCGGTAGCGCACCGCCGGGCAGTCGCCGGTGACCGCGTACCACCGCCGGCCGGTGGGGTCGGCGACCGGATCGTCCGGCTCGGGCGTGAGCAGCCGCTCGTGGGTGAACTCGGCCAGGGCCTTGCGCACCAGCAGCCGGTTGGCCCGTTCCCAGGTCTCCGGCCGCAGGTGGGCGACCAGGTCAGGCGTGATCACACGAATTCTCCTTCGTTGCGGTCGCGGCCCGGAACCGCGCCCGGGTGCAGATGCTCAGCAGCGCCGTCTTCTCCGGCTTGGTGATCGGTCCGACCACCTCGAAGCCGACCGCCGCGTTGAGCGCGTGCACGGCGGTGTTGCGCACGTCCGGCTCGACCACGACCCGCTCGGTGCCCGGATCGGCGAAGAGCCAGGCCATCACTGTGGTGAGCACCGCCGTGGTGAAGCCGTGCACCGGCGCCTCCGGCGGCGCGCAGAGGAAGTGCATGCCCACGTCGCCGGGGCGGGCGTCGTAGAGCCCGACCAACTCGACCCGGGCGGGGTCGTACCGTTCGGCGAGGAACGCCGGCTCGCCGCGCCAGAGCCCGAGGAAGGCGTCGTGGTGCGGGTGTGCGGCGATGCGCCGGTACTCCTCCGCAACCCGGCCCACGTCGGCGTCGGCCATCAGCCAGAACGTCGCCCTGGGGTGGGTCACCCAGCGGTGCAGCAGCGGCGCGTCGGCGGCCACGTCGAGCGTACGCAGGGCGAACTCGCCGAGCCGTGGGTCGAGGCGGGTGTGGACGACGCTGCTCACGCGGGCGCCCCGAACTCCTGGAAGGCGATCGACTTCTCGATCGGGTACGCCTCTCGGCCGAGCAGTTCCCGGATGATCCAGGCGTTGCGGTACGGGCCCATGCCCAGATCGGGTGAGGTGATGCTGTGCGTGTGGGTGCCGCCGTTCTGGAGGAAGACGCGGCGTCCGGTGTGGTCGACGCTGTAGTTGCGGGCGACGTCGAGCCGGCCGTGGCCGTCGAAGCGCAGCAGATGCCGGATCGGATCCAGGAAGGCGGGCACCTGGTAGCGATAGCCGGTGGCCAGCACCAGCCCCTCGGTCGCCAGGGTGAAGTCCCGTTCCTGCTCGACGTGGCGCAGCCCGAGGGTGTGCACGCCGGTGGCCTCGTCGTACGTCACAGCGGTCAGCTCGGTGTTGGTCAGCAGGCGGGTGGGCACCGGTCCGTCGACGGTACGCGCGTAGAGCAGGTCGAAGATGTCGTTGACCAGGTCGGCGGAGATGCCCTTGAACAGCCCCCGCTGCTCGGCTTCCAGACGGTAACGGGTGGGCTCGGGCAGGGCGTGGAAGTAGTCCACGTAATCCGGTGAGGTCATCTCCAGGGTGAGCTTGGTGTACTCCAGCGGGAAGAAGCGCGGCGAGCGGGTCACCCAGTTCAGCTGGTAGCCGTGGGCGTCGATGTCGGCGAGCAGGTCGTGGTAGATCTCGGCGGCGCTCTGTCCGCTGCCGACGACGGTGATGCTCCGCTTGGCGCGCAACGCGTCCCGGTGTTCCAGGTAGTGCGAGGTGTGCACCGCGTCGGAGGCCAGTCCGGCGCAGGCGGCGGGCAGGTGCGGCGGGGTGCCGGTGCCGAGCACCAGGTGCCGGGCCCGACAGGTGACCGTGTCGCCGCGCACGGCGGCGGTGACCACGTACCGGTCGTCGGCCGGGTCGTACCCGACGGCGGTCACCCGGTGACCGAAACGCAGGTTGGGCAGCTTTGCGGCGGCCCAGCGGCAGTACGCGTCGTACTCGGCCCGCAGCGGGAAGAAGTTCTCCCGGATGTAGAAGGGGTAGAGCCGGCCGATTTCCTTGAGGTAGGCGAGGAAGGAGTACGGCGAGGTGGGGTCGGCCAGGGTGACCAGGTCGGCCAGGAACGGGGTCTGCAACCGGGACGACTCCAGCAGCATGCCGGGATGCCAGGAGACGTCGTCACGGGCTTCCAGGAACAGCCCGTCGAGTTCGGTGATCGGCGCGGTGAGGCAGGCCAGGCCGAGATTGTACGGGCCCAGGCCGATCCCGATGAAGTCGTGGCTTTCCATCCGGCCCTCCAGGCTCGGGTGCGCCGGCGGCACGCTCAGCCGACCGGGCAGGTGAGATCGGCGTGGGTGTGCGCGTACCGGCCGGCGTGCTCGGCGATCAGGTCGAGCACGTACGCCACGTCGTCGCGGGTGGTGGTGGGGTTGAGCACGGTGAACTTGAGATACTGCCGGCCGTCGACCCGGGTGCCGGCGACCACGGCCAGGCCGGAGGCGGCCAGCTCCGCCCGGGCGTGCAGGTTGGCCGCGTCGGCCAGTTCCGGGCCGTGCCCGGTGGGCCGCCAGCGGAACACGACCGTGCTCAGCGGCGAGCGGGCGAGCACCTCGAACCGGGGGTCGGCGGCGACCAGCTCCCATGCCTGCGCGGCCCGGTCGCAGACCTCGTCGAACAGCTCGCCGACGGCGTCCGGGCCCATCACCCGCAGGGTCAGCCAGAGCTTGAGCGCGTCGAAGCGACGGGTGGTCTGCAGGCTCTTGTCGACCTGGTTGGGGATCTGCTGGGCGACCGCCCGGGCCGGGTTGAGGTAGTCGGCGTGCCAGGTGGCGTGCCGCAGCGTCCGCCGGTCGCGGACCAGCACGGCGCTGGAGCTGACCGGCTGGAAGAAGGACTTGTGGTAGTCGACGGTCACCGAGTCGGCCCGTTCGATGCCGTCGAGCAGGTGCCGGCGGGTCGGCGAGACGAGCAGCCCGCAGCCGTACGCGGCGTCCACGTGCAGCCACACCCCGGCGCACCCCTCGGCGATTTCGGCGAGCGGGTCGATGGTGCCGAAGTCGGTGGTGCCGGCGGTGGCCACCACCGCCATCACCGGCAGCCCGGCACGACGGCAGCGGGTGATCTCGTGTCGTACCGCCCCCGGGCGCATCCGCCGGTCCGGGCCGGTGCGCACCAGCACGACCGCGTCCGGCGCCAGGCCGAGCAGTTTGGCCGCCTTCTGCACGCTGAAGTGACCGGCCGCCGAGGTGACGATCCGCAGCCGGGGCAGCAGGAGCCGCCGGTCGGCCGGGGCCGCCCCGGCCAGGGCCTCCTCCCGGGCGAGCAGCAGGGCGTGCAGGTTGGACTGGGTGCCGCCGCTGGTGAACACCCCGTCGGCGGCGGGGCCGAGGCCGATTCGGCGGGCCGTCCAGTCGATCAGCCGCCGCTCGATGAGGGTGCCGCCGGCGCTCTGGTCCCAGGTGTCCATCGAGGAGTTGACCGCGCTGAGCACCGCCTCGCCGAGCAGTGCCGGGATGACCACCGGGCAGTTGAGGTGGGCCAGGTAGCGCGGGTGGTGGAAGAAGACCGCGTCGCGCAGGTACACCTCCTCCAGCTCGTCCAGCGCGGCGGTGGTGTCGTGCAGCGGCCGGTCCAGGTCGATCGCGTCCAGCAGCGGCGCCAGCCGATCCGGACGTACGCCGCTGAATGGTCCGCTCGCCTGGGCCACCCGCCGGGCCACCCGGTCGACGCCGGCCGCCACGGCCCGGCGGTAGTCGTCGACGGTGCGGTCGTTGAACAGATGGGTCCGGGCGGCCGTCGGCCGGATCGGCGGAGCGGTGTGCACCGGCAGAGTCATCGAATTCCTTCCGTGGGCAGCCAAAACCCGCCGACGCGGCGCGCGGCGGTTGCTGCGATCGGTGCGGGAGGTGGGATCGGGCGGTCGCGATCGACCACGACAGCCTGAGTTAGGCTAACCTAACCTAACTTCCTGTCAAGCGTCGTTCGGCGTTTCGCACCACACTGGAGCTCGCCCTGTCCGTCAACGAACCAGCCGCGTCGCGTCGCGCCCACAGCGATAACGTGGGGCCCGTGAGCGAGCGCACCGCCCGGCGATACCGGGACGCGTACGGGATTCCGCATTTGCGCGCCGCCGACCACGAGGCGCTGGCCTTCGCCCAGGGCCGGGTCACCGCACTGGACCGGGCCTGGCAGATCGAAGTGGAACGGCACCGGTCGCAGGGCACCAGCGCGGCCTTCCTCGGCCCCGACGCCCTCGCCTGGGACAGCTTCGCCCGCCGGGCCCGGCTGGACGACACCGCGCGGCGTTGCCACGCGGCCCTCGACCCGGCCACCGCCGGATGGGTGGGCAGCTACGTCGACGGCGTCAACGCCGGCCTGGCCGCCGGCGCGGCCCGGGCACCCGAGTTCGCCGCGACCGGGCTGGCCGCCGGGCACTGGCGACCGTGGACACCGTTGGCGATCTGGCTCACCCACCACGTGCTCTTCGCCGGCTTCGGCACCAAGCTCTGGCGCACCCACGTGGCTCGGCGGCTCGGCCCGTGGGCCACCCCGCTGTTCGCCGCCGACGGTCACCTCACTTCGGGCAGCAACGGCTGGCTGCTGGCCGCCGACCGCACCGCCACCGGCGCGGCGCTGATCGCCGGTGATCCGCACCGGATCATCGAGGCGCCCGGCATCTACCAGCAGATCCGGCTCGCCTGCCCGGAGTACGACGTGCTCGGCTTCGCCGTGCCCGGCGTACCGGGTATTGCGCACTTCGGTCACGCCGGCGAGGTCGCCTGGGCCATCACCAACGCGATGGCCGACTACCAGGACGGGTACGCCGAACGACTGCGCCGCCGCGACGGCCTGGTCGAGGCGTACGGGCCGGACGGCTGGCGGGCCGCGCACCGGCACGTCGAGACGATCGAGGTGGCCGGCGCGGATCCGGTCGAGGTCGAAGTGATCGAAACCGAGCGCGGGCCGCTGATCTCCGGCGGCCCCGACGACGATCCGGCGGTGACGGTCGCCCTGCGTCACCCGCCCCGGGTCACCGCCGACCTCGGCTTCGCCGTGCTGCCGGCGCTGCTGCGCGCCCGTACCGTCGGCGACGTCGACGCGGCGTTCGACGGCTGGGTCGAGCCGGTGAACGTGGTGCTTGCCGCCGACACCGCCGGTGGGCTGCTGCACCGGGTCGCCGGCCGGGTGCCGCAGCGCCACCCGGACAACGGGCTGCGGGTGGTGCCGGCCTGCCAGGCCCGCCACGCCTGGCAGGGCTGGCATCCGATGCCGAGCGTCCCGGTCGACCAGGTGGCGGTGATGGCCAACGAACGCGGTGTCTCCGCGGGGCTCGGGGTGGAGTTCGCCCCGCCGTACCGCGCCGATCAGATCCGGGAGCTGCTCGCCGCCGGCACCGGCTGGCGCCCCGAGCAGATGGCGGCGATCCACACCGACACCTACCTCGCCGCTGCCGAACCGCTGTTGGCGTTGCTCGCCGAGACACCTGGCCTCGGCGACGAGGCCGTCGCGCTACGCGAGCGCCTGCTGCGCTGGGACCGCCGGATGGACGCCGGCAGCGTCGACGCGGCCGCTTTCGCCGACCTGCGGGCGGCGGTGGTCCGCCGGCTCGCCGCCCACCCGGCGCTGGCCGCGCTGGACGGACCGTCCGGCTACCCGGAGGTGTTCGGGCCCTGGCTGGCGCTGTTGCCCCGGGTCGGGTACGCGCTGCCGGCCCTGCTCCACGCCGACCTGCCCGGTCTCGACCGGGACGCGCTGCTGCGGGCCGCGGTCGAGGAGGTCGCCGCTGCCGGCGACACCCGACGCTGGGGCGAGCGGCACCGGCTCGCGCCGTGGCGGGCGCTGCCCGACCCGGCCACGCCGGACGGCCCGGAGCTCGCCGGCGACCACGACTGCGTGCTGGCCACCGCGAGCGTCCCCGGTGTCACCGACCGGTGCCTACGCGGCCCGGCGGCCCGGTACGTGTGGGATCTCGGCCGGCGGGAGCACAGCCGGTGGGTGGTGCCGTTCGGCGCCGACGGCACCGGCCCGCACCGCGACGACCAACTGCCGCACTGGCTGCGCGGCGAGCTGATCGAGGTGGTCTGCGACTGGGATCGGCTGACCGAGGAGCACGGTGACTGAGCGGCACCGGTACGAGCGGCACGTCCCCGGTTTCGGGCTGGTCACCTTCCGGCCGGTCGACCCGGAGATCGACGCCGACGTGATCCACTCCTGGGTCAGTCGGGAGCGGGCCCGGTTCTGGGGGATGCGTGACGCCGACCGGGACCGGGTCGCCGAGATCTACCGGTACGTCGATTCACTGTCCACCCACCATGCGTACCTGACGCTGCGCGACGGTGCGCCGGTGGCGCTGTTCCAGACGTACCAGCCGGAGCACGACCCGGTCGGCGAGTGCTACCCGGTCCGCCCCGGCGATTACGGCGGTCACCTGCTGATCGGCACGCCGGTGCGGCCCGAGCCGGGGTTCACCGGCACGCTGCTCGGCGAGTTCATCGCGTTCGTCTTCACCGATCCTGGCCGGCTGCGGCTGGTGATGGAGCCGGACGCCCGCAACGACAAGGCCATCGCCCGGCTACGGCGGGCCGGTTTCGTCGACGGCCCCCTGATCGACCTGCCGCACAAGCGAGCCCGGCTGATGTTCAAGTGCAAGGAAGGGCCCCTTCTTAACGCCTCATGCATAGCAGGGGCCCCCTTTTAACATGCCGGCGCCGGCTCGACACCGGTCAGGCCGCATCGTGGCACCGGCTCGACACCGGTCAGGCCGCATCGCCGCGCTCCGACAGGGCGTAGCGGGTCAGCACCACGTCGCCGATCTGGCGGGCCTCCAGCACCCGGGCGCGCCGCCCCGGATGCCACGGGAACCGCCCCTCGCCGACGAACCGCGGCGCCCGCCGGTCCCCGACGAAGAAGGGCGCCACCACCAGGTGCAACTCGTCGGCGAGCCCGGCGGTGAGGAACTGCCCGTGTATCCGGGCGCCGCCCTCCACCAGCAGCCGGCGTACGCCCCGCTCGGCGAGGTCGGCCAGGACGAGCGCCAGGTCGACCGGATCGCCGGCGTCAACCACCGTGGCCCGCTCGCCCAGCCGGTGCCGGGTCTTCTCCAACGCTGCCCTGGCGCAGAAGACGATCCGGTCCGTGGCGCCGACGGTGAAGAACCGGGCGTCCGGGTTCAGGTCACCGCAGCCGGTGACGGTCACCCGGGCCGGGGACTCCGGCAGGCCGCGGGCGACCCGATCGGCCCGACGGCGATCGCAGCGCACCAGCAGCCGGGGATCGTCGCGGCGAACCGTGCCGGCGCCCACCAGGATCGCGTCGCAGCCGGCCCGGACCGCGTCGACCCGGTCGAGGTCCGCGTCGTTGGAGAGCAGCAGCCGCTCGTCGGTGGCGTCGTCAATGTACCCGTCGATCGAGGTGGCGCAGCTGAGCAGCACGTACGGCCGCTGCGCCGCCCGCGGGCCGGTCACCGGACGAACGGAAGGTCGGCGGTACGGGCGGCGCGGCTGGCCTTCGCCGCGAGATAGTCGGCGTTGGCCGCGGAGAGGAACACCCCGGTCGGCACCTGCTCGGTCACGGTCACCCCGAGCCGACTCAACTGCTCGGTCTTTTCCGGGTTGTTGCTCAGCACCGCGATCGCCCCGACGCCGAGCGCGGCGAGCATCTGCGCGGCGACGCTGTAGTCGCGCTCGTCCTCGGCATGGCCGAGCGCGACATTGGCCTCGAACGTGTCCAGCCCGGCGTCCTGCAACGCGTACGCGTCGAGCTTGGCGTACAGGCCGATGCCGCGGCCCTCCTGCCGCAGGTAGAGCAGGTACCCGCCGACCTCGGCGATGCGCTGCACGGCCTCGCGCAGTTGCGGGCCGCAGTCGCAGCGTTGGCTGCCGAACACGTCGCCGGTGAGGCACTCACTGTGCGGGCGGACCAGCGGCGGCGCCCCGGAAGCGCCGTTGTTCTCGCCGAGGGCGAACGCGAGGTGCTCCCGGCCGTCGACCAGCCCGTCGAAGGTGAACAGCCGGGCAGTGGTGGCGTAGCCGTCGGGGAACCGCAGCGGCACGGTGACCTGCGTCCGGATGGTGGCGACAGGCAGTGATTCGGACATGCGTCTCCTCGTCAGACGGTGGCGGGTACACGGACACGTCGAGCCAGCAGCACGGCGGCGCCGGGCAGGCTCGCGACGAGCACCAGGGCGCCGTACACCGTCGTGGTGGCCACTCCCTCGGCGGCGGTCAGGCCGGCGGCGGCGAACGCCCACGCGGCCACCCCCTCGCGGGGGCCGAACCCGGCGATGTTGGCCGGCACGCCCATCGCGAGCAGGGCCAGCAGAGTCAGCGGCAGCAGCAGGCTCAGCGGGGCGGTGGAGCCGGCCGTCCGGGCCGCCACCAGGAACGTCGCGAGGTGCCCGGCGACGGCGAGCGCGGAGGCGAACAGCACTCCCGCCCAGGTGCGCCGGCCGAGCAGTCCGGCGCGAACGTCGGATACGGCGGTGCGCAGCGCGCGGGTCCAGCGCGACGCACCGGAGTCGGGCAGCAGCCGGGCGGCCAGCAGCACGCCGGCCAGCACCGCCAGCGCGACCGCGGTCGCCGCCGGCAGGTACGGGCGCACCGGCGACGGGAAGGCGAACAGCAGCACGACCGCGACGGCGACCAGTACGATCTGCCCGGCCATCCGCTCCCACACCACGGCCCGGATGCCACGGCCGACATCGCCGGCCTCGCGGCCGTGGCGCACCGCCCGGTGCACGTCGCCGAGGATCCCCCCGGGCAGGGTGGCGTTGAGGAACACCGCCCGGTAGCAGTGGGCCACCGCCTGCGGCAGCGGCAACCGCACGCCGATCCCACCGGCGACCAGGCTCCACCGCCAGGCGGCGCAGACCGTGGTGAGCACGCCGATGGCCAGGGCCGCGAGCAGCGCAGGCGCGTCGATCAGCCGCAGCCCGGCCAGGAACGGTCCGGTGCCCAGCCAGTAGACCAGCCCGGCCAGGACGGCGAGCCCCAGGGCCAGCCGCAGCCATCCCCAGTGCGGCCGGCGTGTCGGGCCGGCCTCGGGCGGCGTGGTGTCACCAGCTCGATCCCCCAACGCGGCCTCCCCGGCATGACGATCTTTCCTGACTGTACGCACGAAACCTACGGGCCGCCGGTTCAACGGCGCACGGCCAGCAGGTCGGCGTGCTCCACCACCACCGCGAGCCGGCCGCCCTCAGCCTCCGCCAGCCGGCGTCGCGCGTATTCACGGGTGCGTTCGGTCAGCTCGGGGCGCTGTTCCCGGGCCGCGTCGAGCCAACCGGTGAACCATTGCGCCGCCAGGGCGGCCTGCTCCGGGCCGAGCCGCCACGGGCTGGGCCGCGTTCGCACGGTCACGCCGTGCCGGGCGAACGCGGCGGCGCAGGCGTCCGGGGCGTCCGGGCCGAGCAGTCGCCGCCCGTCGCGGATGCGGCGCTGGTGCGCGTTGAACGCGGCGGCGACCTCGGCGTCCAGCGGGTCGGCCGGGGCCAGCCGTACCGTGCCGGTCACCGAGATCAGGAACAGCGCCGGGCAACCGGCCTCGGCAACTGTGGCGACCAGGTGTTCGAGCTCCGCGGCGGTCAGCATGTCCAGCAGGGCCGAGGCGGTGACCAGGTCGGCGCCGCCCAGGTCGGCGGCGGTCAGCCGGGTCAGGTCGGCCCGGCGGGTACGCACCGTCACCGGCGCGCCGTCGACGGCGGTGACGGGCCGCCCGGATGCGGCCCGGGCCAGCAGGTCCGGGTCCTGGTCGTAGAGGATCCAGTGCTGCGGTCCGGGCAGCAACGGTGCCAGCCAGCGCCCCAGCGAGCCGGTGCCGGCGCCGAGGTCGTGCACGACGAAGGGCCCGTCCCCGGTCAGGATCGCGCGGACCGCGTCGACCAGTTCGGTCGACCGGGCCGCCACGTCGGCCGGTTCCCGCAGCGCGAGCCACTGCGCGAAATCCGGCGGTAGATCGATGCCGACGCCTGTCTCGCTCACCGTGCCATCGCCTCCTTCAGCGCCGTGGTGATCCGGGTGGTGGTGCTGGTCCAGTCGTCGAGGGTGGCTCGACGCTGCGCGGCGGCCTGGCGCAGGTCCGTTCGCAGCGCCGGGTCGTCCAGCCACTGCCGCAGCGCCGTGGCCAGGGCCGCCGGGTCCTCGGGCGGCACCAGCAGACCGGGGCGAACGCCGGCCACGGTGTGCCCGAGGGTGTCCGGCAGACCACCCACGGCGGTGGCGAGCACCGGAATGCCGCGCGCCAACGCCTCGGTGACCACCATCCCGTACGTCTCCCCTCGCGACGGGTGCACCAGCAGGTCGGCGGCGGCGTACGCGGCGGCGAGCCCGTCGCCGGTCAGTGGTCCGGTCAGCCGGACCCGCCCGGCGAGCCGGTGGACGCTGAGCCGTTCGCGCAGCCGGTCCACGAACGCCGGGTCGCGGTGCAGTGCGCCGACACAGGTCAGCGCCCAGGACCGGTCGGTGACCCCGGCCAGGGCCTCGACCAGCACGTCGTGTCCCTTGTGCACGGCCACCGCGGCGACGCAGAGCAGCGCCGAGCCGGTCGGCGAGCCCGCCGCGGGTGGCGCCGGGTCCACTCCGGGCGCCGCCACGTGCACCCGGTCGGCGGGCAGCGGGTACCGCCGCAGCAGCCGCTCGCGGGTCCAGACGCTGGTGGCGACGATGGTGGTGGCGCTCGCCAACGCCCGGGCCTCGGTGTCGTCGTCGCGGGGCAGGTGCACCAGGGCGACCAGGCGCAGCCGCCGAGCGTGCGCGGCGAGGGCGTCCGGCGTCACCGAGGCGACCAGCCCGTCGACGAGCACCAGCGCGTCGTCGGGCAGGCCGGTGAGCACTTGCGCCAGCGCGGCGTGCTCCGCCGGGGACGCCTCGGGCCAGGCTCCCGGTACGGGATGTTCCCGCACCGTCCACCCCGTCGCCGCCAGTCCGGCGCAGATCCGCCGGTCGTAGCCGTTGCCGCCGCTGGGCGACGCCGGGTCGTCGATGTCGCCCGGCAGGATCACGTGCAGCACCGGCACGTCAGGCGGTCTCCTCGCCGACGCCGAGCGACCGTTCGTAGCTGGCCCAGGCGACGTGCGATTCGTGCAGGGTGACCATGATCCCGGTCAGTCCCCGGGCACCGGGACCGAGGTCGCCGGCGCGTACGCGGTCGGCGAGCCGGTCGGCGATGGTCCGGGCCAGCATCTCGGTGGTGGTGTTGGTGCCGGCGAAGGCGGGTTCCTCGTCGAGGTTGCGGTAGTTCAGCTCGCCGAGCACTGCGCTGAGCTGCCCGGTGGCCAGCCCGATGTCGACCACGATGCCGTCGTCGTCGACGTCGGGGCGGCGGAAGGTGGCGTCGACGACGAACGTCGCGCCGTGCAGCCGCTGGGCCGGGCCGAAGACCTCGCCGCGGAAGCTGTGGGCAATCATGATGTGGTCACGGACGGTCACGCTGAACACGGATCACTCCCCGTCGTAGGTGATGAGGTGGCACAGCGCGGGCAGGTCGCCCGCGCTGAGTCGGGTGAGCACGTCGGGCAGCTCGGCGAAGGACGACCGGCCGGTGATCAGCGCGTCGAACGCCGGGTCGGCCAGCAGGTCGAGGGCGAGTGCCATCCGGTCGGCGTAACTGCGGCTGTCGCGGCGCGCGGGGGCGATCCGACCGACCTGGCTGCTGCGGATGGTCAACCGGCCGGAGTGGAAGGCGGCGCCCAGGGACAGTTGCACCGGCCGGTCGCCGTACCAGCTCAACTCGAGCACGGTGCCCTCGGGTGCCAGCAGATCCAGACCGCGTTGCAGCCCGGCGGCGCTGGCGCTGGCGTGCACCACGAGGTCGCGCCCGCCGCTGGCCGTCTGCGGCGCGGCGAAGTCGACGCCGAGCGCGGCGGCCACCTCGGCCCGGGACGGGTCGGTGTCGACCAGTTCCACCCGGACGCCGGGAAAACGCGCCAGCAGGGCTGCCACCGCGCAGCCGATCATGCCACCACCGATGACGCTGACCCGGTCACCGATCAGCGGTGGGGCGTCCCAGAGCGCGTTGACGGCGGTCTCCACCGTGCCGGCCAGCACCGCGCGGGCCGCCGGCACCCGATCCGGTACGACGGTCACCGCGTCGGCCGGCACCACGTACGCGCTCTGATGCGGGTGCAGGCAGAACACTGTCCGCCCCAGCAGCCGCGCCGGCCCCTGCTCGACCTCGCCGACGCTGAGGTAGCCGTACTTGACCGGGGCGGGAAAGTCGCCTTCCTGGAACGGCGCGCGCATCGCCGCGTACTGGCTGGTGGGCACGCGACCGGCGAAGACCAGCGTTTCGGTGCCCCGGCTGACCCCCGAGTAGCGGGCGCGGACCAGGACCTGCCCGGCGCGCGGCTCGGGCAGCGTCACCGGGCGGATCTCGCCCACGCCGGGCGCGCTGAGCCAGAAGGCGTGGGCCGCTCGCGTCACCGGCACTTCTCCCTTACCTGCGTCCGGACCGAACCGATCGGTCGTATTTCCCGTATGTCCCTGACAGGGGTCGTCGATCATAAACACGGAGGCACGGTGTCCAAGGTTCGAACCGGTCCGCAAATCGGGCTGATCGTCCAGATCGTCCTACTGGCCGGGCTCGCTGCGGCGGTCGGTCTCAGCCCGGTGGGCTGGCTGGCCGGGCTGGCGTACGGCGCCGTGACCTGCCTGGCGCTCCTTCGTGGCCTGCGGCGCGCCGGCTCGGCCCGGCTCGGTCCGGCCGACTGGGTCACCATGGGCCGTGGGCTGCTGGTCGGCGGGGTGACCGCGCTGATCACCGACGCGCTGGTCACCGGCCGCGCCGCGCCGGCCGGTGTGCTGGTCGCCACGATGGCGGTGGCCCTGGCGTTGGACGCCGTCGATGGCCAGGTGGCCCGGCGCACCGGGACGGTCAGCGCCCTCGGTGCCCGCTTCGACATGGAGGTCGACTCGTTCCTGGTGCTGATGCTGAGCCTCTACGTCGCCCCGTCGGTCGGGGCCTGGGTGCTCCTCATCGGGGTCATGCGGTACGCGTTCCTGGTCGCCGGCTGGCTGCTGTCCTGGTTGGACGCGCAACTGCCGCCCCGCTACTGGCGTAAGGTGGTCGCCGCGGTCCAGGGGATCATGCTCGCGGTCGCCGCCTCCGAGGTACTGCCGGGGCCGCTGACGGCGCTGCTGCTGGTCGTGGCGCTCGGCATGCTCGTCGAGTCGTTCGGCCGGGACGTGGTCTGGTTGTGGCGCCACCGCGCCGGCCGGCCGGTGCCGGCGCTGCTCGTGCCGACGGTGCCGATCGCCAGGCGGAGCATCGACCGGCCCGAGGGCCGTGACCTGTCGACCGCGCCCGTCCTGTCGCTGCGCTGATCCGGGAGAACCAGTTGTCGATCTCCGATCAGGCCACGGCTGCCACCGCCGGGCCGGACACCGCACCGAGCCGGGAGCCTGCCAGCACGGCGAGCGAGACCGGCCCGACACAGCGCCCGGACACCGCAGCGGCCGGCCCCCGCCGCGCCACAGCGAGCGAGACCGGCCCGACCGAACAGCCCGGCCGGTGGCGCCGAGTGCTGGCCGGGATGGTCAGTGGCCTGGCCGCCGCGCTGGTGCTGGTCGCGCTGACCCTGCCCAACCGGCCCTGGCAGATCGCACCCGGCGCGTTCCTGCGGATTCCGCTGGAGGCGTTGCTGCTCGCCGCGCTGCTGCTCGCCCTGCCTGGCCGCTCCCGGCGGGTGGTGGCGGCGGTCTCCGGCGTGCTGCTCGGCCTGATCGTCGCGGTGAAGGTGGGCGATCTGGGCTTCTACTCCTCGCTGGGTCGCCCCTTCGACCTGGTGCTGGACTGGTCGCTGCTCGACGAGGCGTTCACCTTCGTGGCCGAGTCGATCGGCCGGCCCGGCGCGATCGCCATCGCGGTGGGTCTCGGTCTGGTGCTGCTGGCCGTACCCGTGCTGAGCGCGCTGTCCGCGGTGCGGTTGTCCGGGCTGCTGGTCCGGCACCGCACGGGCGCCACCCGCGTCGTCGCCACGCTGGTGG
Source organism: Micromonospora qiuiae (assembly GCF_016863555.1). Classification (GTDB taxonomy): domain Bacteria; phylum Actinomycetota; class Actinomycetes; order Mycobacteriales; family Micromonosporaceae; genus Micromonospora; species Micromonospora qiuiae. Next base: position 69,347 of record NZ_BOPC01000023.1, on the reverse strand, counting down.
TGGTCTGGGCGCTGCTCGCCGCGTTCCAGGCCCGGATCGTGACCGGCGTGCTGGTGGCCGACACCAACGCCAGCGCCCTCGTCCACGAGCACGCGTCCGAGGTGCGGGCCCGGCTGGCCGACCGCAAGGCGTTCGCCACCGAGGTGGGCGTCGACCCGTTCCGGGACGTGCCCGCCGACCAGTTGCTCACCGGGCTGCGCGGCAAGAACGTGCTGATCGCGTTCGTGGAGAGCTACGGCCGGGACGCGATCTCCGACCCCGAGTTCGCGTCTATCCAACGGAGCCTCGACGAGGGCGCGCAACGGCTGGCCACGAAGGGCTTCGCCGCCCGCAGCGGCTTCCTCACCTCCCCGACGGTGGGCGGGGCGAGCTGGCTGGCGCACGCCACCCTGCTGTCCGGGTTGTGGATCGACAACAACCAGCGCCACAAGAGCCTGCTCGCCAGCGACCGGTTCACCCTCGGCGACGCCTTCGCCCGAGCGCAGTGGCGCACGGTCGGGGTGATGCCGGCGGTCAACCAGGCGTGGCCGGAGGGGGCGTTCTACGGCTACGAGCAGTTCTACAGTGGGCCCGACCTGGGCTATCAGGGACCGAGGTTCGCCTTCGCGCCGATGCCCGACCAGTTCGCTCTGCACCGGTTCCACCAGCGCGAACTCGCCGGGCCGCGAGACCGGCCGGTGATGGCCGAGCTGTCGCTGGTCTCCAGCCACTCACCGTGGACCAAGGTGCCCTCGCTGGTCGGGTGGGACGACATCGACGACGGCGAGGTGTTCCGGCAGGGCGTCATCGGCACCCCGGCGGCACAGGCCCGCACCGGGTACCGGCACTCGATCAGCTACACGCTGCGTACCCTGATCTCCTACCTGGAGACCTACGGCGACGACGACACCGTGCTGGTCATCGTGGGCGACCACCAGCCCGCCCCGGTGGTCACCGGCGACAACCCCAACCCGGACGTGCCGATCCACCTGTTGGCGAAGGACCCTGCGGTGCTGGAGCGGATCACCGACTGGGGCTGGCAGGAGGGCCTGACGCCGGACACCGCCGCCCCGGTCTGGCCGATGGACGCCTTCCGCGACCGCTTCCTCACCACCTTCGGCCCCACCCCCGCCCGACCTCAGGCCAAGGGCCGCTGAGGCCGGTCGGGAGCTTTCTGACCCGAGCCGGCGGTGGTCGCGGCTACCGCCGGCTCCATTGCTGGTTGAGCTGGCCGTTGCAGGTCCAGAGGACGAGTTTCGTGCCGTTGGCGGTACCCGCGGCGTTGGCGTCCAGGCAGAGTCCGGACTGCACGCCGGTGATGGTGCCGTTGGCGTTCATCTGCCACTGCTGGTTCGTCCCACCGTGGCAGTCGTAGATGGTGACCCGGGTGCCCGGCGACGTGCCGTAGCCCTCGGCGTCGAGGCACTTGTTGCCGTAGACGGTCAACGCCCGGCTGGACGTGTGGGTCCACTGCTGGTTGGTGCCGCCGTGACAGTCCCACAACTGGAGCTGGGTGCCGTTGGCGGTGCTGTAGCCCGGGACGTCGAGGCACCGGCCGGACGCAGCGCCGACGATCGCACTGGCCTGCCCTCCGCCGCCACTGCCCGGGGTGCCGATGCTGCCGGGTACCGATTGCAGCGCGGCGTACCAGACCGCGGCCATCTTGTCGTAGCCGTTGGCGGTCGGATGGATGCCGTCGATCAGGTCGCCGGTGGTCAGGGCGCTGTGCATGTTCACCAGGTGTACCCGCTTGCCCGCGTTCACCTTGCTCTGCACGATGCCGGGAATCGCCGCGTTGAAGGTGCGTACGGCCGCCGCCTGGTTGCTGTTCGTGAGCGTGATGATCTGCGCGACGAACACGTCCGCGTCGGGGGCGGTGTTCGTGATCCGGTCGATCAGCGTGGAGAGTCGGTTCGGCGCGGTGCTCACGTTGTAGTTCTGCAGGATGTCATTGGTGCCGATGTGCAGCAGGACGCTCCGCGGCCGCTGGGTGTTCAGCCAGCCGACGATGTTGGCGTCGATCTGGTCGATGCGCCAACCCGGATGCCCTTGATGGTCGCGGTCACCGAGGCTGGCCGGCCCGTTGAACTGCGACCCGACGAAGTCGACGGTGTATCTCCCGTTGACCAGGCGCTGCCACAGACCTATGCGGTACCCGCCCGGAATCTGGGTGCCCTCGGTGATGGAGTCGCCGAGCGGCATCACCCGCACCCCGCCGTTGGACTCCGCGCTGGCCGTACCGGGCTGTGCCGCCACCCCGGCGGCCACGAGACCGAGCGCGGCGACCGCAGCGAGCCATCGTCCCCTCGTACGCATCATCACACCTGCCATCTGTTTCCCCAGCGCGACCAACTCCACCGTCACACCGAGACCGCGGCACCGGACCCAAACAAGCCCTGTGAACGTTAACAGTTACGTAAATCGATTGTCACCACCCACCCCACTCCCGTCAACCTCCCCATCCCCCCCTCACTCCTCCTCGCGATCTTGCGCCTTTGGTCGCTGATAAGCGGTGTTCCGTGGCTTATATCCCGACCGAAAGTGCAAGATCGCGAGGGCTCTGGCGGCCGGGCTCGAGGGCTCTGGGGCTATACGGGTGGGATGGGTTAGGGGGTGGGTTTGTGGGCTATGAGGATGTCGCGGGTTATGGCCTGGTCTACGCGGTGGGTCAGGGAGTGCCAGGGGGCGTGGTCCAGGACGGTGAGGCCGGCGGCGGTCAGGCGTTCGGCGGCGGCCTCACGCCGGGCCACGTTGGTGTTCCAGGAGATGCCGAGGGCACCGCCGGGGCGTAGCAGTCGCGCCCAGCCCGGCGCGGCGGCGGCGAGCAGGGCCAGCGGGTCGCGGGCCAGGCCCTGCTCGGCGGTACGGCTGCCGTGCTGGACGCCGTACGGCGCGTCGGCCACCACCAGGTCGATGCTCTCCGGGCGGAAGAACTCGCCGGCCCGGGTGGTGTCGGCGCTGACCACGTCCACCGTCTGCACGTCGCCGGCCTTGCGCGCCTCCTTCGAGGCGGCCACCTCCAGCCGCAGCCGCCGGCCGACCACCTTGCGTTCCCGGCGTACCGGCCCGGACTCCAGCACCCGGTGCGTGATCCGCTTGCGTTTGAGCCAGGTGGTCAGGAACGCCTGGTACGACTCGAAGTCCTTGCCGTCCCGGTCCAGGCCGGCGGCGTCGAAGCCGTACATCATCGCCTGGTTGACCGTGGTGCCCCGGCCGCAGAGCGGGTCCAACACCCGGAACCGCCGGGTGAGCAGCTCCTCGGCCCAGGCAGAGGCGAGCAGGGTGAGGTTGAGCAGCAGTTTGGTGAACTGTTCGTTGGTCTTGCCCGGGTACTTCTGGATGGTGATCAGATCGTCGTCGAAGCGGTCCAGCCGGGTCAGCGGCACCGGGCGCAGCAGATCGCCGACGAACTCGAACAGCGCGTACGCGCTGGAGAGGTTACCCAGCAGCGCCGCGTCCCGCTCGCTCAGCCCGCCGTCGACGTCGAACGTGACGTAGCGGACCCCGCCGACGGTGTCGGTCTCCACCGCCCCGATCCGCCCGCCCAACACCGCGTCCCCGAAAATCTTCAGCTCGGCCCGCGTCAGGTCGACGGCGGCGCCGGCGTACACCCGGTTACTCGAAGGCAGGATCAACATCCCGTACCGCTTCACGACCATCCACTATCGCACGCCGCCGATCCCCTCCCGCGCGCGCCCATTCGCGCGGGAGGGGAGGACCGGACTCAGGCGGAAAGACCCCCGACCTGGGTGTTGATCCAGGAGCGGATGGCGGGCAGGTCACCGAAGATGGAGGCACCCAGTTGGCCTTGATCAGGGTGCCGGTGCAGCCCGAGGTGTACACCAGCCACGGGTAGTTCTCGGTGGCCGGCCGACCGCCGACCACGAACGTCCCGACGTCGGAGTCCCCGGTCCAGGTGTAGCTGCCGGTGACGGCCGAGCTGAGGCTGCCGGCGAAGAGCTGGTCGACCCGGTTGGCCTCGGCCGAGCTGGGATTGGCGTTGGTGCAGGAGACCGGGGCGCTGCTGCCGGACATCAGGTCGGAGCAGAGCCCGGTGCGCCGGTCGGGCAGGCCGAGGATGTGGCCGAGTTCGTGGCTGGCGATCCGGGTGCGGTGGTAGCCCTGGTTGACCGCCTGCCACCCCATCCAGATCCGGCCGGAGCCCAGCCCGGTGACCTGCGCCCGGGGCCAGCCGTCGTCGACGAGGATGGTGACGCTGGCGGGTGTGCCCGGCACCAGCCGGACGTTGCTGACCCGGCTGTTCCAGATCTGGGCGGCCTGGTCGAAGTTGGTCCGGAACTCGCCGGCCCGGCTGGCGTCGTAGTAGACGGTCCGGGCGGCCGAGGCGCCGGTGGCGGTCACCACCTGAACCCCGGTCGCCGCCAGCACCGCCGCCAACGCGGCGGTGGCCACGCGCAGCAGTCGTCGTCGGATCATCACGCGCTCCCCTGCGGATTGTGCGGCGCACCGACGCATCGCAATCGATGTGCGTCGATGTTAATCGTCGCCGTCGGCTGGCTGTCATCGCAAAAGTGTCATACCGCCGGGACGGCTGTTACCCGGGTGTTACGTCACGGTGAAGCTCCGGTGGCACGCCACTCCGACAGTGAAGCCACAAGGTCTCCGCCCGCACGCGACGGGCGAAGAAGAGAGGGAACGACGATGAGGATCAGAAGGACCATGACCGCGCTGGTCGTGGCATTCGCGGCGCTGCTCGCCGCAGCCGCGACCGCCACACCCGGGACGGCGGCCGGTGCGCCGTACTGCGGGATCACCTGGGGCAGCGGGGACAAGACGACCGGGCCGATGAGCAGCGCACCCCTGATCGCCGTACGCACCGGCCAGCACGACTGCCACGACCGCGTGGTGTTCGAGTTCGACGGTCCGGTCACCGGCTACTCGGTCGGCTACGGCGAGACGTACACCGACGGCGAAGGACTGGCGCTGTCGCCGTACACCGCCGGTGGCGCGTTGCTGCGGGTCTCGCTGCGCGCGCCGGCCTACGACGACGAGCACCTCGCCACCGTGCCATACCGGGTCGGCGACCACGCGGCGAACGTGGTGCGGTACCAGACCCTGCGCGACGTGGTCTTCGGCGGCAGCTTCGAGGGCTACACCACCTTCGCCGTCGGCGTGCGGGCGCGGCTGCCGTTCCGGGTCTTCCTGCTGGCCGGCCCCGGCACGCACAGCCGGATCGTGCTCGACGTGGCGCACCAGTGGCAGCAGTGACCGACCGTGGGGGCGGGGGTCCGGCGCCGGCCGGTCCCCCGTTCCCGGCCGTCACGCCGAGCGACGCCCGGCCGCCCGCGGACTACCCTGGGTGCATCATGGACGGCCGCGTGCTGGTGGTCGAGGACGACGCCTCCATCCGGGAGGTCACCGCCCTCGGGCTGCGCCGCGCCGGGTTCCGGGTCGACACCGCCGTCGACGGCCGGCAGGCCCTCGCGGCCTGGCGGGCCGGGCCGGTCGACCTGATCGTGCTGGACGTGATGCTGCCCGGGCTGGACGGCCTCGAGGTGTGCCGCGATATCCGGCGCAGCAGCACGGTGCCGATCCTCATGCTGACCGCCCGCACCGACACCATCGACGTGGTGGTCGGCCTGGAGTGCGGCGCCGACGACTACCTGCGCAAGCCCTTCGACCTGCCCGAGCTGGTGGCCCGGGTCCGCTCGGTGCTGCGCCGCACGGTCGCCCCGCCGGAGCCGGGCCCGCTGCGGATCGGCGGCCTGGAGATCGACCCGGGCGCCTTCGTGGCCCGCCGCGACGGCGCCGAGTTGCCGTTGACCGCCACCGAGTTCCGCCTGCTGCTGGAGCTGGCCCGCCGCCCCGGGCAGGTCTTCAACCGCGAACTGCTGCTGGAACGGGTCTGGAACCACAGCTACCTCGGCGACAGCCGGCTGGTTGACGTGGCGGTGCAGCGGCTGCGCGGGAAGGTCGAGGACGACCCCGGCAACCCGCGACTGATCCGCACCGTGCGCGGTGCCGGCTACAAGTTCACCGCCGGATGATCGGGCGGCGGCGATGCTCCCCGACACCGTACGCCCCGGCCGGCTGCGCCGCCGGCTGACCATCGCGTTCGTGCTCGTCGCCGGGGTCTCCGCGGGGGTCCTCGCCGGCGGGTCCTACCTGCTGCTGCGGCAGGCCCGCCACGACGCCTCGCTGCACGCCGCCGCCGCCGACGCCCGCTACCAACTGGTGCTGGCCGGTCAGTTCCTGCCGCTGACCGAACAGCGCCGCGCCGAGCTGCTCACCAGCTTCGAGGGCAGCGGCCGGCACGTGGTGCTCGTCGCCGGGGACGCCTGGCCGTCGCATCCGGCGTACGCGCCGCCGCTGGGCGATCAGCTGCGGGCCACGGTCGCGGCCGGACAGCTCGGCTACGAACGCGCCGGGCTGTCCCGGCTGCTCGTGGTGGGCGGCCGGATCCCCGGTTCCACCGTCGAGCTGTACGTCATCACCGACGAGGGCGATCTCGCCGCCGGCCTGGACCAGCTGCGCAACGCCCTCGCGGCGGGCTGGGCCATGGTGGTGCTGCTCGCCGCCGCCGTCGGGCACACGCTCGCCCGGCGCACCCTGGAACCGGTGGGGCGGGCCAGCCGAGCCGCGCGGGCGATCACCGAAGGACTGCTCGCCACCCGGCTACCGGTCCATGGCCGGGACGAGTTCAGCGCCTGGGCCGCCTCGTTCAACGAGATGGCCGAGGCGCTGGAGGCGAAGATCGCGGCGCTGCACCGGGCGCAGGAGCGGGAGCGGCGGTTCACCGCCGACGTGGCGCACGAGCTGCGTACCCCGGTCACCGCCCTGGTGGCCGCGGCCTCCCTGCTGCGCGACCACCTCGACCAACTGCCCGCCGACGCCCGTAGGGCCGGCGAGCTGCTGGTCACCGATGTGGTCCGGCTACGCCGACTGGTGGAGGACCTGATGGAGATCTCCCGACTGGACGCGGGGCAGGTGGCCGTCGCCGACGCCGACGTGGACGCGCCGGCCCTGCTGCACGCGATCCTCGCCGCCCGCGGCTGGCGGGACCGGGTCGACGTCGACGGCGACCCGGTCCGGCTGCGCACCGACCCGCGCCGGCTGGAACGGGTGCTGGGCAACCTGATCGCGAACGCGGTGCAGCACGGCGACGGCGAAATCCGGGCGCACGTCACCCGGCGGCACGGCCGCGTGGTCTTCGAGGTCGACGACCAGGGTCCCGGTATCCCGCTCGAGCACCTGCCGCGCCTGTTCGACCGCTTCCACAAGGTCGACCCGGCGCGCTCCGGCGGCGGCAGCGGGCTCGGCCTGGCCATCGCCCAGGAGAACGCCCGGCTGCTCGGCGGCCGGCTGACCGTGCACAGCGCCCCGGGCCTCGGCACCCGGTTCCGACTCGACCTGCCCGACGCCCCGGACGCGGAGATCGGATCAGCGGCCGCACACTCGTCACCGCGGTCACCCGGCGGCGCCAGATGAGCCGGCGGCGCCGCACGAGTCGCCCGGCGGCCACCGGGGTCGCCATCGTGCTGCTCCTGGCCACCGGCTGCGCGCCGTCGCGCGCCGGAACACTGGGGCCGGCGCCCACCGCCCCTGCCCCGACCTCGGCCGCCCCCACCAGCGTCGGCCCGTCAGCCACCGCCGCACCGTCACCCGGGGGCACCCACGCACCGGCGCCGCCGAGCACCGGCGTCGCCGGCACCACCCGGCCCGCGACCCTCACCCTGGAGCTGTGGTACGTCCGCGACGGGCGGCTCACGCCGACCCGACGGACCCGACCGGCCACGGTGGCCACCTCCCGGCTCGCCCTGACCGAGCTGGCCGCCGGACCGACCCCGGCCGAAGCCGCGGCCGGTCTGGTCACCCTGCTGCCCGACGGCGCCGAGGTGAGCCGGATCGCCGACGGTGTCGCGACCCTCCGCCTGCCCGACGCACCCGATCCGGCCACCGCCCGGGCGCGCGAGGCCCAGGTGGTCTACACACTCACCCAGTTCCCCACCGTCCGGCGGGTCGCCTTCGGCCGGGACGCGCCGGCCGGCCGCGCCGACTACGCCGACCTGTTGCCCGCGATCGTGGTCACCGGCCCGGTCATCGGTGACCGGGTGACCAGCCCGGTCACCGTGCTCGGCACCGCCGACGTGTTCGAGGCGACCGTCAGCGTCCGGTTGCTCGACGCCGCCGGCCGGCAGCTCGCCACCGCGTTCACCACCGCCACCTGCGGCACCGGCTGCCGCGGCGCCTACCGGGTCGCCGTCGGCTACCGGCTGGCCCGTCAGCAGCCCGGCACCATCGAGGTGTACGAGGTGTCGGCCGCCGACGGCTCGCGTACGAACCTGGTCGCCGTACCGGTGACACTGGCCGCCACGCGGTAGACCCGGCGGGTACGACCGGCGTCCGTGGCCCGCCACGGGCGCCGGCCGGATCTCTCAACCCTTCACGCAGACCACCTGCTTGAGGTGCGCCACCACCTCGACCAGGTCCGCCTGCTGAGCCATCACCTCGGTGATGTCCTTGTACGCGCCGGGGATCTCATCGATCACCCCGGCGTCCTTGCGGCACTCCACCCCGGACGTCTGCGCCGCCAGGTCCGCGGTGCTGTACGTGCGCTTGGCCTGGGCCCGCGACATCCGGCGTCCCGCCCCGTGCGAGGCCGAACAGTACGCCCACTCGTTGCCCTTGCCGCGCACAATGTACGAGCCGGTGCCCATCGACCCGGGAATGATGCCGAGATCACCGCGGCCCGCCCGGATCGCTCCCTTGCGGGTCACCAACACGTCCACCCCCTCGTAGTGCTCCTCTGCCACGTAGTTGTGATGGCAGCTGATCGGCTCGTCGTAGCCGACCTGCGGGAACCGCTCCCGCATCAGATTCATCAGCACGGCGAGCATGACGGCACGGTTGCGCCGCGCGTACTCCTGCGCCCACCAGAGGTCCCGGCGGTACGCGTCCATCTCCAGCGTGCCGGTGAGGAACACCGCCAGGTCCGGGTCGGGCAGGTCGGCGTTGTGCGGCAGTCGGCGGGCCACCGCCATGTGCCGCTCGGCCAGTTCCTTGCCGATGTTGCGCGACCCGGAGTGCAGCATCAGCCAGACCCGACCGGCGCTGACGCCGCCCTGTTCCAGGCAGACCTCGATGAAGTGGTTGCCGCCGCCGAGTGTGCCCAACTGCCGCCGAGCGCGGGTCTCCAGCTGCGTCACCCTCCGGTCGAGGTCGGCGAAGCGCCGCCAGAAGTCGTCCCAGCCTCGCTGCTCCAGGCCACGCACCCGGCGCGGGTCCACCGGGTTGTCGCGCTGGGCAAAGCCGACCGGGATCGCATCCTCGATGGCCCGGCGCAGTCCGGCCAGGTCGTCGGGCAGGTCGGCGGCGGTCAGCGAGGTGCGGACCGCCGACATGCCACAGCCGATGTCCACGCCGACCGCGGCGGGCGAGATGGCCTGCCGCATCGCGATCACCGAGCCGACCGTGGCTCCCTTGCCGAAGTGCACGTCCGGCATCACCGCGACACCCTGCACCCACGGCAGCGCACCGATGTTGCGCAGCTGCCGGGCGGCCTGCGGCTCGATCCCGTACGGGTCGGTCCACACCCGCACCGGCGCCCGCGTCCCCGCGAGCACGTTGAATCCCATGATCGTTTTCTCCTGAACTGCGAACGGCCCCGTCGATCTTGCACTTACGGTCGCCAGAACACGGCTTTTCTACCCTTTGACCGGGCAAGAAGTGCATGATCGACGGCCACGTGCGGGCGTGGGGGCACGGCGGGGGTGGGGAGGGAGAGGGTGCGCGCGCTATTCAGCGGCGGAGGGCCGGCGACGAGGTGAGCGGGCCAGGCCCAGGAAGGTGGCCGCTCTGCCGGCGGGTACGAAGGCGTGACCCGGCAGAGGACAGCCGGCCTGGTTGGGTTTCTGTTCCGGCACGCCGTACTCCTTCCGGCTCTCGTCGTTTCGCCCTGACGCGGAGAAGAGTATTGCCGGGCCGGCATGGGTGCAATTGATATTGCCCTGCCGGTCAGGCACCGCTGGGCCGGAACGGCGGGGTAGCGGGGGCAAGCCCAGCCTCAGGCGTGGGCCGGATCCTGCTGGTCGCCGGCGGCGACCTTGTCAAGGTGGGCGGCGAGTTCGTCGGTGAGCAGCAGGTCGGTACGGATGTACTCGTGCGGGTAGCCGGCCCGCCCGACCATGTGCGCCGCCACCGGCGCGGTGGCGAGCTGAAACACCCCGACCAGCACCAACGTGGTGATGTCCACCCCGGTACGCAGCCGCAGCGCGCAGCCGAGCAGCACCAGCAACAACCCGAGCACCTGCGGCTTGGCCGCGGCGTGCATCCGGGTGAGCAGGTCGGGGAAGCGCACCAGGGCCACCCCGGCGGCGAGGCTGAGCAGCGCACCGATGAGCAGGCAGGCGGCGGCGATGACGTCGAGCACGGCGTCGAGGCTCATTCGGCGTCTCTCCGTGCGGCGAACCGGGCGACGCTGACCGACCCGACGAACCCGAGGACGGCAAGGACCACCAGCACCGGCAGGGCGGTGGCGTCGCGGGTGTAGGCGGCCTCGGTGGCGATGGCGGCGACGATGATGGCCAGCATCACGTCGGTGGCCACGGCCCGGTCCAGGATCGACGGACCGCGAATGATGCGGATCAGGGTGAGCCCTCCGGCCACAGCGAGCAGCGCGGTGACGGTCACGGCGACGGCAGTCAACGTGATGCTCCTTCCAGGTCGAGTGGCGACGGCGGGTTCTCGCGAATGCGGCGCAGTTCGTCGGGTGAGCCGAGAGCGGCGACGATGCGGGCCTCCAGGGCGTACACCTCGCGCCGGAACTCTTCGACCTCCTCGCGGCTACGCAGGTTGATGACGTGGACGAACAGGGTGCCGGTGGTGCGGTCGGCCTCCAGGATCAGGCTGCCGGGCACCAGGGTCAGCGCCTCGGCGGTGAGCGTGAGGTTGAGGTCGGTGTTCACCCGCAACGGCACCGCGATGATGGCGCTGAACGGCGGCTTGCCGGGCGGCCGCAGGGCCAGCCAGGCGATCTGGATCGAAGCGATCACGAGGTCCTGTAGGAACCGCAGCCAGAAGTGCAGCATCGGCAGCGGGTGGATCCGCCCCGCGAAGGTCACCGGCGGCAGCGGGAAGACGGCCAGCAGGATGATGGCCACCACCAGTCCGCTGATCACATTGGCCCAGGAGAGGGTCCCCCACAGCAGCACCCAGACGCTGGTCAGGCCGGTCAGTGCGATGATCCGGTTCCGGCGCCGGGCGGCCCGGGTCAGGGGCGGCCTCGGCGGGTCGACCGGTGGGGCCGGGGTCATCTGGTCGGCGCTCACGGCGTACCTTTCGGGAAGACGGCCTCGACGTACGGCGTCCGGCGCAGCAGGTCGTCGGCGGCATCGGTGCTCAGTTCGAACAGCGGCCCAGCGGCCACGGTCAGCACCAGCCCTAACGCCACCAGCGCGGCGGTCGACGCGATCATCAGTCTGGGCATGGTGGCGGCGCTGTTCTGTGCCGTGGCGACGCCCCGGCCCGGCTCCACCGCACCGTCGGTGCGGGCCGCCCGGTCCGTGTCGTCAACTCGCGGCATCTCTGGGTGTGGTGCCCTCCAGAAGGCGACATTCCACACCCGGGCGATGGCGTACAGGGTGAGCAGGCTGGTGACCAATCCGCCGGCGACGAGGATCCAGGCGAGCAGGCCGCCGTCGTTTATGCCCGCCTGCACCAGGCCGAGCTTGCCGAGGAAGCCGGAGAACGGCGGGATGCCGGCGAGGTTCAGCGCGGGTACGAAGAAGAGCACGGCCAGCAGCGGCGACAACCGGGCCAGGCCACCGAGGCGGTCCAGGGCGGTGCTGCCGCCCCGGCGTTCGACCAGGCCGGCGGCGAGGAACAGGGTGGTCTGGATGGTGATGTGGTGCACCACGTAAAAGATCGCCGCGGACAGGCCGAGCGACGAGGTGAGTCCGACGCCGAAGAGCATGTACCCGATGTGACTGATCAGCGTGAACGACAGCAACCGCTTGATGTCCGACTGCGCGACCGCGCCGAGGATGCCGACGACCATGGTCAACACCGCCGTGACCAGCAGCAGGGTGGACGTCCGCCCGCCCGGGAAGAGCAGCGTCTCGGTGCGGATGATCGCGTACACGCCGACCTTGGTCAGCAGGCCGGCGAAGACGGCGGTGACCGGGGCCGGAGCGGTGGGGTAGCTGTCGGGCAGCCAGGCCGACAGCGGGAACACCGCCGCCTTGATGCCGAAGGCGAGCAGCAGCATGCCCTGCAACACCAGCCGGATGTCGTCCGGCAGGGCGTCCAGCCGGTCGACCAGCTGGGCCAGGTTGAGGGTGCCGGTGGCGGCGTACACCAGTCCGATGGCGACCACGAAGATCACCGACGAGAGCAGGCTGACCACGACGTAGGTGGTGCCGGCCCGGATCCGGGTCTCGGTGCTGCCCAGGGTCAGCAGCACGTAGCTGGCGACCAGCAGGATCTCGAAGCCGACGTAGAGGTTGAACAGGTCGCCGGAGAGGAAGGCGTTGCACACTCCGGCGGTCAGCACCAGATAGGTGGGGTGGTAGACCGACAGCGGCGTCTCCTCGTCGCCGTCGGCCATGCCCTGTCCGATGGAATAGACCAGCACGCAGAGGGTGACCGCGGCGGAGACCACCAGCATCAGCGCGGCGAGTTGGTCGGCGACCAGCACGATGCCCATCGGGGCGGCCCAGCCGCCGACCTCCACCACGAGCGGTCCGTCCAGGCTGGACCGGACCAGCAGCATCGCGGCGACCGCGACGGTGGCGGTGAGCACCGTCAGGCTGACCCACCGCTGGGCGCGGGGGCGGCCGAGGAGCAGCAGGGTCAGTGCCGCGCCCAGCAGCGGCATCACCACCGGCAGCGGGACCAGGTGTGTCATCCGGACCTCCCCGGGGTCGCCGAGGCGGCCAGCCGCTCGCCCTCTGCCGTCATGTCGTCGTCGTCATCGTCGCCGGTGTCCTCGCCGTCGGGGCCCTCGTCGCGCTCCGCAAGAGTCATGATTCGGCGGTCCTCGACGTCGTCCTGCACCTCGTCGTGCCCGTTGAGGTGCCAGCTGCGATAGGCGAGGGCGAGCAGGAATGCGGTCATGCCGAGGGTGATGACGATGGCGGTGAGGATCATCGCCTGCGGCAGCGGATCGCTCATCTCCTCCTGCGAGGTGGTGCCGACGATCGGCGCCCCGCCGGCCCGCCCGCCGATGAGCAGCAGCAGGTTGGCGCCGTTGCCGAGCAGGATGACGCCCATCAGCACCCGGGTGAGGCTGCGTTCCAGCAGCAACGTCACGCCGGCGGCGACGAGCACGCCGATCACGATGACGTAGGTGAGGTTGGGTGTCACACCAGCTCCTTTTCCCGTACCTCGTCGTCCTCGGTCTCGTGCTGGCGGTCCATCTCCGCGCCGAGGCTGCGCAGGATGTCCAGCACCAGGCCGACGACGATCAGGTAGACGCCGACGTCGAAGAAGGCCGACGTGACGAAGTGGATGTGCCCCACCACCGGCAGGTGGAAGTCGAGCATGGCGCTCTGTAGGAACTCCCCGCCGAGCAGCATCGCGGCGACGCCGGTGCCGACGGCGACGAACAGCCCGGCACCGAGCACCACGCCGGCGTCGACGGGTGCGGCGCCGTTGAGTTCCGTCCGCCCGCCGGCCAGGTAGCGCACGGCCAGGGCGAGGCTGGCGACCAGGCCTGCGGCGAACCCGCCGCCGGGGGCGTTGTGACCGCTGAACAGCAGGTAGATGGAGAACAGCACCATGGCGTGGAACAGCAGCCGGGTGACCACCTGAAGGATGACCGACTGCGCACGAGCGGTGGCACCGGTGGTCAGCCAGCGTGGCCGGGAGTAATCCGTCGGGCCGTCGCCGGGAATGTCGCCACGTCGGCCGAGGTCGCGGGTTCGCCGGAAGATCAGGCTGGCCACGCCGGTGGCGGCCACCACCAGCACGGCGATCTCGCCCATGGTGTCCCAGGCCCGGATGTCGACCAGGGTCACGTTGACCACGTTCTTGCCCCCGCCGTACGAGACAGCAGTGTCGGGGAAACCGACGGAGATCGGCACGGCCTGGCGGGCACCGGCCATGACGTACGCCATGCCGGCGGTGACCGCGCCGACCGCGACGCCGATGCCGATGCGGCCGCGGCGGCTGGCCCGCATCGGCCGCTCGGAGAACTTCGCCGGCAGGCGGCGCAGCACCAGCACGAACATGACGATCGTGACGGTCTCCACCAGGAACTGGGTCAGCGCCAGGTCAGGCGCGCCGTGCAGGATGAACATCAGCGCGATGCCGTAGCCGGCCACGCCGACCATGATCATCGCGGTGAGTCGGCGCAGGGCGCGGGCGGCCGTGACCGCAGCTATCACGATCATGGCGGCGACGACCACCTGCAACGGGGTGTCCCAGATGTGGAAGCGCTGCGGCCAGGGGCTGCCGGCCAGCAGCGCACCACCCGGCAGGACGACCAGCACGACCAGGATGACGCCGAGATAGAACGGCAGCGAGCCACGCTGGGTGGCGCCGGTCAGCCCCACCGCCATCCGGTCCAGCACGCCGACGGCCCTCTCGTAGACGGTGGCGCCGTCGAACGGCAGTCGCAGAGTGGCCCGCACGCGTTCGCCGCGCAGCAGCAGGAACAGCCCGACGCCGCCGGCCACGGCCAGCACCGACAGCCCCAGCGCCGGGGTGAGTCCGTGCCACAACGCCAGGTGGTAGCCGGGCTCGGCGGTGCGGTAGAGGTCGGCGTACGGGGCGAGCAGGCGGTCCACCGCCGGGGCCAGCACACCGACGGCGGCGCCCGCGACGGCCAGCACGGCCGCGGGCGCGAGGAAGGGCCAGGAGATCGGCCGGACCGAGGTGGCGGGGGTGTCGGGCTTGTCGGCGAAGGCGCCCCAAAGAAAGCGCAACGTGTACGCGACGGTCAACACCGAACCGAACAACACGCCGGCCAGCACTACCAGGTCGGCGCCGGTGCCGTGCAGCAGCGCCTCGACCGCCGCCTCCTTCGCGACGAACCCGGCCATCGGCGGCAGGCCGGCCATCGAGGCCGCGGCGAGCCCGGCCACCACCGCCAGGGCCGGCGCGCGGCGGCCGACGCCGCTGAGTTCCCGCAGGTCCCGGGTGCCGGTGGCATGGTCGATGATGCCCACGGTGAGGAAGAGGGTGGCTTTGAACAGGGCGTGCGCCAGCACCATGGCGGCACCGGCCAGCGCGGTGTCCCGGGTGCCGGCGCCGAGGATCACCATCAGCAGGCCGAGCTGGCTGACCGTGCCGTACGCCAGCAAAAGCTTCAGGTCCAACTGGCGCAGCGCGGCCCAGCCGCCGAGGAACATGGTGAGCAGGCCGGTGGCCAGCAGCACGGGCCGCCACGGCGTGATGTCGGCGAACGCGGGCCCCATCAGTGCGACCAGGAACACGCCGGCTTTCACCATCGCCGCGGCGTGCAGGTAGGCGCTGACCGGGGTGGGCGCCGCCATCGCGCCCGGCAGCCAGAAGCTGAACGGAAAGATCGCCGACTTGCTCAGCGCGCCGAGCATGACCAGCAGTACGGCGACCATGAGGTAGCCACCGCCGGGCAGGTTCTCGGCGACCTCGGACCAGCGGTAGCTGCCGGCGTGCTGGCCGAGCATGATGAACCCGGCGAGCATCGCCAGGCCGCCCAGCGTGGTCACCAGCAACGCCTGCATGGCCGCCCGTCGGCTGGCGCGCTTGGCCGGGTCGTAGCCGATGAGCAGGTAGGAGAAGACGGTGGTCAGCTCCCAGAACACGTACAGCAGGAGCAGGTCGTCGGAGACGACCAGGCCGAGCATCGCCCCGGCAAAGGCGACGAACACGGCGGCGAACCGGCCGAGCCCGGGATCGTCGGACCGGAAGTAGCGGGCACTGTACGCGAGCACCAGCGCGCCGACTCCCCCGACCAGGACGACGAGCAGCCAGGACAGGGTGCCCATCCGCAGGGCGAGTTCCAGGTTGAGCTGCGGCACCCACGGCACCGTCTCGACCACGGGGTCACCGGAGCGGACTCCTTTGGTGTGGGACAGCGCCCACACCAGCGTCGCGCCGGGAGCCAGCGCCGCCAGGTAGAGGGCCTGCCTGCCCCAGAGCCGCACCAGCGCCGGGGCGATCACAGCTGTCAGTGCATGGATCGCCACCAGTGCCAGCACACAGCCCTCCCCAAAGAGATCATCAGTCGGTGTAACGACCCTATCTGGTGATGGCCGTTATCCGCACGCGGCGTGATTCTGATTAAAAAACCGACGCCCTGAGGGGAGCGGGCTGGTGATGTGCGGTTAGTGTACTCAACCTTACCCAGTTCGACGTGGGCGTCCGTCATCGCGGTCGATGCGAAGGTCTCGCTCAAGTTCGACGATGAGGGTACGCAGATCGTCCAGTCGCTGACTGATCGCGATCCGATCCACCTCGTCCGGTATCCCGTCACCGTCCTCGTCGTACCCGGGGGCGAGCCCTTCGGTCATCTCCAGCCGGCGTGCCTCCTCCATCGAGTTGACGATGACCGCGATCAGGATGTTCAGCAGCACGTTGACGGTGATGATCACAAAGCTGACGTAGTAGAGCAGGGTCCACGGAGAGAACGCGACGCCCTCCTCGATGAGGTCCGGCAGCGTCTCCAGGGACAGCAGCACGAACAGCGTCAGCAGTGACCGTCCGATGTCGCCGTAGTTCTCCGGATACGCCTCGCCGAAGATCAGCCAGCCGGCCATGCCGTAGACGTAGAGCGTCACCATGCCCAGGGCGAGGAAACCGCCGACGCCGGGCAGGCTGCGCCACAGCGCGGTGACGATCGTCCGCAGGCCGGGCGAGAACCGCACCAGCCGTAGCATCCGCATCACCCGGAGGAACCGCAGCAGTCCCGTGTCGCCGCGCAGGCCCGGCAGGAAGATCGCCATGATCACCAGGAAATCGAAGACGTTCCACCCGTGCCGGAAGAAGTCCTGCGGCCGGCGGCCGTACGCGAGCAGCCGGACGGTGATCTCGAGGACGAACACGGCCCGGAAGCACCACTCCAGCACACGCAACACGAGGCGGGCCGAGCCGAGGTCGGGATAGGTCTCCAGGCCGAGGACGATCCCATTGGCGATGATCACCCCGATGATCGCGATCTCGAAGGGACGCGACGCGGAGAGCCGGGCGCAGAACCTGACCAGCCGGGCACCGCGTGTCGGCCGGCCCGGGCCACCCCGTTGGGCCGGTATGGGGCTCCCGCTCACCGTCCGGCCGGCCCCGGTGCCGTGATCGGGGCGGGCTCGGCCGCCCACCGTGCGTCGTCGGGAGGCTGACGTACGGCAATCATGAACGACAGCCTACGGGGAGACGATCACTCGCATCGTCGCCCCCGGCCGGCGGAGTACGTGCCGCCGGCCGACCCGGGTTGGGATCACGGACGCCCCTGGCCCGAGCAGCGCGTCCTCGGCGCGGCCCCGCTCGACTGTGGGCGGTGGGGCGGTCAATCGTGGTGCGCGCGGGTGCCAGTGGCGGCACGCAGACGACGGCGACGGACGACCAGGGCACCGGCCAGCAGGGTCAGGCCGATGGCGAGAGCCACGAGCGAGGCGGAGCGGAGTTGCCCGGCGAGAGCTCGCCGGCCGGAGTCCTCGGCACCGGCGGCACCGCCGGGCAGCGCCTGGGGCGGCACCGAGGCCGGCGGCGCGGAGGCGCTGGTGGCTCCCGGGCGCACCAGCGCGCCGACCGAGGCGTCCCGGGGCAGGGCGAACCCCCAGTCGAGCAGGGCGGCACCCTGTTCCCAGCCCCGCTGGTCGACGGCGTCCGCGCCGAGCAGGGTGACCACCAGTCGGCGTCCACCGCGCTCGGCGGCGCCGACATAGGTGTGCCGGGCCAGGTCGGTGTAGCCGGTCTTGCCACCCAGCGCCCCGGGGTAGTGGTACAGCAACTGGTTGTCGTTGTCGATGGTGAAGCCCTTGGCGTGCTGCCCCGGCTGGGCCGGAATGGCCGCCTCGCGGGTCGCCACGTAGCGCCGGAAACGGGCGTCGTCGAAACAGACCCGGGCGATCAGGGCCAGATCGTACGCGCTGGTGAACTGCCCCGGACCGTCCAGACCGGAGGGGGTGGCGGCGTGGGTCTGGTAGGCGCCGAGCCAGCGGGCCTGCTCGTTCATCGCCCGCAGGCCGCCGGTCATGCCGTCCGCTCCGCCGCCGAGCCGGGCCAGCGCGTTGGCCACCTCGTTGCCCGATCGCAGCAGCAGGCCCAGCCACAGCGTCTCGACGCGGTACCGGCCACCCTCCACCAACCCCACGGCCGAACTGCCCGGCTCGATGTCGAGGTCACCAGCGGTGATCGTGACGACCTCGGCCGGGTCCAACCGGGGCAGCATGGTCGCGGCCAGCAGCAGCTTCTGCACGCTGGCCGGCGTCGCGTACTCGTGCGGGCCGCAGCCACCCAGCACCTCGCCGGTCTCCAGGTCGGCCACCAGCCACGAGGT
Source organism: Micromonospora qiuiae (assembly GCF_016863555.1). Taxonomy (GTDB): domain Bacteria; phylum Actinomycetota; class Actinomycetes; order Mycobacteriales; family Micromonosporaceae; genus Micromonospora; species Micromonospora qiuiae. The sequence continues at coordinate 50,932 of NZ_BOPC01000023.1, read as the reverse complement.
GGCGGCCACCCGGGGCGGCGCCGGTGCCCCCGGCGGTACGACCAGCCCGGCCGTGGCCAGCCGGGCCCCGCCCACCGCCCGCTGCACCGGATCCGGCGACGGCGTCACCGGCTGCGACGGGCCGGGCGCGGGCGGCGCCGAACGCGGGCACGGCACCGGGGCGGCTGCGCCGGCACCGGTCGCGGGCGCCAGCGGTGACGTCATGAGCGCCGCGATCACCGCGACGGCAAGGCGGTTGACTCTCACATTCAGCGACACTATCGGGTGATTTCCGGCCAGTCCGGCGAATCGACCAGCACAGAGGTTCCACGTCTACCCGGGCGATCACCGCAGCGCGCGACTGGAAGTTCCCCTCCGCCCGCGATCACCGGGCCGGGCGGCTCGACGAGCTGGCGCGGCCTCGCCGAGCGGCCACCACGGCCAGCCCGATCGCAACCAGGCCGATCGCCGATGCCACCAGCGTCCCCGCGCCCGGGGCGTCGTCGAGGCCGGCCGAAGCGCTGGCCTGTGCCGGCGACGCATCGGCCGACGGCGGCGCGTCGGGCCCGCCCGACGGAGACGCGTCCAACTCCCCCGGTTCCACCAGCCGCCCGACCGTCGCGCCCCGGGGCAGCGTGAACCCCCAGTCGAGCAACGCGGCGCCCTGTTCCCAACCGCGCAGCGGCCGAGGCTCGGCGCCGAGCAGCGTCACGACCAGGCGCCGGCCGTCGCGCTCGGCGGCACCGACGTAGGTGTGCCGGGCGTAGTCGGTGAAGCCGGTCTTTCCGCCCAGCGCGCCGGGATAGCGGTAGATCAACTGGTTCTCGTTCTGGATCTCGAAGCCCTTGCCGCGCAAGGCTTTCTGGGCCGGGATCCGGGTCCGCTCGGTGAGCGCGTACCGGCGGAAGGTCGGGTCGGCGAAGCAGGCACGGGCGATCAGCGCCAGGTCGTACGCGCTGGTGAACTGCCCCGCAGCATCCAACCCGGACGGAGTGACCGCGCGGGTCTGCAACGCGCCGAGCCGACGGGCCTCCTCGTTCATCGCCCGCACCCCGCCGGCCGCGCCGTCCGGCCCGCCGCCGAGGCGGGCCAGCGCGTTCGCCGCCTCGTTGCCGGACTGCAACAGCAGCCCCAGCCACAGGGTCCGCACCGGGTAGCGACCGCCGGCGAGCAGCCCGACGGCCGAACTGCCCGGCGCGATGTCCAGGTCTTCCCGGGTGACCGTGACGACGGCGTCCGGGTCGAGCCGGGGCAGCATGGTCGCGGCCAGCAGCAGCTTCTGCACGCTGGCCGGCGTGGCGTACTCGTGCGGGCCGCACCCGCCCAGCACTTCGCCGCTGTCCAGATCGGCCACCAACCAGGAGGTCGCGGTCACCCGGGGCGGTGCCGGCGCGTTCGGTGGCACGACGAGCCCCGGCGTGGCGAGCGCGTCCCCGCCGACGACCAGGTGCTCCGGTGTGGACGGCGGTGGCGTGGGTCGCGGCGATCGCTTCACCTTCGGCGCCACCGCCCTCGGGCAGGGCAGCGCCGCTGCGCCGCCGGTTGCCCCGGGGGCGACTCCGGCGGTCGGAGGAGCGGCGGCCGGTGCCGCCGGGGCGGATCCCGCGGTGGCCGGCACCCCGGCGGCGACACCCTCGGTGAGTGTCGCACTACGTGCCGTTGCGGGAATCATCGCGATCGCGAGGACGACGGAAGCGACCATCAGAGCCCGGACTGTCATGAACACGCAGCCTAACCGCGAGATCGATGACGCCGCGCGCCCACGGGCGGGCCACCGAGGACGAAGTTGGCGTCGATCTCTGCGCATCGGCGTTGAACCGATCGCCCGGGCCACCGCGTATCCACGACCGAACAACCGCAAACCTTCCGGGCCAGCAACGGGAGCGCTCCCGAGGCCGGTCCGAACTCCACCTCCCGGGGTCCATGGCGGGACCGGCCGCCGCCGTCGGACGTACATGCCGGCCATCACCGCCAGCAACACCTGCGCGGTGCAGATGTCGTACCTGGACAAGCAGATCGCCGAGGCCAACGCCCGCCTCGCCCAGCAGGCCGCCAACCCCCAGGGCGGCCCCAACTTCGTCCAGAACACCATCGTCGGTCCGCTGGTGGACAAGCGGGTCGCCGCCATCAACCGGATCGCCACCGCGATCGGCCGGGTCAACGGCGACTGCCCCGCCGACCTGGTCAACCTGGCATCGCCCTGCGCGGTGCGCTGAGTCCGCGCGACATCGTCGGTGGGCGGTGACGGTGTACGTGAGGCTCTGTCGCTGACACGCGACCATCGGCTGATGGAGAAAGGCGCAGGCCGGCGCTGACGGAGTGGATGTGTCCGCCCTCTCGCGCTCTCCACTGCGGCCTTTGCTTTGCTTCAATCCACCGCAACTGGTTCGGCGGCAAACCGGTGCGTAGGTTGAAGCAGAGCAAAGGGGGGCGACAACCAACACAGCTGAGGACCGGGGCGGCAGCGCTACCGCCGACCACAGCGCCACCGACAAGATTCGGGCGAGTTCCACGATCGCCGTTTCGTCGTAATGGCGGTGTCCCGACCGATCGGACACCGCCGTACCAACGAAACGGAGTCGATCAACTGGCTGCGGAGGCCAAGGCTGTCGTCGGCCATGCCACACCGGCATGGCTCCATCCTCTGCCTCGGCCCCATCGCCCTATTGCCGGTCGCTCAAGACCGCCTCGCCGGCACCGGGCCGCTCGGCGAGGGCGGTGACCGGAGCAGGCGGCGATCAGGTCCCGAGCCAGCCCAGATAGTCGTGCAGCGCCGCCGACGCGGCCAGTCGCCGCAGGCTGCGCCGGTGCAGGTCCTGCTCACGGCGGGCCAACTCCGCGCGGACCCGCTGCGGGCTGCCGGTGCTCCGCATCTCGCCGAGCACGGCCTCGATGATGTCGAACGGGTAGGCGCCCCGGCGCAACAGTGTCACCACCTGGGCGGCACGCACCTCGGCCTCGTCGTACACCCGGTAGCCGGTGCCCCGCTCGCGCGCCGGCCGGAGCAGGCCGCGGGCCTCCCAGAAGCGAAGCTGTGAGGCGCGGACCCCGACCAGGTCGGCCACCGCACCGACGCGCACCGCGCGGCGGGGCGCGTCGACCGGCGCGCTGGTCACCACCGTCTCGAACGCGCCGAGCACCCGGCGGATCTCGGCGCGCTCGCGGTCCAGCTCGGCGTGGCCGGCGTCGAGCGCCGCCAGCGCCGTCGGCAGCTCACCCCCGTGCACCGCCGACATGATCTCCCGGGTACGCGCCCAGCCGTGTCCCTCGGCCATCGTCCGCGCCACGGCGAGCGCCCGTGCGTGCACCTCGGTGAAGATCCGGTAGCCGCTCGCCGTGCGCTCGACCGATGGCAGCACGCCGAGATCGACGTAGTTGCGCACCTGCTGCACGGAGATGCCGACCGTTGCGGCGAGGTCGACCGCCCGCAGTCGCCGGTTGCTTCCGCGATCCGTCACCTGTGCAGCCTAGCTCTTCCACGTCGTTTGAGACTTTCACGACCATATCGACGCGGTTGCCAGGGCAGGAGGCGCAAAACCCTCCACGTGGGAATTAATGAGACAATTTAATGCGGCCAGGCCAGCCCAAGCCCACTCCGGGCGAAAAAGTCCATTTTTCATCTTGCGAAGGGGTCGCATGCAGCAGCCAGCACGGTCCGCCGCCGACAGCCACGACGTCATCGAGGTACGCGGCGCGCGGGAGAACAACCTCGCCGAGGTCTCGGTCGGCATCCCCAAGCGCCGGCTCACCGTCTTCACCGGGGTCTCCGGCTCCGGCAAGTCCTCACTGGTCTTCAGCACCATTGCCGCCGAGTCGCAACGGCTGATCAACGAGACCTACAGCGCCTTCCTCCAGTCGTTCATGCCGAGCCGCTCCCGGCCGGACGTGGACTCGCTGCGCAACCTGACCCCCGCCATCGTGGTCGACCAGGAGCGGATGGGCGTCAACTCGCGCTCCACCGTGGGCACCGCCACCGACGCGTACGCGATGCTGCGGATCGTCTTCAGCCGGCTCGGCAGACCGCACGTCGGCGGGGCCGGAGCGTTCAGCTTCAACCTGGCCGAGGGAATGTGCCTCACCTGCGAAGGTCTGGGCCGGGTCTCCGACCTGGACGTCAACGAGCTGGTGGACGTGGAGAAATCGCTCAACGACGGCGCGATCACCGTGCCCAACTTCGGCGTCGACACGTGGTACTGGCAGACCATCGTCGGCTCCGGACTGTTCGACCCGGACGTCAAGCTGCAGGACTTCACCCCGCAGCAGTGGGCGGACTTCCTGCACAAGCCAGCCACGAAGATCAAAATCGGTGGCACCAACATCACCTACGAGGGCCTGGTCGTCAAGGTGCGTCGGCTCTACCTGGCCAAGGAACGTGAGGCCATGCAGCCGCACATCCGGGCCTTCGTCGACCGGGCGGTCACTTTCACCACCTGCGCCGACTGCGACGGCACCCGGCTCAACGCCGCCGCGCTCTCCTCCCGCATCGCCGGACGCAACATCGCCGAGTGCTCCGCCATGCAGATCAGTGACCTGGCCGAGTTCGTCCGGGGCATCGACGACGAATCGGTCGCCCCGTTGACCGCGAACCTGCGGGAGCTGCTGGACTCGCTGGTCGAGATCGGGCTCGGTTACCTCAGCCTCGACCGCGAGTCCGCCACCCTCTCCGGCGGCGAGGCCCAGCGGGTCAAGATGGTCCGGCACCTCGGCTCCAGCCTCTCCGACATCACGTACGTCTTCGACGAACCCACCGTCGGCCTGCACCCGCACGACATCGCCCGGATGAACGACCTGCTGCTGCGGCTGCGGGACAAGGGCAACACGGTGCTCGTCGTCGAGCACAAGCCGGAGACCATCGCGGTGGCCGACCACGTGGTCGACCTCGGCCCCGGCGCCGGCACCGCCGGCGGGCGGATCTGCTACACCGGCGACGTGGCCGGGCTGCGTCGCTCGGACACGCTCACCGGCCGCCACCTGGATCACCGGGTACGATTGCGCGACCGCGTCCGCACCCCCGGCGGCCACCTGCCCATCCGCCACGCCGACCTGCACAACCTGCGCGACGTCAGCGTCGACGTGCCGCTAGGTGTGTTGACCGTGGTGACCGGGGTGGCTGGCTCGGGCAAGAGTTCCCTGATCCACGGCTCGCTGCACCGCCGCGACGGGGTGGTCGTGGTGGACCAGTCCCCGATTCGCGGTTCCCGGCGCAGCAACCCGGCCACCTACACCGGTCTGCTCGACCCGGTACGCACCGCCTTCGCCAGGGCCAACGGGGTGAAGGCGGCGCTGTTCAGCGCCAACTCCGAAGGTGCCTGCCCGACCTGCAAGGGCATCGGGCTCGTCTACACCGACCTGGCGATGATGGCCGGCGTCGCCTCGGTCTGCGAGCAGTGCGAAGGCCGGCGCTTCACCGACCGGGTGCTCACCTACCGGCTGCGCGGCAAGAACATCGGCGAGGTGCTCGGCATGTCGGTGGCCGAGGCCCGGGATTTCTTCCCCAGTGGACCCGCCCGGGTCATCCTGGACCGGATGGCCGACGTCGGGTTGAGCTACCTGACCCTGGGCCAGCCGCTGACCACCCTCTCCGGCGGCGAGCGGCAGCGGCTCAAGCTGGCCATCCACATGGCCGACAAGGCGGGCACGTACGTGCTGGACGAGCCGACCACCGGGCTGCACCTGGCCGACGTCGACCAGTTGCTCGCGCTGCTCGACCGGCTGGTCGACGCCGGTAACACGGTCATCGTCATCGAGCACCACCAGGCGGTCATGGCGCACGCGGACTGGCTGATCGACCTCGGGCCAGGCGCCGGCCACGACGGCGGCCAGGTCGTGTTCAGCGGCACCCCCGCCGACCTGGTCGCCCACGGCGACACCCTTACCGCGCACCATCTGCGCGAATACGTCGCGCGCTGAGCGTCACCCCCGCGATCCAGGGGTGTCCGTCGCTTGCCGAGACCGACTGGCGACGGAGATCCCTGGATCGACGGCAGGCCGACCGCCTGCGGCGGCGGGCCAGATCGACGCGGGCCGGCTGCCTGCGGCGGCGGGCGCGTCGGCTATCTGCCGTGTTCAGGTCAGCCGGCGCAGCCAGCGACGCTGCCAGGGGGTTTCGACCGCGCGGGGTCGGTAGGCGCCGCGGACCCAGTCGACCGCGCGGTCTGCGGGCAACCCGTCGAGGATCGCCAGCGCGGCCAGCGCGGTGCCGGTCCGGCCCGTGCCGCCCCGGCAGGCCACCTCCACCCGCTGGCCCGCGTACCCGCGCCGCAACGCCTCGCGCAGCGCATCCAAGGCGTCCGCCCGGTCCACCGGCACCCAGAAGTCCGGCCACCGCAGCCGCCGGTACGCCCAATCCGGAGGCGGACCCGGTGCGAGCAGCAGACTGAAATCGGCCGGCGAGGCCGGATCCGCGATGCGCCGCCCCCGCACCCGTACGCCACCGGGAAGCTCAACCACCCCGATCGTGTCAGCCCAGTCGCCCATCCCACCAGTATCGGCGAAGAACCCGGGACGGGACCGAACGGCCCCGCCCTGGCCCGGGCGTACCAGCAACTGTCAGCGGGGGAGGTTCTGATCGGGCCGGTGGTTCTCGTCTGCCCAGGCGCTGCGGTAGATGGTGCCCCGGCCATGCGGGTCGGGCACACCGCTCGGCGTCGCGTCGGTCAACCCGGCACCGCTGTCGTTGGACCGGAGACCACCGGCCCGCCGCGAACGGCGCAGCCGGGTGACCACGAACCAGACCAACCCGATCACGCAGGCGACGATGACCAGGTTCTGCAGGATCCCGGCGTACCCCTCGACCAGGTGCCAGTTGTCGCCGAGCAGGTACCCGGCCAGCACGAAGGTGGTGTTCCAGATCAGGCTGCCCAGTGTGGTGTAGACGACGAAGGTGAGCACCGGCATGCGTTCCACTCCGGCCGGAATGGAGATCATGCTCCGGAAGATCGGAATCATCCGGCCGAAGAAGACGGCCTTGACGCCATGCCGCAGGAACCACTCCTCGGTGCGGTCGACGTCGCTGAGTTTCACCAGCGGCAGCCGGGCCGCGATCGCCCGCGTCCGCTCCCGCCCCAACGCCGCGCCGATCCAGTAGAGCGCCAACGCCCCCACCAGCGACCCGAGCGTCGTCCAGAAGATCGCGCCGACGACGCTCATCCGGCCCTGCGCCGCGACGAACCCGGCCAGCGGCAGGATGACCTCGCTCGGAATCGGCGGGAAGAGATTCTCCAACGCCACCGCCAGCCCCGCTCCCGGGCCGCCGAGCCGCTCCACCAGATCGGTGACGAAGCCGACCATGCCGTCCTGCGGCGGCCCGGACTGACCGGGATCTTCGGCGGCGTACGGGAAAAGAATCATGCCCATACGCTACGAACCGAACCCACGGACCGCTCATCCGGTATCGATCTCCCGGTACGAAAACCCCGTACGCTGCAGAGTTACCAAGGTGGACCGGCGCCGCGCCGGCCGAGTAGGCGCCGGCGGCCTGGCCTGACGCCCGTCAGTCCTCCTCGGACAACGTCGCCTCGAGCTGGTCGAGCAGTTCGTCCAGCCGGTCGGCGAAGTCGGCGGGGAGCCGGCCGCGTTCGGTCTCGTCCTCGATGCGGTCACGCAGCTTCTCGATCCGCTTCTCGCGGTCCTTGGGCTTGCCCCGGGCGAGATCGGTGAGGTCCTTGCGCAGTCGGTCGGCAACCTTGCGGTCCACGTCGCCGACGAGTTGCGCCTCGGTGAGCAGGGCGACGATCTCGGTGGCGGTCTGCCGTAGGTTCACCGGTTCGGGAGGGAGCGTCGACGGGCTGGGTTGGAGTGCTGCCGGAGCGGTCGAGGTCGGCGCAACGGCTGGATCGGCCGGGGCGGTGCTGGCGGTCGCGCTCGACGGCGATCCGTCGTCGTCGTTGCCGAGGGCGAGCACCACGCCCAGCCCGACGAGCAGCGCCAGGCCGCCCGCCACCAGCGCGCCGACCGGTGGCGCGCTGCGCCCCGGTGTCCGGCCGGAACGGCGCCCGGGACCGCCGCTGCCGCGGGCCGGGCCACCGACCGGCCGCGCGGACGCGGACCAGGCGCTGGGGGCGGCCCGCTCGGAATCGAAGTCGGCGGCGGGGCGCACGGACCCGGAACCGGCGACCGCACCCACGGACCCGAACCCCGCGGTCCGCTCGAGGTCGGAGCCGGCAGCCGGGTGCACCGAGGTGGGCTCGGGGGCAGCGGGCGTGGCCCTGGCGGACCACGTGCCGGCCCGATCGACGAGCGTCGGTGGGTGCGTCGGTGCCGGCCGGGCCACGGCCGCCGTGTGCTCGCCGCCGGCCGGAGCGGGGGTGATCGGAAGTACGGTGGTGGGCGACCCCGCCGGCCCGGCCGGGCCGGCTGCGGCACGCAGCCGGGCGGCCATCTGTCCGGCGGTGGGCCGTCGGGCCGGCTCCGGATCGAGGCAGGCCAGCACCAGATCGGCGACGTCGGCTGGCAACCCCGGCGCCCGGGGTGCCGCCACGGGCGGCGGCTGGGCGTGCAGCCGGGCGGCCTCCTCCCAGCTGCGTACGGGCAACGGAACGTCACCGGTCAGAGTGCGGTACAGCAGCACGCCGAGCGCGTACACGTCGCTGGCCGGGTTCGGTGCCCCGGCACGCAACCGCTCGGGCGCGATGTAGGCGGGCGTACCCATGATCGGTTCGCCGCTCGGCCCGGTGCCGGCGTGCTGGGGGCCGGCGAGCGCGGCGATGCCGAAGTCCAGCACCTTGGCGCCGGTCTCGGTGAGCATCACGTTGCCCGGTTTGATGTCCCGGTGCACCACTCCGATGCGGTGTGCGGCGGCCAGCGCGGCGGCGACCTCGGCGCCCAACCGGAGCGCCGAGGGCCAGGGCAGTGGGCCCTCGGCCAGCCGATCGGCGAGACTGCGCCCGTCGACCAGTTCCATCACCAGGTACGGCACGGTGCCGCCGTCGAGGGTCGCCTCACCGTAGTCGTACACCTGGGTGACGTGCGGGTGGGCCAGCCGGGCCGCGGCGCGAGCCTCCCGCTGGATGACGGCCCGCAGGTCCGGGTCGACGGCGAACGCGCCAGCGAGCACCTTCACCGCGACGGGCCGGCCCAGCACCTCGTCGTCGGCGCGCCACACCTCGGACATCCCGCCGAGGCCGATGCGGTCGTGCAACACGTAGCGGTCCTGCAACCGCAGGTTGGGCGTTAACGGCGACATGCTCGTCAAGTCTGCCTGGCCGCCCGGCCCGTCCACCACCCACCCTAGCCGTGCTGTCGCTCGTCGCGCCGAGCCGCCAGTTGTGCTGTCGCTCGTCGAGCCGAGCCGTCAGTTGTTAGAAGGGGGCCCCTTCAATGCACCAGGCGTTAAAAAGGGGCCCTTCCTTGCGCGCTAGCAGGGGCAGGGGGGTGGGGTGGGCTGGATCTGGTCGGCGAGGCGGTGCAGGGCTGCGGCGGTGAGCCGGCGGGCTCCGGCCAGTCGCGGGGCGCGCGGCGGGTCGGGGCGGACCGGCGCGTCCGGCCGGGCGGAGGTGACGTGCCGCGTGACCGCGTCGACGGCGAAGATGAAGCCGGTGGGCTGTTCCATGTTCAACTCCTCGGTACTGGTCCGCTGCTGGTGCGGACGATGAGCGTGGTGGGCAGCAGGATCTGGCCCGCCGAAGCGTCCGCGGGCGGGTCGAACAGGAGTTGGGCCGCCGAGCGACCCTTCTCCTCGCCGGGCTGGCGCACGGTGGTCAGGCCGGCGGACTCGGCCTCGGCGATGTCGTCGAAGCCGGTCACCGAGATGGCCTGGTGCCCGCCGGCCGCCACCAGCGCGTCCAGCGCGCCCAGGGCGAGCACGTCGGAGCAGGCCAGCACGGCGGTCGGCGGCTCGGCGAGGGCGTCGAGCGCGCGTACGGCGGCGGCACCGGCGGCCCGGGTGTTGCCGGGCGCCGAGAGGATCGCCAACTCGGGCCAGGCGACGCCGACCGCGGCGAAGGCGTCGGCGAAGCCGGCGAGGCGCTCGCGGGTGGTCGGGTGCGGCACGTCGGCGACGTCGGCCACCCGCAGCAGCCCGGTGGCGGCGTCGGGCAGGACGTTGTCACCGAGCAGGGCGACCCGCCGGTGACCGAGACCGGCCAGGTGTTCGGCAACGGAACGGGCGGCGGCCCGCTCGTCGATGCCCACCCACCGGTCGCCAGCGCGGGGACGCGAGGAAGTGGTCACGAACGGCAGCCCGCGACCCCGGATGGTGTCGAGAATCCCCTCCTCGTCACCGGCGCAGTAGACGCAGAATCCGTCGACGGCGGCGTTCTCCACCGCCTTGACGGCGCCGGCAGGTTCGGCCGGCAGCGGCACGAGCAGCAGGCTGCTGCCGTGCCGCTCGGCCGCCTCGGCGACCCCGGTGAGGAACCGCACCGCGAAGGGATCGGTGAAGGCGTACGACAGCCGCGAGGTGAACAGCACCCCCACGGCGCCCACGAAGCCGCGCCGCAGCGAGCGGGCGGTCGGGTCGGGCCCCGGGTAGCCCATCTGACGCGCGGTGTCGAGGATCCGTCGGCGAAGCTCCGCCGAGAGCTGGTCCGGTCGGGAGTAGGCGTTGGAGACGGTGCTGCGCGAGACACCGACCGCCTCGGCAACGGCCCGCAGGGTCGGTTTCACCGGCCCCTCCCCTCTTCTGGATCGATTCAGTCTGGATCGATCCAGAGATTAGCCGTACGGGCCGGAGGATGTCAACGCATGTGATTGCGCGGATCGGTACGCAGACTGCCCCGCTCGGGTCAGCCGCGTCGACCGGTCACTGGGAATCGATGTCGGCGATGATCCGCTTGAGAATGTCCGGAGTGTTCTCCGGCGGCTCGGCCTCGACGCAGAGTCGCTCCATGGCCAGCGCGTAGAAGTCGAGATCCTCGCGTTTGTCCAGGTAGAGCGCGCTGGTCAACTGCTCGATGTAGACGATGTCCGGCAGGTCCTGGTCACCGAAGCGCAGGATGGTGAAGGCGCCGCCAGCCGCGGCGTGCCCACCCGCGGCGAACGGGATCACCTGCAATCGGACGTTGGGCGTCCGGGTGGCCTCGAGTAGCGCCTCCAGTTGGGCGCGCATCACCTGCGGGCCACCGATCGGCCGGCGTAACACCGCCTCGTCGACCACGGCCCACAGTCGGGGCGGGCGCGGGCGCCGCAGCAGTTCCTGGCGCCGCATCCGCAGATCCACCCGGCGGTCGATGTCGACCGAGTCGGCACCGGAGTGGCCGAGCAGTACCACGGCCCGGGCGTACTCCCGGGTCTGCAGCAGGCCCGGGACGAACTGGACCTCGTAGCTGCGGATCAGCACCGCCGCGGCCTCCAGGCCGAGGTACGACTGGAACCACGACGGCAGTACGTCACCGTAGCGGTGCCACCAGCCCGGACTGTTGGCGTCCCGAGCGAGCTTCAGCAGCGCGAACCGCTCCTGCTCATCGGTGACGCCGTAGAGGGTGAGCAGGTCGGCGACATCGCGCTCCTTGAACCCGACCCGGCCCAGCTCCATCCGGCTGATCTTCGACTCGGACGAGCGGATCTCCCAGCCGGCGTCCTCCCGGGTCACCCCGCGCGACTCGCGCAGCCGGCGCAGCTGGGCACCCAGCAACATCCGCAGCACGGTCGGGCCTGCCGCCGGGCCCTGCTCGGCGGAAACCATGGTCACCTGCCGTCCTCCGCACGCCGTCGGTGGCCGAACCAGTGAGCCGGCCCGACCGACCTGTAAGCATGCCATGAACCGTCAGTGAGGTGAACCTCCATCCCGTGCGCGGCGATTCCCGCAGGTGGGATGGCGGGTCAGCCGATCAGATGATCGAAATCCCCGTCCCGGGCACCGAGCACGAACGCGGCGATCTCGTCCACGGTGTAGATCAGCGCTGGCCCGTCAGGGTGCCGGGAGTTACGCATGGCGATCCCCGCGCCACCGGGCAACTCCGCCAGTTCGACGCAGTTCCCACTGGGGTTGCTGCGCCGGCTCTTCTGCCAGACGAGGGGAGGCAACTGGTGTGCGGGTACACCGTTCGGCGGCTGCTGCATGGGTGCGTGGTTCTCTCCGTTAGGCGCCGGTGCCGTGGACAGGAGCGGTAGCGGCACAGGGGACGGTGTCGACTCGATCGTTCTGCACGTGCATCTGCTATTGCATCTGCATTAGACAGCGAGCATGATAGCGCATGTGAGCGGTGCGCATCCGCTCACATTCTGTTACGTGAACCTGGCCGCCACCAGGGGAAACGAGGTGTCTGGCAGCGCCGGTCGCTGCGTCGGGGCGAAGGGAGGGGTCGGTGCCGGATCCGCTGACCGTCGCGTCCGGCCTTTGTGCCGCAGGAGCCCTGCTCTCCTCCTGGCAGCTGGGACGACGGGCCATACGGGCCGAAGCCGAGGTCGGACGTCTCCAGGCCGAACTGGCCGCCGAGCGGCATGCCGCCAGCCACGATCCGCTGACCGGCCTGCCCAACCGGCGAGCCTTCTACCGCCTCGCGGCCGCGATGCTCACCGACGGCACCGGCCGCCCGCTGGTCGCGGTGGTGCTGGACCTGGACGACTTCAAGCAGATCAACGACCGGTACGGCCACTCGGCCGGCGACAAAGTCCTGATCAGCGTCGCCCAGCGGCTGGCCGCCTTCGCTGGCGACAACCCGGTGGCACGGCTCGGCGGTGACGAGTTCGCCGGGCTGCTGGCCAGCCCCACGATCGACCGGCGGTGGATCGAGCAGGCCACCCGGCAGCTGTGCGACATGCTCGCTGCGCCGATCCAGCTGGGCGTGGCCACCCTGCGGGTGACCGCCTCGGTCGGGCTGGCCCCGGTGCACGGGACCCAGCTGGCCGAGGCGCTCGACCGCGCCGACGCGGCGATGTACGAGGCCAAGGGACTCGGATCGGGCCGATCCGGCCGGGCGCTGCGCGACACCGCGCACCTCGCCGAGTGCTGATGGCCCAGGCACCGCGCCTGGTCAGACGCACCGCACCCGCCGGCAGCACCCGGCCGGTGCGGTCACATCGCTCAGAGCCAGCCGTAGCCGGCACGCAACGCCTGGCTGACCCGGTCGAACCGGGCCCGGTCCAGCACCGCGCCCTCGCGCCGGATGCCGTCCTCGCGCATGGTCAGCACCCGGTCCAACCGCACCCAGCTGGGCCGCTTCTCCCGGTCCCACTCGCCGGGTCCGAGGGCCAGCCAGTGTCGCTCGCCGTCGCGATCACGCTGGCTGGACAGCATCAGCCCGAACAGCGTCCGGCTGTGCCGGCCCACCACCAGCACCGGCCGGTCCTTGCCCTGCCGGGGATCGTCCTCGTAGGACACCCAGGTCCAGACGATCTCCCCCGGGTCTGCCTGCCCGTCGGGCTCCGGAGCGTACGACAACTCGCGCCGCTGCAACGCGCTGACCTGGCGAGGCCGCGCGACTCGGGCCGGGGTCGGTCCGCCGCGCCGGGGGGTCGGGATCGCCGCGCCGACACGCGCCGCCATGTTCCTCAACAGACCTGCCACGGCGGGCAGCCTAACGGTCGTCGGCCACCTCGTGTCGGCAGGGTTGGGCGAAGTCCTGCCGCTTCGGCTACGGCCCGACCTCGTCGGGGCCGGCGAGCGGATCGACCGTGCCGTCGGCGGTGGTGGGCAGCCGGGAAACCATCTCCCGGAACTCGTCGACCGTGACCGCTTCGCGCAGCGTCGCGAACACCGCCGCCGCGCCGGCGCCCGCCACCTGCTGGTCGACTCCGGCCCGCTGGCCGACCCGGCGCAGGAAGTCCTCGGGCCCCTGCGGGGCGGACGCGTTGCCGAACTCGGCCGGCAGATAGCCGGTCGGGTCGGTGCTCAAGCCGGTCATCCGTTCCACCACGGTCTGCAGCACCGCGCGCGCGACGATCGCGGCCAGGTCGGGCGGCAGGCCGGAGCGACGCGACACCGCGTCGACGAAAAGGGGAAACCGCACCCGTCGCCCTCCTGTCGTCAGCGCCGCGCTGGTTACCCTCGCCCATCCCCGGCAAACGGACGCGCCCCACCGATGGCACCCGTACGCGTACGGTTGGCCCCGTGTCCACCGTCGTCGACCGGGCCGCCTCCTATCGGCTGGCCCGGATCACCACCGAGGTGTTCGCGCCCGCGGTGTTCGCCGCCGTGCTGCCCATGGTGATCGCCGTGCACGCCACCGCACCGGCCGTCGTGGCCGGGCTCGGCTGGGGGGCGTTGGCCGTGCTGTTCTGCTCCGTCGTCCCGTACGGCATCATCTGGCTGGGCGTGCGACGCGGCCAACTGACCGACCACCACATCGGGGTACGCGCCCAACGCCGCCGGCCGCTGCTGCACGGGATGGCATCCGTCCTGGCCGGCCTGGTGCTGCTGGTGCTGCTCGGTGCGCCGCGTCCGCTGGTCGCCCTGGTGGTGGCGATGTTCGCCGTCGTGGCCGGCGTCGCCGCGGTCAACCAGGTCTGGAAGTTGAGCGCCCACGCGGCGATCTGCGCCGCGTCGGTGACCGCCCTGATCTACGTGCTCGGTCCGGCGGCGGTCCCGCTGCTGGCCCTGATCGGGCTGGTCGGCTGGTCACGGGTCCGGTTGGCCGCCCACAGTGTGAGCCAGGTGATCGCGGGTACCGTGCTCGGCCCGCTGGTCGGCGCTCCGGCCTTCATCCTGCTCGCCTGAACCGGCGGCCGGCACGAACCGGTAGCCCAGGCCGCGTACGGTCACGATCATCGGGGCCTGTCCCCCGTCCAGCGCGAGTCGCCGACGCAGCCGCTTGATGTGCACGGTCAGGGTGTTCGAGGTGTCGTCGGAGATTCCGCCCCAGACGGCGGCCAGCAACTGCTCACGGGTGACCGTCCGCTCGGCGTGGCTCATGAAGAAGTAGAGCAGCTTGAACTCCTTCAACGGCAGGGCCACCGTCCGGCCTTGCAGGCGCACCTCGAACGTCGACGGGTCCACCCGCAGCCCGCCCAGCTCGATCGGCGGATCGAGGGCGGCGGCGGTCTCCGGGCGGATCGCGCGCAGGATCGGCAGCACCTCCTCGGCCCGGTAGGGCCGCCGTACGCCGGCCGTGGCGCCCGCCTTGAGCCCGGCCGCGGCGATGCCCCCGTCGTCGTCGCCGACGCCGACCACCGTCGGGATGCCGGCCCGGCCGGCGAGCAGCCGGACCAGTTCGATGCTGCTCATGGTGGTCAGACCGGCGGCGACCACCGCCGCATCCGGTTGCAGGGCTCCCGCGGCCAGCAGCGCCTCGGCGGCGTGCGGGTAGTGGTGTCCGCGTACCCGGTGCTCGGCCAGCTGGGTGACCAGCGCGGCACCGACGCTCTCGTCGTCGTCCACCACGAGCAGCACGAAACGCCCGTCGGCTCGATGGTCACCCCTGGTGGCCTCGGCGAGGTTGTTCATCGCGTACCGGCTCCGGTTCCGTCGGTCAGCCGAAGCGGCCGGTGATGTAGTCCTCCGTACGCTTGTCGGCGGGGTTGGTGAACAGCTTGCCGGTCTGGCTGTACTCGACCAGCCGGCCGTGCCGCACCTGCTTCTCGTCCACCTCGGCGGTGAAGAACGCGGTGTAGTGGCTGACCCGCGCGGCCTGCTGCATGTTGTGCGTGACGATCACGATCGTGTAGTCGTTCGTCAGCTCGAACATGAGGTCCTCGATCTTCGCGGTGGCGATCGGGTCGAGCGCCGAGCAGGGCTCGTCCATGAGGATGACCTCGGGCTTGACCGCGATCGTACGGGCGATGCAGAGCCGCTGCTGCTGACCGCCGGAGAGCGCCAGGGCGCTCTTGCGGAGTTTGTCCTTGACCTCGTCCCAGAGCGCGGCCTGGGTCAGCGCCTCCTCCACGTGGTCGTCGAGCCGGCCCTTGATGCCGTTGATCCGCAGCCCGTACGCGACGTTGTCGTAGATGGACTTCGGGAACGGGTTCGGCTTCTGGAACACCATGCCGATGCGCCGGCGGACCTGGATCGGGTCGACGTCCCTGGCGTACAGGTCCTGCCCGTGGAAGGAGACCTCGCCGCTGACCCGGGCGCCGGGGATGGGGTCGTTCATCCGGTTGAGCGCCCGCAGCACGGTGGACTTGCCGCAGCCCGAGGGCCCGATCATCGCGGTGACCTGGTTCTGCTGGATCGGCATCGTGGTGCCCCGGACCGCCTCGTAGCTGCCGTAGTAGACGCTGACGTCGCGCAGCTGCATCACCGGCGCGGGGGAGGTTTCGACGCCGGCGGCGGTGACGCCGGTGGCGTGCACCGCGATGGACGGGCGGGTGGTCAGATCGGTGTCGTTGGCCATGTCAGCGCTCCTTGATGGCGAACCGGCTGGAGATGAATCGGGCGATGACCGTGAAGCCGAGGACGATCACGATCAGTGTCAGGGCCGCACCCCAGGCTCGGTCCTGGGCGGCGGGGAACGAGGTGCTGGCGTTGCGGAAGATCTGCGCCGGCAGCGCGGTGTTGGAGCCTTCGAACAGGTTCCAGTTGGGCGAGAAGACGATGCCGGTGACGATGATGATCGGAGCGGTCTCGCCGGCCGCCCGGGCGACGGCCAGCAGCGAGCCGCTGGTGATGCCGGAGATCGCCGCCGGCAGCACCACGGTGAGGATGGTCTTCCACTTGCGGGCGCCCAGCGCCATGCTCGCCTGCCGCAACTCGTCCGGGACCAGCCGGAGCATCTCCTCGCTGCTGCGGATGACCACCGGCAGCATCAGGCAGGCCAACGCCAGCGCGCCGGCGAAGCCGGTCTGCTCGCCGACGAGCAGCACCCAGGAGATGTAGACGAACAGCCCCATCACGATCGACGGCACGCCGGTCATCACGTCGGCCATCAGCCGGATCAGCCGGGCCAGGGGCTTCTGCTTGCCGTACTCGTTGAGGTAGACGGCACCGAAGACGCCGAGCGGGATGGCCATCAGCGCGGCCGCGCCGGTGATGAGCAGCGTGCCCACGATCGCCGGCGCCATGCCGCCGCCTTGCCGGCGGTACGAGTTGGGGATGTCCTCGGTCAGGAAGGACAGGCTCATGACTCCGCCGCCCTTGCTGATGACCGTGTAGGTCACCAGGGCCAGCGGGATGACGGCGAGCAGCACGGCAGCCCAGATGGCAGCCGTGGCGAGATGGTTGGTGAACCGGCGCCGCCCGGCGAGAGCCGCCCGGGTCAGGTCGGGCCCGCCGGTGCGGGAGCGGGTGGGGGGCGGTGCGGTGACGGTCACGCGACGCTTCCCTTCATCCGGGCCTCGGCCCGGCGGACGACCACCTGAGCGAGCACGTTGATCAGCACCGTCATCGCGAACAGCACGACGCCGAGACCGATCAGGGCCGCGGTGAAGGTGCCGGTGGATTCACCGAACTGCTGCACGATGACGGCGGCCATCGAGTTGCCGGGGGCGAAAATGTTGGCCGTGATGTTCGTGGCCCCGCCGATGACCAGGGCCACCGCGATGGTCTCCCCCATCGCCCGGCCGAGGCCGAGCATCACCGCGCCGACGACGCCACCGAAGCTGTGCGGGAAGACGGCGCCCCGGATCATCTCCCAGCGGGTGGCGCCGAGCGCGAGAGCGGCGTCCTTGTCGGCGCGCGGCACGGTGCTGAACACCTCGCGCGTGATCGACGTGATGATCGGCGTGACCATGATCGCCAGGATGAGGCCGGCGGTCATGAAGTTGCGGCCGCTGCCGACCGGGCCGAAGAGGCGGCCGAGCACCGGGACGCCGCCGAGGACGTCGTGCATCCACTGGTACACCGGGACCAGCGCGGGGGCGACGACCAGGATGCCCCAGAGGCCGAAGACCACCGACGGCACGGCGGCGAGCAGGTCGATCACGGTGACCGCGGCCCCGCGCAGCCGGCGGGGCGCGAGTTCGGTGAGGAACAGCGCGATGCCGACCGAGACCGGCACCGCGAACAGCAGGGCGATCAGCGACGAGATCGCCGTGCCGTACGCGAACGACAGCGCCCCGAAGATGGCGTCGCCGGTCGCCGGGTTCGGGTCCCAGATCCGCTCGGTGAGGAAGCGCAGGCCCATCGCGTCGAACGCGGGCCACGCCTCTCGAACAGTGGTGATGAGGATCAGCCCGAGGATCGCCAGCACCAGCAGGCCGGTGCCGAGTGTCCACCAGGAGAAGAGGCGGTCGCCGACGGCGTTGCCGCCACGCCGGGTCAATGCCGGCCGGGCGGCGGGGGGTTCGTTCGTCACGGTCATCTTCACTCCAGCTCAGGGACTCCGCTGGGGACGGAATCGTGTCGATCCCGTCCCCGGCTGGAAGGCCCAGCGATCCTGATGTCGATCAGCTCTGGATCTTGTCGACCTGGGCCAGCGCCTTCTCCTTGAGCGAGGCGGGCAGCGGCGCGAAGTCGATCTCCTTGGCCAGGTCCTGGCCGTCGTTGAGCAGGTACGTGAGGAAGCCCTTGACCAGCTCCGCCTTGGCGGCGTCGCCGTAGGAGGTCTTGGCGATGATGAACGTCGGCGCGGTGATCGGGTACGCGGTGGCGCCAGCGGCGTTGAGCGGGTTGTAGCTCAGGTCGTCGGCGATCTCGGCGCCCTCCAGGCCGGCGGTGGTGCCGTCCAGCGTCGGCTCGACGAACTGGCCGTCCTTGTTCTTGATGGCGGCGAACTTCAGGCCGGTGGCCTTGGCGTCGCTGAGGTCGACGTAGCCCACGGCACCGTTGGTCTGCTGCACGATCTGCGCGACACCGGTGTTCTTCTCGCCGCCCTGGGTGCTGGCCGGCCAGGCCACGGTGTCACCGCTGCCGAGCTTCCAGGTCCCCCCGGCGGCCGCCTCGAGGTACTTGGTGAAGTTGCTGGTGGTGCCCGAACCGTCCGAGCGGTGCGCCACGACGATCGGGGTGTCGGGCAGCTCGACGCCCGGGTTGTCGGCCTTGACGGCCTCGTCGTTCCAGGTCTTGATGTCGGCCTGGAAGATCTTGGCGAGCGTCTCCGGGCTGAGCTGGAGCTTGTCGACGCCCTGGAGGTTGTAGGAGACGGTGATCGGCGCCGCCACCGTCGGAATATAGAGGAACGAGCCGGCGGCCACGCCGTCACTCTCCTTGACCAGGCTGTCGGTGCCGGCGAAGTCGACCAGACCCTCACCGAACTGCTTCTTGCCGGTGCCCGAGCCGGTCGCGTTGTAGGTGACGGTCACGCCGGAGGCCTCGCCCTTGAAGGCCTCGATGACCTCTTGGTAGTACGCGTCAGGGAAGCTGGCGCCGGACGCCTTCAACTCGCCGGACAGGTTCGCGTAGGCGCTGTCGCCGCCGCTCGCGCCCGGCCCTGTGCCGTTGTCGTTGCTACCACAGCCGGTAAGCGCGAGCGCGGCAAGCGCGACGCCAGCGAGGAGACGCCGCGAGAGCACGTTGCGGTTCACCAGGTAAGCCTCTCTATCGGGGTGCATCAGCCCGTCCGGGCCGTACGCGAGTCAAGCTAGGAGGCGCAGGTAGCCGGACCCCCGGCAGCAGGTGAACGAAAAATGAACTTGGTGGCCCCGATGGTGGCCGGTCGGCCCCGGGATGTGACGCTGCGAGGGCAAGCGCACCGGATGCCCGGAATGTCCGCCCGGGTCAGAGGCGGACCGTCCCGGTCACCAGGAAGACCACCTGCCGCGCGACGTTGACCGCGTGGTCGGCGTACCGCTCGTAGTACCGGCCGACCAGAGCCAGGTCGATCGCCGACTCCACGCCGTACGGCCAGCCGGAGACGAGCAGCGACAGCAGCCGCTTCTCGGCCGCGTCGACCTCGTCGTCGTCCAGCCCGAGCTGTGCGGCGTCCAGGTGGTCGCGGGTGGCCAGCACGACCGCTGCCTTCTCCGCCATCCGGGCCGCCGCGCCCGCCATCGTGGTCAGCACCGGCAACGCCGACGCCGGGACCACCCCCACCGGATACCGCATCAGCACGACCTTCGCGATGTGCACCGCGAGGTCGCCCATCCGTTCCAGCGAGGCGGCGATCCGCAGCGCGCACACCACCAGCCGCAGGTCGGAGGCGACCGGCTGATGCCGGACCAGCACCTCGGGGATCATCGCCTCCGCCTCGGCCCGGTACCGGTCGAGCACGGCGTCGCCGGCCACCACCGCCTCAGCCGCAGCCCGGTCGACGTCGAACAGGGCGGCGCTGGCGCCCCGGATCGCCACGCCGGCCTCCCGGCTCATCGTCGCCAGCAAGCCGGTGAGGCGGTCGAGCTGCTCCTCGTAGTTCTCCCGAGCCATCGCGCCTCCCTGTCGTGCGGATCACCGGCCATGCCAGCATGGCACTGACCGATCCGCCGAAACCATGGCGGCGGAGGGAGTCCTACTCGCGGGCTGGATACGGTGGTCCGATGAGCGAGCGCAGTGGCGGCACGGGCAACCCGACCCGCTGGGTCACCGACACCGGCCCGGATCACTCCCAGTGGTACATCGACCGGTTTCGGCGGATGGCGGCCGAGGGGGTCGACCTGGCCGGCGAAGCACGGCTGCTTGACACGCTGGTGCCGCCAAAATCGCGGATTCTCGATGCTGGCTGCGGCACCGGCCGGGTGGGCGCCGAGCTGGCTGCCCGGGGCCACACGGTGGTCGGGGTGGATGCCGATCCGGCACTGATCGAGGCCGCCCGCACCGACCACCCGGGGCCCCGTTGGCTGGTCGCCGACCTGGCGGAGTTGGACCTCGCCGCGGCCGGTGTGGCGGAGCCGTTCGACGCGGCGGTGCTGGCCGGCAACGTGATGACCTTCGTCGCCCCGGACACTGAGGTGCAGGTGCTGCGCCGGGTGGCCGCGCACCTGCGCCCGGACGGGGTGATCGCGGTCGGCTTCGGCACCGACCGGGGCTACCCGCTGACTGATTTCGACGCCGACGTGGCCGCCGCCGGCCTGCGGCTGGAACACCGCTTCGCCACCTGGGATCTGCGCCCCTGGGGCGACGACGCGGACTTCGCCGTCAGCATTCTGCGCCGACCCGCCTGACCGTCGCGCCACCGGAGCCGGAAATCACCGGCTCTCCGCGTCACGGTCGACCGGGACCCGCATCCTGCTCGTCGGCGGCTCCGCGCCCCTGCTCAGCCCGTCCGGCGGGCTGGCCTTCGACGACCCCCGGTACGTGCCCCCGGCCGTACGCGAAATCGCCGCCGCCAGCATCGCGCAGCTGGACGTCTGCCGGGCCCATGCCGCCGACTGGGTCTACCTGAGCCCTCCCGCCCTCCTTGAGCTCGGGGTGCGGACCGGCGGACACCGACGCGGCGGCAGCACTCTCGTCGTGGCCCCGGACGGCACGTCCCGGATCTCGGCCGAAGACCTCGCCGTCGCCGTCCTGGACGAGTTGGAGCAGCCCGGCGAGGAACGCCACTTCGCCGTCGGCTACTGACGAGACCGAGCCGCCGCAGGGTGGCCGGGGGCGTTCAGCTCCAATCGGGCGGCGCTTGAGCGTAGGCGGGTGGTAGGTGAGGCCAGCTCAGCGGGCGGCCGTCGAGTTGACCTGGTGGGCTGATCGCGGTCCACCCGTTTCCGAGTGCTGTTCGGTAAGTGTCGGCTTGGCGCTTCGGGTCATCGCCCGCGCTCTGCCTGGCTGGCATGATGCCTTGGTCGAGCAGCCATCGTGCCGTCCTGGCGAGGGATACAGAGACGTGGGTTGCGTCGCCGGTGCGGGCGCGTCGACCCAGTGCGGCCAGTGCACCAGCAGCGACGAGGTAGCCGGTGGCGTGGTCGAGCAACTGACAGGGGAGAGCGCCGGGTTGGATGCCATCCGTGCTCGTGGCCCAGCCGATGCCGGTGGCGATCTGCACCAGGCTGTCGAAACCGCGCCGTGTGCCCCAGGTTCCGGCCGTTCCCCAAGCCGAAAGCGTGACGACGATGGTGCCGGGGTGCTGGTCCGCAACCTGGTCAGGGTCCAGACCGAGACGGCGCAGCGCTTTGGGCCGGTAGCCGGTCACGACAACGTCGGCTTGGTCGAGAAGGCGATGCAGAGCTTGACGGCCGTTCTTCGTGCTGGCATCCAGGCTTGTGCTTGCCTTACCGATCACTCCATCAATGGCATGCAGCGCCAGTTCCGGGCGATGCGGATCATCGACCCGTAGCACGTCGGCACCGAGCGCGCCCAGCATCCGGGTACCAACGGGGCCGGCGATGACCCGTGTCAGATCAAGCACCTTCACCCCCGACGCCGGAAGCGGGCCCGGTTCGGCTAGCGGCAGCGACCCACGACTGAGCGGCACCATGCCCACGAGCGGAGACGTTCCCATCGCGCCGGTCTGACCGTCTGCTTGCCACTGGGCCTGCGTACGAGCCGCCACGGCCAGCCCTCCCGCGGCGTACACAGCACGCTCAACCTCCAACGCCGGGCGCGCGGCAATGGCGTCAGCCACCTGCGCCTGAACCTCGACGTCACGATCGTCGTGCACACCGAGGGACGCCAGCAGAGCCGTCCGATGCCACGGGTAGTTCGCATGTGTACGCACCCAACCGTCTGCAGCCCGCCACAATCGAGACAGCGGAGCGAAGCCATCGATCCCCCGTCCGTCTGCGTCGCGAAGCCAAACCTCGCTGCGCATCGCCGCCGCCACATGTTCCGTGTCGAGTGCGATTTCTGGCCGGCGACCGGTGCGCGCAAGAGCCAGATCAGCGGCAGCCGTGAGACAGGCGGCCACGGACACGATTGCGCATTCGGCGACTGCGAGCGGTGACGCCAGCACCGCCGGCTGTGGATCTCCGGCCAGCCGGGGCCCGGCGATATCCATCAGCCCGAGGTCTGCCAGTACGCCGTCCAACAGAGCCACCATGCACACATCCTTCCCGACTCTTGCTGGCCCGGATTGACCCACCAGGTGCCGTTGCTCACCCACCAGACAGGGTCAGGAAGAACGCCCTTCCGCAAGTCGTCGGGAGCGTCGCGACGAACGTCCTCAACTCGCCCCGCAAGGTCGGCCAGCGCCAGGTACGCGTGCACGTAGAGATGCCGCCAGGCGGCCCTCGTTCGCGCCGCAGCGCCGGACCGGGCGGCAGCCAGTTGTACCCCGGGGATCGGCGCGGGCCAGAGTGATCGAGCGATTGAGCAGCCAGCGCAGCTCCGCAGTCCACAGTGCGGAGCCGGGGCTGGGCCTCGCTCTATCCGGCGATGAACCACCGCCGCGATCACAACTCCGTACCCCCTCGGTCGGCGGGTCGCCGAACTACGCGGCTTGATCATCGCCGATCGCCGTTTCGCCGTAAGGGCGGTGTCCCGACCCGCTCGGGCACCGCCGTACCGACGAGACGGAGTCGATCAACTGGCTGCGGAGGCCGGCGGCGTCACGCGGGGGCGGCCGCCTGCCGGGCGGCCGCCGGGTCCAGGGCCGCTCCGGCGGGGACCAGGCTGACCACGCCCGCCGGGAGCCGGAGCGGCCGCGTCTCGCCGTAGCCGAGCATGGCCGGCACCCCGGCGTCGGCGAGGACGTGCCGGCGGCCGAGGTCGGTCACCACGGAGATCGCCCCGCCGGGCGCGCCGGGCGCGGCCACCGACTCGACCAGCGCGCCCCGCCCCGGCTCCACGATCACGTGGTCGGCCACCGCCGGGCCGGTCGACCCGGTCCCGGCGCGCGGGGCGGCGGTCAACTCCGGCAGTTCCACGCCGAGCCGCAGCACGACCTGCCCGGCCTCGTCGGCGACCCGGGCGCACAGCGTCGGCGAGTCCACGGTGGCCAGTCGAGGCGGCGCGCTCGGCGGCGCGTGCGGCCCGGTCGGCGCGAGATCCTCCAGCTGCGGCAGGGCCGCGAACCGGCCGAGGCTGACCTGGTCCGGCTCACGCTGGCCGGTCCGGGCCAGCAGCAGCGCGGCCTGTAGTTCGGTGATGCCGGCCAGCCCGTCGCGCTGCACGACCGAGTACTGTCGGCCGCCGCCGGAGTTGCTCACCAGCAGCACGTCACCGATCCGGGCGTCGGCGACCCCGGCGGACCGCTCGCCGAGACCGGGCAGGTTCAGCGGCGCCAGGTCCAGACCGGCCGGCACCGTGTTGAGCAGGGCCGGGGCGACCGGAACCGCCCGGGCCCGGGTGACCGCGAGCGCGGCCAACACCCGGTCGGTGTCGCGGATCAGGTGGCGTCGCTGCTGCCAGAGCAGGTGCAGTCGGCCGTCGGGAGCGCGCAGCAGCAGCGCTTCCTCGCCGAGTGGCCGGCCACCGGCACCGGTGCTGCCGATCAGCAGCACCGACCGCGACTGCCGTCGGCCGTCGTCGGTGGTGCTGGCCGAGCAGACCGTCCATCCGTCGGTGGCGAGCCGGGACGCCGCCGGCAGCGAGTCGGGCGCGTCGGCGATGCCCAGCGGCAGGCCACGGGGTACGCCCTCGATCGAGCGGCGCGACACCAGCACGGTCTTCGGTCGCTCGGCACCAATGATCAACAGTGCGGACGCGTAGTTGAGGACCGGGTGCAGCCGCTGCTCGCGGTAGACGAACCGGGCACCCGACTCTTTCTCCACGATGACCGCGTTGCCGTCGCGCCACTTCGCGCCACCGCCGGCGAACAGACCGTAGAGTGCGGAACCGCCCAGCCCGATGACCGCCACCAGCATGCTGGCCAGCGCCGCACCGGCGAGCCGGCGGAACGGTGACTGCGCCGGGTCGGCCTCGCGCATCACCAGAGCGGACACCACCCGCTGGATGGTGAACTGGTACGAGTGCAGCTGGTCCTGCCGCGACGGCATGCGGCCCCTTCCGGCGATTGCGGTCGGGGCACAGAATAGGCGTTGCGTCGATGCCCCGTGAACCGTGCGTCACCGTTCTCCGGCGGGAGCGTGTCCTCCCTGGTCACCCGACATGATCCGGGCAGAACCGGGTAGCTGGACCGGCAAGCCGTCCTGCGGGTCGGAACGGCAAGCCGTCCGGATCCGCCGGACGGCCCGGTCGGGAGGTGAAGATGCGCGCCCTGCTCTGGACCGTCGGCGTGATCGCCGTAATCCTCGTGCTGCTCGGGCTGCTGCTGGAAGCGGTCCGCTGGCTGGTCATCATCGGGATCATCGCCCTGGCCGCGGTGATCGTGCTGGGCTTCGTCCGTGGCCGCCGATCAGCCCAGAACTACCCCAGCCGCCGCTGATCCTCCCGGGGTGCGACATCGCCCGGGGCGGAAGGTTCCGGAGCCTCAGGCGGCGGCGAGCACCGGGGTCGGCTGGTCGTCGACCGCAGGGGTGGCCGGCTGGCGGCGGTTGGGGAAGGCCAGGCGGATGACCTTCCACCAGGCCGAGAAGACCTGCCGGGGCAGCGAACCGGTGACGTACTTCAGGCCGTAGCGGTCGAACAGCGCCCGTACCTCGGGGGCGATTTCCTGGTAGCGGTTGCTCGGCAGGTCCGGGAAGAGGTGGTGCTCGATCTGGTACGACAGGTTGCCGGTCATGATGTGCATCAGCCGGCTGCCGCTGATGTTGGCCGAGCCGAGCATCTGCCGCAGGTACCACTCGCCGCGGGTCTCGCCCTCGATCGAGCTCTTCTCGAAGGTCTCCACCCCCTCCGGGAAGTGCCCGCACATGATCACCGAGTGGCTCCACAGGTTGCGGATCAGGTTCGCGGTGAACGTCGCGGCCATGGTGTGGAAGAACGACGGCCCGGACAGCAGCGGGTGGATCACGTAGTCCTTGAGAACCTGGCGGCGGATCTTCCGGCCGGCCGCGCGGAGCCTGGCCCGGAACTCCGGCTCCTTGTGCCGCTTCTCCTTGAGGTACTTGCCCAGTTCGAGGTCGTACGCGGCGACGCCGTACTCGAAGAAGCAGGCGTTGACGAAGTTGTAGAACGGCTGGCCCAGGTAGGCCGGGTGCCACGGCTGGTCCTCGTCGACCCGCATGATGCCGTAGCCGAGATCGTTGTCCTTGCCGACCACGTTGGTGTAGCGGTGGTGCAGCTCGTTGTGCGACTGCTTCCACTGCTCGGCCGGGGTGGCGTGGTCCCACTCCCAGCTGGTCGAGTGGATCTTCGGGTCACGCATCCAGTCCCACTGCCCGTGCAGGACGTTGTGCCCGATCTCCATGTTCTCCAGGATCTTCGCCACCGCGAGGCCTGCGGTACCGACGATCCAAGCCGGCGGGAACAGCGAGAACAGCAGCACCACCCGGCTGCTGATCTCCAGCTTGCGCTGGGTCGAGATGACCTTGCGGATGTACGCGGCGTCCCGCTCGCCCCGAGTGTCGATCACCCGCTGCCGGATGGCGTCGAGTTCCTTGCCGAGAGTTTCGATGTCCTCGGCGCTCAGGTGAGCGATCGGGTTGGTGGCCTTCTTCTGGATGACGGTCACGTCGGTGGTTCTCCGATCAGATCTCGAGTTCGCATGGGCCGGCCGCAGCCGACACGCAGGTCTGCACGCGTACGCCGTCGCCGGGCAGGGCGGTGGTCAACTCCCCGTTGCGCAGGTCCCGGACCGCGCCTTGACGCAGTGGCAGCACGCAGCCGAAGCAGATGCCCATCCGGCAGCCCGAGGGCATCAGCACACCGGCGTTCTCGCCGGCGTCCAGCAGCGGGGTGGCGCCGCCTGCGGTGACGGTGACGGACGAGCGGGTGAAGGTGACCGTCCCTCCGTCACCGGCGGTGATGATTGTGGGCCGGAACCGCTCGGTGTGCAGCCGCTGCGCGTACCCCCGCGCCGACCAGTGCGCCTCGGCCGCGTCGAGCAGCCCGACCGGGCCGCACGCCCAGGTCTGCCGTTCCAGGTGGTCGGGGACCAGGGCGTCGAGTTCGGTCACGTCCAGCAGCCCTTCGACGCTGGTGTGCCGCTCCACCAGCCGGATCGCGCCACGCTCGGCGAGGTCGCGGAGCTCCGCGCCGAAGACGACGTCGGTCGCGGTGGGCGCCGAGTGCACCAGCACCACGTCGCTGCCGGCCAGCGCGCCGGAACGCAGCATCCCGGCGACCGGGGTGATGCCGCTGCCGGCGGTGAGGAACAGCACCCGGGCCGGCGGCGGGTCCGGCAGCACGAAGTCGCCCTGCGCCTGGTCGAGCTGCACGATCGTGCCCGGTCGCACCCGGCGGACGAGGTGGTTGCTGACCACGCCGTCTTCGATGGCCTTGACCGTCACCGAGATCGGCTCGGGATGCCGGCCGGGCCGGGAGGTCACCGAGTAGGCCCGCCACTGGCGTACCCCGTCGACGTCGACCCCGAGCCGCACGTACTGCCCCGGCACGTGCGGCCGCCAGCCGCGTCCTGGCCGGATCAGCAGCGTCGCCGCGTCCGGGGTCTCCGGACGCACCGCGAGGATCCGGCCCCGCAGGTCGGCACCGGCCCGCAGCGGCGCGACCAGGTCGAGGTAGTCCCCGGGCAGCACCGGCGTGGTCACCGTCTCGGCCAGCCGCCACAGGCGACGTCGCAGGGACCCGGATGCGTGAGGTCGCGGGACGGTAGTGGTCATACGACGATGGTCGCGGCCCGCTGGCATAGAATCTTGGCCTGCGAAGGTAAAGCGATCCACCCCTTTTGTGCGGAGAGAACAACCGTGGCGGAATCCTCCGGGACCACCCATCGGGCGGCCCGCCTCGAACTGGACGAGCGGGTCGCCCGCGAGCTGCGCGACCGGCTACCGCTGGTAGCCGGTCGGACGATCACCGCGATCACGGCCGAGGTGCCCAGCTACTCCGGAGCTCTGACCGGCCAGATGCGAGACAAGATCGAGAACGCGGTGCAGATCGCCCTGGGCACCTTCCTGCAACTGCTCGAACGCTGCCAGGCCACCGATCCGAGCACTCCGCTGATACCGGCGTTGGAGGCCGCGTACACGCTGGGCAGCGGCGAGGCCCGCGCCGGCCGGAGCATGGACGCGCTGCTGGCCGCGTACCGGGTCGGCGCCCGGGTCTCCTGGCGGGAGATGGCCGCCGCCACCGTGGCGATCGGGCTGCCCGCCGCCACCGTCGCCGAGTTCGCCGAGCTGATGTTCGCCTACATCGACGAGCTTTCCGCAGCCAGCGTGGCCGGTCACGCCGACGAGTTGGCCAGCGTCGGCCGGGCCCGGCAGCGCAACCTGGAACGGCTGACCCAGCAGCTGCTCGCCGGCGAGCCGGAGGACGTGCTGCGGCGCAGCGCCGAGCGGGCGGACTGGGCGGTGCCGAAGACCCTCACCGTCGTCCTGCTGCCCCGGGCCAACCTGCGCGGGGTCCTCGCGCTGCTGGACGAGCGCACCCTGGAGGGCAGTGAGGAGTCGTCCGCCGGGGAACCCGGCGAGGAGACGGCGGTGGTGCTCGTACCGGACGCCCACGGCGATCGCCGGCAACTGGCCCGGGTGCTGCACGGGCGCCGCGCGGTGCTCGGGCCCGCCCGCCCATGGATCCGGGCCAGTTCCTCCTACCGGCGGGTCACCCGGGCAGTGGAACTCGGCATCGCCCACCCGGCGGACGGCGAGCCGCTGGACACCGAACGGCATCTCGCCGAACTGCTGCTCAGCGCCGACCTCGAAGCCCTCGCCGACCTGCGGGTACGGGTTCTGCAACCCCTCGCCGCGCTGCCCGCCGCCACCGCCGAACGACTCACCGAGACGCTGCGCTCCTGGCTGTTGCACCAGGGCCGACGCGACGACGTGGCCGCCGACCTGTTCGTCCACCCGCAGACCGTCCGCTACCGGATGGGTCAGCTCCGGCAGCTCTACGGCGAGCGGCTCAGCGATCCGCGTACGCTGCTCGACCTCACCGTCGCCCTGGCGCTGCCCGCCACCCCGCCGACGGGGTGAACGCGGGCGGGGCACCGGTCAGTCGGCGCTCGTCGGTCCCAGCAGGCGAATTTCCTCGATGTCCAGCGTGGCCTGCAACTCACGCAGCACCGTCTCGTCGATCTCCCGGGTGTCCCGCATCCGGGTGATCTCCTGCCGTTTGTGTTCGAGCGCGGCCAGGCGCAACCGGCGTTCGGTCTCGCGGGCCGCGGCCGACTCGCCCTCCGGCTCGGCCTGCACGGCGCCGAGATGGCTCTCGTACTCGGTCTGGAGTCGCCGCACCGCCTCCGGGTCGGCTCCGATCCGGTCGGCGATGTCCGGCAACGCGGCGAGCGTGGCCCGGGTGGCGTGTGCCTGCGCCCTCCGGGCCTCGCCGCTGTGCTCCGGGTCGCCGCGGAGCCGGGCCCAGGTCATCAGCAGCGGCAGGGTGGTGCCCTGCACGAGCATGGTCAGCAGGATCACCGCCGCGACGCAGAAGATGATCAGATCACGCTCCCGCACCGGTCCGCCGTCGGCGTTCAACGGCACGGCGAGCGCCGCCGCGAGGGAGACCGCGCCGCGGAACCCGGCCCAGCCGGCGACCGTACGCACTCGCCAGTTCACCCGCTGGCCGCGCGTGGCTTTACGCAGGTGGACCAACCGGGCGACGGCCGCCGTCAGGTGCAGCCAGAGCATCCGCACCGCCACCAGCACGCCGGCCACGACGAGCGCGATGACCGTGGCGCGCATCAACGACACGCTGGAGACCCTGCGGACCGCCCGCGGGATCTGCATCCCGACCAGCACGAAGAGTCCGCCGTTGATGAGGAAGGTGGTGAGGTCCCAGTAAGACAGGGCCAGCAGCCGGGACCGGGCACGGATCACCCGGGGGCTGGCGAAGGCGATCATCAGGCCGGCGACCACCACCGCGAGCACGCCGCTCTCGTGGATGCTGTCGGCCAGGAAGAAGGCGGCGAACGGCGTGATCACGCTGAGCGCACCCTCCCGCAGCGGGTCGTCCAGCCGCCTGCGGATTCCGATCACCACCGCGCCGACCAGGACGCCGGCCGCGATGCCGCCGAGGAACGACAGGCCGATCCGCTCGACGAGATCGAGGGCCCCCGGTACCTTGCCTCCGCTGAGCAGCCCGAGCGCGATGGCGAAGAGCACCAGGGCGGTGCCGTCGTTGATCAAACTCTCGGCGCGCAGCGTGGTGAGCAGGCGCCGGGGCATCCGCTTGGCCAGACCGGCCACCGCCGCGGCGTCGGTCGGCGCGAGCGCGGCACCGAGCACCCAGGCCACCGGCGGGTCGACACCGAGCCGCTGCGCGACCAGCGCCACCGCCACCATCGTGGCGCCGACCAGCCCGACCGCCAGCAGGGCGATGACCACGAAGTTCGCCCGCACCTCCCGCAGGCTGGTGGCGATGCTCTCCCGGTAGAGGATCGCCGGCAGGAACAGCACCAGCACCACCTCGGGGGCGAGCACCACCTCCGCGAACGGCGGCAGCAGCGCCAGCAGCGCGCCGAAGCAGATGAGCAGCACCGGCGGCGCGACCCGGTACCGGCCGCCGATGGTGGTGCCGATCAGCACGGTGACGCCCAACGTGATGATCAGCAGCAGCTCGCTCACGTCGTCCTCGTTCCCCGCACCCCCTCATGGTGGTACGCGGTACGGTGCGGCGAGCCCGGATCGCCGCAGGCGACTCAGCGGCGGGCGCCGGCGCCCAGGTCCTCCTCGATGCGCTTTGCGGCGGCCAGCAGCGGAGGCAGCAGCTCCTTGCGGATCGCCTCGAAGGAGCCGCGGCTGGCGTGCGCCGAGACGTTGACCGCGGCGATGACGGACCCGTCGTCACCGTGGATCGGTGCGGCCAGCGAACGCAGCCCCTCCTCGAGTTCCTGGTCGACGATGGCGTACCCCTGGGCGGCGATCTTCGTCAGGATGGCGCGCAGCTTGGCCGCGTCGGTGACGGTGCGCCGGGTCAACGGGCGCAGTTGTGCCGTGGCGAGGTAGTCGTCCAGCCAGTCAGCGGGCCGCGCGGCGAGCAGCACCCGGCCCATCGACGTCGCGTACGCGGGGAACCGGGTGCCGACGCTGATCCCCACGGTCATGATCCGCTTGGTGGGTACGCGGGCGACGTAGACCACCTCGTCGCCGTCGAGCACCGACACCGAGCAGGACTCGTGCACCTGCGCGACCAGCGCCTCCATGTGCGGCTGGGCGACCTCGGGCAGGCTCAGGCTGGACAGGTAGGCGTAGCCGAGGTCGAGGATGCGAGGACGCAGCGAGAACAGCCGCCCGTCGGTGTGCACGTAACCCAGCTCGACCAGGGTGAGCAGGAATCGGCGGGCGGCGGCCCGGGTCAGCCCGGTGACCCGGGCCACCTCGCTGAGAGTGAGCTGGGGACGTTCGGCGTCGAAGGCACGGATCACGGCCAGGCCGCGTTCCAGCGACTGGACGAACTCACCGGGTCGCGCCGCGTCGGTCACTCGGTCTCCTGCCGCAGGGTCTCCTGGGCCACCTTGAAGGCCCGGTTGGCTGCCGGTACGCCAGCGTAGACGGCCACCTGGAGCAGGACCTCACCGATCTCGGCGGAGGTGAGCCCGTTGCGCCGGGCGGCCCGCACGTGCATCGCCAGCTCCTCGTCGTGGTGCAGGGTGGCCAGCACGGCGAGGGTGATGCAGCTGCGGGTACGCCGGTCCAGGCCCTCGCGGGTCCAGATCTCCCCCCAGGCGTACCGGGTGATGAGGTCCTGGAAGTCGGCGGTGAACTCGTCGGTGCCGGCGACGGCCCGGTCGACGTGTGCGTCGCCGAGCACCTGCCGGCGGACCGTCATCCCGGCGTCGTGTCGCTGTTGGTCGGTCACGGGGTCACCCCGCCTTCCGGGTCGAAGTGGGCGGCCAGCAGGCGGGCCACGGCCTCGGGCTGCTCGACGTTGGCCAGGTGCGCGGCGTCGTCCAGCACGACCAGCCGCGCGGACCGGATCCGCCGGGCGATGTCGGCGGCCTGCTCCGGTGGGGTGGCGGGGTCGTCGGCGGCGCCGATCACCAGGGTCGGGGCGCGTACCGCCGCCAGATCGGCGCGCAGGTCCATGCCGGCGATGGCCTCGCAGCAGCCGGCGTACCCGGCCGGCGGGGTGGAGGTCAGCATGGCCCGGTAGGCCGCGACCGTGTCGGGCCGGGCAGCGGCGAAGGCAGGGGTGAACCAGCGTTCGACCACGGCATCGGCGATGGTGTCCAGCCGGCCGGCGCGGACGGTGGCCGCCCGGGCCCGCCAGCCGTCGGCCGGGCCGAGGCAGGCCGAGGTGCACAGCAGGGCGAGCCGGTCGATCCGCTCGGGTGCCTGCGCGGCCAGCCACATGCCGACCATGCCGCCGAGGGAGAGTCCGGCGTAGTGTGCCCGTCCGATGTCCAGTTCGTCGAGCAGTTGCAGCACCTTCCGGCCGAGCAGGTCGATCGTGTACGGCCCGGTCGGGGCGCTCGACCCGCCATGCCCGAGGTGGTCGAACCGCACGACGCGGAACCGGGCGGCCAGCGCCGCGAGCTGCGGCTGCCACATCGCGCCGGTGGTGCCCAGGGAACTGCCCAGCACCAGCACCGGCGCCTGCGGCGGGCCGTCGACGGTGGCGTGCAGCCGGGCCGTCACCGCGTGCCGTCCCGGTGCAGGTCGAGAGCGCGGTCGACCAGGTGGCCGGCGGAGCCGAGCCAGCCGGCCGGGTCCAGCGCCGCGTCGACGTCGGCGGCGGACAGGTGGGCCCGGACGTCGGCATCGGCGAGCAGGGCGTCCCGGAAACCGGGCCGGGCGGCGGCGCGCTTGACCAGGTCGTGGGCGGCGGCCCGGCCCAGTGCCGGCGCCAGCCGGGCGGCGACGGCCTCGGCGAGCAGCAGGCCGCCGCTGGCGTCGAGGTTGGCCCGCATCCGGCCCGGGTGTACGCGCAGGCCAGCCAGCATCCGGGCGGTGCGGGCGGCGGCCCCGCCGGCCAGGTGCAGCAGTTCGAGCAGGGGTTCCCATTCGGCGTGCCAGCCGCCGGTGGCGCGTTCGTGTTCCTGCCCGGCGGCGGCGAACAGGGTGCCGACGAGCCCGGGGGCGCGCCGGGCCGCGGCGGTGACCAGGACGGAGTCGACCGGGTTGCGTTTGTGCGGCATGGCCGAGGAGCCGCCGCGCCCCTCCCCGCCCTCACTGACTTCGCCGACCTCGGTCTGGGCGAGCAGGCCGACGTCGAGCGCGACCTTGCCGGTGGCGGCGACCAGCCCGCCGAGCGCCGCGGCGAGGTCGAGCACCGGCTGGCGGCGGGTGTGCCAGGGCAGCGGGCTCGCCGCCAGGCCGAGGTGGGCGGCGAAGCGTTCGACCACCTCCGGGCCGGCTGACCCGTACCCGGCCAGGGTGCCCACCGCCCCGCCGAGCTGAGCGGGCAGGGTGTCGCGGGCCCGCGCCAACCTGGTCCGTGCCTGCTGCAGGCCGAGCAGCCAGCCGGCCGCCTTGAGACCGAAGGTGGTCGGGGCGGCCTGCTGGCCGAGGGTGCGGGCGACCATGAGGGTGTCGCGGTGGGTCCGGGCCAGCTCGGCGGCGGCGTCCGCGGCGGCCTCGACGTGGCGCAGCAGCGGGCCGGCGGCCCGGAGGACCACCAGCGACAGGGCGCTGTCGAGGACGTCCTGGCTGGTGGCCCCGTGGTGCACCCAGGGCCGGGCCGGTTCGGCGACCGCGGCGGTCAACTCCCGCACCAGCGGGACGACGGGGTTGCCGGCGGCGTCGGACGCGGCGCCGAGCGCCGCCGGGTCGTACCGATCGGCGTGGCAGTGCTCGGCGATCTCGTCGGCGACCGACGCGGGCAGCAGACCGGCGTCGGCGGCGGCCCGGGCCAGCGCGGCCTCGGTGTCCAGCATCGCCTGCAGCAGAGCACGGTCGTCGAGTTCGGCGTCCACGTCGGCCGCGCCGGACAGGCCGCGCAGCAGCGCCTCAGACCGCGAAGAAGACGGTTTCATGCTCTCCCTGCAGGCAGATGTCGAAGCGGTACCCGTCCGGCGCCGGACTCGCCAGCAGCGTGCCACGGCGAGCGGGGTCGACGCCACGGAGCACCGGGTCGGTGACGTTGCCCGCCTCGTCGGGGAAGTAGACCCGGGTGACCAGGCGGTGCAGCAGGCCACGGGCGAAGACCGACAGGGCCAGGTGCGGCGCCTCGGTCTCCCCCTCAGGGGTGGGCAGTGCCCCCGGCTTGACGGTGAGCAGCGCGTACTGGCCCTGCGCGTCGGTTTCGCAGCGGCCGAAGCCGCGGAAACCGGGCACCGTCGAGGGTCGAGCGCCACGCGGGTCGTCGGGGTGGTCGAAGCGCCCGTCCGGGTCGGCCTGCCAGCTCTCCACCAGCGCGTCGACCACCGGCGCGCCGGTGCCGTCGATGATCCGGCCGCGGATCCAGCACGCCCCGGGCGTGCCCTCCGGCACCACGTACGGGCCGTCGGGCCAATGCAGGCCGATGTGCAGGTACGGCCCGACGGTCTGGGCGGGCGTGAGGCCCAGGCGCTCACTCATCGTCGTCCTCGTCCTCGAAGGGGGTGGCGTCCCGGCCGCGCAACACGATGTCGAACTCGTAGGCCAGCGCCCACTCGGGCCGGGTGGTGGCGTGGTCGTAGCGGGCGACCATGCGCTGGCGCGCCTGCTCGTCGCGGACCGAGTTGAAGATCGGGTCCTGGGAGAACAGCGGGTCGCCCGGGAAGTACATCTGGGTCACCAGCCGTTGGGTGAAGGCCCGGCCGAACAGCGAGAAGTGGATGTGTGCGGGCCGCCACGCGTTGTCGTGGTTGCGCCACGGGTAGGCGCCGGGCTGCACCGTGACGAACTCGTAGCGCCCCTGGGCGTCGGTCAACGCCCGCCCGATGCCGGTGAAGTTCGGGTCCAGCGGGGCGGGCCAGTTGTCCAGGGTGTGCCGGTAGCGGCCGGCGGCGTTGGCCTGCCAGATTTCCACCAGGGTGTGCGGCACGGCGCGGCCGTCGCCGTCGAGCACCCGGCCGTGCACGATGATCCGCTGGCCGAGCGGCTCCCCGTCGTGCTGGCGGGTCAGGTCGTGGTCGAGTTCGCCGAGCCGTCCGGCACCGAGCAGCGGGCCGGTGATCTCGGTGAGCCGCTGCGGCAGGTAGGTCAGCGGCTGTCGCGGGGCGCGGCTCACGGTGGACTTGTAGCCGGGGCTGAGCAGCGGCGGGTGGGCCTCGACGTCGTCGCGCCGGTAGCCCGGCAGCACCAGCTTGCCGGTGGTGGTGTCCTGGGTCATGGGTTTCGCTCCCGTCAGGCTTCCAGTACGACGGCCAGGCCCTGGCCGACCCCGATGCAGATCGCCGCGAGGCCGCGCCCACCGCCACGGCGGTGCAGCTGCCAGGCCAGCGACCCGAGTATGCGCGATCCGGAGGAGCCGAGCGGGTGCCCGAGGGCGATGGCGCCGCCCTGCGGGTTCACGATCTTCGGATCGAGTTCCGGCCAGTGTGCCAGGCAGGCCAGGGACTGCGCGGCGAAGGCCTCGTTGAGTTCGACGACGTCGAGGTCGCCCCAGCCGATGCCGGCGCGGCGCAGCGCCTCCTCGGCGGCGGCCACCGGGCCGATGCCGAACAGGTGCGGTTCGATCGCGGTGACCGCCCGGGAGACGATCCGGGCCAGCGGTGCCCGGCCGATCGCCTCCGCGCCGGCGGCGTCGGCGAGCAGCAGGAGACTCGCCCCGTCGTTGAGCGGCGAGGAGTTGCCGGCGGTGACCGTGCCGTCGGGCCGGAAGACCGGCTTGAGCCGGCCCAGCGCCTCGAGCGTGGTGGTCGGCCGGATGCTCTCGTCCCGCTCGACGTCGGTGTCGGGCACCGGCACCACCTCGTCGGCGTACACACCGTCGCGCCAGGCCCGGTCGGCGAGCTGGTGGCTGCGCAGCGCGAACTCGTCCTGGGCGTCGCGGCCGATCCCGTGTCGCTCGGCGAGGATCTCGGCGCCCTCACCGAGCGGCACCGTCCACTGCTCGGGCATCCGCGGGTTGACCAGGCGCCAGCCCAGCGTGGTGGAGTGCAGTGTCTCGTGCGCGCGCGGATAGCCCTGCTCGGGCTTGGCGAGCACCCACGGGGCCCGGCTCATCGACTCCACTCCCCCGGCGAGGCAGATCGAGGCGTCGCCGAGGGCGATGGCCCGGGACGCGCCGATCACGGCCTCCAGCCCGGAGCCGCAGAGCCGGTTGACGGTGACGCCGGGCACCGACGGCGGCAGGCCGGCCAGCAGCACTGCCATCCGGGCCACGTCCCGGTTGTCCTCGCCGGCACCGTTGGCGTCGCCGAGCAGCACGTCGTCGATGCGGGCCGGGTCGAGCCCGGGATTGCGGGCGACGATCTCGCGGACCACGTGCGCGGCGAGGTCGTCGGGGCGTACACCGGCCAGGCCGCCGCCGTAGCGGCCGATCGGGGTACGCACGGCGTCGAGCACGTAAACCTCGCTCATGCCCGCCCTCCGCTCCGCTGCGGGCCGCCATGAGGCACCACCGCACTGAGCTGATGATTCGCTCGCTGCCGCTCGCTCATGCCGCCGCCTTCTTGGTGGCTTCCAGGGCGCGCAGCACGGCGAGTTCGTCGGCGGTGGGCGGTTCGCCGGTGGCCAGCTCGTCGGCGACGGCGAGCGGCCATCCGGTGGCCGCGCGGGCCTGCTCGACGGTGACGCCGGGATGCAGCCGGGTGAGGGTGAGTTCGCAGGTGGCCGGATCCGCTTCGAGGACGCCGAGGTCGGTGATGACCGTACGGGGTCCGCCGCCGCGCAGGCCCAACCGCTCCCGGTCACCCGGCCCGGCGCCGAAGCCGACCGAGGTGACGAAATCGACGCGTTCGGTGAAGGTCCGCAGGCCCTGCCGGACGACGACCACCACCTCGCGGCAGGAGGCGGCGATCTCCGGGGCCCCGCCGGCGCCGGGCAGGCGTACCTTCGGGTCGGTGTAGTCGCCACCGATGACGGTGGTGTTGATGTTGCCGTACCGGTCGAGCTGCGCGGCGCCGAGGAAGCCCACGTCGATGCGGCCGGGCTGGAGCCAGTAGTTGAACACCTCGGGCACGGAGACCACCGCGTCGGCGGTGTCGGCGAGGACGCCGTCGCCGATGGAGAGCGGCAGCCGGTCGGGCTTGGCTCCGAGACAGCCCGACTCGTAGATCAGCACGAGGTTGGGGGCGTGGGTGGCGCGGGCCAGGTTGGCCGCGGTGCTGGGCAACCCGATCCCGACGAAGCAGGCGGTGCCGTCGCGCAGTTGCCGGGCGGCGGCGACGGTCATCATCTCGTCGGCGGTGTAATCCGTCATGCCTGCACCTCCGCCTTGCGCACGTGCCGCTCGATCCAGTCGACGAAGGTGTCGCGGTCGCGGCTGATCGCGTCCCAGGCCCGATAGAAGTCGTTGTCCCGCACGGAGTAGCCCTGGGTGTACGAGGGATGGGATCCGTCGGGCACCGCCGCCACCGCAGTGACCGCCCAGCCGGGCAGCACGACCTGTCCGGGGACGGGTTCGAGCTCGTCGACGATCTCCTCGACGGTCACCAGCGACCGGTGCGCGGCCAGCACGGCCTCCTTCTGCACCCCGGTGATGCCCCACATCTGCACGTTGCCGGCGCGGTCGGCCCGCTGGGCGTGCACCACGGTCACGTCGGGCCGCAGGGCCGGAACGGCGGTCAGCGTCTCCCCGGTGAACGGGCATTCGATGGGGCGGATGTTGGTGGTGTGCCGGGGCAGGTCGGTGCCGGTGTAGCCGCGCAGCACGGCGAACGGCAGGCCGGAAGCGCCGGCGACGTAGCGGTTGGCCATTCCCGCGTGGCTGTGTTCCTCCAGCTCCAGCGGAACCGGCCAGGAATTCTGCACGGCGTCCCGGAAACGGTGCAGCGAGCCGACGCCGGGGTTGCCGCCCCAGGAGAAGACCAGCCGACGTGCGCAGCCGGCGCCGATGAGCTGGTCGTAGATGACGTCGGGCGTCATCCGGACCAGGGTCAGGTCGCGCCGTTGCTGTCGGATGATCTCGTGGCCGGCGGCGAACGGGATGAGGTGGGTGAAGCCTTCCAGCGCCACTGTGTCCCCGTCGCGGACCAGTTCCGCGACACCCTCGGCCAACGAGACGAGCTTCGCCATGAGCTTCTCGCCTCCTGCGATTCGTCGTCCGCGACGCGTGTTCGGCATGCGGACTCACGTACTTATCTCGAACATAATGCTCGACAGCAGCATCCGTCAACGCGCCGTGAACTGTATTGTTTCCGGGAAGGGCCCGTCCCCCACCACACCCGGGTCCCATGACGGACCGCTTCGCCGAGCTTCGTGGGCACGTCTTCGCGCAGATCCAGCGGGCGAAGACGCACCGCAGTCCGACACCCCTCACCCCTGGAGGAATCTGATGTCCCTGCTCGATACCGGAACCTGGCACGGCAAGCTGTACAGCGACGGCTGGGTCCAGGCGGCCGGCGGCACCGCCGCCGTGCGCTCGCCCGCCACCGGCGAGGAGATCGGCCTGGTCGGCGTGGCCAACGCCAGCGACGTGGCGCGGGCCTGCGCCCGGGCCGCCGCCGCGCAGCGGGCCTGGGCCGCCACCAGCTACACCGAGCGGGCCGCCGTGCTGCGCCGGGCCGGCGCGTTGTGGGAGCAGCACGCCGCCGAGGTCGGTGACTGGATCGTCCGTGAGGCCGGGTCGATCCCGCCGAAGGGCGGCGTGGAGACCACCACCGCCGCGCAGGAGTGCTACGAGGCCGCGGCGCTCGCCTCGCACCCGCTCGGCGAGATCATCCCGAGCGCTCAGCCCCGGCTCAGCCTGGCCCGCCGGCTGCCGGTCGGCGTGGTGGGGGTCATCGCACCGTTCAACTTCCCGCTGATCCTGGCGATCCGCTCGGTCGCCCCGGCGCTGGCGCTGGGCAACGCGGTGGTGCTCAAGCCGGACCTGCGCACCGCGGTCTGCGGCGGGCTGGCCATCGCCCGGGTCTTCGAGGAGGCGGGGCTGCCCGAGGGCCTGCTGCACGTGCTGCCGGGCGGCGTGGCCACCGGCGAGGCGCTGGTCGCCGACCCGCACGTACGGGTGATCAGCTTCACCGGCTCGAGCGCGGCGGGCCGCAAGGTCGGCGAGGCCGCCGCCCGGCACCTGAAGCGGGCCCACCTGGAGTTGGGCGGCAACTCCGCCCTGGTGGTGCTCGACGACGTCGACCTGGACCTCGCCGTCTCGGCCGGCGCATGGGGCTCCTTCCTGCACCAGGGGCAGATCTGCATGACCACCGGCCGGCACCTGGTCCACGAGAGCATCGCCGAGCGGTACGTCGCCGAACTGGCCGCCAAGGCCGACCACCTGCCGGTCGGCGACCCTGCCAAGGAGCAGGTGGCGCTCGGGCCGATCATCGACGAGGCGCAGCGCGACAGGATTCACTCGCTGGTCACGGCAAGCGTGGACGCGGGCGCCCGGCTGGCCGCCGGCGGCACCTACGAAGGGCTGTTCTACCGGCCGACCGTGCTCGCCGACGTCACCCCGGCCACCCCGGCGTACGCGCAGGAGGTCTTCGGCCCGGTCGCCCCGGTGCTCACCTTCACCGACCTGGACGAGGCGGCGGCGCTCGCCAGTGCCAGCGAGTACGGGCTGTCGCTGGGCATCCTCAGCCGCGACGTGATGAAGGCGATGGCGCTGGCCGAGCGCATTCCCAGCGGCATCGTGCACATCAACGACCAGACCGTCAGCGACGAGGCGGTCGCCCCGTTCGGTGGTGTCGGCGCCTCCGGCACCGGTTCCCGCTTCGGCGGTGCGGCGGCGAACGTGGAGGCGTTCACCGAGACGCAGTGGCTGACGGTACAGGGCGACATCACCCGCTACCCGTTCTGAGAGACTGCCGGCACAAGATCACCAGGTTCGGGACGAGGAAGGGAGCTGCCGTGGCGGGCGGAAGCCGGTCCCCCGGCGCATCGGTGACGTCGCGGGTGTTGGCCGTGCTGGGCGCGTTCGACGCGGCCCACCCGGCGTTGACGCTCAGCGACATCGCCCGGCGCAGCGGGCTGCCGCTGGCCACCACGCACCGGCTGGTCGCCGAACTGGTGACCGGCCGGGCGCTGGCCCGCGCCGCCGACGGCAGATACACCATCGGCGTACGGCTGTGGGAGGCCGGGCTGCTCTCGCCGCTGCACACCCGGCTGCGCGAGGTGGCCCTGCCCTACCTTCAGGAGCTCTACACCACCGTGCGGGAGAACGTGCACCTGGCGGTCTGGGACGGCGACGAGGCGCTGTACGTGGAGAAGGTCACCGGGCACCGGTCGGTGCCGACCATCTCCCGGGCCGGGGGACGGCTGCCGCTGCACGCCACCGGCGTCGGCAAGGCGCTGCTGGCGTTCGCCCCGCCGGAGGTCATCGCCGCCCACCTGCGCCGACCGTTGCGGCGCTGCACGGCGTACACCGTGACCGAGCCGGGTCGGCTGGCCCGCGAGTTGGCCACCGTGCGGGAGCGCGGCTGGGCGCGTACCCACGAGGAGATGACTCTCGGCTCCTGCTCGGTCGCGGTACCGGTGCGCGATGCCGACGGGGCCGTCGTTGCCGCGATCGGCGTCGCCGGGCACAGCCTAGGCGCCGTCCCGCAGCGGCTCGTGCCGGCGCTACGGGCGGCGGCCGACGGGGTCGCCGCCCGGCTGGCCGAGACAGCGCAGTCCTCGACCAGCCCGGTGTGGCGGACAAGCGCCTGAGCATGCTCCTCGATCGGTCTCGACACACCGCCGGCACCACCACCCTGATCGGGGTGGTGCTGCTGGCGCTGAACCTGCGGGCGGCAATCGCGGCGCTCTCCCCGCTGCTGCCGGACGTGCAGGCCGACCTGGGCCTGAGCAACGTCACCGCGGGACTGCTGACCACGCTGCCCGTGCTGTGCTTCGGGTTGTTCGCGCCGGTCGCCACGCTGCTCGGCCGGTGGATCGGCGGGCGGCCGGCGCTGCTGGCGGCGATGGTCGGCATCGTGCTGGGCAGCGCCGTGCGCACGGTGCCCGGAATGTGGTGGATGCTCGTCGGAACGGTGCTCATCGGCATCGCGATCACCATCGGCAACGTGCTCGTGCCGGCGGTCGTCAAGCAGGATTTCGCCCTCCGGCAGGGCACGGTGACCGCACTGACCACGGCGGCCCTGACCGGTGGCGCGGCGCTCGCCGCAGGGGTCGCCGCGCCGCTGGCGCAGACCGCGCTCGGTTGGCAGGGCGCTCAGCTGATGGTGGGCGGGCTCGCGGTCGTCGCCGCAGTCGTCTGGGCACCGCAACTGCGCCACCGCCACACCACAGTCGCGGTCCCGGCGGGCGGCCCCTCGGTGCTGACCTCGCCGGTGACCTGGGCTCTCGCCACGATCATGGGCACGCAGTCGCTGGTCTACTACGCGCTGCTGGCCTGGCTGCCGGCGCTCCTGCGCGACGGCGGCGTCTCCGCGGCCGACGCCGGCTTGGCCCTCGGGTTGTTCAACCTGCTCGGCATCGCCACCGCCGTGGCCACTCCCGTGCTGGCCGCCCGGCTGATCGACCAGCGCCGGCTCGGGGTCGCGGTGGGTGCCGTGTGGGCTGCCGGGCTGGCGGGGCTGCTGGTCGCGCCGGCCTGGTACCTGCTGTGGGCGGCCGTGACCGGGCTGGCCCAGGGTGCCGGGATCGGCCTCGCGCTGGCCCTGATCGTGCTGCGGGCACGCAACTCGCAGTCGGCCCGGCGGTTGTCCGGGACGGTGCAGTTCATCGGTTACCTGATGGGCGCCGCCGGGCCGCTCCTCTTCGGCATGCTGTACGACGCCTCCGCCGGCTGGTCGGTGCCACTGGCCGCCCTCGTCCTCGCCTCCGTCACGATGGCCGCCGCCGGATACCGGGCGGGGCGCGACCGCCCGGTCTGAGCTGGCCCGGGAATGGCCTCCCCGAGCCGGCCTTCCACTGAGTGGAAAGCGGCAGCGGCGGCGCGGGACGCGATCGGGCAGGCTGATGCCCCGGGTGACGAGATCGCCCCCACCATCGCGAGCGTCAAGGAGGCACGGATGCGTACCCAGGTCGGCATCGTCGGAGCGGGCCCGGCCGGGCTCATGCTGTCGCACCTGCTGCACCGGCAGGGCATCTCCTCCGTGGTGATCGAGAGCCGCAGCCGGGAGTACGTGGAGCACCGGTTGCGCGCCGGTGTGCTCGAACAGGGCTCGGTCGACCTGCTGCGGGAGACCGGCCTCGGCGCGCGCCTGGACCGCGAGGGGATGCGGCACGAGGGCATCGAACTGCGCTTCGACGGCGAATCGCACCGGGTGCCGATGACGGAGCTGACCGGGCGGGCGATCACCGTGTACGGGCAGCAGGAGGTGGTCAAGGACCTGATCGCCGCCCGGCTCGACGCGGGCGGGACGATCCTGTTCGAGGCGCCGGCCGAACGCCTCTCCGGGCTGGATTCCGCGCCGGTGATCCACTTCCGGCACCAGGGCCGGGAGGAAGAGCTGCACTGCGACTTCGTGGTCGGCTGCGACGGCTACCACGGGATCAGCCGCCCGGCGGTGCCCGACGGGGTGCTGACCACCTACGAACGCACCTACCCGTTCGCCTGGCTGGGCGTCCTCGCCGCCGCCCCGCCCGCGGTGGACGAGCTCATCTACGCCCACCACGAGCGGGGTTTCGCGCTGTACAGCATGCGGTCGCCGCAGATCTCCCGGCTGTATCTCCAGGTGCCCGCCGACGAGGACATCGCCGACTGGCCGGACGAGCGGATCTGGGCCGAGCTGCGCACCCGGCTGGAGACGGTGCCGAACTGGACGCTCAACGAGGGCCCGATCCTGGAGAAGGGGATCACCCCGCTGCGCAGCCTGGTGGTAGAGCCGATGCAGTGGCAGCGGCTCTACCTGGCCGGCGACGCGGTGCACATCGTGCCGCCGACCGGCGCCAAGGGCATGAACCTGGCCCTGGCCGACGTGGCGCTGCTCGGTGACGCCTTCGCCGCCTGGTACGCCGACGGCAGCACCGAACTGCTGGACGGCTACTCCCGCACCGCGCTGCGCCGGGTGTGGCGGGCCCAGCAGTTCTCCTGGTGGATGACCTCCATGCTGCACCGGCTCAACGCCGACGACCCGTACGAGGCGAAGCTCCAGTCGGCGACCCTGCGGTACGTGAGCACCTCCCGGTCGTACGCGACCAGCCTGGCGGAGAACTACGTCGGCCTGCCGCAGGTGTAACCCCGACCGGGTTCAGCGCAGCTTGCCGAAGAAGGTACGCAGGTCGGCGACGAAGAGGTCGGGCCGCTCCATGGCGAAGAAGTGCCCACCGCTGTCGTACTCGGCCCAGTGCACGACGTGGTGGTCCCGTTCGGCGAGGCGCCGGATGGTGACGTCGCGGGACCGGGACACCAGCACACCGGTCGGCACGGTGGACGGCTGCCCCCAGTCGCCCGCCGCCGCGTCGGTGCCATCGTCGGACCAGGCGTTGCCGTCCTCAGACCAGGCGTTGGCGGTGATGTCCTCGAAGTAGACCTGGGCGGCTGAGCCGGCCGTGCCGGTCAGCCAGTACAGGGTGACGTTGGTCAGCAGCCGGTCCCGGTCGATCGCGTCGTCGAAGTGCCCGTCGGCGGGGTGGTCGGTCATCCGCTGGAACGCCTCCACGATCCAGGCGAGCTGCCCGGCCGGCGAGTCGTGCAGCCCGTACGCGAGAGTGTGCGGCGACTTCGCCTGGATCTGGAGGTATCCGTCGTTGTAGGTGGTCAGCGCGGCCAGCCGCTGCTGCTCGGTGTCGGTGAGCCCGTCGAGTTCGCCGGGAGCGCCGGTCGGGAAGGTGAGCAGCGCGTTGACGTGCACGCCGAGCACCCGTTCGGGGGCCAGCCGGCCGATCGCCGGCGCGACGAACGAGCCCGTGTCCCCGCCCTGCACGCCGTA
Organism: Micromonospora qiuiae; assembly: GCF_016863555.1. Classification (GTDB taxonomy): domain Bacteria; phylum Actinomycetota; class Actinomycetes; order Mycobacteriales; family Micromonosporaceae; genus Micromonospora; species Micromonospora qiuiae. The sequence continues at coordinate 7,601 of NZ_BOPC01000023.1, read as the reverse complement.
GCGCCGGTAACCGAGTCGGTCCATCAGCTCGACCAGGGCTCCGGCCATCCGTTCGCTGCCCCAGCCGGGCCCGGACAGCGGGGCGGAGAAGCCGAAGCCGGGCAGTGACGGAATCACCAGGTGGAACGCGTCAGCCGGGTCGGCGCCGTGGGCGCGTGGATCGGCCAGCGGCCCGATCGCGTCCAGGAACTCCAGGAACGAGCCGGGCCAGCCGTGCAGCAGGAGCAGCGGCGTGGCACCCGGCTCGGGCGAGCGTACGTGCAGGAAGTGCAGTCGCTGCCCCTCGACCTCGGTGAGGTGGTGCGGCAGCTTGTTCAGTTCCGCCTCGTGCGTACGCCAGTCGTAGCGGGTACGCCAGTGCTCGGCCAGCGCCTTGAGGTAGCCCACCGGCACGCCGCGGCTCCAGCCGACCTCGGGCAGTTCGTCGGGCCAGCGGGTGTTGGCCAAACGCGCCGCCAGGTCGTCGAGCTGGGCCTGCGGGATGTCGAGACGAAACGGCACGATGTCGTTGATCATGTGGTCGACGCTACGGGCCGTTCAGGTCAGTTCCGGTCCTCAATACACCCCCTTGCCCACGATCAGCCGGGTGGTTTGTCGACACCGTTTCAGCGGAATGGCGGTATCCCGTTCGTTCCGACCCCGCCATTCCGCCGAGCGCCTCCCCAAGGTGTAAGGAAGGGCCCCCTATTAACGCCTCGTGCATAGGAAGGGCCCCCTTTTAACACGGGAGACGGCACGGTTGCGCTGGACCGCGCCGGCCGGGATGTGCGGCACGACCGGGATGTGCGGGACGGCCGGCCGGGGGCGTGCGGGACGGCTGCCCGGGGTGTGCGGCGTACCCGGGGATGGCATGCCACCACCGGCGTCTGGGTCGCCGTGGGCTGCTCATTCTCTCCGCTACCGGCCTGATCTGGTCCCGTTCCGCCGGGGTCGGCGTCGCCGGGGCGGTTCTCTCGGCCGCGCGGCGATGGGATGATGGGCGTCCATGGGAAGGGGACGCTGATGAGGATGTCCTACGAGGACAAGGAGGCCGTGCGGGCGGAGCCGGCGCGACGACCCACGCGATCCGCTCTGCCAGCGGCGGGCCTCGCTGGCCGGCCGTCGGAGATGGCGCTGCTTGCCCTGCAACGCGCTGCCGGCAACGCCGCCGTCGTGCAGCGGATGGCCGGCCCGCTGTCGGTGCAACGGGCAACGCTGATCATCCGGCCCAGTACCACCGCCGGCGGCATCCCGGCGGGCACAATCAGCGGCGTCTCGGGTTTGCGCAATCGTCCCCCGTCCAACCTCCATGGCAGCCAGGGGCAGCATCTGACCGCCTACGTGGTGTTCGAGGACGCGATCAGAAGCGCGGTGGTCGGCCGCACCCCGCAGGATGCCGCCACCGCGCTGATCGCCTACCTCACAGAGCTTCGAGCACTGCCCGGCATGACGACGCCATCAGCTCGGTACCTGGACCCCTATCTCGACGCCGCCGAGGCGTCGCTGGTCGCGGCGGAGAACGCCAACGCCAGCGCCGCCCGCGACATCGTGGGCGCTCAGATCGACGAGATCCTCACCATCCGTAACCATGTCCCCGGCACTGCCCAGCGAGGCGTCGGCGGCGGCCACGGGGAGGGCAACAGCGCGGGCATCGTGAGGGAGGTAGAGAGGAATCGCCGCGCGGGTGCGGACTTCCCCAGCACTTGGGGCACCGATGACGCCATCGCCGACCAGGTACGCCATATGATGTGGCGGTTGCTGGACTACGACCCCCCGCCCACCGCGACACCCAAGACGGTGACCGCGGTGCTGATCACCCACTACAGGTCGCTGTGGTCTGCCTACCCGTACACCTTCGACTGGCTGACCGCCAAGAATCGCCTCCTGAGGAAATACCTGATCGACCATCACGGCGAGCCCGGATTGCCACTGCGCCGGTGGACGGTCGCCGACCTCAAGCCGATCTTCGACGACGTGCACGCCGGCCTCTGACCGCAGCGGCCGTCACCTGCACCCACCCTTCACCCCACCGATCGAAGACTGCCGCTCTCCGCGTCGGGGTCGGTGGCCGCGCGCCGGGCCGGGCCTGGTCAGGGCAGCAGTTTGTCGAGGTCTGGCTTGGTGGTGAGCAGGCCGTCGGTCACGGCCAGATCGGCGAGCGCCTGCACCGAGTCGCGGTTGATCTCGGCCGGCCACTTGGGCAGGATCATCGTCGCCCGGACTTCCGGCGAAATCTTGGTGTAGCCGCCCAGCGCCGTCCGCACCTCGTCCGGGTGGCTGTCCGCGTACGCCAGTGACTCCTTCATCGCCTCACTGAACCGCTTGACGAGGTCGGGGTCTCGGCTGGCCAGTTCAGTCGAGGTGAAGTACATGGCGACGGTGAGGCCCGGTGCCGCGTCGACATAGCTGGACGCGATCTTCCGGGCCCCCGCGGTGAGCGCCGCCTGCTGGAACGGCTCGACCACGAAAATGGCGTCGACCCGGCCGGACTGCAGTGCGGGCCCTGGTCCGGGAACGGCAACTCGACGAACTTCACCGCCGACGCCTCCCCGCCGTCCTTCCGGACCGAGGCCCGGACGGTGGTGTCGACGATGTTGTTCAACGTGTTGGCGGCCACCGTCTTGCCCGCCAGGTCCTTCGGCGACCGGATCGGACTGTCCGCCTTCACGAACAGGCCGGCGAAGTCCTGGCCGTCCACTCCCGTCGAGCTGTTGCCATTGCACACCACCTTCAGCGGCAGGTTCCTCGACTGAGCGAGCAGGAGCGAGATCGTGTTGCTGAAGCCGAACTGGTACTGCCCGCCGACGACGGCCGGGACGATGGCCGCGCCGCCCTGGGCCGTCGTCAGCGTCAGGTCGATGTTGCGGCTGCTGAAGAAACCCTTGTCCTTGCCGAGGTAGATCGGTGCGACGTCCGCGATGGCGATGACGCCGACGTTGACCTTGTCGGGCTGACCAGGGGATGCGGCTTTCTCGGCACCACATGCGGCACCGGCCAGCATGGTTGCCGCGGCAACGAGCGTAACGAGGACACGTCGCATCGATTCTCCATCCACTTGAGCTGATGAGCGGAAGGGCCATGGCTGCGGGTCCAGGTCCGGACGCTGACCAGTGGAACAAAGAACCAACTTTCACGACAGTCTATGTTCGAACAGACCTCTGACCTGCCAACAGCCTCTGTGTGAACTCACGGCAGGTCGGTCCGATCGGGTGTCATGCGAGGTCATCCGGCCTGCTGGGGTCGCTTCGAGTCGGGTTCGGTGGGCCGGGATGCTGTACTTCGCTGCTGTACTACTCGTCGATGAGGAAGCGCCCGTAGTGGGCGCGCATCCGCAACCAGTGGCGGCGGTCGTCGCAGGGGTGCAGCCGGCCGCACCGGCACAGGCTCAGGGCCGACTCGGAGTGCTTGGTCAGCAAAACGTCCGCCTGGGTCACCTGCGCCCTGGCGTACTCCCGCAAGGCCGCCGAGGTGTAGAGAGCGCCCATCGGTCACCGCCTCGTCCTGGGTGTGTGGCGGTGGTGCCAGAGGACTTCGGCGACGGCGTCCACGGGGTCGATCTCCCCGGCCGCCAGACGCTCGCGGGTGACGGCGATCCAGGGCGGCGACGAGGTGGAGGGCTCCCCGCAGGCGGTACGCATTCCCTCCTGAGCGAGCTGGGCGAGTCGACAGAGGTCGCGGTGCTTCGCGTGCCAACTGCCGCTGGCCATGCAGAAGCTGTTGCTGTCCGGCCGGTGGGTTTCCCGCATGGCGCGGGCCAGTCGCCACAACAGGCGGTGCCGGCAGTCGGCGGGTGGCTCCACGGGCGGGTTCTCGACATCGAAGGACATGCGCCGACCTTCCCGTCCGTCGGCGGGCCGGCTCCATGTCCAGCGGTCATGTCACGGTGACATGGGACGGCTCGACCATTGCGAACGGTCGCCCCTAGACTGTCGGGCGGAACACCGTGAGTAGTCGGAACGCGACGCTGGGAGCCGCCGTGCTGCTCGATCCACTCGATTCGCTGCGGATCCTGAGGATGCGTGGTCGCACGGCGAGGTGCTGACAGCCCTGGCCGCCCGCGACATCGGCGGCCTGTTCCGCTGGATCGCCAGCCTCACCGGGGCGAGTCAGACCCGGATCGGGGCCGCCGTCGGGCTGGAACAGGGCTACATCAGCCGGATCATGGCCGGACGCAAGGTCACCTCGATCGACGTCCTGGAGCGGATCGCCGACGGCTGCCGGATGCCCGATCAGGCGCGGATCACGATGGGCCTGGCACCCCGCCAGGCCGCGCCGGCCGACACCGGCCGGCTCACCCCCGGTCGGCCCAGCGAGCCGCCGGCCAACCGGACCTGGCAAGAGGACATACGCAGTGCCGCAGAGCTTTGGCGAGGTGATGTGAACCGTCGAGACGTGCTCCGGCAGGTGGCCTTCAGCTCCGCCGGCTACACCCTGCCGGCGCTGCGCTGGTTCACCGCCCCCACGCCGGCCCCGGTCACCCAACCCGGACGCAACACCGTCGGTCAACCGGAGATCGACACCATCCGCGCGATGACCGCGACCTACCGCCAGTTGGACAACCAGTACGGCGGCGGGCACGTCCGCGACACCGTCGCCCGCTACCTCCACCAGGAGGTCACCCCGCTACTCACCGACGGCCGCTACGACCACGTCACCGGCCAACGGCTGCTCAGCGCCGCCGCCGAACTGGCCCAACTCGCCGGATGGCAGGCGTACGACACCGCCGAGCACGGCATCGCCCAGCGATACCTCACCCTCGCCCTGGACTTCGCCCACGCCGCAGCAGACGACGGCCTCGGCGCGGAAATCCTCGCCGCCATGAGCCACCAGGCCACCTACCTCGGCCACACCGCCACCGGCCTCGACCTCGCCCGCGCCGCCGGCCAGACCGCCCGCCGCGCCGGGATCACCGTCCTGGCCGCCGAAGCCCACGTCATGGAAGCCCACGCCCTGGCCAAAGCCCGCGACGAGCGGGCCTGCGCCGCCGCCCTGCACCAGGCAGAACAGGCCCTCGACCGGGCCGACCGCAGCACCGACCCGCAATGGCTCAGCCACTTCGACGAGGCATACCTGTCCGCCAAGTTCGGCCACTGCTTCCACGCCCTCGGCCGCAACACCCACGCCGAGCGCTTCGCCGCCCGATCTCTACGCATGAACAACCGATACGTACGCGGCAGAGCCTTTAACCTCGCACTGCTCGCCAGCGTCCACGCCCAACAGGGCAACCCTGACCGAGCCTGCGTCATCGGCGCGGAAGCCCTCACCCTGACCGCTCAGCTACGTTCCGCCAGAGCGGTCCGCTACCTCCGCGACCTGCAAACCCAGCTCGCCCCGCACCGGCGGCTACCCGCCGTCCGGCACTTCACCGGCCGCATCGACACCACCCTCGGCCCACGACGCTGACCGCTACAACTCCCCACGAGCCTTGCGCGCGACCAGCTCCAGCACTGCGATCACTGTGCCGGCACCGACGATCTCACTCCGGGACAACAACCCGTACGCCTCGTCGAGCGGAATCCACGCGACCTGCTCCGCCTCGTTCACATCCACGGGTGCGCCGATGTGCTCAGCCTGCCGGGCCAGGAACAGCAGATTTTCGGCGTCGGCGGTGCCGACCCAGGGTTGGAAGGACAGCAACGACTCGACTCCCTGGGGCCGCCAGCCGGTTTCCTCCTCGACCTCCCGTACCGCGCACTGCGTCGGGTGCTCATCGTCGTCGAGGTAGCCGCCGGGCAGCTCCCACACCCACCGGTCGAACACGAACCGGTGCCGCCGCATCAACAACAGGCGCTCCTGATCGTCGAGTACGGCGACCATGGCCGACCGGGGAGCCCGGATCACGTACTGCTCGAAACGAACCCCGTCCGGCAACTCCACCTCGGCAATGCTCAACCGCGCCCGCCGGGTGTCGTCCACGACCCGCTCACCGTGGATGGTCCACCGGGTCAACTCCGTCGCCTGCTTCTCCACCACCCCGCCAGTATCCGCGCCGAACCTGACCACGCGCTGCCGGCCCGATGCGCGCCGGGCAGAGACCTGTACGCCACCGAGCGCATCCGTTCTGGAGGCAACGGGCCTACCCTGTACCTGCTCGCCGCGTAGTTGGTCAGGCCGTGCCAGCAAACTGCCCAGCAACGCTGATCGCCGTGGCCGCGATCGCCGAAAGCATCCCCACGATCGCGCCCAGGGTCGTCAGCCCTTCCCTGGGCGACGCCCAAAGCCCCCGATTCATCTGACGCCAGGCGTGCGGGACGACGGTCATCTTGAGCTTCTGCCACTTGTGCTGCCGCTTGCTGCATCCGAGCAGAAGGCCGGCCGAGTTGTTCCGGCACAGGGTCCCGTCCCGGTTGACGGCGCAGCACCAGACCGGCGCTTGAAACAGGAAGAAGCCGGTCACCAGTAGCGACAGCACAAGCAGCGCCACCGGCCCCACGGAGCGAGTCCACCACGCCGTAACGAGGATGATGAACGCCAGATAGCCCCAGTATCGCCCCAGATCCTTCATGGTGATCGAACGTAGCGGACCGCTGACCCAAGGCAACCACCATCTGTCCGGCACCCGACTCGCAGCCCGGTAGCCGCCACTTGGCGTTGAACTGTCACCGGGTGGCAGGCGAACGGGACAAAGGTGGCCCGTCCTCGCCTGAGCTGCGCAAACGCTGGGCATCGACCGTCACCATTGGACACCTCTGGTCGACGTTTCACGGCCTGGCGACGGCCTGAACCTCGGCCCGATGCGAGGAAGGTCCGCCCCTCGAAGATTCAGGAGACCGGGCAACAGTCCGAAGGGCAGGGATCGCCCGAGAGTTGAGGCCCCCGAGACCGCGCCTCTTCGCTGAGGGTGCAGTACGGGCAATGGCCAACTGCCGGAGTCCAGGAGAACAGGTGCTCCGGATACCGCGCGCAACGCTGTATGCGGCGATGCTGGATGCCCGGCCGTCCCGCTCCGCTTGCTTGGATGTAGGCAGACTAATGGGTCGGCAACACAAGCCCAGGCTCCCCGGATAGCCGCCGGCGCCGCCGACCCCTCGTTTGTAAGTTCTAGGCGCTTCGTCCGGCGGGGTTCATGCGCGTCCGCGACCTCCGACGACTGTCCGCGCCTGGCGGCCGTCCGTGTCGCGGCTCGCTGCTGTCACCGTTGCTGTCGACAGCCAGCCGGGTGGGAGAGTGACCGCGTGGGGCTGAACAAGGAGACTGCAGCGCAGCTCGCCGAGGCACGCCTGGCGCAATGGCGACGCAACGGCTATGACGAGTGGCGCGCAATGCTCGACGACAAGGACATGCGCCTGGTCGTGGGCGGGGACGGCAAGCGGTACACCGTGGTCAGCTACGCCATTGACGACGGCGACGGTCGGGTCCGCATGTCAGTCACCGTGGATGACGGCGGCTCGTCGGCGTTGGTACCGCTGGTGAGAGACGAGATCATGAGCCCGGACGGCACCTGCATCACGTGACCTCTTCGGCGTGAACGCGGATGGGCCTCACCGTCGGGTGCTGTCGCCCACCGGTCCTGTGGTGTCGGCCATGGCTGTCTTGCCGTCCCGCGTCGTCTGCTGCTGACCGTTGCTGCTGTTTTCGCTGCCTCGCGGCTGCCTCACCTCGCCCGCCTGGCTCGGGCTCAC